>JADFYJ010000009.1 GCA_015233115.1 Candidatus Omnitrophota bacterium | reverse complement strand
GCGGGACAAAATGTTTAGCAGTATTGTGATGTTTGGCGCGACATATGTGAAACCAGGTGAGATTGTTTACAATTTTAAAGGGGATTGGATTTTAGGGAGCCCGTTTGCCGCTGTTCTAAAATTATTGATCTCGACCTTACGGCTTCAACCTTTAATAAAAGAATCGCACGACTTGCATGCCTAATCCACGCCGCCAGCGTTCACTCTGAGCCAGGATCAAACTCTCCAAAATAACTTGGCTTTTTTTACATCTCAAACAATTAGGGCTTCAAAAACAATAATGTCAAAGATCGATTTGCATCACATTGATCGCTCAACGTGAGTATCAAAGATACCAGACTGATTCAATTTTGTCAAGGGTTATTTGATACAAAAAACGAAAAAATATTTAAGAACAAATGTGATAGACTCCCCTGAAGTGTTACTAAGTATAGGCGATCAATTCAAAAAAAGCAAGGGATTTTTTAAAATGTTTTTTTTGTCCGTTTGGGAGACAGGAAGATTGTTCATAACTTCAATCGTGCGAGCCACATCCTGATTAGCGGGGAAATCAGATCCCCAAATTATATGGGCGGAATCCGTCACTTCCAAAGTGGATAATACCGCGGCCGCAGACTTAGAACCGCTCGTATCATAATATAAATTCTTAAAATATTCACCCGGCATTTTCCCTAAATCTTTGACTATATTCCGCTTTCGCAGCATATTATAAGTATTGTCAAACCGTTCCGCGACGATAGGTAAAACACCGCCGAAATGGGAAAAAACAAAATTTACATCCGGGAACTTAGTAAACACCCCTTCCATCATCATTTTCCCTAAACACATAGTCACGTCGAAAACATACTCCAGAACCGGAGACAGCAAAGGATCTTTTACTCGTTCCTCACCAATCGGATCAATAATTTGGGGATGAATATGAATAGGGAAATTTTTAGCTTGAGCAAAATCATAGATCGGATAAAAACGGGGATCGTCTAAATATTTTCCGTCGTAACTCGAGGCCAAACTCAATACCCGCAAACCGAGAGATTCAATGCGCCGCAATTCAAATAAAAATTTTTCTGGTTGGTCAGCTGGGATTATCCCGGCGCCTATAAACCGGTCAGGATGAGCCTGCACGGCCAACGAAAGCTCTTGATTATATACTTCACACAGGTGAGACCATCCTCCCATATTTAAATGCGCGTCACTCGTCGGATAAAGCAATAAAGCCCGTTCAATCCCTACACTGTCCATCAGCGTCAGCTGTTTATCAAGATCTGACCAGTTCACTTTAAAAAACGCAGTTTTTTCCGCTACTGGTAAAGGCATAAAATGACTATGGCCGTCTATTATCTTCGTCATAAAAAAATCCGAATTAAATTTAAATCATTTTATTTTCGCGTAACACTTTTTCCACTTCGTCCAAACTTTTTTTCAGTTCAGAAAGTAACGTAATATTGGCTGAAACACCTTTAGCCGTCGGAACCATTTGCTCGGTTCCCTGGGTCATGGTCCAGGTACGGATGTCGACGAGATCATTCCCCTTGAATTCCCTTATCCCGACGCGGATTTCCTGAAACTTGTTCTTCTTGAATGTCGCGATGGTTTTATCCATATCGCTCTCCTTTACTTAGCCTGTTGTTGTTTAAAATCAATGACCGGCCTGGTCCAAGGAGTTTTCTGATTTATCACAGCCAGCTCCAAGGGACACGCATTCTGCGGGACAGATAGGGCAAACATAACCATATCGACGACAGTATCCGCAGACATTAAGCGTTCTTTTTCTTCCGACGTGATATCCTGCAATTTCCCCGTTAAATCTGTATCAACAACGCCGGGCAGGATAGAGGTAATTTTTATTCCATGATCGCGCATTTCCCAAAATAAACCTTTTAGAAAAGATTTCAAGCCGACTTTAATAGAACTATAAGTAACAAATCCTCTCGGCACAGGATCACATAATGTTGAGCCTGATACCATGTTAATAATCGCGCCCTGTTTTCGCTGAATCATGTCATTAATCGCCAAACGGATCAAACGCACATAACCCAAATAATTGGTCATAACCAATCGTTCCAGATCGTCGATGGGTTGTTTTTCAAATGGATATTGGCTCGATACACCCGCGTTATTAACGAGGATATCCAGATGTCCAAATTCTTTTTTTGCCACATTATACAAATTTTCAAGATCGGAAAGTTTAGCTACGTCTGTAGCCACACCGATGACTTTAACGCCGGAAGCAGACTGAGCCTTAATATCTTCGACCGCTTTATTTAAGGTTTCCTGATCACGGGCCGCAATCACGACACTGACGCCTTCTTTCGCCAAACGCGCGGCAACTTTAAAACCGATACCCCTGCTTGCTCCGGTAACAATGGCAGTTTTTCCATTTAAATCCATGATACCTCCATATATTTAATATTTAATAATAAAATTATTACAACTCTAATATGATAAAAAGTCAATTTAAAAATTTTAAAGCTATTTATTGGCAGGTCGCTTCGCGCTCAATAACTTTTTTAAAAATATCCAAATTATGAATCGAATGCTTGTTGACCGCATCGCAAACCTGTTGATCCGTCATCTTTTTAAAATCCGGGTGTAATTCAAAGTCCTGAATCCACGTCATCTTAATACCTTCCGGCAATTCCGTATAAAGCCAAATGATTTTCATAAATTTGAACGGAAATGTCGGCTCATTTTTTTGCGCATAAGCAAACTTGTGCTCTTTATAAAGCAAACGGAATGACGTCCATGACTGACCTTCGTTATTGGTCAAACGAAATTCAATCCGGTTACCTGTCTGGCTTAAAACTTCCGCTTTCACATATTCTCCGCCGAATAATTCTGTCCAGCGGGGGATATCATTAGAAATATCAAACACGTTACTATATGGCGCGCTAATAACAATGGAATTGACAGTGTGACCCATATGTTCTCCTTTTTAAAGTATGTGGTTCGTAGCATGTAGTATGTAGCAAAAACAAATAAAAAAATATAAACATCAAAAAATCAAATAAGAAAAAGTTAAAATTATTTTGATATAATATTTGTTAATTTTAGTTCACGCTCATCATTTAATACATAATCTACGACTATATTTGCTGAATCATAGGCGACAGTTAGTTTTTGTTTTTCAAAGGCCATCCGGCCGCTAAAACCTTTATAGGTAATGACCGTCATACCTTGTTTTTTTTCAATGTTATTCGTTCGGCCAAAAATTTTTTCGACGTCCGCCCGCGTCGATTGACCTATAATAATTTTAGAAGCATGCTCTTGATCAACATTATTCCGGCTTAGTTGTTTAACGCCGAAAAGAGTACAGCCGCTTAAAAGAACAGTTACGACCCATACCGCGGTTAATTGAAATAATTTATTTCTCATTGGTTTATCTCCTTGACATATTAAAATTTTATTCAGGGCGCCACAACAAGATGTGCCCTAAGCTTTTCATCAATCGTTTTTTCTTTTACCACCTTTATCACAATTACCACCTTTACCCCTAATCAACAATCGCCACCACCCTAGCCCACCCTGCGCCCGCGTTGCGTACCCGCACGGGCAAACAAGACACCGTAAAACCATACGGCTTAGGGATGGCTTTTAAATTTCCTAAACGTTCCATGTGAGAATATTCACGCTTCCGTCCCATAAAATGACACGGCCACAAAAGTGAGCCATCTTTTTTCGCAAGAAAATCCCGGAACATTTCAAAACACGGGCGGTCTAATCCAATCGTATCAATCCCTAACATTTTCACACCTTGATCTAAAATAAATTCCAGGGCATCCGGCGTCATACCCACATATTTATGCATATAATCCGGACTATGCAGCTGCAAATCTCCGTCAGTACGCAAAAGCACAATATCCATGGGTTTCAATTTATAACCAATTTCTTTCAGCGCGTTAATCACTTCTTGCTTGGCAATCAAATCCGGATATTTCAAATAGGAAAAATCTAAAACAACTCCAGGGCCATAGCACCAGTTCAACGGCAGAGCTTCGATATTTTTTGAGGGTTCACCTTCGGAGGAACTGCCATAATGAAAAGGAGCGTCAACATGACTGCCCATATGAACTGAGCTATGCACAATCTCTAAAGATAACATTTCTCCGTCAGGAATTTCTTCGGGGGCCACAACACGTTCACCTTTTTCAAACCGTTCCAACCCGCCCGGCTGTTTGCTCATCAGCACCCAATTAAAATGGTCTACTCCGGCTTTGTGCGTAATGCGGTCTATGGTCGCGGCATGAGTTTCTTTTAATGTATCGTCAATAGGAAGGCTGAGATCGATAATTGTCATAAAACTCCTTTTCAGGTCACAAGGACACAAGGTCACAATGTCACAAAGGCAAATAAAGATAAAAAAAACAAATTATAGAAATTGATAACAAAAAACAAAAACGAAAAGCATAAAAGAACAAAATACGATGCTTGGCATAAATTTAAATTATTTATTTTGTATTCTCAATTTATCAAAAAGTACACATCGCTTTTTTATCAAAATATCATTTTTTTATTAAAATTATCCCTTTGTGACCTTGTGACTTTGTGACTTTGTGACCTATTAATTTACATTATTTCTTTTAAAAATTTTACTATATCGTTAAAAGATTGTGTTTTTTTAAATGTACTGGTCGGGATATCTAAATTAAAACTTTTTTTGATCACGACGTTCAACTCAACCATTTCGGTCGAATCAATACCCAATGAAACAGCCAGCGATTTATCAGGCTCGATATCATCCGCTTCAATTTCTAATACATCAAAAAAAATCTTTTTTAATTGGTCTTCAATGTTCACAACAATCCTCCTGTTAAATAAATTGTTCGTAAGGGCGATCTCCCGATCGCCCGCGGCAAAATATTCGTTTTTATTTCATTAAATCAAACAAAAAAATAAAATCAATCACAAAAACCCCGAAATGTTAAATCTACAAATCTTTTATGGTGCGGGCGATCGGGAGATCGCCCCTACAACAGCGTCACTTATCGCCTTATTTAGAAATAACCATTACCGCATTAATTCCACCGCGGCCGCGGCTTATGACCATGGCGTTGTTGATTTCTTTTGAAACTGAACCATTCGCGCAATAATTCAAATCACAGCCAGCTAAAGGATTTTTTAAATTTATCGTTGGCGGAACAGTTTTATATTCCATAGCTAACAGTGTCGTCAACACATCAACAGCACCGGAAGCGCCGAGCATATTGCCAAATACGGATTTCGGAGCAGACATAGGAATATTTTTAGCGTTCGCGCCAAATACGGCCTTGATCGCGCGGGTTTCGGATAAATCCGCTTTTTTCTGACCAGCGCCGTCTAAACAAACATAATCAATCTGATCCGGATTTAACTTCGCGTCTTCTAATGCCAAACGAATCGCGCGCGCCAATTCCACGCCGTCTTCAGCTGAATCAATACGATTGACTCCGTCTGTTGTTGAGGCATACCCGATCACATTCCCGTAAATTTTAACCCCGCGTTTTTTAGCCCGCGCTTCCGGCTCCATAATCATAATGCCTGCGCCTTCCGCGATCGCGTAACCATCTCCGTCTTGATCAAACGGCTTATAAGCTTCTTGAGGTGTAGCGTTATGCTGAGTTAACATGCCAGACGTTTGACAGCATAATAATGCGTAAGGAGTTACCGGAGCTTCCATGCCTCCCGCGACGATAAAATTGGCTTTATTATGAACCAAAGTTTTCGCGCCATATCCGATCGCCATTAATGAACTGGCCCGGTCAGCGACGACGGTTTTGGAATAGCCTTTCATCTGATATTTAATCGAGATCTGTCCTTGCGGTGCGGCCGGAAACCAGGCAGACGCGGCAAAAGGGCTGACCCCTTCCCGACCTTCGATGTATAAATCCCGCAACTCAGTTTCTGCGAATAACCAGCCGCCGATGGCGTTACCCATAAAAATTCCTGCGCGGTTCAGGTCTTCATGTTCCAAATTCATTTGCGCGTCCTGGAGAGCTAACTCTGTGCCCACTAGAGCCATATGAGAGAACACATCAATCTTTTTTAACAATCGCGATGAAACATTACTGTAGGCTTCCAGTTCGTGCACATGGCCAGCGACTTGCGACGTATATTTTGAAGCGTCAAACCGCGTGATCTTTTCAATCGCGCACCGCCCATGACTGACATTAGACCAAAATTTCCGTTTATCAATCCCCGAAGGACTAACAATCCCCATCCCTGTTATAGCAATCTTTTCCATAAAATTACCCCGATCAAACGCAGATCTTTAACGCGGATCAAACGCCGATCTTTCTCCTTCCTAATGTTTATAAAAAGATGTCATGAAAATTTTTTATTTTTTATAATACGAGCCACATCGCGCTGCAATTTTTGTTCTCCATAAATTGCTCTTGATAATTCGTCGCACAATAATGCCCGTTTTTCAGGCGACTTCGGACCCTTATTAATTTCATACTCACCATCAGTGCGTCGTTTAATTTTATATATTTTTCCATCAAATTTTATAGTTTTTTCTTTTATCACCTTTACCACCTTTATACCCTTACCACTTTAATCAACATATCTCTTCAATACCATTGCCGAATGAATGCCTGAAAAACCACTGCTGGTTTTTAGCATATAATTAACCTTTTTTGCTCTCGCCTTATTCGGGACATAATCCAAGTCGCATTCCGGATCAGGATTCTCGTAATTAATCGTCGGAGGAATAATATCGCGTTCGAACGTCAATGCTCCGATGACCAATTCAACACCATTAGCACCGGCCAAAGGATGTCCGATCATAGATTTTAATGAGGTGATCGGGATTTTATATGCGTAATCGCCGAACACCATTTTATAGGCATTGGTTTCAAATACATCATTCTGTCTGGTTGATGAACCGTGGCCGTTAATATAATCTATATCGGTCGGTTTGATCCCGGCGTCTTCGAGCGCGATGCGGATACAGCGGGCTTTAGCTTCTCCATCCGGCGGAAGATCGGTCATGTGAAACGCATTATTTGTAGTCCCGTATCCGACAATTTCCGCATAAATATGCGCGCCGCGTTTTAAAGCGTGCTCTAATTCTTCTACTACTAAAATTCCAGCGCCCTCAGATATAACAAAACCATTGCGCTTAGCGTCGAACGGACGTGAAGCTTTTTCCGGCTCATCATTGAGCGTCGAAAGAACATTAACCGTATCAAAACAACCAAATGTCATCGGGCAAATAGGAGCTTCAGAAGCACCCGTCACCATAATGTCCGCTTCGCCATCGGAAATCGTTTCATATGAAAACGCAACACAATCTGTTCCAGCCGTACAACCAGTCGATATCGTATTGCAAATTCCTTTTAAACCAAACTTAGCCGAAATTTCGCTTGATGGAGTATTAAACATCGCCGCGTCATAAAGATCGGCGCGAACAATGGTCGGATCAATCGGATTTTTGCCATTATCCGTCACCATGGCAAATTCTTCTTCCATGTATTTCGTGCCGCAAATCGCATTCGCCAAAGACACGCCCATCCTCCCGCAATCGGTTTTTTGCAAATCAATTTTTGAATCCTTAATCGCTTCAGTCGCCGCGACCATTGCAAACTGCACATAACGATCCATACGCACCGCTTCCTCTTTCGTCAACCCCAAAGCTATCGGATCAAAATCCCGAACTTGCGCCGCGATTTTGGTATTAAACATCGACATATCAAATTCCGTGACCCGTTTAATAGCCGAGACCCCATTAATCATGGCATTCCAGCACTTTTCTTTCCCAATCCCATTCGGCGAAACCACGCCGACACCAGTTATAACGACTCTTCGTTTCTTTACCACAATAACCTCCTTAAAAATGGTGTCAGATCTCGACCAAAAACAAATAGTCCGAGATGAAAAATTTGCGCCGGTTAAATTCTTTTACCCCAATGAACAGTCGAGATCAGACACCGTTTAAAACAGTTTTTAAATTACGCTCCACCCTTACAGTAAATTAACGCGGCATTGGGATAAGTTCTCGAGCGAGTTTCCTCGGCGCTTCGCCGAGGTTGTTTGAGCGAAGAACTTGTCCCAATGACGTGTTAATTTACGACCTTATTTTTAACTTCTTCAAAACTAAAAAATTTACCCGTATGCTCCACTTCATGCACCATTTCAACCACCTTTTCATTCAAAGGGAGATGCTTATACATTTGTTTGCTTAAAAACACCACTTCCCCATTAATAAAATCGATTTCACTCGTCTTCCCACGCATAATGCTTTGCAAAATTGAACCATACACCGGCTCTTTACTTAAACTCGTCAGCACTTTATTCGTAATCCCGGCAGCCTGCTCCTCCGGCATAGATGTTAAACCATAAATCCGTTCCACCGGATAATCCGGCAATGACGTCAGCTCGATTTTTGCTGCTTTAACAATTTCCACACCCTCTTTTAATAAACGCACACTGAGCCGGCACATATCCATATCCGCAAAAGTTTCCTGCATGGATTTTCCGACCAGAGCACAAAGCGCATTATTAAAATTCACAAATAATTTTAAATATTTCATGCCCATAATATGCTCTGATACAACGACCGGAAACGCGGCCTTAAATGTTTCAGCAATCTCCCGCAATTTTTTATTAACCGGCACAAACGGACTCCCTAAAATCCAATCCCCTTTAAAATTGTAAACAATCTCACCTGGTTTCACATATGTCGCGCCAAACATCACAATACTGCTAAACATTTTGTCCCGCTCAAAATGCGAACTCAAAATATTATCCGCCTGCACCCCGTTCTGGGTCGTTAAAACATCACAGCTATCCAAATATTGACTATTTTGCTCATACGCATAATCCAAATCCTGAGTCTTAGTCGCAAAAATTACCAAATCATATTCCTGGTCCAAACTGACCGCGGTTTTTAATTTAAAATTTTCTTCGCCGTTAACCCCGCGAATCGTCAACCCGTTTTTGCTAATAGCCGACACTTGATCTTCCCGTCCAACCAAAAGCACATCCTGTCCCGCTTTAGATAAATAAGCAGCCACTAATCCGCCGATACCTCCCGCGCCGATGACAGCTATTTTCATTTATGAGAATTCCTTCCCTCTTGTATTACAACTGACTCTGCTTTAATTTTCTTTTTTAAAAAATCCGGCAAATTATTCCATTGGCAGATATCGACGCGAAAAAGCAACTCAGAATTTGAAAACATTTCGCTGAGCGATATGATTTTTTCACACGACAGAGGCTTTTGATTCATAATGACGATGTCTATATCCGAAAATTTTTTACACTTCTCCCGTACTCGCGAACCAAATACTCTGACTTCCTCATCAGGCAAATATTTTATGAGAATATCACTGATAATGCTAAGGCTCGGTTTATCTAGCAAAATCATTTTTTAAAAATCTCCATTAACTGTTTAATATCATCCAAAAAAAGCAAGGCAGCAACATATACTTCGTGGGCCTGCGCTTGATCATAAGTATGAGACGATATATTCCTTTTTCGTCTGTAATCAAACCAATTATGCACATTACCAATCAAACCCTTTTCTGCCGCAACACGGATCAAATCATTATAATTTAACCGGTCAATTTCTTCCGGGTTATCAGACATGTTTTCTAAATTACGCCGTATCATTTTGCAAGCTAACTCATATGAAAATTCAAATCGTTGTATAACCGCGTCTCTCAACTCTTCATCATTTTTATCTAAAATTGAACGCTTAACCGCTTTTTCCAAACTTGCAACTGCCTTCTCCAAAGACGTGAAATCAAGTTTCATATTATTACTCCCTGTCATATTTTTTATGATCAAGACCCACATCATCCATGAGCCGGATCATCATGCTGTAAAAACACTTTGGCACTTCATCCGTGAACGCTCTGACCACATCGCATTCTTCCACACAACCAGAACCTCTTTGCGCCGCCAGCATGGGCGCTTTTTCCTTAACAATTTCATCCGTAATCCCGCGATGAAATACAGGAATCTTTTTTAACATCGTGTCATATTTAGCTTTGACTTCTGAATTCCATTGCATATATAAATCCTTTCATAAAAAAATTCGGTTGATGGTTTTTGGTTGTTGGTTTTTAGTTATTGATTGCTGATTTATTTAAACCATTCAAACCTCTAACCGCGTGCCCATACACAAGGTTCGCGTTTAAACCGAATCACCGAGCGAGTTCAGCTCCGCTTCGGAGCTGCTGTTTGAGCGAATGATTTGGTTTAAATGCAAACCGCCCAACCACGCGCTTTATTTCCTTTGGTTAAACCGTAGATTCATTTCCAGCCGACGCATTATCAAATTTGGAAAGATTATTCATAAAATCTTTCACGCATAATTTTACTTCCATATCATAAGTACTACTCATAATACGGAAAATACGTTCCGGCCTGGAATAAAATTCTCTCATACACCATGAACCTAGCCTGCCGACATCTTCAACGGACAAAAAATTCGTCGGAATAACCGGATGCTGAAAATCCCAATTGCGTAAATTCATCGTCTTAGGATCAAACCACCCTTTTTTCATGGCCTGACTCCATAACTGAGAACCAGGTACTGGCGTCACATAATCAATCGCCATAATGTCCGGATCAATATCATTGGCTACTTCAAAACGCTTTTTGATAATAAATTCATTATCATCTTCCAACCCAATAAGAATAGTCCCCACGGAAGCAATATTCGCTTCCCGAAGCGCTTTAACTGTTTCTTTAATCTGCGCCAAAGTCACGCCTTTGCCTTGCTTGGCTAATTGTTCATCACTTTCTACTTCAACACCAACCAAGCCCATGAATAAGCCAGCCTTATACATCAAAGGCATGATCTCTTTATGCGCCAGCCAATCATCAGCCCGGCCTAAACACACCCACTTAATCTGATTACCGCGTTTTACTTTTTCCTCGCAAAATTTACGTACATTTTCTTTATCTACATTAAACGCGTCGTCCTGAATCACCACCACTTTAACGCCATAGGTCTTTTCCAGCAAATCCATCTCATCTAAAATCTTCGTGTACGACTTTCCACGCCAAGATGTGTAATCTTGTTTCGCGTTGCGTTTGTCATACATACTCCATTGATAACAAAACGCGCATCCCCCCGGACAACCACGCGAAGTCAACAATTCCGCAAACGGTTTCCAATACGTATGGCCGACATATTTATCCATAGGAAATAAATCATAAGCCGGCATAGGCAAATCATTCAAACTTGGAATCAAATTACGGTGCGGCCCCATTTTAATTGTTCCGTCAATTCCGCGTGATACCAAACCAGCCACTTTAGAAAAATCTTTGGTGCCGGTTTCCATGGTCTTTAAAACATCGGCAATAGTGAGTTCGCCCTCACCCATAGATACAAAATCAATAGCCGGATTTTGTTCAAGAGTTTCTACAGCATAAGCCGAGTACCACAAACCGCCGACAATACATTTCGTTGACGGCAAAACGCCCTTAATCTTTTTAATGGTTTCATTAAAATGCCATATAATCGATAATCCGCCGCTCGAATGCAGCCAATCTCCGAATACGCATAGATCTGGATTGATAGCTTTGATTTGTGCCAACATTTGGTCATACGTAAGATTCAACGCTTTACCATCCAACACTTGGACTTCAGCTACTTTATTTTCACGCAAATAAGAAGCGATCTGAGCGTAATATTGATTTGGCGCTTTATGATCGCCATGTGTAGCCCATGAACCCATGGGGGGAGTAACAAACAGAACTTTCATAACAAACCTTTCTTAAAAATTCCAATTATTTTCGTAATCACAAACAACCATCGCGTTTTCCAACTATTCAGTCAAAACCATCCGGACACTAATGGTTTCCCACCTGGGGTTTGGTCTATGCATATGTGTTTGGTCTGGGTGTATTCGTATAAGCCGTCCAGGCCTAATTCTCTGCCAAAACCGCTTTGTTTGTATCCGCCGAAAGGAGCTTCATTATAAAATCCACCGTAGGTATTGATCCACACTGTTCCGCATTTGATCTGACGCGCAACTCGCTTCGCCTTTTCCCCATCTTTAGTCCAGACACTAGCAGCCAAACCATATTTGGTGTCATTAGCTATTTTAACGACTTCTTCTTCCGACGAAAAACGTATCACAGACAAAACCGGGCCGAAACTTTCTTCCTGCGCCACAAACATATTATTTTTCACATCAACTAAAATGGTTGGCTCCAGATACGCGCCATTCACCAACTCTGCTACTTCTGGAATCTTTCCGCCACACAAAACTTTCGCGCCTTCTTTCTCCCCTTGCTGAATAAATTGCAAAACCCGGTCGCGATGTTCTTTATTAACCAAAGGCCCAAAATCCATCGTATAATCTTCAGCATTACCGATCTTTAAAGCTTTGGTCTTTTCAACTAATTTCGCCATAAACGCGTCATAAATTTTTTCATCTAACAACAAACGTGACCCTGCCGTACACATCTGCCCCTGATTCATAAAAATCGCTGACATAGTTCCGCCAATAGCCGCATCCAGATCACAATCCGCAAACACAATATTCGGAGATTTACCACCCAGCTCGAGTGTCATGCGTTTTATACTCTCGGAAGCCATTTGCATCACCTGCCGCCCGGTTTCTGTCCCGCCGGTAAAACTGATTTTATCGACCAAATTACTTTTCACCAATTCTGAAGATGCCTTGTGATCCGAACTTGGGACAATATTAACCACGCCCGCAGGCAAGCCCACCGTATTAATCAATTCAGCCAAACGCATCACAGCCGCGCATGCTTTAGACGACGGTTTAAACACTACCGTATTCCCCGCGATCAAAGCCGGCGCCATTTTCCATGCTGTCATGATTAAAGGATAATTCCAGGGAATAACTGCCGCGATCACACCAATAGGCTCCCGTTCCAACAAACTTTTAACAGGCGCAGGAATAAAAATTTCTTTCGAAGCCAACTCCTCATTAATATTCGCAAAATAATCAAACGTATCCGCAGAAGTCGGCACATCAATAAAAGTCGTATGCTTAATTGTCTTCCCAACATTCTGACATTCCAACAAAGCCAATTCCGACGCATTCTCGCGGATAACCTGAGCAATCTTCTTTAAAAACAAGCCGCGAGCTTGTACAGTCAGACCTGACCATTCGCCAGAATCAAATTGCTTACGAGCACTCTGAATCGCCAGCTTCACATCATCAATACTTGCATCAGCAATCTGTGCAAAAGTTTCTCCCGTGGACGGATTAACGGCATCAAACCATTTGCCGTTTGATGAAGATTTCATTTCACCATTAATTAATAAATTAAATTTTCTCATATATTCAATATTTTTTCGTTTACGGCAAACACACTGCACATATTCAAGGGAGACATTGAAACCAGTCCCCGAGCGAGTTTCCTTGGCGCTTCGCCAAGGTTGTTTGAGCGAAGGACTGGTTTCAGTGCCGCCCTTGACCTCGCCTTACCCTTCGATTACTGCCTTAGTCCACAATTCAAACACTCGTGAACATGGCGCGTACCATTTGGAAATACGGGCAAAATCGCCGCGTAAAATCATCTTCTTTTGAGTAGTCGCTACAAATGGGTCAATCTCTCTTTTAAATACGGCCCGCCAGACTACTTCCGGAGCTGACGTTAAAAACTCAGCGTTTTCATTATTGCCAACTTTTGTGATCTTCCCTTTTTCAAAATTAAAACTATATACCTGTCCGGTTTCATCCAATTTAACAGCCAACTCCATCGTCATATTCGTCTGCTCACCCAACTGCTTCATCTTCTCATCGCCATTCACAATATCCACAATCGCCTGAATATGCTCTCTCGAAAACATTTTATGCCTTATTTTGCCTTGTTCTTGTGCCCCTATGCCACCCATCGCTTTTTTTCGAATATCTTCTTCCCTTTGTGACCTTGTGACATTGTGACCTTGTGACTTAATATCATTAAAACTAGTTGCTATGCATTCCGTCTTAATCGCCTCTTCCAAATTCTGTATCCAACAAAAGCAATCAAACAACTCCGGACCGGTCGCTAAAACTCCATGATGTCTCAACACAGCCAAGCCCTTACTTTTTAATTCCGCTAACACCGGATTAATGTCCTGAACTGTTGGCAAACTCTGGTCAATCGCTTTAATTTCACCTAAATACAACTTCGCTTCAAAAATCCGTGGAACAAAGACCGGATGTTCCATAAAATATCCGTTTACATAGGGTGTATGCGTGTGAATAACAGCTCTGACATCAGGAAAATTTTTATAAATAGACGTATGCATTAATTTTTCCGATGTGACCTTTCCTGCCTCTAATGAATTCCCGTCGTTGTCACACAGCAAAAGATCTTTTTCCGACAGCCGGCCTAAACATGTCTTAGTCGCAGATAAAATTATTCTCTTCTCATCTACCCGAACGCTCATATTACCGTTTAAAGCACTCGCCAAATCTTTATCCCAAAGTAATTTTCCAATATCAATAATCTCATTTTTTAATTTGTTAATGCCAGCCATACTGTCCTTTCTGATATATGTCACAAGGTCACAAAGTCACAAGGTCACAAAAAACGATTGCTAAAAAAATCTACAAAAAATAAACTACAAATAAATTCAAATTTTTTTTGGTTATGTTTTCTTTAATCGCTTTACCTACATTAAATTATCAAAATTTTTCATTGTGACCTTGTGTCCTTGTGACTTTGTGACTTCGTCACATAATCCAAACAAATTAAATCATACTCAGGCACTAACGTCTTGGTTTCTTTTTCCGCGACTTGAATGCCGCAAAATTTTAGTAATGCTCCAGCATCATGTTTTTGCGATAATGGATGTTCTCCTTCAAACACATGAAACGGAACATTATGAGTTTTAGCCAAAACTGCTAATATCAAACTGCCGGTCAATGCTTTAAACGTATCGTGCTCTTTTTCATGACCAGAAATCCAAACCGCTTTCACGCAATCATGTTTAAACAAAAAACCAGCCATGTTATCCGCAATAACTGTCGGCGTCATTTCTCTTTGTAATAATTTACGGCACGCATGCTGGCCAGATACCAAATCAGGACGGCCTTCCAACACAAACACTTCAACATTTTCTTTCTTCAAATGATCAAAAAAATTATCATTAAAAAAACCGTGCACAAGCACGACTCGTTTTTTTAATTGTTCCACGATAGGATTGGCAATTTTCATATTATTTTCTATCCATTTGCAATGCAATATGTCCGCCCGTTACCAGCTCATGAGGAACAACATCAAAACCTGGATAAAATCCTTTAACATGACCTTTAATAGATTTCTTTCCCTCATAACGCAATAATTCGTTCTCATCTCTAATTTCAACCGGAATATCAGCGCCCGAAGCAATCTTATTCGACGGCTGAGTCAAAACGTAAAACGGCAAATTAAACTCTTTAGCCAAAACCGCGATCTGATATGTGCCGATTTTATTCGCAAAATCACCATTAGCGCAATTCCGGTCAGAACCTACGATCACTTTATTGACGAGTTTATTCGCCATCACATAACCCACCGCATTATCCGCGATTAAAGTGACATCTGCTCCCACATTTTTCAATTCCCACGCTGTCAATTTTGCGCCCTGAAAATAAGGGCGGGTTTCCGTCGCGTAAAACTTTACTTTTTTATTTTGTTCCATGCCTATCGCGGCAGCCATGGCCAATTCACCGCTAACATTGCAATGCGTAAGGATGCTGTCACCATCTTTAATAACCTCAGCGATTCTCTTCACCCTATCCAAACGACTGTATTTTACGCCCTGCAAATATCCGTTTATATTCTTAACGACAAACGCCTTTAAATCCTGATGCGTTTCTAAAGCTGTTTTCGCCCAATTCACAACAATTGACGTCACCTCGGCAAAAGGAAACGTGGGCCGGCTTTTGTTAAGAGCCTCCGCAATCTGCCCGATCTTTATACACAAATCCCGATCCGCAAAATTTTTACCGCGTTCGATCTCAACCAAAAAAATACTTAATACCACCAAAAATTGACCAAACGCTCTGGTCTTCATTTCTTTGATGACAGTAATAGCCTCATTCGTGTTCGCAACAGGAATATACTGCACGCGCTCAGGAATAGCGGTCTCATCTAAAACAAAAAGAACATCTTTATCTATGCGGCAAGGCCAGAATAGTGGACTTTCTTTCATTAAAAAATGATCAAACGCGGATCTACAACACAGATCTAACGCTGATCGTTTCCTTTCTCATAAATAACCCGAAAAAATTAACAAAATATAAATAGCTGTCATCCCCGAGTGCTTGAATCGGGGATCAATTAATAAAAATCACAGTAAAGGTCTGTCCAATTTATAAATTACCTGTTACACCAATGTAAATCGTTCCATTATTTTTATTTGCTAAAATATATTCGTAATATTCATTCATTAACTGGATTCCCGCCTTCGCGGGAATGACAAATATTAATAATTAATTATTTTACACAGCAATCGGATTCTGATCCTTGTTAGATCCGCGTTGCAGATACGCGTTAGATCTTTTTTATAAAGTTAAGACCAATCTCTATCATCGAACCCTCGGCCATGTAATAGTCCGGATTCATGAAGCCCATTTCGCCGGTGATGACATTATCGCTGACTGCCATGATCGCTGCCGCAGGAATTTTATAAGTTTGGCAAATCCCTAAAAACGCGGCTGTTACCATATCCGCAATGATCGCGCCTTGATCAACAGCTTTAGAGATGACTTCGCGAGTTTCCCGCAAAAGCGCGTCAGTCGTCCAGCACGGGCCCATATGAATTTTACCTAACATAGGATTTTGTGATTGAGCCGCTTTGGCAACCGCAAACAATGTTTCACTAAAATTTTTATCTGCTGCGGGAATTTCCCCGTCTTTTAAATAATATTGCGTGACTCCTTCACCGCGCAGCGCGGTTGTGACCACGACCAAATCTCCAACTTTCATATCTTCCCGCAACGCGCCGCAGCTGCCTAAACGTATCATCCCTTTTATTTGAGCATTGCACAAAATTTCCGTAGTGATCGACGTGTCAGCCGCAAAACGTCCCCCATTAATTGTTGTTAATTTCGTTCCTTGATAATCTCCGGTATACATCGTATATTCCATAAAAGAAAAATTCTTAATCGGATTTTCCAGCTTCTTAACAATAGCCTCCATCCGTTCTTTGGGTCCCGGAACAAGCGCATATTTTCCCACATCCTGCGGACGCAACTGAACCATGCCCATTAAATCACGACCCGTTAAATGAATATCTTTTCTCATGTTTGACATATAGAATATCCTTTCTTTAAAAAAATCTAACGTAAAGTAATAGTTGTCATCCCCGCGAAGGCGGGGATCAATTAATAAAAATTAAGATAAAGGTCTACCCAATTTGGATTCATTTCTTCTATCAATCGTATTTTCCAAGCCCGATTCCATTTCTTTAATTGCTTCTCACGTTTAATCGCCCCATTAACATCATTGGTCTGTTCAAAATAAACCAATTTATTGATGTTATATTTTTTCGTAAAACCTTCAACTAAATGCTCTTTATGCTGATAAACTCTTTTTTGCAAATCACTTGTTACGCCAATATAAATCGTTCCCTTTTTATTGCTAGCTAAAATATAAACGTAATAACTATTCATACATGGATTCCCGCCTTCGCGGGAATGACAAATTCTTTTGAAATATTTGCGTTATAACCTAAAAATTGTCATCCCCAAGTGCTTAAGTACCCTCATACCGGGTACGATCGTTGGGCGTCGGGGACCAGTTAGATCTTTTTTTGCAAAACTACTTTATCAATTTTCCCAGTTCTATTTTTCGGCAAATCTTTCACTATCTCTATCGAACTCGGCACTTTAAAATGCGCTAAATGCTCTTTCATGAATTCACGAAGATCGTCCACATTTACACTCTCACCTTCTTTTAAAACCACAAATGCTTTAATTGTTTCACCGCGTAATTTGTCTGGCACACCAATAACCGCGGCTTCAACCACTGCAGGATGTTTATACAAAGCAGCCTCAACTTCCGGCGCGTAAACCAACTGGCCGCCGACTTTGATCATTTCTTTTTTACGTCCTACAATGTATAAAAATCCGTTTTCATCAAACCGTCCTAAATCACCAGTATATAAACCATCCGGCCGTTTCATTTCCGCAGTAGCTTCCGGGTCTTTGTAATATTCCTGCATAATGTATTCACCGGAGATCACAATCTCACCAATCGCGCATGCAGACATGTCTTTCCCGTCATCCCCTACAATTCTAATTTTCGAAAATGGCGAAGGCTTACCAACACTGGCAATATTATCGCTATTCTTTAACGGAGTGACCGTATTCGGCGGGCAGGTTTCTGTCATCCCCCATCCATTAAGCAAAACCGCATTCAGACAATATTTATGGAACCTCTCCAAAATTTCCGGCGAGCTAGGCGCCCCGAAAACCACGACCCAACGCAAAGACGAAAGATCAAAATTTTCGATATGCTTAAGAGTCAATATCGCGTTATACATGGGCGGCACAATATGAAAACAAGTCACATTGTATTTGTGGACATTCTCGAGGAAATGCATGGGATTAAAACGATCCATCAACACTAAAGTGATCCCGAATAACAGCATATTCTGGATATAAATAAACCCGCCGATGTGACTTAACGGCAATGGACACAGTTTAATGTCCTTATCCGTCAAATCCACAAAATATTCCATGGCCTTAGGCGAGCCGTCCAAATGTTTGTAATTCAGCAAAATCCCTTTTGGCTTGCCTGTCGTCCCTGACGTATACATGATTAACGCCGGATCAGAATCTTTGATGTCCACTGGCAAAAATTCCGACGAAACATGCGCCATCAGATCACCATAACAAACCGCATCAAAGTCATTCCCGTCCAGTAAAATCAGCTTTTCTAATTGCGGTAATTGTTTCCAAACCGCCTCCAAATCCACATCTGACTTGTTAAGAGCAATCAAAATCTTCGTCTCAGAATGCCCCAAACAAGAAACAAGCTCATCTTCTTTCAACATAAAGTCCAAAGGCACGCCCACCGCGCCTAAACAAAAAATCGCCAGATAACTAAACACATATTCGGGACAATTCGGAAGATATATCCCTATCCGATCCCCTTTTTTCGCGCCGCAACCACGTAAAGCATTGGCTAACTTAAAAGAGTGTTCACGAATGGAATCAAAAGCAAAAGTCTGGTCCTTAAAAATCAAACCAGTCTTTTCCCCATATTTTTGCGCAGTTTTTTCTATAATATCATTAATAATCATAATAAAAGTCCTGGAATAGTAGTAAAATTTTAATAGTTAGATTTTAATGGATAGGATAAAGATGTCAAGGGAAAATTCAAACGACCGTTGGACCACCGCGTCGGTGGACCATGGCTCACCGACGCGGTGGTCCAACGGTTTAACGAAAGCTTAAATCCGTAGGCGCTCGGCCTAGACTTTGTAGTAAATTTTTGGCAGAATCAATTTGAACAGCTAATGATTCATTTTGATGGGCACGATCCGGGTAAATTTCGTACAGCAGTTTTTTTTCTTGCGGGGTGACATTTAACATCATGGAATTAGCGCCGGAACGAAAAGCCAGTTCGCGGGCTTCCGCATTAAGCGTTTCTAAACCTGTCGTCACTAAGATTTTTACATGTGAAGGCAGATAAAATCTTGCAGCAGCTAATACTTGAACAACGGCTTCTTTTGTCGGAGGTAAATTATGGGCTAAGGGGGTATGCGGGTGTGGCAAAAACGGCCCCATGCTGAGCATTTCGACATTTAACTCACCAGCCAGCTGAATATCACGGCTGATATCCTCAGCGGTTTGACCAGGCAATCCAACCAAAGATCCGGTGATGATCAAGTAACCCAACTCATTCGCATAACGTAAATCTTTTAAACGGTCATCCAAATTGGATCCAGGATGAAGTTCCTGATAAATGTTAGGGTTGGATGATTCAAAACGCAACAAAAGCCCGCGGGCGCCGGCAGTATATAATTGTTCTAATCCTTCCCTCCCAACTTCACCAAAACTGACAAAAATTAAAACGCCAAAACGTTTTTTGATTTCCGTGACGATGTCAACTAATTCAATAATCGGACGATCAGCATCCTCTCCACTTTGCAAAACTAATGCTTTAAAACCATAATCCTCAACCGCGACGCGTACTGACTCTAAGATTTCTTCTTTTGACATCCGGTAGCGGGTCAATGATGTATTCAGACGGGAAATCCCGCAATAATGACACACTTGATCGCACACATTACCGATTTCAATAATACCGTGCACGCAGCAGGAATTGCCGTGATATTTATGACGGCTTTGATTGGCCGCGTTGCGGATAAATTCTCGTTCGCCAGCATCTTTTGATGACAACAAATATTGCAGATCCTGTAAAGAAATCTTGCCGTCAGCCGATACACAGTCAAACATATCCCGGACTTTTGCAAATTTAGCTCCGGCCCAAGGCATATCTTTGACACTGCGGTCGTCAATGTCCTTTAATTCGAAGAAAAGGTCCTTCCACGTCTCCAAAGTCTGCAATGCCTCACTCTGGCTCACCTTGGTAATGACAAAGCCGCCTTGCGCGTACACATAATCCCCCACCTTCAACGCGCTTAACTCATTGATCGCTTTTTTTTGTTCACCAAAATAATCAACCAAGACAAATTTTCCGTCAAAGGATTTAACTTGTCCAGGAATGGCGTAACACATATGTTTATCCTATTAGAGTATGTAGTATGTAGTATGTAGTATGTAGTATGTAGTATGTAGTATGTGGTATGTGGTAAATAACAAAAATCAAAAAAACGAATAATTGAAAAAACGTCATTAAAAGCATGTAGTATTTATTTAACAAAAACAGCGACGAGAAAAAGAACGAAATAAAATAATTTTAAAAGGCATGTTTTTTCTATAAGAATGTAGTCAATAAAACCCAAAAAATTTAAAAAATAACACTCGCTCTATAAAATTATATATTCTTTCGTATATTATCTCCCATCTATCGTTTTTCACCACATACTACATACTACATACTATTCAATTTTATTTATGAAGAATTCTTTTCCTGACGATCCTGAAGGAGGAAGCGTGCCGATTTTATTGCACTGTGGACAAAGAAGATTAGAACCTTTTTTCGCGAATTTAATTTTACAAGCCGCGCATTCCAGCATGGCTGGAACGAATTGAATCGACAATGCAGTTTTTGATAAAGGTGTTGACTGAGTCATTTCTTCCCAATACAAACGGATGCATCCTTCATCAAACCCTAATAATTCTCCGACAACCAAATTGGCTTTCTTGGGATCTTGTATGCCTTTTTCCTTCAGCATAGCCTGTGCTTCAGTTACAACTTTTTGAACTTGATGACACTCATGCATTGAAAGCATCCTTGTAACGCTTGTCAGAACATGGCGCGTATTTTGTATCCATCGCTAAACACTTAACCGGGCAAACGTCCACGCAAGCGGCACAAGATACGCAGCGTAAACGGTCAATTTCCCAATTCTTTTTATCTTTCGTTACCACAATAGCCTGCGAAGGACATTTCCGCTGACACAGCCCGCAGAAAATACATTTCTTTATCTCGATAAGCACCTGTCCACGCGTCCCCTTAAAAAACTTTTTAGGAACAAAAGGATACCGCTCCGTGACTGGGCCACGAACCAAATTTTTAACAACTGACTTCACCATTAATAAAAATTTCATATTATCTTATCCAATATATTTAATGTTTTTTTCTCACCAATCGCTTTTCTTATCTTTACTTCCCTTTGTGACCTTGTGACTTTGTGACCTTTACAGTCTATATTTTTATCTTTCCGCACAACTAATGCAAGGATCAATGGTCAATACTAAGATCGGAACATCAGCTAATTGACAGCCTTTTAATACTGATAATAACGGCGTGATATTAGCAAAGGTCGGAGTACGCACGCGCATTCTTTGTAAAAATTTCGTACCATTGGCTTTCGCGTAATAAATAACTTCCCCGCGCGGCTGTTCAGACCGGGCAAAAAATTCTCCATTCGGAAAACCGGTTACCTTAATCTCCACCGGGCCTTCTTTCATCTGCTGAACGCATTTTTCAATAATATCGACGGATTGGTCTAATTCACGAATACGCACTTTACAGCGGGCATATGAATCACCGGCCGTTTCAACAACCGGAGCGAATCCCACTTTACCATAAGCGGCATAACCCATCATACGGATATCCATAGACACACCGCTGGCGCGTAACATAGGACCAACCGCGCCTAAAGCCTGGGCATCTTCTTTTGACAAAATACCAATTCCCTGTAAACGATGCTTGACAGTAGAATCTTCGAGAAAATAAGAACCAATCTCTAACATTTCTTTTTGATAAGAACGTATTTTCTTTAAAATCTCATCCAATTTTTCAGGAGTAATATCCCGGCGGACACCGCCGATTTTGGCTGAGCCAAAAATAACCCGGCCGCCGGTTGTTTCTTCAATTATATCTAAAATATATTCGCGTAAACGCCATGATTGCATAAATAAATTTTCAAAACCGAAAGCGTCAGCGGTTAAACCAAGCCAAAGCAAATGGCTGTGAATACGAGACAATTCCGACCAGATCGTCCGTAAATACTGCGCGCGTTCAGGTACTTCTATCTTCATAAGTTCTTCAACAGCCATGCAATAAGTAAGGCCGTGGATAAAACTACAAATGCCGCAAATACGTTCTGCCACATACGTAAAATCAATAAAATCCCGCTTCTCGACTAATTTTTCCAAACCGCGATGCACAAAACCAATCGAAGGAATAGCCTCAACCACTTTCTCGTCTTCCAAAACCAGATCCAAATGGATCGGCTCAGGCAAAACAGGATGCTGGGGGCCAAAAGGAACAATGGTCCGCTTACTCATTACTCTTCTCTCCTGCTGGCTGAACTTCTTGGTTAAACCCGTGTTTCACCTGTGTTCGGTAAAATTCACCTTTGTAATCCACCGCAATACCCTGCACATTGATCCCAAACAAATCATGGATTTCGTTTTCATAAAGAAAAGCGCTTAAATAAATTCCGCTTACACTGGGAACTGCCGTCGAAGTATCTTTTAAAACAATTTTCAAGCTGTTGAAAACATAATCTTTATCAAAAGAATACTGCAATTCTAAAACATCCGGCAATTTTGTACAGCAGATCTGTACCAGGCGCCAGCCTTCATATTTAAATGCTCTGACCTTATTTAAAAGATCGCCAATAGAAATTTCTGTGATCGTTTGCTGTGTCATTTTTTCGCCTTTATAACAAACATTATTATTTCAGTTTTCGAAGATCGGGGGACACGAAACTTAATTCAGTAATTTATTTTGAATTAAGTATCATGTCCCCCGTTTTTAAGTCCACTCTTTTTTTCTCTAAAATTCCTAACGCTTTAACGGCCGCGTCAATTAATGCTTCCGGACGAATCGGACAGGATGGAACGTAAACGTCTACTGGAACAACTTTGTCCGCTCCACCCAAAACATTATAACATTCTCTAAAAACCCCGCCGGATGTCGCGCATATTCCTACGGCGATCACCACTTTTGGATTCGGCATTTGGTTATAAATATTAAGAACCACTGATTTATTTTGCTCATTAATTGAGCCGGTCAATAAGAGGATATCCGCATGTTTCGGATTTCCGGTATTCAAAATACCAAAACGTTCCAAATCATATCTTGGCATTAAAGCAGCCAAAACTTCGATATCACAACCATTACAGCTAGATCCATCATAATGAATAATCCACGGTGATTTTGATAACATACTCATATTAACTGTCCTGTCCATTTGACATTTCAAAAGTGAAATGTGATACGTGAAAAGTGAAATGTAAAAACAAAAAATTTAACATAAAAATTGATTATTGATTTTTCATTAATAATTTATTCACCAATCGCTTTTATATAATCTTTTCTACCCTTTGTGACCTTGTGACATGTGACTTGTGTCTTGTGACAGGCTAAATAGGATTTCCCTATTTAGCCTCTCGCCATCAAATAAATAATATTTATACCGCCGATGACTAAAGCAACCAGCCAGGCGCTCCCTAACATAGCCTGCCATCTGACTCTGGCTGAAGCATTGTCAATTAACATCTGGGCCAAAAATACGACCAACGCCATACTCAAACCCAGCCAGACATTGGATGCAAAAAATAAATACACTAAACCTAATACAAAAACATTTTCATACCAATGCGCCACTTCGATCAGCGCTAAAGTCTTGCCGGAAAATTCCGTCAAAATCCCCTTCACTAATTCCTGATGCGCGTGATGGGATGTGGAAAGATCGAAAGGTGATTTACGGAATTTAATCGGTAGAATAAAAAAGAAAGCAAAAAATATGCCGGGTAAAACGACAATCAAAGGTGTCGGATATTTGATAATATCAATCACCTGAAAACTCTTGGTAACCATATACATTCCGACAGCGACCATCAGTAAGGCAGGTTCATATGCCATCATCTGCAAAGCTTCGCGGTGCGCGCCGATAAAACTATACGGCGAGCTGGCTTTAAAACCTCCCAAGACAAAAAACACACAGGCCAAGGTTAACGCAAAAATAATCAGCAGTAAATCCCCGCCGGAAAAAAACAAAGCGCCGGTAAAAATAGTCAGGATAAAAAAGAATTCCATGTACAGTGTTTGAGATGGACGGACGACCAGCGTTTCTTTTTTCAAAAGTTTCAACACATCATAAAACGGCTGTAATATCGGCGGCCCCATACGACTTTGCATGCGGGCTGTCACCTTGCGATCCAAGCCGGCTAATAATCCACCTACAATCGGCGCGCCAAACAAATATACAATCAGAATCCATATGTTCATATTATAACCAACTCCTATTTAAATCCATCGATTTTAAAATTTCTAATGCTGCTTGTCCTAATATATTTACCAATTTTAAATAAAAAAACGATAATTTTATAACGGGCGATCGGGTGATCGCCCCTACAACGGCGTCTATATCTCCTCCTAAATTTCGAATTCAAATTCGAAATTTAGGTCACATTCCCCCCCATACAATAAGGCCCAGGCTAAAAATCACACCCAGCATCACACCCAAAGTCATTAACCGGCCTTCATTAAAATAATCGTCCAAATAATAATTTTTCATTTCCATATCTTTCACTGCCAAAGCGCCGCGGTATTGATTTCCTGTGCCCACATTAGCTCCGCCTAAATAAGGATCTGCCATTTTAACCCCGCTCCCATAATCTAAAAATGTGACCGGGAATAAACACACCATCAAAAGCATGATACCCATAACAACCACATTTCCTTGACTTAATACTGTCACATTTCCATAAATCGCGGCAACATAAGGATCAATCATATAATGCGCAACTACCGCAAAACAACCGCAGATCAAAACAGTTAACACGGAAAGTGTACCCATAGCAATCATTTGACCAGAGGGTAATCTGGTCTCAATTTTTTCATATACCCGGTCAACAATCAAAATTTTCCCAATCCACTTGACCCAGAAAAATAATGTCGCCGCACTACCGAATATCAAAAACACCGCCATGAACGGGCTAAAATCAACGATCGCTCTCAAAACAGCCCATTTGCTAATCAGCATACCAAACGGCGCCAAGAACATGCCTGCTATACCAATCTGCAGCATGACGGCTATTTTCGGCAACCGCACAATTAATCCTGTCATATCTTCTACCTGACGGCTTCCGGTCTGATGTTCAATTGCTCCCACGCACAAAAACAAAAGGCCTTTTGCGATAGCATGGAAAATAATTAAAAGTATCCCTGCCCATACAGCTTCGTATGTTCCGACACCAGCGCAAAGAATGATCAAACCCAAATTCGCGATCGTGGAATAAGCCAAAATCTTTTTACCGTCATTTTGACTGATACAAATAAAAGACCCGATCAAAAAGGTTGCGAGACCGATCATCGCTACAAACAAACCTAATGTTGTTCCCCCTAATTGTCCGGCAAAACGCAAAACCAGATAAACACCAGCTTTAACCATGGTGCTGGAATGAAGCAAAGCAGATACCGGTGTCGGCGCAACCATGGCTCCGACTAACCATGAGGAGCAGGGCAATTGAGCGGATTTAGTAATACCGGCAAAACATAATAAAGCAACCGGCAACATGACCAAAGATTTTGATAAAGTCATCATCTGGTTTAATTCAATAGTGTGACAATTCTTAAACAGGATAACAATCCCCAATAAAAAGGCCAACCCGCCTAAAAGATTCCAGCGCAAAGCTAAAAACGAATTGGTGATGGATTGTTCATCTCCCTTATATCCGATAAGTAAGAAAGAACAAACTGTAGTGATCTCCCAGAAGAATAATAACCACATAAGATTATTAGAGAAGCAAACGCCAAACATGGCGGAAAGAAAAATAAAAATCAGCCCTAAAAATAACGGCCTACGGTCTTTGACTTCCGCATGATGTTCATGGAAGTCTTCCATATAACCTACTGCGTACATGGCAATTAAACTGCCGATCACCCCAATTATTAAAGCCATGATAACTGAAAAAAGATCCAGGAAAAGATTGGCTTCGGCGTGCGCGTGATGGCCTGCTCCAAAATGGAAGAATAATAAAATGGAAGTCTGGACGACTAACAAAGCTGTGACAATCAAATCCTTGCGTTTCAATGCTAGCCATAAAAGATACACGGCTAACAATACTTCGATAACCAACATCGCCTGCTCAACCCAGCTAAAATCTGCAGCAACAAAGATAGGCGTCCCTTTTAACGGAATAGCCAGTAAAGCCAATGACCCAGCAATTAAAACGATAACAGCCGGATAAATAAATTTTTTAAATAAGCCAGGCCAGCGATTAATTAAGGACAAGACAGCAATGGCTAATGGGAAAAGCATCAAGGAATATAAGAGAAAAGGAACGTGATTTTGCATGTTATATCAGCGAAAAAACTGCGCCTTTCAATATCTGCTGATTAATAATAAATTTAATCGATTTATTAATTGTACAAAGAAATTATAAATAATCAACAGCAAAAATGAAAAAAACTTAAATGGACTTAAAATAGCTTAATTTAACTTAAAATGATCTAAATTCCCAGGAAGATTAAAAAAATTCCATAAAATTTAAAAATTCGTCGTAGCCGTCCCCAGCACTTTAAGTGAGCCTTTGGCGTTGGTCGCGATAAAAGAGCACACATCGCATTTGCCCGCAGTGGTGGATAAAGTTGGGGCTGAGCCTCCGGACCAGACTATTGAAGCGTCCCAGGTAGTGACCGTGCTATTCGCGTTGCTTTGGCACATGATGAGGCGAACAGCTTCCCCTGCCAACGCATTTGTGAAAGTAATAGTATGGCCAGCTTGATTAAGACCGACATATTGCTGATTACCTAAAGACCAATCGATATTGATGGTAGCTGTGGTCGTTAAAGATTTTTCATTCACGACTGCCGAACCACCCGATACATTCAATTTAACGCCAGGCGCGCTTGTCCCTATTCCCACATTGCCATTATCCAAAACCGTAAATCTGTCATTCAGCGTTGTGTCTTGCACAGAAAACGCCTGGCCAGTTGTTCCGCCTACGCTGCGAACCCTCAACCTGGCGCCGGTTAAATCCGAGGTTCCGATTCCAATATTTCCTAACGACGGATTATACATCAGCCCGGTCGAAGAAACTTTCAACGCCTGATTTCCGCTTACACCAGCTGACCAGACCAAATTCATGGTGGCATTGGTAGAAACATCATTGGTGATGGCGACATTCGCGACTGACCCAACATAAGTGTGTCCGGTTTTATCAATCGTCACATCGCCGGTCATTTGCATGGGAGCAAAACCATTTCCGTCAGCCGCTAAGACGTAACCGGCCGTGTTCGTGGACATGGTTAAATCTTGAGATAATATGGCACCAATGAATTTACCGACACCAGCGACTTCTAATTTTTGGGAAGGAGCCGTTGTCCCAATGCCAATGTTCCCCGCCGAAGTAGCCACTAAACGATCAAGGCCTTCAGTCCCTAAAGATATAAACCCTCCGCTGGCATTATTGGGATCATCGCCTCCAATTTCTATGTAAGCCTTGGAACCATCTGAAAATGAAGTATCAACCGCGTATTGTAACCGCCACCCTAACCCGGTCCAGTTTGATCCAGCAAGACGGCGGTAAGCGGCAATTTGCAAGCGGCTAGTATTCCCCGCCCTTGCCTGAAACTCACCAACATACCTATAATTAGTCGCGACATCGCCAATACCCGTCGAAGCAGAAGCCAATAACGCGTCCGGAACATTATTTGTAGAGTTATAGGGAGCATTGACTGTCAATTTAGAAAATATGTTAGTTGTATTTCCAATACCCACATTCCCATTATCCAAAACCACAAAATTATCTGACAAAGTAGAATCTTGCACAGCAAAGGCCTCTCCAGTAGTCGTTCCCGCGCCGCGAACATGCAATCTGGAAGTAGTTAATGCTGAGGTACCAATACCGATATTCCCCAGCGATGGATTATACATAAACCCAGTCGACGAAACCTTCAGCGCCTGATTCCCGTTCGTCCCTGCTGACCAGACCAAATTCATAGTGGCGTTAGTGGATGTGTCATTGGTGATGGCGACAGTTGTTGAGGCGCCAGAGACATTTATTTTCGTCACACCCAATTTGTCTATTGTTACATCCCCGCTCATCGCGACAGGCGCGAAACCATTGCCATCCCCGACCAGCATATATCCGGCTGTGTTTGTGCCCATGGTTAAATCCTGGGCTATCATGACACCATTAAATTTACCAACACCAGTAACTTCCAACGATTGGGTCGGCGCAGTTATACCAATTCCCACATTGCCGAGAAAAATGTCGCGACCCATGCCGTCTTGAACAGCAAAAGCAGTCGTCACCGCCAATGTGAAGAAACTGATCAATCCCAAAAATATGGACAACATTCGTTTCATGTTAATTAGTGATCCATTTTGTTTAAAACAAAAATAATAAACCTAAAAAAATACAAGCGACAATTTGCTGTCTTAAAAAAATTATCACATCTCCTTACTTCCGATAACCGGCGCCGAAATGGCACCGGTTCATCCAAAAATAGAGCACTGTCCCCTATTCTTAACAGTCATATTAAGCCTTAATATTTCAAATTTATGGTATATCAACCTCTACCCTGCATCTATTGACTCTCCTCAAGAATCTGCTATACTTTTTTCATGACTCATCAACAATATGCCAATCATTGGAAAAAATTAGCTTCACGAGACTGGAAAACCGTCTCCGGGCTGTTTAAAATTAAACGTTACGATGCTTGTCTATTTTTTTGTCATTTGACTCTTGAAAAATTTTTAAAAGGTCTTGTGACTCTTCATACTAAACAGCATCCGCCTTATATTCATGATCTTGAACGGCTTGCTGTTATGGCTAACCTTTCTTTGACTTCCAATGATATCAATGATCTAAAAGCCATCTCCGCATTTAACATTGCCGGCCGATACAGCGACTATAAATTTATGTTTTACAAAAAATGTACTAAAATTTACACCGAAAAATATGTATTAAAAACCAAAAATCTAATGCTATGTCTCAAAAAATTTTATCCAAAACATTAAAAACAGTAATTCGCCTTTATCTTCAATCGCTTAAGGCAGATCACCTGCCGATTGAGCAAGCTTTTTTGTTTGGCTCATATGCTTATGGCCGTACCAATAAATACAGCGATGTCGATTTATGTGTTGTTTCATCTAAATTCTCCGACCCGGTCAGCGCCATTCAATATTTGCTTTCTAAGCGCCGCCTTAATCTTCTTTACCCCATTGAACCAATTGGATTCAACCCTCAAGATTTTCACTCTGACCTTGCTATCATTCACGAAATCAAAAAACACGGCATCCGGTTGATCTAATTTCTATACGGCCACCCTAGGCCGTCATTGCTTGTAAAAATTCTTTGCAACATTTTAACCCTTAGTCTTTTTGTTTCACCACACAAACCAATCCAGCTCATGCAAATATAAATTCGCGAAGAACTGGCTCGTCAAATTGCCAATCGGCAAACCGCACTTTTTTCCTTCCGATGTAACCGCATTTCAACTTCATTTTCCATCCGATATTTCCAATCCGCGATATTTTCGCGAAATCTTTTCCCAAGAGCCGCACGGTGAGCGGAGATGAAAAGATTTTCTCTGGCAATAATCTGTTCAAACAATGATGGATTCATATAAAAGTTGTCTTCAGGCACGAAACCCGTTATTGTTGTTACGATTCGTGTTCGTGTTCGCCCCGTTGTTCCGGTCAGCGGTTGTCTCGTTCGTCGACGTGTTGTTCCACGTGCCGCCGCGCATGCCGCGGGCCAATTTTAAACGACCAAAAACCTTTTTACTGTTATATCGTGTTCCCAGCCGCGGCCGGAAACAGTTATTGCTATATTTCCCGATTTCATCGGCGCGGTCTTTGGTCTGGACTTCTCTTTTTATACCTTACCGCTGCCAACATCCGTAAACGCCGGCTCTCTGGTCTTTTCTATCGCAGCCTTTTTCCATCCGCCCACCATGCGGCCTATTTCTATTATTTTTAATGAAAAAAAATCATACTGGCTTAAAGAAATATATTTCATGTCTTTGGTAATTCTCACGAGATAACGCAATTGATCGATTTTTAAGTTGGCCTTTTTTAAAATTTCTTCCCTTTCGTTCGCGAAAACGGCTTCAATCAACATACCCAGAATATCCAATAACATGCCTTCGATACGGTCTGCCAATAAAAAGCGTTGATCTTTGGGAAAATTCGCCAATTTCGGCAGAAACCACATGATCAAATCATAATGTTTTTCAACAACCGGTGTCACCGATGGTGTCAATTGCTTGGCTTTTTTTACTCCTCCGGTCACAGCTATTTCTTTTAAAATCTCTTTGGTCCATGAATCAAAATTTAACCCATGTGACACGTCACTGGCAAAAATCACCGCTCCGGCTACCGATGGACCACCGACGCGGTGGTCCATCGGTTGGTAACTTTTGGCTAAACACATATCCTTAATTTGTGGCAGAATACTTTGCGGAAAACCGCAATAAAAAATTGTTTTTTGCAAATACTTGATCAGTTTCACATTTATTTTAAATTTCTTTATTTGGGTTGAAAGCCGCATGGCGGATTGGTTATACGCCCGAAAAAACATCCCTTCTTTTAATAGAACAATGGAATCGTTATTATTATTTTCAATTTCTAAAATTTCTTTAATAGTCATATATGCTTTATGTAGGGGCGATCACCCGATCGCCCGAATCAACGTTTTACCATCAATCGTTTTTCTAACATTCCTTTTTTTAAAAATTCAAACAACAAAAACGACAATTTTGTTACGGGCGATCGGGTGATCGCCCCTACAACAGCGACGTCATTTACAAAGAATCAATTTACAGCAGCGTCAATCTCTTCACAATCGATTCAGCCTTGGGGCTTACGCCCCTGGGCTGTTTGTTTTCAAATTTACAAAACCCACACTAAGGAGAAGTCCTGCAGGCACGAAACCCGACATCGCTGACACGATTCGTGCCCGAGGCCACCCCGACGAACCGGTCAGCGGTTGACTCGTTCGTCGACGTGTGGCTCCACGTGCCGCCGCGCAAGCCCAAACCTGTTGCCCCGTCATTTTGCGCCCCTCCCCATCCAGGCCATAAACTTTGCACAGCATATCCTTGCCCTGATAATGCTCCACTGCCATGCACACCAGTAAAACCTCTACCCGTTAAATTTCCTACTGTTACCAAGAATTCCCATAAATTTCCTGAAAGATCTAATGCTCCGTAATAGCCTGCACCTGCGGCAGTCCGCGACGTACCAGAACCAGCATAAGATCCAACCCGGATTGGACCTGAGATAACACTGTTGTAATTGCAATTCCCGCCATTCGTTGTTTCCCCAGCCTGACGGTTAAGCGAAGGCGTACCTGAACTGGGCGGAGTTAAAGTGGTATTACCCCAAGCATATTCACCAGCCACAGCTGGCTGATCGCCGCGGGCGGCTTTCTCGAACTCAAATTCCGTCATCGGACGCAAGGCTGCCCATTCCGCGAAAGCGGCATTATCCATCCACGAAAGATAATTGCATGCCACCCATCCGCCATCGTCGGATTCATTCATGCTGTTATAAGTCGCTGAACCATCCGCTCCCGCGTTATTATTCCCATCCACGCCAAATCGGGCGTCAACGGATTTTTTGATGAAATAACGATTAGAGTTAAAATACCCGGTTACCCAGCGCGCGGATTGCTGGCCTGGATTGAGCGTGTTTAAAAATTCCGCGTACTGCTTTTGCGAGACCTCGGTTTTCATAATATAAAAAGCATTATATCCTTTAGGAAACGCGGCTGGAATGGGTGTGCCGCGGTCGCCGCCGTTGACGCTGTTGGTGTAGTAAAGGTTGCCGTTAGTTGTGCCGACAGTAATTGCGTTTTCAGAGGTAATCTGATAAGCGCAATTCGGCGAAGTACAACCATAAGAATAAAAAGGATCAGTCCCGTTCTTAGATGGATCGCCGATCCAAAAACTGCCGGACGGAACATAAACCATTTCAATAGCAAAAACTTTGACATCCACCCAATCGCCATCCGCTACACCGTCTGTGCTGTAAAGCCAGTTGATAGCGGAATTGGTAAAAGTGACTGTGCCGGGGGTGCCGGTAGCACTGCGGTAAAAAAATATGCCTTTGACAGTATTGGCTCCGTTGGAACAGTCCACACCAGGTGAACAGCCGAGTGTGATTTGTGACCCTGCCGGAGCAGTATGATTGCCGACTGTCTTGTCCAGCGTGGCATGCGCCCAATTTGACCAGCCAGTCCCGGAATTTTTACGAAATTTGGCAAACACCCAAACCGCGTCCCAATTGGCGTCAGGCCCAGGCGCGCCGGAGACAAACCAGGAATTGTCCCAGGATACGGTAAATTGAATTGGACGGGTCCCACTGTTTTGAGCCAGCAACGAAACCGAGGTGACAGTGACGTTGGAGGCGCGGGCAGGAGGTGGAAGAAAAAACAAGCTCCCGGCCAAAATTGTTAAAATTATAAGATGCTTAATTATATTCATAAAATATGCCTTTCTTTTCCCCTCACCCTTTCCTCTCCCCGAAGGGGAGAGGAATCCTTTGTTCCTTCCATTTTTTCGAAAAAAAAATACCACTTATTTTCTTCCCCTTTTGGACGATAGAAATATCGTTTTGTCCCTTCTCCCCTGAGGGGAGAAGGCGAGGTTGAGGGGTTTTATATATTAAAACGGTGTCGCGAATTGTATTCCATTCGGGTCGCCCCGGGTGTTCATACTTGTACTGTGACTTTCTCCTGTTCCGCCGGAATAGGGGCCGATTTCTTTGGTGTATGTGTCTGAGGATGTCGTGTTGCCGGCGTGGTCGATTTCGACTCCCAGATAACCTTGGCCCATGCTGTTAAAATTGGTCAAGGACAAACCACCGACTGTCACACTATCGCCATTTACAAAATCCGCGCTGACATTAATGACCAAGGTCTTGCCGCTATTCTCATAGGTTACGTCTGGCGCGACTTTGGCCATAGACGGCCCTCCAATTGCGGCCGAGGTAATTCCAGTATTCCAGGTCATATTTAAGCCGGAAGGAATTTTAATCCGGATATCATTGGCTGCTGTTATGCTGGTGCCGCCTATGGCTGTGTCCTGATAAATGGTCATGGTGCTGACTGGTGTGGACGCGGCTGACGGCAGAAAAGATTGCGCGGAGCCGCTGCTCATTCCGATGAGACTGACAGTAGCCGCCCTGGCAAAGGCGGCACTATATCCTGTTCCGCCGGAGAAACCGCCGATTTCTTTAGAGTATGGATCAGTCGCGATAAGACTGCCGTTGTTGGTAATGTCCAATCCCAAGTAACCTGAACCAAGCGCGTTGAAATTCACAAAAGAAAGGCCGCTGACTGTAATAGAGTCGCCGTTGGAGAAAGGGGTGTTTACGCTAATCACCATGGTTTTGCTGGAATCCGCGCAATTGACCGTAGTCGAAACTTTGGTCACAGCACTGCCGGTAATGGTTGCCGTGGTCGTGGGACATCCGTCCCAGGTCATATTCAAGCCGGAAGGAATGCGGATACGGATGCCGCTCGCCGCAGTCACTCCGCCGCCAGGCACGGAGATATCCTGGGCAATAGCCATTTGTGCCATAGGTGTAGACGCGGCAGACGGCATAAAAGACTGCGCCGCAACGGACGAAAAAACCATGGCATCCGCTGAGACCACCCGGCCAAAAGTATCGGTGTAACCAGGACCGCCGGAATAATATAACGCGAAAGCGTTAGCAGGAAAAAGCGCGAAGCAAATAAAAAAAATAAATGGTGTCAAAATAAATGGTGTCAGATCTCGGCTGAAAAATAGGTTAACCGAGAGCAGACACCATTTATTTTTTTTGAGCTGAGTCATATTGTTGTCAAGGAATATAAAATAGTTCTAATTAATTCATATCTTATAATATTAGAACTAATTAAGAAAGCAATTAAATATCAAAAAATATTCTAAAATAATTAATACTAATAGATATTACGGTAAGCGTCTTTGCGGAGTATGTTAGTTGAGTTTACGCATTATTCAACGATTTCATCAAGCGGGAAATGAAATTGATTTCTGCTTCCACCAGGTCGAGGTCGTGGGTCAAAATGATTTGCAAGTATTTCCGGGAAGAGGATACAGCGTTGCTTAACTTAAGCAATTCCGTGCGGATACGTTTGAGAACCAAAGTCCGCCCCCTTAATTTCCGCTGGGCGGTTTTTTTATCAACATACTGCAGAAAATATAAGGACAGATCAATATTGAAATACGGGCGTTCGACAGTTAAAAAACTTTCTGTCACTTGGCGGTCAAAAACTTTTGCTCCCTGCGCAGTCAAAGTGTAGACGTATTTCTCAGGAAAATTGCCGGAGCGGTCGGTTTCTTTACTAATCAAACCGTATTTTTCCATTTGCTTCAAAGGATAATAAATGGACTTGATTTTAAGGCCTAGTAATGGCTGAAGTTCTTCTTCGATGATGCGCTTGACTTCATAACCGTGTTTGGGGCCAGCTTTAAGTAAACCTAAAAATAAAAATTCATGTTCGATCATAAAATTATTCCATATTTTGTAAAACAACAACGACAATTTTGTTACGGACGATCGGGTGATCGCCCCTACGACAAACCAATTAAATTCATCTTATTAAATACAAATTACATTTTTTAAAAACATACATTTCGTAAAGACGATCGAGTGATCGCCCCTACGACAAACCAATTAAATTCATCTTATTAAATACAAATTACATTTTTTAAAAACATACATTTCGTAAAGACGATCGGGTGATCGCCCCTACGACAAACCAATTAAATTCATCTTATTAAATACAAATTACTTTTTTTAAAAACATACATTTCGTAAAGACGATCGGGTGATCGCCCGGATCAATCGTTTTCCCATCAATCGCATTGCCATCATTAAGGCACCATATTTATTTGCTGTGATTTTTCGGTATAATCTACAATTTTCGCCATCATGTCAATGGTCTCAACCGGAAATTTTCCGACTGCGGTTTCCCCAGAGAGCATAACTGCGTCAGCGCCGTCTAAAATCGCGTTGGCCACATCTGATACTTCCGCCCTGGTCGGCCGGTTATTTTCCGTCATACTTTCCAGCATCTGGGTCGCCACAATAACAAATTTTTTATTGCGGTTACACCGGCGGATAATATATTTCTGCATCAAAGGCACTTGAAAAATCGGCAAGCTGACACCCAGGTCTCCCCGCGCGACCATAATGCCGTCGCAAGCCGCAATGATACTATCTACGTGAGAAATCCCCTCATGATTTTCAATTTTAGAAATAACCCGGCAATGAGGCAGAATAGGCTTAACGCGGCGAACCACGTGCATAATATCATCCGCATCACGCACAAAGGATTGCGCGATTAAATCAACTTTATTTTCAATTCCGAACTTAAGGTCTTTTTTATCTTTAGAAGTAAAAGTTTCCTGCTTTAATTTAAGGCCCGGAATATTAATTCCTTTACGGGATTGAAGCATGCCGCCGTCAACAACAGTCACAACCAACGCGTGATTGTCTCTGCTTTTGACCCGCAAGCAAATACGTCCGTCATCAATAAAAATTTGAGAGCCGTTAGGTATATCTTTAATATTTCCGGAATAATCAAAAAATATGGCGGCGGCACCGATTCCCGCCTTCGCGGGAATGACACAACCGCCGTCATCCCCGAGTGCTTTAGTCGGGGATCCATAGGCTGATGACTTATTATTTGTTAGATAATGCGTTGCTCCCCGTTTAAGTTCAATCGGCTGATTCAAGCGGCCAATGCGGATGCGGTATCCTTCCAAGTCCTGCAGAATTTTGACATTAAATTTATGTTTGCGGTTAATCTTGCGCACCAGATCAATCGAGCCCTGATGCTGGTCATATGATCCATGAGAGAAATTAAGACGGACGATATTCAAACCTTTGCGCGCCATTTGGGTCAAAATATCTTCATGGATAGACGCGGGGCCAAGCGTGGCTATGATTTGAGTGTCTCGGTTATAATTAAGTTTCATATGTTTAATATCTCAATAAAAAGCGAAAATTTTGTTACGGGCGATCGGGAGATCGCCCCTACGAACAAAGGCAATTAATACCAGAAGGTCTTACTTTGCAACCGGGAATTTTGAATCCAACAAATTAAAAATCGCTTGGGCGGCTTTGTTGCGCGCCATGGTGCTAAGTGATGTTATTTCCAGCTTTACATCCTTTGTCCCGGAATATTTCGTAAAAAATACTCCTATTTCTGTTGTATCAACCTGACCCGGCACATCCATCAGGACAATGATGCCGCGCAAGCGGTCTTCTTGAAAAACTGAAAAAGGATTTCCGGCGTGTATTAAAACCGATGGTTTTGTTTTAATGCCTTTTAAAATTTGATTCGTTTCTTTAGGCGCGTTTTTAAGTTGCTCAACAACAACATTACTCAAACTCAAAACTGCGTCATAACAATCATCATAAGCGCACGTATATGTTTTAGAAAGCGCCTCACAACGAGACGGATCCAAATATGTCGTCGATGTGCCCCAGACTTTGCGGCCGGCTTCTTGAATAGAAGAGCAGGCGGACAAAGCCATGCTGATAAGGGCTAACATTATGATAAGTGATTTTTTCATTGTTTTAAATTATATCAGATTAAAAGTCTATTGCAAACTTTGCTTAATCATTTTGTCATTTCAAATAAATAAAAAACGATACTTTTGTTTCGGGCGATCGGGTGATCGCCCCTACGAACACCCTGTTAAAAATGGCGCAAACACTATTTTTTTAACCATAAACATAAATGGCATTTAAAATATCATGGCGGCCGATTACTCCGACTACCTTTCCATCACTCATCACGGGCAACGTATGCGTCTGCCATTTGATCACGATATCCAAAATTTCCTTCAATGTCATTTTAGGAGAAATTGAAACAATAGTTTTGGACATAATCGCTGAAACCGGAAGATTCTTGGTTTGTTCTAAAACAGAATGCAACGTTTTACTTCGCGCATCATCACCTTCACCCGGAAGATCTTGAGAAATTTTATCCAATAATATAAAAAAATCCGTCAACGTCACTATCCCGACAATACGTTGATCATTATCAAGAACCGGAACTCCACTGACCCTATCACGCAACATCAAATGCGCGACTTGTCCCAAAAGCATATCCGGTTTGACCGATACGACCCCCTCTGACATAATGTCTTCCGCCAAAATTTGATTTAAATTTAATGATTCATCCGGCATAATTACTAAACCTTCGATAATGATTCCACTCTTAAGCGATAATCACTACAAATACGCTCTAACCCTAAAATTTGAGCCCTAGCTTTTACCAACTCATAATTTAATTGACGTTCCCTTTCTTGCATTCGCGCCGTCACTTGATCGGCATTTTCCAGCTTTGTCTCCACAGCACGTTTTTCCTTACTCAACTCATCATGTTCATCCTGTAAAAATTTTATTTGATGGTTTAAGGTATCTAATTGTTTAATCCGCTCATCCACGACCAATCGATACTCATCCCGAACTTTATCAACAGCGCGGTTAATATCGCCGTGAATATCTTCCCTTTGCCGCAAAATTCCGGTAAATTCTTGGGCTTTATTATCTAATTCGAAATTCAACTTCATGATTTCAGCCTTTAAATTATCCACTTGCCCGGCATTGGCCTTGCTCAAGTAATCAACTTGTTTCCGTAAGGAATCAATTTCAATATCTGATGAGGTACAGCGGATTTCCAGCGCGGATTTTTGTGATTTTAACTCTTCAGCGATATTCGTAATTTTTTGATACTCTAATTCCAGACCAGCTTTATTATTCGCTAATTCTAAATGTTTGTTCCCCAGCATTTGAGACTGTTCCGCAAGTTTTGATTGAAAATCTTTTTCCATTTCCATGCGGGTCATATCCAGCCGCATTTCGGTTTCACGTTTTTCGCTCATCCATTTTTCTTTTTCTAGGCGGTTCGCGTGTAATTCCTGGTCCAGTGAATCATATTTTTTCAACAGCTCAGTTTTTTCTTTCTGAAGCAGGATCAGGTCATCCCGCAAGCGTTTATTTTCATCATTAAGTTGAACATTAGCATCCCGCATGAGGCGCAGCTGCTCGTCTTTATCTTTGAGCTGGCGTTTTTCCTCTTCTGCCAAAATTTTAATTTCCCGAGATGACATTTCACGTTTAAGCGCGTCTTCCAATTTTTGATTATCCAGTTTTAACTGGCGGATCATTTCTTCAGATTCAGCTTGTTTATTCTGGAATTCACCTTTTAGACCATCAATCTCTCTGGCGATTTCCGGCAGCCGCTCATTATTAACCACTTCCAAATGATAAGCTAAATGGTCAACAGTCTGCGAAATTGACAAAGGTTTCCCTTTTTTATACTGGGGATTTTGACGCATTTCCTTAATCTCGTTTATATCAGAAATCGGAACGGCATCCAGCGGAAGATGTTTCCCTGCCATTTGCTTATTTAGCATCAGGATCAAAGCAACGACAACAAACCCGATAATAATTATAAGCACGAACCAGATCATATAACCTCCTTGAAAAGTAACCGAGTAACCGAGTAACCGAGTGACAAAGTAACCGAGTAACAAAGTAACAGAGCAAAAACTAAAAACGATGGGTTTAATAAATTAAAGCTCATCAAGAGCTACAAATAAAACATAAAAATTTACCAATATCTGTGATTTTTTAAATAACTCACGTAATCTTCGACGGCTGCTTCTAAAGACGTGAATGGTTTGGTGTATCCGCTTTTTTTTAATTTCGTCATATCCGCTTGGGTAAAATATTGGTACTTGTCCTTTAAAATTTCCGGCATGGGAATATATTCGATATGTGGCTTTTTCCCCACAGCTTTAAACAAAGCTTGCGCCAAATCATTCCACGAACGCGCTTGACCAGTACCAACGTTGAAAATGCCATTGACTTCAGGATGATCCAAAAAATACATGACCACATCTACCGCATCTTTCACATAAATAAAATCTCGTTTTTGTTCTCCATCCCCAAAGTCTGGATGATACGATTTAAACAAACTCATTTTACCTTCTTCCGCAACCCGTTTATACGCCTTATTAACCACACTACGCATATCTGCTTTGTGATATTCATTCGGACCAAATACGTTAAAAAACTTCAACCCCACCATCCGGTCGAGATAATGATTTTCTAATGCCGAAATATCAAAATCCTGTTTTGATTGACCATACAAATTGAGCGGTTTACATTTCCTAACTGTGTCATCATCGTCTTTATACCCAACACTCCCGTCACCATAAGTCGCGGCAGAACTCGCGTAAATAAACCGGATTTCATTCTTCAACGCCCAATTGGATAAAGTGCGGGTGTATTCTAAATTATTTTCCTGAAAATATTTCGCGTCCTGCACTGTCGTGGAACTGCAAGCGCCCATATGAATGATCGCCGAGATATTGACATCCAATTTGTTTCCAGCAATCAAATCAAGAAAATCCGTTTTATCATAAAACTTAATATACTTTTTCTCCGTCAAATTATGCACTTTCGGATCTGTACTGACGTCGGGCAGTAAATGATCCTCCAGATGATCAACCACAATCAAATCATCATAACCCAACTCATTGAGTTTCGCCACAATACAGCTTCCAATAAATCCAGCCCCGCCGGTGATAATCTTCATAATTTTGACCTCATTAATAGTAACAAAGTGACCGAGTAACAGAGTAACCAAGTAAAAACTTAAAAACGATTTGAAAAAAAAGCATAAATTAAACAAATCCAGAATTTTTAAACCGAATGATATCTTTAATTGCCCCTGTTAAATAAATTTAACTTTTTATCATTAATTTTTGCTTTGTAACTTTATCAATCGCACCGATCGTTTGACATCAATCGCTTTTTTACCAATCGCTTTTGCTCTGTTACTCGGTTACTCGGTTACTCGGTTACTCGGTTACTTAATAATTTCTGTTCTGCTCTGTCGTTCTTCTTCCGCTAAAATCCATTTAGCTAAATTTTGGCCGAGTTTACGTCCCATTTCAGTCCAGTCTCCACCTTTAAGCCTAGCAACTTGTGTATCTTTAAACACGAATACAATCCTCCCGGATTCTTTTTCTTTAAGTTGTCCTTCAATCGTTAAAGTCATTTTGTGCTTAAACAAAAACCATTTTTGGAAAAAAGACGGAACATCCATGGCTAATATGCTTCCATCTAAAATAAAATCAGGTTTTTGTTCTTTATCCGAAAAAATTAAATCGATTTTTGATTTTTGAAATTCTTTGGTTTGTGACTCATAAACATCCATAAATCCCCGGACAACCATGACCGAAACATTATCCGCCTCCGGCCCGGCCGCCACTTCGGTGCCCGGAAGAAACGAACTGATCAATAAATTTCCGCCTTTACGTAATAATTCCGAGTTAATGAGATGGGCATCCTGAAGATAAGAAGGGATAAAAGTAACTGTGGTCGTAGACGGTTTTTTCTTTGCAAAAGAAAAAACAGAACATCCGGTTACAAAAAAGCAAAACAATAATATAAATGTTAGAAATACTCGTCTCATAACTGGGTTGATTCTAACATAAATGCAGATTTTGTTCTAATATATTTGGTATTTTTTACCGTTTTGCTTTTACCGTCAACTGGCGTAAACGTTCAGCAATTTGGCGGGTCAGCATTCCTTTTTCTGCGCGCCAAATCCAATTGCCAGTGATGGTAGCCGGAACATTCATACGCGCTTTTTGATCTAAACTTAAAATATCCTGCAAGGGAAACAAAGCAATCTGGGCAGATGACTCAAGAGCAAGTTTTATAAGCGCCCAATTAATTTCTTTACGGGGTACCCGTTTGCCAATATATTCAAATACGTTCATTTTTTCCTGCAATGACGCTTCTTTTTGAAACCAACCTAAAACTGTATTGTTATCATGTGTGCCCGTATAAACAACGCACTGGCGCGTGTAATTATGCGGCAAATAAGGATGATTTTCCATGTCGCCATTAAACGCGAAGACTAAGATCTTCATACCGGGAAAACCAAATTGTTCCATCATGGCCACCACATCATCCGTGATCACACCCAAATCTTCCGCAATGATCGGTAGATGAGGGAAATGTTCTTTCACCGCTGTAAAAAATTCTTGCGCTGGCACTGGAATCCATTGACCATTAATAGCCGTTTCTTCAGACGCGGGAATCTGCCAATAACCCACGAGTCCGCGGAAATGGTCGATCCGAACCACGTCAAATAATTTTAAATTATATTTAATCCTATCCAGCCACCATTTAAACCCATCCTGCTTTAAGTGATCCCAATCATAAACCGGATTACCCCAACGCTGACCAGTCTTGCTAAAATAATCCGGTGGAACCCCCGCGACATACTTAAGCCGCTTATTTTCATCAAGCTTATAATACTGCGGATAAGTCCATACATCAGCGCTATCCTCGCCGACATAAATAGGAATATCACCAATAATCGAAATGCCTTTTTGATTGCAATATTTCTTCAAATCCATCCACTGATGAAAAAAAACAAATTGCAGAAATTTTACCTCTTCAATCTTGGACGCATATTTTTGTGTTAGATCCCGTATAATACGAGGATCCCGGTCACGGATTTCCACCGGCCACGTATTCCATAACTGATCTCCCACCATTTCTTTTAAAACCACAAACAACGCAAAATCATCCAGCCAATAAGAATTCTCCTGACAAAATTTCACAAAATCCTTGGACGTTCCACCGCTATTACTGCAAAATCTTTGATAAGCGATTTTAAACATTTTTTGTTTATACGCCCGGACTGATGGAAAATCAACATGGTCTGTCGAAAACCGCGGCTCTTCCAATTCTTTCTTTTTTAACCATCCCCGGCCGATCATCGAATCAGGGCTGATCAACAGCGTGTTCAAACCAAACGCGGAACAACTGCTGTAAGGGGAATTGCTGAAAACATCGCTGGTCGGATTAAGCGGCAATATCTGCCAATATTTTTGCCCGCTTTGCTGTAAAAAATCCACAAATTCATAAGCGTGCGGTCCCAGGTCACCAATCCCATACTCTGACGGAAGAGATGTAATATGTTCTAATACCCCGCTGCCTTTTTTCATAACAACCCTTTCAAAATTAAGTTAACAAGAAGATAGAAAATAGACGATAGATGTTAGACAAACAAAAAAACGACTGATAATAAAAAATATTTTTTTCGTAACAATTTATGATTTTTGTTTTTCTATTTTCTCTTTTCGCTCTTCTATTTTCTTTAATTTTTTAATTTTACCTGTAACACTTTGCCTAACTTATCAAACGACTCGATCCAAAATTTAGCTTGCGTGTCGTTCTTGACTGCTTTTTCATATTTTACATGATGAACCGCTTTCGCGATTTGAAAATATATATTTTGTGATCGCCAAATATTTAAATTAAATGATAATTTGTGCAACAACCGCATCATAGATTCAATATTTCCAATCAGCAAAACATTATCCGTATCTTGAGCTAAACGCTCCATCCAATGCGCAATTCGATGCCCAGCCTTTAAAGCAATGCTTTCTTTATCCCTCATAAATCCCCACCGCAATATCTCATTAACCAACCGTTCCAATTTAGGGACATCCAGCTCATCGCTTTCAATAGCGTCCATCAAATCACGATTCAAAATAAATTCTACAGTCATAGCTAGCGGCTTGGGCAAAGATACCTTAATTTGATCAGGTAATTTTATCAACGGATAATACTGATCATAAATCTGCCGAAAATTATCTTCAATTAAACCCACAGTTTCTTCAAAAATTTTATTTAAGACCAACCCTTGTTCATTATGAAATAAATCCCACAAGGTATATGTATGCAGCCCAAAATTGGCATGGATAGTGGCCTTTAACGCGCCCACATCATTCTGAAAAAACGCCTTTCGCACATTTTGCTGTACGGCCGTAAACAAATCTTCATTTTTATGCTCTCTGACACCACAGATAATATTATGATCGCCCATATGAACCACCGCGAAATCAATCATTTTCTTGTCCATGGTTATATCGGAAAAAATAACCGCTTGTCCGGTCAAAAAAGTTTGCCTCCCATGTTCTTCGCGCTCAGATTTTTGCAGTTCTGCCGTAAAAGAATAAAAATGATTTTTTTCCGCTTTATTACTGAATAAAGAAAAAATCGCGTAATGCGCGCCGACTTTTAATAAATCAATCATCGCCGGCTTGACGTGTTTTAAATATATATTTTTTCCGTTATATTGACCCGGCACATTACTTTCTGCCAATTTAATTCGGTCTAAATATCCCGGTTCTAAATCAATGCCTGAAAATTCATGCGCCAATTGCATGGCCCGCGCCGCATATTGCATAATCTGCACCGGTTCAAGGCCAGAGATATCGTCGAAAAACCAGCCGCAGCTGGTAAACATGAATAAGGCATAACGTTGCATTTCCAACAATTTCAAAATTTGACCGCGTTCTTTTAAGCCTAAATTGTCCTTAAAATTTGCTTTAAAAAATTTATCCACATTATCTTTGGAACGATCTAAAACAACCTCGATATATTTGTTCCGGATCAACCATGGATTTGACGTAAAAGTTGCCATTTCTTTTTCAAAAACTATTCTGAGCTCATCTCTCAGCCAATTCATGGCATCTCTCAAACCACGCCGCCATTTCTGATTCCAACCGGCTTTATGAGCAATACAACACCCGCAATCCGATTCCCATCGTCCCACGCCATGACTGCAGCTCCACGCTGATTTCTCCACAATTTTTACTTCATGCCGCGGCGCGGATTTTTCTAAAAATTCGCCATAAATCGTGATCTTAGCTAAATTATTCCGTTCAATATAATCCAACAAATAAGCCAAAGCCATATTCCCAAACTTCTGATGATGACCATATGTTTCTCCGTCCGTCGATATATGCGACAACAAAGGCCCATCACTCTGCGCCGGAAAAACCGACAAAAGACGGTGCGCGAAAAGTTCCCCATTTTTTAACATCTCTCCAAAAGCGACATCCCGCGAAATAGGCCCATCATAAAAAAAGATCGCCATGCTCTTTCCTGATGGCAGCTTGCATAAATACGGAATTTTTGGATCGATCTTGCCCCCTGACGCGTCGCTCCAATCCCTTTCGGAATCTATGGGACGGATACTCGCTGCCTGATACGGACTTAATATCGTAAATTTAATACCCAGTTCAACCATGATATCCAGCGTTGCTAAGTCCACAGCCGTTTCTGCCAACCACATCCCTTCGGGTTTGCGGCCAAACCGGTATTCAAAATCTTTAATCCCCCATAACACTTGAGTATATTGATCATTGGTATTTGCCAATGGCATAATTATGTGATTGTAAACTTGCGCGATAGCAGAGCCATGTCCATTAAATTTCTTCATGCTCTCTTTATCCGCGTCAATAATCGCTTGATAAACTTTTGGAGCATTCGTCTCCATCCACGACAGTAAGGTTGGCCCAAAATTAAAACTCATTTTCGAATAATTGTTAACAATATCAACAATCCGGCCTTCTGCGTCCACAATACGAGAAGCGGTATTAGGCTCATAACATTCCGCCATGATCCGTTCGTTCCAATCGCGGTAAGGATAGGCTGATTCCTGGACCTCAATAGCCTCCAACCAAGGATTTTCCCTTGGCGGCTGATAAAAATGTCCGTGTATGCAAATGAATTTATCCATATAAACCTATGCGTGTTTCGAAGAGTCCGATGAGGTCAGATCTGCCGGATCCTCGGCTGATGACGGATGATCAATTACAGGACTGCGTCTTTTATAATAGACCACACTAAGCGGTGGTAATGTAAGCGCTATACTATGTTTTCGTCCATGCTGAGGGACAGGTTTCGACAACACTCCTCCCATATTCCCCATTCCAGCGCCCCAATATTCTTTAGCATCTGAATTAAGAATTTCCTGCCAAAAACCGGGAACCGGAACTCCTATCCTATAATTGGAATGCGGCGATGGGGTAAAATTACAGACCACCAAAACAGTATCTTTTTTATGCTTACCCTTACGGAGAAAACTAACAATACTCCTCTGCCAATCCCCGGCATCGATCCATTCAAAACCATTAAACGTAAAATCATCTTCATATAGCGCAGGTTGAGATCGGTATATCCGGTTGATATCTTTCATCAATGTCTGCACGCCCCGATGAGATTCATGCTGAAGTAAATGCCAATCCAAAGCCGCATTATTATTCCATTCATTACGCTGGGCCAATTCAATACCCATAAATAAAAGTTTCTTTCCCGGATGGGCGTACATATAAGTCAAAAGTGCTCGTAAATTCGCGAATTTCTGCCAATCATCACACGGCATTTTAGTTAATAAAGAACCTTTGCCATGGACCACTTCATCATGCGACAATGAAAGTAAAAAATTTTCAGTATACGCGTAAAGCATACTAAAAGTGAGCTCATTTTGATGATACTTACGGTAAACCGGATCTTTTTTAAAATACTCGAGAGTGTCATGCATCCAGCCCATGTTCCACTTCATACCGAATCCAAGCCCTCCATTGACTGTGGGGCGAGACACATTACCCCAAGCGGTTGACTCTTCAGCGATCATTTGCGTGTCAGGATAAAATTTATAAACATTTTCATTGAGCGCCCTAATAAAAACAATAGATTCCAGATTTTCGTTCCCGCCATAAATATTCGGTGACCATGCGCCATGTTGACGAGAATAATCCAAATACAACATGGACGCGACCGCATCAACCCTTAAACCATCCGCATGATATTTATCCAGCCAAAATAACGCGCTCGAAATCAAAAATTCTTTAACTTCATTTCGTCCATTATTAAATACACAGCAATTCCAGTCAGGATGCACGCCTTTTCTGGGGTCACTATGCTCATACACATGTGATCCGTCAAAAAAATATAATCCGTGCGCGTCAAACGGAAAATGCGACGGCACCCAATCTAAAATAACCCCTATGTCATTTTGGTGGAGCTGATCTATCAAAGACATTAATTCCTGCGGTGTGCCATAAAAAGGAGTTGGGCCAAAATAACCCAGCACTTGATAGCCCCATGACTGATAAAACGGGTGATCCATAACAGGCATGAATTCAACGTGCGTAAAACCCATTTCTTTAATGTAGGGAATTAATTGTTCCGCAATTTCAGTATAGGTAAGATAACGGTTGTTCTCTTCAGGTTTCTTTCGCCAAGAACCTAAATGCATTTCATAAACAGAAAAAGGCGCGTTTAAAGCATTGCGTTTGCCGCGATTAGCCATCCACGCGGAATCTTCCCAAGTATAACTCAGATCCCAAACCATAGACGCAGTTTGCGGAGGCTTCTCGCTAAATGAGCCAAAAGGATCTTTTTTCTCTGTCTTAAAATTGTGTTGCAGAGATTCCATATAAAATTTATATATGTCCCCCTGCTTGACCCCAGGAATAAAACCTTCCCAAATACCGGAACAATCCCACCGCACATTTAAAGGATGTTCGGCTCTATTCCAACCATTAAAACTGCCAACTACAGAAACAAATTTCGCATTGGGAGCCCAAACAGCGAAAAACGCCCCATCTTGCCCATTAACATTCAATAATCGGGCACCAAGGTGTTCATAGAGGCGGAAATGACTGCCTTCTTTAAATAGGTAAATGTCTTGCTCAGTTAAGAGACTATGCGGAATTACATTGGCCATTTTTCCCCCAAAAACGTCAATAAAACATTCATTAAGTCAAATAATGACAATAAGTTAAGATTCGATTATAACACAAAAAACCAAAACACCAAATTATTTTTTTTCTCACCCTTTTTCATCAAAAATCTCCCCAAACAGTTCTTCCAAAACATCTTCCATCGAAACCAAGCCCACGTCTTTCCCTTGTGAATCTTGTACTACAAATAAATGCTGATGATAGGCCTGAAATTTTTCCAACAGTTCATCCGCGCGGATAAACCAATTCACAAAAATTGGAGGCACCATAAAATCCCTAACTGTTGCTTTATAATTATCTTTAGCTATTTCCCTTAACAAAACTCGATGCTGAACCATTCCCACAATATCTGCCGGATCTTTATCATACACAGCAATCCGGCTATAGCGCGCGTTGATAATCTCATCTTTTAAATTTTCCAGTGACTTATCCGCAGAAAAAGCGAAAATACTATCAATAGGCCGCATAATATGAACAGCCCTCACATCATTCAATTTAAACACCCGATGACACAAAATCTCTTCGTCCCTCTCAACTGTGCCTTCTTTCCGGGCCAATGACAACATCGCTCGAATTTCTTTTTCCGTTACCCGCGGCGCAGTCTTGCCTTCAATAAAAGGCTTAGATAATTGCGTGGTTAAAAAAACCACAGGTTTTAAAACCCAAACAATAAAACGGAATGGTTTGGCAATAATTAAACCAATCGTTTCTTTATACCGCTCTCCAAAAGTCTTAGGCACAATCTCGCCGCATACAATGATCAACATGGTCACAATGGCAGATGTCCATCCCAGCCATTTATTCCCAAATCGAATAACCACCAATTCACCAATAAAAATCGATCCAACAATAGTAATAATATTGTTAAGAATAACAATCGACGCAATGGACTGCGAAATATTTTCCTTCAAAAAAAATAAATCTTTAGAATTGGGCTTATTATCTTCGACCATGAGTCTCACTTTAATCGAAGATAAACTTAACAACGCCGCTTCGGAAACAGCACATAATGCCGCGGCAACGATGATAATCAACAATAAAAATAATACACTCGCCATGGGAACCCCTTTTAAAAACTTGACAATGCGAAAATGAAAAAACGATAAAACAAAAAAACTGATTAACTCAAAAAACCATTTATTTTATTTTATATACAATTATTAAAAATTCAAAATAATAGTGAATTGATTCAAATATAAATACAAAAGCATTAATTTGGTAACAGCCGATTATTAGGAACAAATCGCTTTACGATTATCCGATTTTGCATTGTTACATGTTTTACGCGATGGCTATCCGGTCGAACACGGAGCGCTCCATGTCTTCCAGATCAATTTGATTGGATGGTTTGGCAAGATAATAACCTTGAACAGCATCAACACCTAATTGTTTAACAGCAGTCAACTCTTCTTTTTTTTCTACCCCTTCCGCAATAGAAAGTATATGGTTTTCCTGACAAAAACGAACAATAAATCTGACGATACTCATTTTGATAGGATCTTTAAAAATATTGGTCACAATATGCCGATCAATCTTTAAAACTTCCGGGCGCGTTCTGACAATTGATTCCAAACTAGCGTATCCGCTTCCCACATCGTCAACCGCAAAACTAAAACCATTATCCCGGTAAATGGCCAAATGTTCAAAAAAACGATCGTCATTTGATATCGCAGAGCGTTCCGTAATTTCTAATACTACGCCTTCCGGCTTAATTCCTGTATCTTTAAAAATAGAATTAACTTCTATAAACCGGGTATCTTCAACCCAAAATGGACTGCAATTTAAAAATAATTTTTTATTACCAATCTTTTCTCTAGCCGCTTTTACTGCCATCTGCCAGGATAGCATTTCCAAATCAGAATAAAACCCATATTGCATGGCCCATTTAAAAAGAATTTCCGGATTAGCCAACAGTCCGGTCGTTTGTGGACGGGCTAACGCTTCAAATCCATATATTTTGCAACTCCCCAATAAAAATATGGGCTGATAAAAAGAAACCATTAACTCATTATCAATAATTTCCCGAATCTGAGATATGACGCAATCTTCATGCCGCGCCGAATTATTGCCACTATAAAACTGGGAACGCCGCAAAATGGCTTCCAACCGAGCTAGCAATTCTTCAAATTTAAATGGTTTAGTTAAATAATCCTCTGCTCCGGAATACAAAGCATCAATAATATCCGTTTGGGAAGATTTAGCGCTTAAAATGACAACTGGAATATTTTGAGTATGTGTATCAGCCTTTAATTCTCGAAGAACATCCAAACCATTTTCATTGGGCAAAAGAATATCCATGAGTATAAGATCTGTCCTGGCTGGAGAAATCTGTTCAAACATAGTCGCGGCAGATTTAGCTATGACAACCTCAAAACCCCTGGAAAAAAGCAGCATTTTGAGCATAGCCGCGACGGCTGTATTATCATCGACGATCAGGATATGCCGTTTTGTTTTACTTTGGAGCATACGCCTCCTCTAAAACTATTTTGGCTCATCCAAAATTATATAAAACACGAGAATAGTCTCGTACAAAATTTAATTTTTCGTCTTTAATGTGTTCTGGCTTATCAAAATTATAAAACATAAATTTAAATAAAAACAGCGCCAAAACAATATATTTTTGAAAAAATTTCAAACTCAAAAATAAAACACATTGAAATATATAGACTTACAACAATTATTTTTTAAAAGAAAGCGATTACATTTTAGATAAAAAAATTTAACTAATAAGTCCTAAGTCTTATTGCTGCAGTTTTGTCGACGGGGTAGCCCAAGTCTTATATATTGTAAATTGAAAGGGAGTATCCACAGAATAACGCATAGGGGCGATTAAAAAACAGGAAAACTTATCTTCAAAAACAGGAAAAAATACTGAACAATCAAAAATTTTATTAATACGCGTAATATATAGCTTCTCGCAACGCGGATGTTTAACCGTCTGTTCATAAATCTGTTGACCGCCAATGACAAAAATATCCGCAATGATTTGCTCCTGATCTAAAATTCGCAAAGCATGGTCAACATTTTCAGCACGAAAAACACCTCCTGGTAAAACCAGCTGATCATTTCTGGATACTACGACATTAACCCTTCCCTTTAATGGTCGGAAACGTTCAGGGATCGATTCCCAAGTCTTACGCCCCATAATAACCGCATTTTTCAAATCAGGCTTTACAGTAAAGGAGGTAATCTGCTTAAAATATCCCAAATCTTCAGGAATATGCCAAGGAAGAGCTCCTTCCTTACCAATTCCACGATTTTGATCAATAGCGACAACAATACTAAAGGATTTCATCATTAATCTCCTAATCTAAAAAGCATGTAGTACGTAGCATGTCGTATGTAGCAAAACAGAAAATTTAACAGTAAAACACAAAATATACCGCATTTTATCATACGGCAATTGGAAATTTTATAAACGGAGCATGTTCGTAACCCCTCAATTCAATATCTTCAAACTTCAAATCTAAAACTTTTTTATTCGCCACATGAAGTAAAGGTAAATTTTTAGGAACCCGTTTCAACTGTTCTTTCAAACCTTCAATATGATTTAAATAAATATGGGCATCCCCTAAAGTATGGACAAAAAAACCCGCAATCAAACCACATTCCTGCGCCACCATAGCCAACAACAGCGCGTAGCTGGAAATATTAAATGGTACTCCCAAAGCAATATCCGCAGAACGCTGGTAGAGTTGACAATCCAAACGGCCATTCACAACATAAAATTGAAAAAATGCATGACACGGCGGCAAAGCCATACGATCAATGTCTGCCACATTCCACGCGCTCACAATTAAACGACGGGAATCAGGTGTTTTTTTAATCATTTCAATCACATTTGAAATTTGATCAACATGGCTTGGTTGATAGTTATGCCCAGTCGTATCAGGCATAAATTTATCCCACTTACGCCATTGATAACCATAAACAGGACCCAACTCCCCATTTTCTTTGGCCCAGGCGTCCCAGATGGGGGTAAATTGGGTGAGGTCATCGTTGATATTGGTTGAACCTTTTAAAAACCAAACCAATTCCCGAACCACAGCAGAAAATAAAACTTTTTTGGTGGTGACGATCGGAAACCCCTGTCTCAAATCAAATCGCATTTGATATCCAAAAACAGAAATCGTCCCCACGCCCGTACGGTCTTCTTTCTTTTCCCCGTTATCGAGCACATGTTGGACTAAATCTAAATATTGTCGCATAAAAGTCCTTTTTTAAAAATAGGCTATAGGCCATAGGAAAAAATGATTGATTTAAAATGCGATAATTTTGTAACGGGCGATCAGGAGATCGCCCCTACGAAAAAGCACATAAACGATTACAAAAAAACGAAAAAAGTATAACTGCACCTAACGAATGATTGAAAATAAATTATAAAAGACAAATGATAAAAAAGCGATAATTATGTTATTTACGATCTCCTAACCGTGCGCATTAATCGTTTTTCAAAAAAACCATTTTAAATAACAAATAAATAAAATAATTTTAATTGCCTATCGCCTATAGCCTCTCGCCTTTTTGATTGAAATCTTTATAATGACTTGAAAAAAATGTCTGACGATCTGTACCATTCATGGTCAATATAAAACAAGCATAACCTGGTCCCAATGACTCGATCAAAGCTAATCCATCAGCCACACCCAGCACGCTTAGCCCTGTCGACAACGCATCCGCAGCGCCTGCGGTCGGGGCCAACACAGTCACACTGCTCATATTTAAAACTGGTTGTCCGGTATGCGGGTTAATGATGTGTGAATAATGCTTCCCATTAATATTATAATATCGATGCTCGTCTCCTGAAGTTGAAATGGCTTCATCAGATAATCGAATAACGGCCAGAGCCGCCATATTTGAATGAGGATCTTCAATACCAATGGTCCACGGTTTATAACTACTATTAATACCCGATGCGTACATATTTCCACTGGCATCAACTAAAAAATTTTTAAGACCATGCTCATGCAAGTCACTAACCACCCAATCGACAATATAGCCTTTCGCAATACCGCCCACATCTAATTTTACAATGGGGTTCCGTAATCGGACCATATCATTACCCATAAGATTAAGGGCATTACTGCCTATCGCCGCCACTGCTATTGATATATCATCCGCAGAAGGTAGGATATTTTTTTCTTCAGCTTTTTTCCAAATCCCGATCAATGGTTCGACTGTAATATCAAAACCGCCTTGGGTCAACTGAGAAAATTGAACCGAAGTGTTAAGTAATTCATAAAGATCATCGGAAATTTTTACCGGATCTGGAAACGACCTATTAATTATCGAAATCTCACTATTCGCAGAATATTTATCAAACCGCTGAACCCGCTCATTAATCCCTTTCCAGATTTCACTATAAATCTGATTAATCTTTGCAGCAGGCCAATTTGAGCATATATCGATGCGGACATAGGAGCCCATCATCGAACGAGTCTGAGAATATGTTTTAGGTAAAACAAGATAGGCGACTAGGACGATAATGACAATAGTAATTATTAAAATAAATTTTTTCATAATTTACCAAAAAAATTTTTTAGCTCATAAACCCGTAAACAATGATAGTGATTATTTTGATCATCATGTAAAAATTGAATTGATCGCGTGAGGTTTTCGTTGTGTTCCAGGACAAACCGCTCCAGCATAATGGAACTAAAATGCGGATATACCCATACAGGTTTCAATTGTGTTAACGCGAAATTTAAAGGCCCGATTAATTTAGGACTAAATCGTTTGGTGTCCTCAGTAAATGACACATACGCTTGGGGCTCAATAATCAAATACCGATAACCGTGTTGATACAACTGCACAAAATAATTGACATTGTTATAAACGGGCATGGCAGATTCCGGGTCATCCATAAACAAAGCCTGAATCACATCCTGGCTGGAAATAAACTTCGCGTTAGAGCCTGCTGTATTTTTTATCGCGATGACACTTTCCTCGTACGCAGTTTCAGCGCCAGCAATGGCCAAATCCTTTTTAAAATGATCAATACTCATGAATAATAAAAAAATACCTAATAAAATTTTAACTGTGCGCGATCTATTCGCCATTAACTGATCCACCATCAACGCGCCGGCTATAACCATAAAAGGCATGGCAAAACACACATAACGAACGCCCTTTTCTTGAGGAAAAGAAAAAATTAACATCACTAAAATAACAAACATAAAAGGAAAAGCCATATGCCATTGACGTTTTATCAAAAAATATATATTGGCAAAAAATAAACATCCCCAAAAAACGCTTTCCAGGCGGAACAAATAATATGGATAAGATAGTAAATTAAAAATTTCAAATGTGCCGTGTGATAAATTTTGTTGATGAAACATCCAGGCAAACGTAACAAATGTATTGGCCCCGTGATTGAGGCTCCCGACACCAAAAATAATTACCCCAAAGACCACCATACTCCAGATATACCGCCGACTCTGAAATCCTTTTTTTTCAACCAACCCCCAATATGCTTCCGCGAACAAAATCAGTCCCGGAATAATAATCATGCGGTAATCCGCCAAAAAAACACAACCCCAAAAAAATCCGGAAAATAAAGCTTGCTGCCACCAGCGACAGCGAAATAAATAAAAATAAACTCCCGTTAAAAATAAAAATATCACCATGCTTTCTTGTATCCCCAATCGGGAATAATAAACCTGACCCGGCAATAGCGCGAAAATAAAAACACTCCATCGCGCGACATTTTGGCTAAAATATTTGTTAGCAAAACAGTAAACCATAAAGAAGCTTAAAATACCAAATATGGCAGAGACCATTCTTGGAAAAAACCAACTTTGTGGAAGAGTAAAATACGCCCGACAACCTAAAACAAAAGTCCATAATGCTTTATCAGTTTTTAATGCCACAGAACCCAATGTGTTAAAACTCTCCCAAAATTGCGAATGATTAAAAGGACGAAATTTAAAAATAACGTCAGTAATTGGACGAATCCTCCCCATCCAGACTGCCTCGTCGTAATTAAAAAAATTATTAGCCGTAATATGCCAAAGACGAAATGTTGCGCCGATTAAACAAACGCCCAAAAGGCAAAAGGTGATAAATTTTTTGTTAGTAAAAAGTTTAAACATAATAGTCATCCAATAAATGGTGTCAAATAAATGGTGTCAGATCCCGTAAAATAGAGTTGATGGTTGTTGGCTGCTGGTTGATGAGATAATTTGTTTTTTCCAAAAACCAAAAACCATAAACTATCAACTATCAATCTACGGGCAGCCGAGATCAGACACCGTTTTTATATAATAAAGCTGCCCAGGTTTTGCCTTTTTTTATTTTTACGCAATTAAGCGATTTTGAAAATTTGGTTTTTACAGCTTCAAAATTATCCAACGATATGCCGGAAATGGCTAAATATCCGGTTTTATTAACGCGTGAAATAATTTTTTCTGACATAGCCAATAAATCATGAGAAACCAAATTGGCAGCAACCAAGTCATATGTTTTATGCGCTGGCATCTTGGCAAAATCTTTACAAAATAACCGATATTTACTGACCCCGTTTAACGCAAAATTCGCTTTCGCGTTTGTGACACAGTCTTCGCTGATGTCCATAGCGGTTACGTCTTTGGCCCCATATTTAAGCGCGGCCAACGTCAATATACCCGTTCCAGTACCAATATCTAAAAAAGTGGAAAATTGTCCCTTAACTGATTTAATCAGCTCAGTCATAAAACGGGTTGTTTCGTGCAGGCCGGTTCCAAATGCGAGATGGCTGTCGATAAAAATATAATTCTCTTTTAACCATGCTGGCACGATGGTCAGATCTGACGTTAACGCAAAAGGCTTAAAATCTTTTTTCCATTTATTTTGCCAATCCTGATCTTGCAAAACCTCCAATTTTACCGAAACATTTTGAATATGTAACTGATTAAATTGCCTCATTAACTGGCGGGCTTGTTGACGGGTGGAAGGATAAAATTTAAATGAAGTTTGACGCTTATCCGTCTGTTCAATAATATCAAACGGATTGATCTTTAAGTGCGAGGTTAGAATATAATTTAAAAGAATTGGTGTCAGATCTCGTAAAATAAAATTGTTGGTTGTTGGTTGTTGGTTGTTGGTTGTTGGTTGTCGAAATAATTGGTTTTTTCCAAAAACCGAAAACCACAAACCATCAACATTCGACACATTTAAAGTCGAGTTCAGACACCTGTTAGCCAGACACCAAGTTAGTTGTAATGTTTTCGACATTAATTAAATTAAAATAACACAATTTTTTCCGGATTTCTTGGCCTCATACATCCCGTGGTCGATTTTCTTGATCATATCTTTCGAGCTGTTCACATCAGAATCCGGCATTCCTCCAACTCCAATGCTAACTGTACAAAATGGTATTTTAACAGACATGTCATGCATACGGTCATCAAATAATTTACGGAGGCGTTCTGCGGCCGTAATCGCGTTTTGTTTCGGTGTTTCTGGAAGTATAATTATAAATTCATCTCCTCCATAACGGCCGACAATATCGACTTCACGCAAATGTTGACGGATCAATTCAGCAGTTTTTTTAATAACCTGATCACCTTTTTGATGGCCATACTTATCATTAACTTGCTTAAAATTGTCCATGTCGATCATCATGCAAGCCAATTCTAAACGGTAACGTTTCGACCGAGCTATTTCTTCTTCTAAACGATATTCTATGGCAGAATGATTTAAAACTTTGGTCATTCCGTCTATTTGAGCCAATTGCTTTAAATGGCGTTCATAACGTTTTTGAACAGAAATATCTTGCAAAGTCACAACGACCCGCTTAAATGTTGTTTTATAAATTTCCGGTACTGAAACTTTCAGATGAACATCGTATAATCGTCCGCCCAAAGTACGGCTTTTAAATTCAGTTTCAAACGTATTCTGCCCGCTTAATAACGCGCTAAACTCATCAACAAAAGTCGCTAAGGCGGATTTATGGACCACCTTGCCTAAATTATCGATCAATTGTTTTTTAGTTTTCGCGCCATAAAGTTCTAAAGCCGCAATATTCACGTCAAGGATCTTCAATTTACAAAAAGTTTCAGTAACCAATTTCGGATGTTCGGTCAGATATTTTTTGATATCTGTCACTTTCCGTTTCTTTAGATATTCTCCCAATTCCGCCACAGCAGAGAAATCTTCTTCCCAGATGGCGATAGGCGAATATTCGAAAATCATTTGAAATTTTTCTTTGTCATACATGGCTGGTGATTTTTCCATAATAGCCTTTCAAAATTTTATAAGCGACGATTCATAATCTTCAGGTTTTTCAAAACCTAATAAATTCATGACAGTCGCCGCGACATTTGCTAAACCTTTATGAGGAAGCTTAGCCATGGAATATTCTCCATGACAATTTTGATCCACAATATAAAATGGCACCGGATTCAATGAATGCGCGGTACTGACAATTTTAACGCCCTTTTTAACCGTGAACATTTCATCCGCGTTCCCGTGATCAGCGGTAACCAATACAATACCATCTAATTCATTAACCACTTGTATCAAACGACCCACACACTCATCGACCGTCGAAACCGCGGTAATAATAGCTTCAGGGATTCCGGTATGTCCCACCATATCGCCATTCGCAAAATTCAAACGCCCAAATTTATATTTCCCGGATTTCAGCAATTCAATTGTGCGGTTGGTAATTTCATAGGCTTTCATTTTGGGAGCCTGGTCAAAACGAACTTTATCGGATGGGATTTCCTCATAATATTCCATTTTTGAGTTTATATATCCGGTCTTATTCCCGTTCCAAAAATACGTTACATGGCCAAATTTTTGAGTTTCTGATATGGCAAATGACGTCACCCCGTTGGCGCACAAATAATCTCCTAACGTCTTCTCAATTACCGGAGGATTAACTAAATAATTCTTAGGCACATGCATATCGCCATCGTACTGCATCATCCCAGCATACAAAACTTTAGGAACACGTTCCCGGTCGATTTTTTCAAACGAAGCATCGCCTTCAAAAGCTTGGGTGATTTCAATCGCACGGTCACCGCGGAAATTAAAAAATACCACCGAATCCCCGTCTTGAATTGTCCCGATCGGCTGACCATTTTTAGCGATAACAAAAGACGATAAATATTGATCCGTGATCTTAGGATCCTCGGCATAAAATGTTTGGACTGCCTCGGAAGCGGAAACAAACAGACGACCTTTTCCAAGGACATGCGCGTCCCACCCGCGTTTAACAATCGTCCAATCCGCATTATACCGATCCATAGTTGTGACCATGCGTCCGCCGCCAGAAGCGATCGCATAATCTATTCCAGATTGAGCGTTTAATTCTTTCAATACTGCTTCCGTTTGATCAATATACTGACCCGCGCTTTTTTCATACACATCACGGCCATCTAACAATACATGCACCCGGACTTTTTTTACCCCTTGTTTGGCACATTGCCGGAGCATGGCCATTAAATGATTGATATGAGAATGAACATTGCCGTCAGATAATAAACCGATAAAATGAAACGTCTTATCTTGTTGATTTACACCTGAAATGAGCTGAGACCAAATATCGGTTTTAAAAATACTGCCGTCATCGATCGAATTCTGTACAAGTGTAGCTCCCTGGGCAAAAACCCGGCCGGCTCCCAACGCGTTATGCCCTACTTCGCTATTTCCCATATCTTCATCCGAAGGCATACCAACGGCTTTGCCATGCGCTTGAAGTTCTGCGTATAGAGGGCTTTTCATGTATTTATTCAGATTAGGTGTATTGGCGAGAAATACCCCGTCGCTCTCATCTCGTTTACCAATTCCCACCCCATCCATAACGACCAGAACCATAGGACCGGGGCGACCTGAAAAATTTTTTAATTTTGTTAAAGTTAAATCCATATATTCTCCTATAAAATAATTAATTGTCAGATGGCGGGCGTCAATTTTTGTCGAGGGTATACACCATTTATTTTAGTCGAAATCAAACACCTTTTTTATTATTTCCAATAGTAATCCATCCAAGTTTTTGAAAACTTTTCTAGCCAGTCTGCGGCAGCTGAATCAAAACCGATATCGCGTCCCGCCTTCTCACTTTCTATCCATAAATGCCGCTTAATTTCATCGACGACCTGACGATCTTTTAACAGCTCAACCTTATCTTTAATTTGCATTCTTATATCCTCCTGAAACATATTAGAACCGGCTTAACACCATGTCAATCAATTAGTTAAATTTCCCCAGCTTTCATCTTCTAGGATCGCAGCGATAGCGGCTATACTAGCTTGCAAAAAAGACTGCCCAGGACGCAATTCTCCCCGATATTCTTTACCTTTATATTTTGATAACTGTTCTAGCAATTCTTTCCGTTGATCAGCGGATATCCCAAGCATGTACAAACTGCCAAATTTATCAACTTTGTTACTGATCAACACTTTACTGGCCCACATAGAAGTTTGCAGTATTTTCGTTGATGTCCCTCGTCGTTGTTCAGTTAATTGTTCAATGCGCGAAGAAAATTCCTTTGTATTCATCCCTGATCTTTTTTGATGGTTCATTTGTGCGTTATAAATTTTTTCTACTAATAATCTTTCCCCCTGATTATTAGTTATCAACTCATCACATGCCAATTGAAAATCCTGGACAACCTTTCGGATCAAACCATTATTCACTGCCCCGTAACGTTTTAAGTAATTACGCGACACCCGTAAATTCACATTCGCGTTGACTAAAGCGTCCAAATAAGTTTTAACTTTATCAGCAGGAGCAGTCAATAAATTCACATCAATAAATTGTTTTGAAAGTTTTTCATTCGACTCCAAATACCCCAAAGTTTCGATATAACGACTCATGAAATCAAATTTTTGACCATCAGGATTATTTTTAATAAATTCGTTCACATCTCCGGTAAAATCAACGACAGCGAACGATGGTGTGGCAAATAATAAAAAGGCAGCGAGTAACGGTGTCAGATCTCGTAAAATAAAATTGTTAGTTGTTGGTTGTTGGTGATTGGTTGCTGGTTTTTGAAATAATTGGTTTTTTCCAAAAACCCAAAACCACAAACCATGAACATTCGATGAAATTACAGTCGAGATCAGACACCGTATATGATTAATACACTTGAAAAATTTCTTGAGGTAACTCATATTTTTCAATCACTCCTTTATTTTTTCCTTCACGTTTGACCAGGATCAAAGTATACGCATCCACAAATACTGGCGCCCATTGCGGATCCCGTATACGACGGATTAAAAAAGACTGTCCCCAAGGTGTCAAATCATGTCGATAAAAGAAAATGACATTAAAATGGTACTTCTGATCTTGCGCGAACCACTCATTGTCATTTTCCTGCATCGGGACATATGTATTTTTAAAAAAATCAACGCTGTACGCTTCAGGCCGGTTATCAACGAAAACCTTTTCTGGAAACAGACTCAAAATCAAATATCCCCCAATATCATAGTTGTTAAATATAGGCCCCTGCAAATGATTTTGTTTAAAAAAATTCGCAGCTGATTCTGCGCCGGGCATGGTTCCTGGTAATTTATTAAATTCGCGCAAAACATTCGGAAACCACCAAAAAGAATGTTGAGTTTGTGGGACAATAGCAGACAAATAATTTTTTTGATAAGGCGAGTAAATGTTGTTTTTTCCGATTAGGCCAAAAAGTAGGCCAATCATGCCTAGAATTATTAAAATAAACTGAAAAAATGGTGTCAGATCTCGGCCAGAAACCTGTTGATCCGGAACGAAAACTTCCTGCCGAGTACATGGCAAAAGCCTATGCGCAGCCGAGATCAGACACCAGGTTATATAACTTAAAATTGGTATCGAGATTAGTGCCCAAAGGACCATTCCGCGAATCATTTTCCAGACCAAAATAGAAAATAAAAAATAGATTATAAAAAATAAAATATCTGGTGTCTTATCAAGAATAAACGGTGTCAGATCTCGTAAAATATACTTGTTGGTAGTTGGTTGTTGGTTGCTGGTTGCTGGTTGCTGAAATAATTTGTTTTTTCCAAAAACCAAAAACCAAAAACTATCAACAGCAAATAAATTTTCAGCCGAGATCAGACACCAAGTATATGCCCCCCACACTAATACGGACACTCCAAAAATTATCATGAAATATAAATATGATCCCTCCTGGGGAAATCTTTTAAACATAAAAATTGGAGATTGATTTTCAGCCAGCATATATCCGTATTCTTTAAAAATATTAAAAGGTTCTAACGCCCCTTTGATTCCAGCGGGGTTAATAAAGCAAGCCAAAATAACAGCAATAAACAAAATACCTAGTGTCTGATCTCGTAAAATAAAATTGTTGGTTGGTGGTTGTTGGTTATTGGTTGCTGGTTGTTGATATAATTTGTTTTTTCCAAAAAACAAAAACCACAAACCATAAACATTCGATAAAATTACAGTCGAGTTCAGACACCGGTTCAGGCACCACATGCCGACTAAGAATGGACCGAAAATAAAATATATATGAAAGTTGACCCAAAGAATTTGGATTAAAATAATAGAAATAAAAAGAAATGTTTGAAAAAATGATGTCGAGCGAGAATTCGCAGTCGAGTTCAGAAACCGGTCTTGGCACAGATACCGGTTGAGACACAGTAAACACCATATCATCAACGCTAAAAATAAATAGCTAAAGCCTTCAGGGCGGATTTCCAGCCGGCTGACTAATAACGGCAAGCACAATACAGAATAAAAAAAAGCAATCCAAAAATTCGACAGGCGAACGGCACAGAAAAAAATAATCGAGAAAGCAGCCAATAAAATTCCCATATAAAATAATGACAAACCAGTAAATCCAAAGTATTTCCAGACTAAAAAAAAAGCCACACCTGCTGCCCAATGATGATTGACAGCTGAGAAATCCGGCTCTGTGTATGAATAAAAATTAGTGGAAATAATTTTATGCTGAGCTAAAAAAATTTCTCCATTTTTGATGTGGCGGCCCAAATCCGCCGTATGCAGTTGAATACGCGGGCAATAAAAAACCGCGAGTAAAGAAAAAAGTAAAACAAAAAATAAAATTTTTAAAAAAAGTGTCTGATCCCGACGCAATGCGCCGAGAGCAGACACCATTTTTAACGCTATTTTTGACAACATTTTTTATTACGCTTTACCTGCTGAACCCAACACATTTACGTTTTTGGATTTGTACATTTCTACTAACGCTGAACGAGCCGGGCCTAAATATTTTCTTGGATCGAATTCTGCCGGAAATTCAGCAAAATATTTGCGGATCGCGGCGGTCATGGCTAATCTTCCATCGGAATCGATATTCACTTTACAGACAGCTGACGCGGCGGCTTTACGCAGTTGATCTTCCGGAATTCCAATAGTATCTTTCATTTTTCCACCGTATTTATTAATCGTTTTGACATCTTCAACAGAAACGGAAGAGGAGCCATGAAGAACAATTGGAAAACCAGGAATCCGTTGTTCTACGCCTTCTAAAATATCAAAACGTAAAGGCGGCGGAATTAAAACTCCATCGGCATTGCGGGTACATTGGTCAGGCTTAAATTTATTAGCGCCATGGGATGTTCCAATGGAAATGGCCAAGGAATCAACCCCGGTTTTTTTGACAAAATCTTCTACTTCTTCCGGACGAGTATATGATGAATGTTCCGCGGATACTTCGTCTTCAATGCCCGCTAGAACACCTAACTCTCCCTCAACCGTGACATCAAATTGATGCGCATATTCCACAACTTTTTTCGTCAACGCGACATTGTCTTCATAAGAATGGTGTGAACCATCGATCATAACCGAAGAAAATCCAGATTCGATACATGATTTACATAGTTCGAACGTATCGCCGTGGTCCAAATGCAGAGCAATTTCAATTTCTTTTAAATTCTTTTCTTTCGCCATACGCTTCATCATTTCAACAGCACCTTGTGCCATATATTGCAACATAGTCGAATCCGCATATTTACGCGCCCCGCTCGATACTTGAATAATAACCGGCGATTGAGACTCAACGCACGCCGTCATGATCGCCTGTAATTGTTCCATATTGTTAAAATTATAAGCCGGAACAGCATATTTCCCAGCCATTGCCTTTTTGAACATTTCACGGGTGTTCACGAACCCTAATTGTTTGTACGAAACCATGGGTAATCCTTTCAGTATATTAATTTTGATAGTTGATGGATGATAGTTTTTGTTTTTTGGAAAAACAAATTAGTAATCGCAAAAAAATTTTAATTGATGAATGATGGCTTAAGTTTTTGGGAAAAGCAAATTATCAAAACCAAATAAATTTGTGAGTTGATAGTTTTTAAACAAAATCAGATTATTCCTGCAACCAATAACAAAAAACCAACAACCAAATAATTAACCCTCATTATATTTGTTTAAAAAGTAAAGTCCAGCATAAATTCTAGGGCCAATCAAGCAACCGCTCCGGCGTTTCATGTTGAGCCATTGTTCCACTTCAGCTAACGGCACTTCATAGTGTTTTATAGCCTCGCCATCAACGCCGCCGCCTTGACCTGCCTTTTTTAAACCCATAGCCTGTACCATGGTTAACATTTCCGAACTGGTGCCGCACGAAGCTGGCCCGTCTATAACCTTAACAATCTTCTTGGCCTGATACCCGGTCTCTTCGAATAACTCCCGACGGGCAGCTGAAATTATAGATTCTTTTTTGGTAGAAAATTTATCATCAACCAAACCGGCGGGAAATTCAATAACCCGCTTTTGAACCGGCGGGCGGAATTGTTCCACAAACAACACTTTATTATCATCCGTCATAGCCAAAATAATCACGGCCCCAGAACAATTGGTCCGTTCGATATATTCCCACCCCCCCTGGCAGACAAACTGCAGATGTTGACCTTTATGAAGCAAAATTTTGGGTTTTTTAAAAATGGTGTCAGACCTCAGCCAAGAACAATTAGTTCAAAAAGAATGCTTTTTGCCGCTCACATGCCGAGCGACAATGCTCAGCCGAGTGCAGACACCTATTTAGGCGCAGGAACAGGAATTGGTTCTGGAACGGCTTGCAACACGCCAGTGTTATAAACAGCTTCTAATTTTTTGCCTTTCCAGGATTTCAAAACATAGACATTTTCAAAAGTTAATTTCATTTCTCCATAATAATAATATGACAGCTCACCATCGCCGGAAGTTTCAACTTTAAATGTTGGATCTTTATAATCTTTGTATAAACGATCCAAAGTATATTCAGTTCCCGTTATTTGTCCGCCTTCAATAGCTGTTCTGGCTTTTTTAACATTCGCGCTCCAGGCCTGAGGCTGAGAAAAATCGTGACCCCATTTTCTAAATAAAACTTGTTTTTCAAATTCCAAAAAAAGGTCATTATAATCAAAAACAATTCGCCTCCCCGTCTCTGTAATCGTAGCCGGATCCCCATATACGGCGCGGATATCTTTCATGCGAACCACATCGGCCTTAATAACTTGCTGAACTAAATCACTTTTAAGGCGCAGAATATCCGCCGGAGCAGCTAAGCGTTTTTCAAATGCCAACGCAGCGCTGGTTACCCCCAAAATTCCCACAAAAAGCGCAATGAAAAACTTAACAACTTTCATGTTTACCGACCTTTCGGTTTATTGATATCGGCATATAGAAATTCAATATCTTGAGCTTGTTGACGACGATCGATCGTTTGCGCGGCATAAATATTTCTACTGGCAGCATCTTTATTTTTATCGACCCTTAAAAACGTCTTCACAAAAAAAACCGGCGCAAATAAACCAACTATAAAAGCTGTCAGTAAAAACCATGACAGATTAGTCTTTTTTTTCTTCTGCATTTTATCCCCTCAAAGTAGTCGCCTGAAATTCTTTTGAATTTGATAATTTATTGCTAACTTTTTTATTCTAACACAACAAAATTTACACCCAAGAAAAAATATTTATTTTTTAAACCGATAGACCACCGCGTCGGTGGTTCATCGATCAGAGTTCTTTTTCGACAGCGTCTAGAAGAGGCTTAATAGTCTTTTCGCTGAAATCAAATTTAATCCCTGCCGCCTGGAATAATTCCGGCAATGGACGGCTGCCTCCTAATGCCAAAGCCTGCTTATATGCTCCTACCGCACGCTTATAATCCTTCCGGAAGTTCAGCCACACTTGCAAGGCTCCCAACTGGGCTATGCCATATTCGATGTAATAAAATGGCACTTCAAAAATGTGTAGTTGCTTATGCCATAAATACGCGTGCTCCTCGTCGAATCCTGACCAATCAACGGCCTCTGCGCCGAACCTTGAGCGAATCTGTTTCCAAATTTTAATCCTTTGATCATTGGTGTGGTGAGGATTTTCATATATCCAATGTTGAAAACTATCAATAACGGCAACCCACACTAATATAAAAATCACATCTTCCCAATGCTCTGATTTAGAGCGTAACAATTCGTCTGAACTATAAAATTCGGTTAAAAATTCGCCTCCTAATAGTTCCATACTCATGGATGCCACTTCACAAAATTCCATAGGAGCATGCCGGTAGTCTAATAGGGGGTCATGACTACAGGCCAAAGCATGAAATGCATGCCCGCCCTCATGCAGCAAAGTCCGCACATCGGAATCAATTCCCACAGCATTCATAAAAATAAACGGCTTCCTTGCCTCATTCAGGGTCGATTGATATCCTCCCGGCGCCTTGCCTTTGCGGCTCTCCAAGTCTAACATTCCCCACTGACTCATCTCTTTAAACTGGTACCCTAATGAGTCATCTACACGAGCAAAAATTTTCGAACATTTTTCTGTCAGCTGATGATCCTCGACAAAAGGCTTCAAAGGCGACCGGCCCAATGGATCAACAGATGTATCCCACGGGCGCAAGGCATCCAATTTCATTTGTAACCTGCGACGGTACAAAATTTTTTTCCAAACTGGAACTACGAATTTTTCAATAGCCGCATGATAATTGCGACAATCTTCCGGCGTGTAATCGAACCGGTGCAATGCTTTAAATTTGTAATCCCGGTAATTAGCGAATCCGCTGTTGCGGCCGATTTGGTCACGCAATTGCAGCATCCGGTCAAATATTTTATTTAATGAATCTTTAACGCTCAGTCTTTTTCTACTGATCGCGCGCCAAGCCCGTTCCCGCAAATCGCGATCCGGTTCGTGGAGATATTTTTCCATTTGCGGTAAAGTATGTTCCTGTCCGTCAAATTCAACGCCCATCTGTCCGCATATAGATTGATACTCTTGGCTTAATAGATCAACTTCCGTCTCTAACAAAATATTCTCTTTCCGGAACAACTCTACGTCCTGTCGGATTTTTTGAATATACAATTTGTACCGCGTATTTTCGAGTGGATATTGTTGAACATTTTTAAGCAAGAATAAGTCAAGATTTTGTTCATAAGGCTTCATGGCCGGTGTGATCTCTTCGATAAAACGGCTGTAATCCTTTGCCCTTTGCTCATTATCCGTTTGGCAAGTCATGAGAATATACAGAATGGAACTTTGCTGGTCTATGGCCGCTTCCATTTCCGAACGATCCAGAACCCATTGTTCCATATCAAGGCTAGTCGTGATCAAACGATTGAGCAACAGCTCATAATACTTTTTAATTGTTTCCCAATCGCCTAAATTATCATTGATGTTCAAAAAATGACGCTCCTGATATGGCGCAAATCCTTTTAAATGCTCACCGGCAATACTCATAAAACTCCCCTCTATTAAAATTGTACCCCTTGTTTGCCCTTGACAAATCATAAAACATTAGTATACTTTTACTCTCAAGAAAGAATTATGTCTAATCATTTTTCAATAATATTACAAGGAACATTGACCCATGGCTAAAGAATGTATTATTTGTCAAAAAACCACCCAACCGGGCGCAAAATATAAAAGACGCGGTATGGCAAAAAATAAAGGCGGCGCCGGTTCTAAGGTCGTCGGAAAAACTTTCCGCACGTTTGAACCCAATTTACAAAAAATCAAAATCAATTTAGACGGAACAATCAAGCGCGCCGATGTCTGCACCAGCTGTATCCAGGCAGGAAAAATTACGAAAGCCTAATAAAAGGTCACAAGGGCACAAAGTCACAAGGTCACAAAGGGTAATAAAGATAAAAAAAGCGATATTATAAAAATTAAAAACGATATAAAAAAGACCATAAAAATTTTATGGTCTTTTTTTTATTTAATAACACATGTAAAAAATCTCACGAGCACAAAGTTACAAAAAAAATATAAATAATAAATTTAAATCAAAACAATTATCTGAATACTCAAAGTTAAAACGATAAATTGCCTATCATCCCTATTAGCATAATTCACAAACATATGACATAATTTTCATATCTTTTGTGATCCCATCCGCCTTTTTTCAAATCTTCACTACCCTTTGTGACCTTGTGACTTTGTGTCCTTGTGACTCTTAAATTTTCTGACATGTCAATCTTACATCCTTCAGCTTCAACTGCGCAACCGGGGCTTTATTCCAATCATCAATACCAATATTAAACGCCAGGTCAACTTTGGAACCCACATCAATTATCTCAGCAAAACGGCCCATTCCAAAACCTACGGCAGAAATCGCGGCATGGTCATCACTGACCCAAAACTTAATTGTTTCTTTACCCATTACTTGAGGCCGGCTTTTGACTGTCACGCCTAAAACGCAAAAAACTGGTTCAGGATTCCCCTCGCCAAAGGGTTCCATGGTATCAACGGTATGTGCTAATTCCAAATTAATGTCAGCCAGCGCCACTTCACAATCTATATGAATCGTTGGCACCAATTTTTTCTGCTCTAGATTTTTACACGCAATGTGATTAATTTGTTTTCGGAACAATTCAATATTTTCTTCTTTGATCGTTAAGCCAGCTGCCCCTTCATGCCCGCCAAAACGCACCAAGAGTTCTGAACATGCTAACAGCGCATCGTGCAAATGGAAACCATCAATGGATCGTGCTGATGCAGTACCCACCCCGTCCTCAACTGAAATCACCACAGCCGGCCGAAAATATTTATCCGTAATACGGGACGCAACAATGCCCAAAACGCCTTTGTGCCACCCTTCTTTGCATATCACAATCACTTTATCTTCGTTAAAATTAACTTCCTGCTCCACAATCGCCAAAGCCTCTTCAATGACTTCCTTTTGCATCAGTTGACGCATGGTATTGTGTTTTTCCAACTCAGCCGCAAAACCGCGGGCTTTCTCATCGTCCTGAGCTAAAAACAAATCTAATGAATCATGCGCTGAATCCATGCGCCCTGCCGCGTTAATCCGCGGGCCCAAAATAAAACCAACATGAAAAGGCCTGATATCTTTCCCCAAAATTTTCGCAATCTCTAAAAGCGCTTTTAACCCCTTATTTCTGGTCTGATTCAAACGCTTCAAGCCATTCTTCACAATAATCCGGTTCTCGCCTAACAGCGGTACAATGTCAGCCACAGTCCCGATCGCGGCAAAATCCAAAGCTTCATCAGTGATCTGGCCAATCAGCGCCTGGGATATTTTGGCCGCCAAACCGACACCGGCTAAATCTTTAAAAGGATAGGAGCATTCCTTTTGTTTCGGATTAATAATAACCAAGGCTTTAGGCAATTGTTCGGCTGGTTCGTGATGATCAATTATAATGACATCAATTCCAAAACTATTGACCACGTCCACGGCCTCGCACGCGTTAATCCCGCAATCCACAGTTACGATCAAGGATACCCCATCCTTCTTCGCCATCTCCCCAATTTCCATGTTTAGACCATAACCATGCAGCATGCGGTGCGGAATATGATTATCCACGTTTAAGCCATACTGCTGAAACGTATCATGGAGCAAGGCCGATGCTGTGACACCATCCACATCATAATCGCCATAAATTAACACTTTTTCTTTGCGGTCCCGCGCCAATTTAAGACGATCTACAGCTTCAGGTATGCCTTTCATCGTAAACGGGTCTAACAACCCTTCCATTTCCGCTGATAAAAACAATTTTGCGGCCTCGGGTTCTTGAATGTCTCGATTAATTAAAAGTTGGGCAACAATCGGATGGATATGAAGTGCAGAAACCAATTCAGCTTGACGCTTAGGATGGCTAGGCAAAATATGCCAAATTTTTTCCATAAATTCCTTCCGCTCATTAAAATTTAATTGCGGAAGCAAGAGCTCACATTTTTGATGGCGCAGTCACTCCAATGAGCTTAAGCCCATTTGCCAGCGTGACCCGGGCCGCGTTGGCCAAAGCCAGACGCTCAGATGATAAAGGAAGATCCTCCGTAATGACGCGGTGCTTATCATAAAATCTATGGAACGCGGTAGCCAATTCAAGCAAATAGCTCGCCAAAGGATACGGATCCATCTGTTTATAACAAGCCAGCAAAGCGGATGAAAAACCATTTATCTTCTTTATGAGATTTATCTCTTCTTCCTCGTTTAGGTATTGAAAACCGGCTGTCTTCGCGACTACTCCGGAAACCGCTGCTTTTTCATTGATACTATGAACCCGGGCATGACCATATTGAATATAATAAACCGGGTTTTCAGCAGTCTGTTTTTTAGCCACCTCCAGATCAAATTCCAACTGCGCCTTAATATGACGCATTAAAAAGAAATACCGGGCGGCATCTTTGCCCACTTCATCCAAAACTTCGCGCAAAGTAATATATTGCCCTTTGCGGGTCGACATGGATAATATTTGCCCATCGCGGATAATAGTCGCCAGCTGGACAATCAGAACTTCCACATCATCACGGTTACGGCCCAAAGCCTGCGCTGCCGCCTTAAGACGCGGAATATATCCATGGTGATCCGGGCCTAAAATATCAAATACGCGGCTAAACCCGCGATCAAATTTATTTTTATGGTAAACAATGTCAGGGGCCAAATAAGTAAAGCTTCCATCACTCTTACGGACGACCCGGTCTTTATCATCGCCTAAATCTGTGGTCTTAAACCACAAAGCCCCGTCCTTCTCATAAATCAGCCCTTTTTGCGCAATTTCATCCAAAACTTTTTTAATATTTTCTTTGCCTGCCACTTTAGATTCAAATGACCAACAATCATATTGTACACCGAAATCTTCCAATTCTTTACGGTTCACATCCAATAAATAACCGCCGGCAAAATCCATAAAATCTTTTTCATTCAGTTGATCTAACGCCTCAAGCGTTTTTATCGAACGTTGATCCATGAAAAGTTGTGCCATATCGCGGATATAGTCGCCTTGGTAATAATCTTCAGGATAATCCACCTGCCTGCCCAATAATTCAAACGCGCGTAAACGGACTGAATTGCCTAAAATACGAATCTGGTTCCCTCCGTCATTCACATAATATTCTTTTTTTGCGTCGAACCCAATATAACATAAAATATTCACCAAAGCGTCGCCGACAGCAGCCTGACGCGCGTGCGCCACGCTTAAAGGTCCAGTCGGATTCGCGCTTACAAATTCGACCATAAGTTTTTCATTCCGGCCAAAATCTAAACGGCCAAAATCATTCCCCGCCGTTAAAATACTTTCCAAAACATCACGGAAATACTGGGCGCTAAAGAAAAAATTAATAAAACCAGGACTCTTGACTTCAATTTTTTCAATTTTAATTTTAAATGGCGAGTGAACTAACGCGTCATTAATCTTAGTGATTAAATCTTGCGCGATAATGGCAGGAGGTTTACGAAAAATTTTAGCAGCTTTTAAGGCGATAGTTGTCGATAGATCCCCAAATTCTTTTTCAATCGGGATTTCCCATTCTACTAACGGCAAATCAATACCTTCAGGTGCTGTTTTTTTCAACACCTCATTGATAATACTGGCTAATTTTTGTTGGATATCTTGGAACATAAGATTAAAAACACCGCGTCGGTGGATAAAGTCCACCGGCGCGGTGTTCCATGGGTCTATTAATTTGTTTTTTTAGGAGGAATAACTTCAACCCAGTCGATCTTCTTCGCGTCACGCCAAAGATACTCTAATTGATAAAATTCACGAGTATCTTTTTGAAAAACATGCACCACAATATCACCAATATCAAAGATAACCCAATCATTCTTTCCCGTACGTTGCTTAGGTGAAATCTTCATTCCTGACTTAGCCAATTCATCCTCAATATTGTCAGCAATTGCCTTGACATGACGGTCGGTATTTCCCGTGCAAATCACAAAATAATCACAGAAATTAACGATATCCTTCATTTCCAGGATCGTAATGCTCTCCGCTTTTTTATCGGCTGCGAACTGCGCTATTTTATTAACAAAATCAATAGGTTTAGAAGGTGTTGACCGTGCGATAGTGCAAATTTCCTCTCTAAAAAAATAATGATCAAAATAATTAAAATTTATTTCTTAAGTTTGGCCGCTTGATCCTTGCTCAAAACTCTCCAGCATTCATGTGCGCCGGCCGGTGATTTTGTAACGGCAAAAAAACGACCGTTCTTTTCACGGACTTCATAAGTATCAGCATCAAACTTCTTCTTTAATTTGACATCATAGAACGACAACTTCTCCATGCCAACCTCCTAGTTATAAGTTTAAAATTGTTTTTGATTGTAACTGATACATCCACAAAAGTCAACATAAGTGATATGATTTTAATGATTTTAATCAGTCAAATTCTTCATAGGTAGTATTTGGAGAATTTTAATTTGCAAAATTTCAACATGCTGATATTGTTCCATCAAAACCGGATCAATTTTAAAATCAAATTTCCCGTCAGCTTGATTAACGCTCAAAACAACATGATCAGAATTAAAATCAATACCGCCTTTTGTTAACAAAGCATTATCGTCTTGTTTCGAATTAGGAAAATATTTCAACGTATCAATATTGAAACCTTTCTCTTTTTTCATAAGAGCATTCAATTCGAGAAATATTTGCTGATAAATAGGATCCAAATCCCAATAGGAAAGTATATACTCTCCGAACTTTTCCCAAAATCTTTGTCCAGCCTTCTTGTCAGCAATGGCATCAATAGCATTTCCTGTTTGAGCTTTAATATCACTTGCGTTTTTAAGAAGTGCATTCCGGCGCCTATCTTTATCTGGTAAAGCAGTTAATACATCAACCAACAAACGGAATAAAATTTCAAATTTAAAGGAATTCACCATCTCGGTGTCTTTCCCAACTTGATCATAAACTTTTTTCGCAAAAATTTCCGGCTGGGGTAGAATGTTATCAGAAACAGATTCATTCGCGTTGACTGGATGATCTCCCCGTATAAATTGCTGAAAATGAAATAACACGGCTGTGCGCAGAATACTGGTCAGTGAATACTCAGGCCACCAGCCTATTTTATTAAACGCCTTTGAAAAATCCGCGGTTGATTGCTGCACTGATCCAGCTACGGCTGGCCCTTGAGTAATTTCATGCCAAACTCTTCCATTTTCAATAAAAATTTTTTTAAGCATATCTATTACATCGGGAACACTCGTTTTTCTTCCTGTGCCCAAATTCAAAGTTAAATTTTCCTCACCAACGTATAAGTATGCTGATGCTTTTAAACAGGCATTGGCAATATCTTTAATATGAATAAAATCTCTCACCGGTTTTCCCATGATAGTTAATGTCACCTCCTGCGGCCTTAACTGCGACTCAATAGCCCGAGCCAATAATGATGTCCGGTTAATCTCCCCAAAATATTGTCCGTCATCGCTATGTAAAGGGTTATCAAAAAAAGCCCCAGCCGCGTTAAAAATCCTAAAGGCCACATAATTAAATCCATATTGTTTAGAAAAATATTCTGCCATTATCTCCAAGAGCCACTTACTTTCACTATAAGGATTTCCCGGATAAGTCTCATCCCGCTCATCGAACATCTCTTCATTTCCGCCATAGACATCAGCCGTAGAAGCAAAAATAAAATGTTTAATTTGGTATTTGCTCATCGCATGCAATAGATTCATTGTTCCTAATATGTTTTCATGAAAATACTTTTCAGGATAATTCATAGATTCTCGAGGAGAAGTGACTCCTGCCAAATGCACCACCAGGTCAATGTGATACTTATCCATGACTTCCGATCTTAGCCGATCCGGGTCATTTAAATCTCCTCTGACAATAATGACATTTTTGTGATTAGCAACTAAAGATAAATACTCACTTTTATAAGGGTTTCGATCGTAAATAATAACTTGAGTGCCATATTGCAAATACGTACTAATAATCGCAGAGCCGATATATCCTGCTCCAGTCAATAAAACAGTTTTTCCATTATGAATCATGGGATTAACATTCGAAGAAGTTAAATACTGCGAGATCCGGGGGTCTAATTGCAAAAAATCTAAAATACCGATATCTTTAACGGACGCCACTTCCGTTTCTAATCTTCCGTCATCAGTAAAATAATAAGTTGTTTCATCAAGATTATTATCATTACTTTTTTCTATAAATTTCAATTGCCAATCTTTCGTAAATATCACCGCCACTAATTTATAATATGGAATTTTTTCCATAAAAATCTTAATGAATGTCCCATACCTTTTGATTTTTTCATAAATATCCGAATCCGACATATTGACCGCATTAGGATGGTTCAATTCACAATCAAAATTCGGAGGTAAAGATATATCTAAAATTTGCATTAAGCGAGCTTTCCAATAATTGGACTGATCTAGTCTAGCATGTTCCGCATCCAATAGATGTCCAGCCGCTTTAAGAAGCTGCCTGTTATCCGACGACGGATTCATTTGACCGAACAACTCAACCGTTACTTTTACAGGATCTATGGCAGGCTGTTCCTTCGAAGGGTCAGTCTCATCAACCATCGCGTAGTCAGCATTTTGTCCAGCATACCCCCCGCTTAAATATTTCCGCGCTACGATCTTTCCAGCTTCAGGGTCATATTCTTCTTTTATGGTTTCATTAACGCTCAGCTTAAATATCTCTAAATATTTATTATAAATATCATTGATCTGTATTCGATCTTTAATGCGAACACCATTTATTTTATTTTTATTAGCATAAACTTGTCCCAATAAACTTTGCTTAAGTCGTGCTTTATACCATTTGGCTAAAATCATTGAGTTATAAATTTGACGCAAATTAGAAAAAGTTTGACCTTCATTCACTTCTTTTTCAATCGCGGGAAGGATTATTTGTTTGATTAAAGAAGATAACGGGTAGACAGGAGAAGACTGATCATTAAAATATTCATTTTCCGTCATTACTTTCAAATGCGTGTTAACGATATCGACACCTTTGTCATGCTCAGATAATTGAGCGGTATCAGGCACTATCCAAATTTTGCTTAGAATATCTGCAGGAATGTCGAAATTGTTTGATGAACGGTCTTTTCTTTCTTCATAAATTTTTGAATACACAGCATCCCAAAACTTGGCTCCAACTTCACTGTCAGGACGTAATAAAGCCGCGGTGAGCTGTTTAAGTAAATAATCTTGAGTTAAAAGATCACGCCCCATTTCAGTCTGGCCGAATATTTGAGGAATAATCCGGTCAGGTTCGGTGGGAGACAAATTGACCCACATGTCTTTTTGGGGAATAGTTACAGAGGCTAAAAAATAACGGATTAATTTCTGCGATTCTTGTTCAAAGGCCGTTGGGCCTAATTTAGATTGGCCTTTATCAATTATAAAGTCAAACTTTAAAGGATTATCCGGATAAACATTAATTCCCCGCACAATCGTTGGAGCATAAGACGCTGTCAGTCCTGATGCGTTATTAGAATATAGCGCCGCAGTTCCGGAAATCATCTGGCTATACCCTAAAGGCACACAAAAAACAAGCGAAATAACACCTGTAAAAATGGAGCAAAAAGCTCTCATCCTCCAAAAATTTTTATGAAGTGTTTGAAACATCTATATCTCCAAAAATTTCCTAAGATTACTCAGGAGAAAAATGTTTATGATAACCGGCACAAACCCAGACGAATCATGCCAATATTGCCGCATAGCCGGATCAACATGAAACCGAATCGCATCTTCTGTATTTTGGGTATGGAGAATTTTATTAACAGAGTTTAAGTCAATCCCTCCGTTTACAGCCTTTACGGTCATCGCCGCGTCTGATGAAGACGTTTGCCAAGTGAGAGCATTGAATGGCCCACTTTCAGCAATTGTTTTACCGCTAAAAGTATTTAGCCACTCCAAAACTTGAATGGCAGCGTTAACATGCTCGCTTTCTGTAATAAAAACATTTTGATTAAGATCACCGGCATACTCAGGGCTATGGGACAAAAAGAATGAAAGGTTATAACCATTACTTTTTTGATATCCCATTTCTGAATTTATCGTCGGGATATCATTACCAGAATCACCCATTACAACATAAAGGGTAACGAATTCGTTACTATTTTTCTGTATATCAGAATTATATATAATTTTTCTAACCGAATCTGCTTTCGTCACGGCGGAGATATCTAAAAAATTTTTTCCCGCGTAAACTTTTATCGGGCCGGTTGTATTCTTTAAACTCCCGACCATGCAAAAGGCCTTCAATTCAATATCTTTGAAATGTTTCAGTGTCAAAAATTTGGTTTTATCAAGCATATCAACAACATCTAGGGCCACTTTGGCTCCAGAGTCGTATATATATCCGCCTTTCCCGAAAAATTCAGGCAATAAATAAACTGCCACATTTTTTTCATCACCCGGAGAAACAATGCTCCCTTTACCGGAAAGATATTTATTATCAATAACCGTTTTGGCACGCTCCCGGTCCTTTTCCAATTTATCCAGCGTCAATCCTGGAATCCTCTCGGTCAGCTTCCCTTCATTCAGTAACTTTTCAACCTGGTCATAAAAAATCTTGGCGAGATTGGAGATTAATTCATGCCGTAATGGTTCCTTCCAATCAGGAATTTTATCAGTTATTTCTAATTTCAAATCATCATTAAACGTTCCGATTGAAGTTCCGCCTTCCCAGGTCAGAGGATATTGTAGATGAGCGCCTTTCTTGGCCCCTAGCAAAACACTGCGATGCGCATGTTCGATAGCCGCCTTAGGGTCACCGGAATTAACCACAATTATATTATCCGTATTATCAACTAAGGCGCGCAATCCCTCCGCAATTCTATCATCCATGGGACGATCGTATTTATCCATGAGCGTACCGGTATTATCCGCCATTAATATAATCCGAACTTTTTTGTCATGTAATTCAGTTGGAATAATTTTTTTCAAATCAAAAACTGTAGGCTGCAAAACTTTTTCAGTATTTATCATGGCCGAATCAATTAATGCAAATGGAATAAGAATAGAAATTTTTGCCCCCCTATTAACAGTAGATGAAAATTTGCTACTGATGGCATTAGGATCTTTACCCCAAACTTTTCTTTTCGATGAAAATCTATAACCTACACCTTCGGACTCGATAGATACTTGACCCCCAAAACTATAAACCAAAAAATCGATGATAAACGGCAATCCCATTCCAGGCGTGTCTCCGGTGGTGTTTTGCCTTTTTACTGCCCAAGGAATATTTTGAATACCCATATAATTGTTCCAAACTTCAAGCGATAAATATTTTTGATGAGCGACATTTTGGGTGGTAAGTTGAAAAAATACATCTTCATAATTACCATCACGGTCTTTCGCATGGTGTGAGTTGCTGACCAATTCTGTTACAAGCTTTTGAAATATAACTAAAGCTTTTTTTTTCCCTCCCCAGCCCATCCACCAAAAAGGCGTAGGAAAAAGCCGATTATCATTACCAAATATATTTAACATTGTCCGATATACATTTCTGATTACCTGGCCCCGCCTTTCAGAACCCATGTTATGATTAACGACAAAAATATATTTATGTGGATTATTTTCAATCAATGAACCTGCTGTAACTGGATACATATTGAGTTGTGTTGTGTGCGCCGGTGACAAACCAGCCTCGGAAGTAATCATTGCCGCATCAACATTCGCCGGCAGACGGATAATAAACCGCGCTCCTGCAGGGCTGCCGCTCGGTCCGGGAATATTTTCCACCGTAATGGTTCCTCCATGTGCTTCGACTATTTTTTTACAAATCGCCAATCCAAAGCCATTTCCATTAATTTTTTCATAAGTAAAGCCACTATCAAAGACCTGCGGCAATATTTCTTCAGGAATGCCTGGGCCCACATCCGACACAATAATATTCACGAAATTGCTTTCTTTCTCCGTGCTAATCGTGATTTCACCTTTGCTCATCATCGCTTCTTTGGCATTCTTTAACAAATTCATGAACACATGAAAAAATTTCATTTCATCGAGCGGAATTAATTTAATGTCCGGAGCATAATTTTCAATAACCCTGATACCAGCATCACTCCTAATTAAATTCACATCACGATGAAGTACATAATTTAAATCAACCAGCGCCGGTTCAAGCCGCTCAAAATCATAATCCCCAGCTATAAGTTTGTGAATCGCGTAATTCATTGACTCAAGCAAACGGGAAAAATCATTAAAATATTTATTTTGCTCAAGCGCAGGATTTTTAAGCGCCATAATTTTGACTAAAACACTGATTTCCTGTGACAAATAATCGGTTTCTCTTAAAAATTCTTTAAGGTGAGTTAAACATTGCTGAGTATCTGCAGAATTTAAGTCAGGAGACTTGGACAAATTAAAAACTTCATATTTAATATTTAATGAAAATTCATTTATTTTTTCAATCCTCGCATTAATGGCCATAGTTAAACCATCTTCGCGTTCGATAATTTTACCTTGTTCCAAAATCTGCCAATATCCTTCCCATCCAGTTAATAAATTGTCAATTTCATGTTTAACTTGTCTGAGTGACTCCAGCTCTTCAACCATAGCATGATCTGTTGTGGGTTGGGCCTGATTTACTGACTCAAAATTGGTTTCAATCACCATTTCGCGTCGCAAATTCTCTAACGGAAGCATGGTTTGATTGGTTTCAAGCGGACGGACTAAGAGCGCGGCATCCATGGCCATAGTCAGCCCGCCGGAAAAATATTTGCGCGGAGCAATAGTTTGTTTAACCGGGTCGTATTCTTCTTTAATAAAATTAAACACACCTTTTTTAAAGGTTTCTACGTACTCTGTCCAGATTTTTTCAGCCATGGCCGGATCAATGATATTAATACCTTGAATTTTCTTTTTATCTACGTATATAGAAGACAAAAGGCTTTCTTTGATTTTACGTTTATACCAAGCGGCTAAAATGAGCGAATGATACACTTGACGCAGTTGAGCAAAATTCTTACCTTCATTGACTTCTTTTTCAAGGACAGGAATGATAATTTTCTTGATTAAAGACGATAGAGGATAGACGGAAGAAGATAGATTAGAACCAACGGATGCAGTTTTGTTTTTTGTTGTTTGTCTATCTTCTAAATTCTCTCTTCTCTTTTCAATAAAATAATCATCTTCCATCATCACCTTTAATTTGGCTTCCGCAATATACGCGGTCGCATTCGGCTGATCAGAATTAGGCGGTTTTTCAAGAATGACTGCTTTCTCAGGAATAATCCATACTTTGCTTAGAATATTTGTTGGAACCTCTAAATTACCAGAAGATAGATGATAGACAGGAGAAGATAGATTAGAAGCGACTGATAAAGTTGTTTTGTTTTTTGTTGCTTGTCTATCTTCTATATTCTCCCTTCTATTTTCATAAATTTTTAAATACACGGCATCCCAAAATTCCCGACCTACTTCCCCGTCAGGACTCATTAAACTAGCCGTGAGTTGTTTTAAAATGTAATCCTGGGCAAGCAAATCGCGACCCATTTCTGTTTCGCCGAATTCTTTAGTGATGATGCGGCTTTTTTCTTGCGGAGATAAATTCACCCATAAATCTTTTTCCGGAACAGTTAATGAGGCAAGAAAATATTTGATCAGCGTTTCGGATTCTTTTTTCAATTGTAACCCTTCGACTCCTGTTAGTCGCTCAGGGTCATTATTGCCCGCTCCGCGGGAAATAATGAAATCAAAACGAAACGGTTTATCAGGATAAACCTTTATACCGGTCAACAAAGGAAGATTAAATGTTGGGCTTAACGTAACAGGCGTTGAGGGCATGATTCCGGCTTGCGAAATAAATGCCTGACCGTAAGAAGGCACAATTGATCCTATAGTAAAAAAAATCACCATAAGACCAGAAATAAATTTTTGGCGTATTCGATTATTCATCATAGTTCTATATGTATTAATAAATTAATACAAATATATACGATGAATATTTAAATGGCAAGGCGACTTGGAAAAGCATAAAAATTGACAAAAAATATCAGAAAATAAAACAAACATAAAAGATTACAAAAATCGCTGTATTCTGACTTCTGACCTTCTGACTTTAAATTTGTAAAATCCCCTTCAACTCTGATTCCTGTTCCTTGTTGACCGGCCCAACAATGGCTAAATTAAATTTATTTTCATCAATAATCTCTTGGGCAATGGCTTGGATGTCTTGACGCTTAATTTTCGCAAAATCATCAAGGACTTCTTTGACAGTCTTGACTTTGTTGTGCTGCATCACCCACTCTGCCATCCATAACATATGGTCCATGGTATCTTCCAGGCTCAGAAGCAATTGACCTACTAAATAATCTTTAGCGCGGGTAAATTCGTCTTCGGTAACACCATATTTTTTTACTTTATTCAATTCTTTCACGATCAAATCAAAAGCCTGGACCAATTTACGGTTATCAACACCTGCGCGCACAGCAAAAAGACCCGTATCATGTAAAAATTTGACACTGCAGCCGATCGAATAGGCCAAGCCACGTTTTTCACGCACCTCATTAAACAAACGGCTAGACATATTACCGCCTAAAATTGTCGTCAACAGACTTAATTTATAACGGTCTTTATGCTCTTCATGCAATCCAGGCAAACCTAAAATCAAATGCATTTGTTCAGTTTTTTTATGCGCGATCTTATAACGAGAGTGACTTTGTTCCAAATGGCCAGGAACAAAACCCGGAATTTCCTTTTTATCTAATCCTGCCAATTTTTGTTTGATTGTCCGCATGATTTTTGTGTTATCGACCTCGCCAGCAATCCCGATTACCGTGTTCGACGCCGTATAATGTTCTTGATGAAATTTCAAAAGATCCTGCCTGCTCATACCCATCACAGATTCAACCGTGCCCGCCAAACCCTGACCTAGCGGATGATCCTCCCACATTAATTTTTCTAACACATCATAAACATGATGCTGAGGCTGATCCGCGTACATTTTAATTTCTTCCGCAATGACAGCTTTTTCTTTATTCGCATCCTTAGTGGTTAGTTTTGGAAAAAAAACAATGTCAGCTAAAATGTCAAAGGTCTGCTCAAAATGTTTCGAAGGAATCTTGGCGTAAAAACAAGTCTGCTCCTCAGAAGTAAAAGCATTCAAACTTCCCCCTACGCCTTCAATCTTTTCTTTAATCTCTTCGCATGCGTATTTTTGGCTGCCTTTAAACGCCATATGTTCAATAAAATGCGCGACACCCTTAATTTTAGTGTTCTCATAACGCCCGCCAGCCCCGATGAGAATTCCTAAAGCGATGCTATTACGTTGGCCCATATGATGCGTAACCAATCGTAAACCATTTTTTAATATTTCTTTATCGTACATAAATTCCTTTTTAAATTAAAAAATCATCGAAATTAACAATCCAATAAACATCAAAAAAATCGCGCAATAAAATTTCACGTCATAAATATAGCATTTATACCGCCCATTATTATCCCTAACTTCTCTGATTTCAATATACGGCACCGGACTCCTGCGGTACCAGCCAAAAATTTCGACTTCTTTATCGAAAATATTTTTTTCTTTATACAAACCAATAAACCGGTCCCAATATGTTAAAAGTGGTTCATAATCCACCAGCATCATACCAGTTTCATCATGTATTAACAAATTTTCAGAATCAAGGGCCGTACTGGCTCCCTGCCCCGCAATCCGCCCACGAATCCGGCAGGCCACAGGCCGGACATAGGATACTTTAATTTTCTTTAATAACGCATGGATATTCATCGAGAGAAAATCGACCGATGGATAAGCCATAAGAATTTTAATAAAATATCCCAAACCAAGCGCGGCAATAACCAATCCTAATCCATGAATGCCTTGATGTTCCAGCCCTAATATTCCTAAGATAACTACCAAAACTATGCATACCACTGGCGCTAAATTCATCATCAATTCAAAAATAAAATTAACCCAAAACGACTCCGGTCTTTTATCATCTAACCGGACATAGGGTTCTTTTCCAAGATATTCCGATAAATTATTCAACAATCTAACACGTTTTGCCAATAACGGGTGCGTTGAAAATAATTCATAATACATGGCCCAGGGATTCCAAAAATCCCATTTCGACAAATGTTTTAAAGTGGATACAGCCGTTAAACTTAACGCCTGTTCCCGGTCAAATATTCCTAAAACACTGACCGCTTGAAAGTTTTCCGACCTAGAATTTTTTTTATGTCCGGTAATCCTTCCGGATTGACCATAACCAACCTTAACCAAAGCTGAACATAATTTTTCCGGATGACCAGTTAACTCTGCGGCAAAACGATCCGCACTATATTCCCGTACCCGGGACGACCACAAAATCACTGACGAACTCAGGGCCGACACCCCATACGCTGCGGTCGCAGCCGCATATCGACCTGCCGCATATTTATCCTGAACGGGCCGCCCTTGGGTTAAATTCAAATACCAATAATTAAAAACTAAAGGCACCAATTGTCCACTAGTCATCAATACCATATCGCCCAAAACCGCATGACCAATTTCATGAGCAGTGACCGCATTAATTTCGTCCGAGTTTAAAAGATCTAATAATCCTTCTGAGACAATTAACCTGCTGTTATTCGAATGATTCCCATAAATAAAAGATTGCGGTGAACCATCCGGGATCACGCCAATTCTGGGCAAAGAAATTCCTTTTGACTGGCAGGTTTCTCTAAGGAATAAAATCCATTGCGGATAATTTTTTTCTAAAATGGCAATATCAGTCCAGTCTACTTGATAAAATGTCTTTAAAAGGACATCCATCCAAGCAGGGCTGAACAATAATTGCAGGATCAAAACCAAGATACCGAGAGGAAATATCGCCAAAACCGGCATTCTCAACAATACCACGGGCAGCCAAGAAAACAAAATAGCCACACCATATAATCCAGCTAAACTCACCATTGAACTCAATAGCAAATTTGGTAAAGGCAAAAGTCCAATCCGGCTGTTAGGCATGTACGCATCTTGGGTGACGCCTTCAAATTCGCCATCAAAATAAAATTGTTTATCAACATTAATCTTTAGCTTATCGAGCGAAAACTTTTTTATGGATTCTTTATCCAGCCATATCCTGCCGCTTGGAGGATCATATTGAATTTTAACGCCAAATTCAACCCAATCGAGCGGTGCGTGTTTTAATTGCGCCTCTGTTATTTTTTTCTGCCAATAATCAGGAAATTTTGTAAAATAAAAAATCAAATCTTTGTCCAGCCCAATACCTTCACATTGAGAACACAGATCAACTTCCACACCCTGCCGGGTCAAAACAGGCGTTAATTCCATTTCTTGGCATACTGGGCAATGCTTCATTTCGCATCTCCCCCACACAATTTGTCACATATCGACTTAAATTCCATAACCGCGCTCATACTGCCTAATGCTCCGTTAATGCGCAACGGAATCCTGCGATCATCAGCACTAAACCAAAATCCAAAATTTTTTGGTTCGCCAGCCATGAATAAGGCTTTTTGATTCTGATGATTAACTTTTATATTTCCCTCTTTAGCAATCGTAAAATTAACTTCTTTCGTCGGAAGAACAGCATGCAATTGAGCTCCAAGCGTAGCGTCGCCCTTCATCCGGAAACGATAAATAATGCCATACACATTATCGATTGAAGACGTCTTTTTAAATTCAACTTTACGGGATTTATCTAGAGAACGGTCAACTATCTCGACTCGGTTTTGATCTTGAAAATAAGTTTCTTCAATTTTTTGTTTTTTGCCAAATATATCTAAATCCCGGAAATTTTTAAGCGGGTAAAAAGTCTGCGGATCAAAATAAATTTTTTCTTCATCAAAAAAAGCGGGTGCTTTTGCTCTAAAAATAATAAGCTCAGCCGGTTTACCCTCAATTTCGGTCAAGCCTTTGTATTCCAGCGTGGCTTCGCCAACCACAAACATTTTTTTAATATTATAAGTGATTTTTTCGCCAGGATAAAATGCTTTGGCCGGAGCCGCGGACTGCGCCGCGGATAAACTTGCCGCCGATAAGACTAAAAAGATAAAGATAATTATTGCGCGCATAAACAAATTAGATTTTATCGTATTCTTTCACAAATTCTTCTAAAAGTTTAGTGCCTTTGACGAGAGTCGGAATATTCAGATATTCATCGGTCGTATGGGCTGTCCCTTTGGCGCCTACGCCAGTCGCAAAAGCCGGAATCTTATGCTTGCGAAAAAAAGAAATGACGGTCGCGCCTTCACTGCCCTTGAGAATCACCGGGCATTTTCCTTTGCGCGCGGATTTCAGATAAGCTTGCACAAAAGAATGATCTTTACTGATTTCAAACGGCCTTTGATGGTCATCAATAATAAATTTATATTTTCCAGTTTCCGTCTCAACCAAAGCCTTGACTTTCCGGATAATATCTTCGCCAATCATGCCAGGCAAATAACGAATATCGACAGAAAATTCGCAAAAATCCGCCACCATATTCACTTTATCCCCGCCTTTGATCGTGCCAATATTAATTGTAGGTTCCCGCAAAAAAGCATGTTTTTTATACGGCAATTTCAACGCCTTTAACTTTTGAATGATCCGCGCCGCTATCTCAATCGCGTTCACGCCCAGCCAAATATACGCGCCATGCGCTTTTTTTCCAAATATTTGAATCCGGCAATGGATCAGTCCTTTTTGCGCGATTATGGCATCATTATCGTCCGAATCCAAAACCAAAGCCAAACCAGGCTTCAAAACCTTTTTGTCAACCAGCGGCAAAATACCCGCTTTACTGCCGGTTTCCTCATCAACAGTCGCGGCCATGACCACATCTTTGCGCAAAATCACTTTATCTTCGACCAGACTGCGCATAATTTCCATCGAAGCCGCTAAATTCCCCTTGTCATCAGACGCGCCGCGGCCATACATTTTATTACCGACGATCTGGCCAAGCGGATTATATTTCCAGCCTTTGCCGATCGGAACTGTATCAAAATGCGGGGTCAAAAGAATGGCCTGTTTTTGTGCTTGTGCCCGGGGTAAGCGGCCTTTTAAAACTGCGATGATATTGGGACGATCTTTCGCATAAGTAACCAATTTAACATCCAGTCCCAAAGACCGCATGTCTTTCTCAATAAATTGTGCCAAAGCCAATTCATTGCCGGGAGGATTTTCCGAATTAATGGATAAAACTTTTTGGGTTAACGCGATCAGGCGGGCTTTATTTATCACCGAATAACTCCTGCGCTTTAGAGGCACCGATGTGGCGCTTATAATCATCATGATCGATAATTTGCAGGCTCGGACGCTGTTCAACAATTTTGTGCAGCTTGGGCATATTAGTGAGGACATTACGAAACGCGATATATTTATATTCCGTCTTACAATGCGGGCATTGATGCATATCCAGTTTGACGTTGAGCTCACTGCAATTCGCGCACTGAGCAGCCAGGTCGCCGTAAATCATCAAATGCGCCTTCACCTCGTTCACATCATATTTCTTATATGTCCGGATTAATTGACTCATGGTTGGAATTATAACACAGAAGATTATTTGTGAAGGGAAAAAATGAAAAAAGTCTAAAATTAAAACTGACTATGCCATAGTAACTACAATTCTGTCTGATATAATTTATTAAAAAAACCATCTGTTACCCTAATTAAATCCTGCGGTGATTTTGCGGCCTCGATCATTCCTTTTATATTATCTTTCAATTTAAGAGCTTCTTTACCTGTCTTATCTTCCCAAAAATTAATTTCGATGGAATGAATCATTGAGCCAATTTTTTCTAATTTTGCGTCTTTGATGTTATATTTTTTCAGAATATTTTCAAATGTTGACTTATTCGCTGTTCTACGTAATTCCGCATCAGGAGTATCAAACGCCACACCTTCAGTTATTAGCTCGCCTTTTGGATAAAATTTAAATTCAGCGTCTTTATCGACGAAATTTTTAATGAGCCAGGCAGAAGCGCAAGCATCTAATTGCAAAACATTAGCGGTGGAGTAAAGATGCGGGTTAGCCGCCAACCCCGCGGAGCCCATAAAAAAAACCAAACCCAACAAAAATAAAATAATCTTTTTCATCTTGTCCTCTCAAAACTAAAATGCTAACTTATTGATTATAAAATACTTAACCATTTTAAAATATTTATCTGCTAATGAAAACTATAAATTCATTTTTTAAAAAATTAATTTTTATCTTCTGGCTTACCATCCTCATCAGCTGTTCCCCTCAGCCCAAAAATGAAGTCATCATTTACACTTCCCTTGACCAAGTTTATTCAGAGCCAATACTGCAAGATTTTGAAAAAAAGACGGGAATAAAAGTACGGGCTGTTTATGATGTTGAATCAACCAAAACCACCGGGCTGGTCAATCGACTTATCGCTGAAAAAAGCCATCCTCAGGCTGACGTATTTTGGAACTCTGAAATCGCCCGCACTTTAGTTTTGAAAAACCAAAAAATTTTGACGCCTTACTTTTCTGATAACGCCAGAGAAATCCCCCAACAGTTTAAAGACCGGGAAGGTTATTGGACAGGGTTTTCCGTTCGGGCGCGGGTTTTAATCTACAACAAACAATTATTAAAAGAAACAGACCTGCCTCAATCTATTTTTGAACTGACCCAACCAAAATGGAAAGGCAAAGTCACTTTAGCCTATCCTTTGTTTGGAACAACCTCAGCTCAAGCGGCTAGTTTATTTGCCTCTATGGGTGATGAAGCAGCGGAAAAATTTTTTCGTGATCTAAAATCTAACAACGTGATTATTGTTGACGGAAATACAACGTCAAGAGATATGGTTCAAAACGGTACTGCTCCCATTGGATTCACGGACAGTGATGACGCTCATGTCGCTTTAATGAATCAAAAACCAGTCGGAATCATTTACCCTGATCAAGGTTCGGATCAAATAGGAACATTTGTTTATCCCAATACTGTATCTTTAATCAAGAACGCTCCCCATCCTGATAACGGAAAAAAACTTATTGATTATCTACTCAGCAAAGATGTCGAAAGCAAACTGGCATTTGCTGACTGCGCACAAATTCCTTTGCGAGATGATGTAAAAAAACCTGACTCTATCCGGTCATATCAACACATAAAGTCTATGAGTATCAATTATAAAGCTGTTGCTGATAAAATTGAGCACACCAATAAAATCCTCCAGGAAATCTTTGTGAGATGAAAAAAATTATTTTCCTTCTCGTCACAGCTATCTTTATTGTTATTGCCCTTCTTCCTTTTTGTTTCTTGATCATTAAAGCATTGTCGGAAAATCCGCGTCTTCTCCTTGATTTGGGCCAACTATGTTTTAATGCCCGGACCGGACAATTAATTTTCAACAGTATCAGCATAGGTTTAGGGGCAACGATACTCGGTGTCATCTTAGGTGTCCCCTTAGGATTTCTGATCAGTCGGACGAATATTTTTTTAAAAGGTGCAGCACAATATTTAGTTTTCTTACCTGTTTTGATTCCAGAGTACATTGCTGCCATGGCTTGGTCGTCTATGTTCCCAGCTATTTCTAACCCATGGGGAGTCATATGGGTATTAGGGTTGGCATATTGCCCCTTCGTTTGTTTACTGACTATTGCAGGATTATCAACCATAGACCGCAAACTGGAAGAACAAGCTTTACTCGTCACTCATCCGTTAAATGTAATAAAGCGAATTACTATTCCCTTAATTACCCCTTTTATGGTTACCGGGGCATTGTTTGTTTTCATATTCTCTATAGCCAATTACGGTGTTCCGGCATTATTACGAGTCAACACCTATCCTTTAGAAATTTTTATTCAGTTTTCAGCTCTTTATAACTCCAATCTTGCCGTATTATCGTGCTTGCCTCTTTTACTGATCACTATGGGTTTGATGATAATTTGCTATTTTGTCATGAAGGATAAATTTTATATTAGTTTTGAAGGAATAAGTTCTTCTGCAGCGAAAATTCAATTAAAAAAATCACGAATATGGTTTTCTATTTTTGTCTGGTTAATTATTTTTGTATCAGGAATTTTACCGCTGATTATTCTCATTAAAACCGCAGGGTCATTCGACTCTTACCTTGCTGTTTTAAAAACTTCCACGCCAGCCATCTGGACCAGTTTTGGCCTCTCAACATTGGGCGCAACCTTATGTGTTATTTTAGGATTTTATTTAGCCTATTTCCTTGAACGGGTTTCTGCCAAAGGAAAAATAATTTTAGATATCGCCACGCTTTTGCCCTTGGCTTTACCTCCAGTCGTCTTAGGTATCGGGCTTATTGAATTGTGGAACCAGCCAACAACCTCTTGCATCTATTCCAGTTTTCTTATTGTGATTATTGGATTAATCGCCAGATTTATTCCGTTTTCAGTGCGTATCCTAGCAAGCTGTTTCAAACAATTAAACCCCAATATGGAAGATGCCGCCTCATTAAACGGCATCGGCTTTTTTCGGGAAACCTTTCAAATATTATTACCTCTCACGAAACAAGGTTTAGCCGCCAGTTGGGCAATTTGTTTTATATTTTGCATGGGCGAATTAGGCATGACCCTCCTCGTTGTCCCTCCTGGTTATGAAACGCTGGGAAACAAAATTTATACCTTATTGCATTATGGAGTGGGAAAATTTACAGCAGCATTAAGCGTAGTCCAGATTGTCGTCACCATAATTCCGGTTATTTTAATTTTAGTTTTATCTAAAATATGGGGTAGTTCACATGATCGAATTAAATAACATCACCAAAAAATTTAACAACGTAATTGCTTTACAAAATGTCTCATTAAAAATCAACGAGCAGGAACGCCTAGTTATTTTAGGGCATTCAGGATCTGGTAAAACTACGCTGTTAAAAATTATGGCGGGTTTATGTGTGCCGGACCAGGGTGAAGTCAAAATCGACGGACAAACCGCCAATAATCCGCATCTTATCATTCCACCGCACAAACGCGGCATAGGCATGGTATTCCAAGATCTGGCTTTATGGCCGCATATGAATGTGGCGCAGAATATTTCTTTTGGTTTGGAAAAAATAATTATTAACCAGCCAGAAAGACAAAAAGAAGTAGAAAATATCCTCGATTTGGTTCAACTGCGGAAAAAACAATATGTCTATCCTTCCCATCTTTCCGGAGGACAACAGCAACGGGTCGCCTTGGCACGGGCCCTCATTCGAAAACCGCGGATTTTATTAATGGACGAACCCCTAAGCCATCTGGATCCGGAATTAAAAGACAACTTAATTCAACTCATCAAAGATTTACTGCAAAAATTCAAGATGACTTTGGTATATGTGACTCATGACACAGGCATAGAGCGTGAACTAGCAAACCGAACCATCCGTCTTCGTGACGGACAAATTATTGCCTAATCCACAACGGATCAATAGACTCCTCCGCATCATGTGTTAATTGAATAGGATTAGAGCCGTCCTTATCCATAATCCATAGCTGCTGGCTTCCAGACCGATTAGACACAAAAACAATTTTTTGCCCATCTGAAGAATAACTCGATTGATTATCCAATCCGGCTGAATGCGTCAGCCGGCTTATTTTCTTTGTAGCTACTTCGACATTATAAATTTCATAATCATTATCATTCCGATTGGAACTGAACGTGATATATTTTTGATCAGGAGAAAAATGCGGATGAATATCGAGAGCTTTTCCACCAGTCAATGGCTGGGGATTGTTCCCGTCTGCCTTCATAATCCAGATATGATAATTTTTTTCAACATCAGATTTAATAAAAGCAATTCTATCTCCTTGCGCTGAAAAAGACGGTTGAAATTTTCCGCGGCAGTCTGTGGTCAACCGGTTTAAATTCCCGCCATTAAAATCAGATTCCCAAATATCACCCAAATCTTTTCCTGTTGGGTCAAAACGCACAAAAATAATCTTATGACTTGCGCTCGAAAAGGCTGGACTAGTAACAACCCCATACTGTTTAAGAATCTGAACTTCATTCTTGCCGCCGATATCAACGGTGAATATTTCTCCGTTACTCGTGCTAAACGCGATTTTCTGTTCACTGGATATCCAAGTCAGCTCCCGCTTGTCCTGCGGTGAACGCGTGACCTGCCGTTTGCCCGTGCCGTCTGAATTCATAACCCAAATTTGCCAATAACCTTCAGTGATATGAGCGTACGCGATATGATCTTGCTCCTGCGCGTGAACATTCTCATTAAGCAAAATAAACAATAAAAAACCTAATATCACTATTCTCATAAAGATTTAGAATATTTTAGCTTATAGGGAGCAAATTATTCGTTTAGATTTTTGAATGACTTGATTGACAAAAACAATGTAATCGTCAGCTTCTTTTTTTGTTACTACACAACTGGCATCATAAAGATCTTTGTTACGTTTCATACGCATGGCGTTTCCTATAGTGAACACATCCGGATCACCTAAAATTTCGCTTAATTTTTCTAAAATTTTTATATGATGGCCCATAACACTTCTTACCTTCACTCCGCCGTTTTTTGCCATAACTGCTATACCGATTTTGATCAATGCCTGATAACAATAAGTAAACTGAACTTCCTCAAATTGATCTTTTCGGGCAATATCTAAATCCCGCACAGAACTTTCTATATAACGGCTGATTTGAGCTGTTGTGAATTTAAATTTCTGAAAATATTCCCGTTCGTAAAGAATCATAAAATTTTTATACTTTTCTTAGATTCTATCGACATTAGAAACGGATCATTTCTTTTTTTTGCAGCATATTCCTGAAGAGACATACTAACAGCGTTAATCTCTCGATGAATTGTTTTTTGGACATCCGCGATCCCCCTCTGAAGAGTTATTGTACTGTGTTCTCCGACAATCAATAAATCAATATCGCTGTATGAGTCCATTTTATCTTGAGCATACGAGCCAAAAATAATTGCTTTTTTAATACCAGATATTTTGCTTAATGCATTCCTTAATATTTGTTCAAATCCAACCGTTTTTAACACAATACTTCTGTATTCTTTAAGCAAAGGGAAATTTTTATTTAGAGAATAATACCGCTGATTACCCTGCCAACGGCTTTTGAGGATACCATCTTTTTCAAGGTCAGCGAGTTTGCGGGTAAGATTGCCGCTTTCCAGTTGAGTAATACGGGCAAAATCACTGACGTAAATTTCCGCGCCTTGTTGAAGCATGAAATAATTCAAAACGCTTTGAGTAATTTTTGAACGAAGGCTAATCATATTTTTATTCCTGTAATTTTATACAGTGATTACTGTAAAATAGTACAGGGATAATGTCAAGCATAAAATCATGACCCCATTTATTCATTACTAACAGAATTAGCCGCATAAAATTTTTATTCCAACTCCAACTTTTGAAAACGCTGAAAAATTAGTTTACCAAAAGTCTCAGTCTGTTCTAGCGGCAGCAATGATTCAGCGATCCTTGTCCGGATAATTTGTTTTTGCCCTGCAAACCGCGTAAAACGCGCCTTCTCCGGAATTCCCAAAAAATCAGCCAAAAGATCCATATCTTTTCTTTTGATCTTACTTTTTTTCCCCTGAATAGTCAGAGCTGACTCTTCAGTCTCATCAGGAATAACCAACCGCGAACAAACCAGATCATAAACCGGCGCCAGACGCACCCGGCGTCTCCATCATGCACCACTTTCTTTAACTGTAACAGCACCAATCGTGCTTGCACCTGTTACCAGCAAAATACCGAATTCATCCGTTCGATCAATTTTCTTTGTCGCGCAAACAATGTCACGATACCATCCCTCCGAATTCAATGTTTATTATCCTTTGCCATTACGCACGACCTCAAAATGATGTCCTAAAAAATCAAGAACCTGATTGACCTTATCCAAACGAACCGTGGGCTTGCCCTGTTCCAGCTCTCTTAAAAAACGAAGCCCAACACTGGCTCGCCTTGCGAACTCGACCTGGTCGAGCCCCGCTCTTTTCCGAAGATCCTGAATTGTTTTACCAATGCTTTTCATACATAAAATATACACCTATAGGGTATGTTTAAAGTAACACTTTAGGAGAAATCATGAGGATAATTCGTAGATCAAGCCCGAAAAACTTTAAGTTTAATATCTGGAACTGGCTTAAAATGCTTCTCATTACCTGAAACAAGAATAAGATTATTCTCTGCCGCTGTCGCGGCAATAATGGCATCTCCGGCAGTCAGCCCATGCGACAAAGCATATTGTTCAATATAAATCATTGCCCTATGCCCAATGTTTTCTGTCAATGGAAGAATAGTAAAACCAAGATCGGTTAGAAAAGATTTAATGCGGTCATGTTGTAATTTATTTGAAGCTCCTTGCAAAAGCTCCATAAACGTTTGAGCAGAAAGAAAACGCTCTTGATCCGTCTCCATAATTTGCGCCGCTTTTATATTGCCCCTTTGAACCCAAATAAAAATATCCGTATCAAATAGCACGATACCGGCCTCCCCGAAGTTTCGTCATAGTCTCTTCAACAGAAAGTTCCTCATCCCGGCACATCCCAAAAAAAGGACTATCCTTAATTGAAACATCCGACTTTTCCCCTACAGGAATGATCTCTCCTTTAACCCGCCCATGATAAAGGATCTTAACTCTTTCGCGACGCGTAAGCGCCTGAAGAACATCCTTCATCCGATAACGAAGATCAACAATTGTGGTCTGCATATTCTCTCCCCTTTAAATGTCTACTTAAAGTATACATATTTTCTATAAATAAAACAACTGCTTTTTTATAATGTGCAATTAAAAGTGTTGCGTTAGAACCTTGAACGCGCCGACACCATTTATTAATCTTCACATAAAATAAATTTATTTTTGAAGAATGGAAATACAATCAGCAAGATTTACATATTTAATAACAGACGAACCAATTTTTCTCGAAAATGATTGCTTAATATCATAAGAAACAACCAACACATTCGCTTGCGGATAACTATTAAGAAATATTTCTATATTTTTATTTTCCGCTTTGCCCGCCTGCCATTTACATTCTATTGCAATCGGTGGTTTGCCACGGGGTTTTAAAATAAAATCTATCTCATGTCCCTGCTTGTCGCGCCAATACTGAATATCCCTGGTCTGTAAACGCCCTTGAATCTCATTTAAAACAAAATGCTCCCAAAGGGTCCCTAAATCTTCTTGGCGTAAACTTTCCCAACCACGGTAGTAACAAAAAAATCCGGTATCAAAAGCATAAACTTTAGGAGCTGATATAATTTCGGTAGATTTATGTGTATGAAACGGCCTAATCACTTGGACAACATAGGTTGCTTCTAAAACGCTTAAATAATTTGATATAGTAACCCGGCTAACTTCGCAAGGTGCCGCAAACGCAGTTGCCTCAAAAATCCCCCCGCTTTGCACCATTAAAAGTTCAAAAAATTTCTGGAAAGAATGCCTGCGTTCCAACCGAAAGAGCTCTTGAATATCTTTAGCCCAATAAGAGTCCACCCACTCCTGAAAATCCTTTTCAGGAAATTTCTTGGCTAAAAATAATGCCGGCAGCCCCCCTCTTAAAAACCGATGCTTCAAATCCGGACGATTAAACGCTTCCAAATCTTCTGTTAACATCGGACAGAGCCATAATTCCCTCTTACGGTCTGTTAAGGTATCCTTAAACTTAGAAGACGCCCCTAAAGTTGAAGATCCTGTTGCCATGATCTGAATATCAGGGTAATGATCAGCGGCTATTTTAAGAAGCTCAGAGGGATTACCGAGACGGTGTATTTCATCAAGAATAACACGTTTTTTCTTCAGACCATCCCAAAAATCTTCCGGATCGGCCATCATCTGACGAACACGGGGCAGTTCGCAATCGAAATAGACCGCATCTTTTATACTTTTTCCAAGAAATGTTTTCCCAGACCGCCGAACGCCGGAAACCCAAATAATTGACTTCTCACGCCACAATTCTTCAATCTTTTTTAACCAAAAATGTCGTATTCGCATGATTAAATAATACTATATGCAATTACTAAACGCAAGTACAATTTCGTTTAGATATGCCGCGTAGAAGTAAATTATTTAAAAAAATGGTGTCAAAAAAAATGGTGTCAAAAAATGGTGTCAGAAAAAATGGTGTCACAGAAAAAAATGGTGTCAGATATCAGAAACTTAAAAAATGGTGTCAGATATCAGAAACTGATATGCTTCAATAAGTTACAAAAAAAATGGTGTCAGATATCAGAAACTGATATGCTTCAATAAGTTACAATTAATTCATTTTGTTGCTTCGGTCGGCCTCTTTTTTTTCTGTTTGGAAGCAGCTCTAAAATTTGTTTCTGGAATTTTTCCGATAAGTAATTACCGCCTTTGCGGGTCGTCTTCCAAATTTCTTCCAATTTTTCCGTCTCAATATTTTCTCGCATCTTTTGTTTATATTGAAGGATTCTAGATTTCAAATCACTGCCTAAATTTAAAAAACAATTATTATCTTCCCGCTCAAGCAATAGCGATTCTGCTTCCCTGACATTCAAACGATAACTGCTCCAATGATAATCCTCTACCGACCCAACCATGCTAGCCCGAACCGGATTCTGTTCTATGTAACGCATGATCGTTAACATATGTTCATCGCTGCTCACTAGCGGACTCATAAACCGTCCCTGCCAAACATGACCGCTGCGTTGATATTTAAAATTATATCGTTTAGTATGAGCCACTGTTATGCTTTGCATAATCTTGCTAATACTTCCTCCGCCAGAAACTTGAATCAACATATGCACATGATTCGTCATCAAACAGAACGCAAACAATTTAAATCCAAATTTTTTCTTATACCGTTGAATCGTATTCAAATAATGCAGGTAATCTTCATCTTCTGCAAAGATGACTTGTTTATTATTCCCACGGTTGATGACATGATAGATCAATCCAGATTTAGTAATACGGCCATACCTACTCATAATACTCCCTTCCGGTCGCCAGACCTTGACGTTTAGGGAATTTTTATGAGGGGGAAGGTTTAATTTATATTTATAGTATGCATTTTATAAATAATCAATATTTTTGATTTATACATAAACACCTCTGAATTCATATGTTCTGATATCTGGTCGAGTAGACGCTTATTTCAACGCCCCTCACAGAACCGTACGTGCGGATTTCCCGCATACGGCTCTTCAATAAGTTTCCATCAATATCCGATCAGGCATAAAAACTATGTACGATTCTTGGTTGTGGTAGCGGGAAACGCTTTAGATACTCGTTGAACCCTGCCCAGTTGTATGACTTTTTCTGACTTCGCTCATTAAGAACTTTGCGCACCATACGGACAACCTGATAGTAGAATTCTTGTATCTTCCTACTATTCTCGCTGACGCCGTAATACTGATAGTGCCCTTTGATTTTAATCGCAAGCCTCGTCCACAACTCTTTTATGCTAATAGCATTTCGTACCGCTTTCAGCCAGATATACACGTTCTGACAGCTTTTACGAAATTTCTTAGCGCTGGTCAGTCGTCCAACTTTAAACGTTCCCTTCATGCTCACTGTGCAATAATGTGTGAACCCGAGAAAATCAAAAGTGTTGGCTTTCCTATTCTGCGTTTGAGCATTTTCCCGTTCAAACTTTCCAAAGCTTTTCACTCCTGACTTCTCCGCATTGAGATCAAGACCATAAGCCTTTAATCTTTCTTGCATTTGTTCTTTAACGATTTTGGCTTCTTCCTGATACTGCATGAGAATAACAAAGTCGTCGCAATATCGCACCAGATAACTTTGGCCTTTTAATTTCGGCCTTAGTTCTTTCACATACCATTCATCAAGAACATAGTGCAGAAATATATTGGCCAACATTGGGCTTAGGTTTCCTCCTTGAGGCGTTCCTTGTTTGGCTTCTTCCAGCGTGCCTGCTTCGATATACCCACTCTTTAAGAACCTCACAATGTATCTCAAGAATTTCGTGTCGGATATTGATGGAAAC
>JADFYJ010000008.1 GCA_015233115.1 Candidatus Omnitrophota bacterium | reverse complement strand
CCGACGCAGGCAGAATCACTTCGGCACCTAAAACCACACCCGTACCAATGGCAAAATTCCTTACTACAGGACTACTTGCACCAGAAATCAGCGAATGAACCGCCGGCATTTCAGCAATGTATTCTAGATCCGACATTGTTGGGCTGTTAGCCCTTTGTGGCTGCCAACTCGACGCAGAAATAACAATCGGTTCAAGATCGACCACCTCATTCCCACTCGGATCAACCGCATTCACCGGATTATTCCCCACATAGGAATATCTGTTAAAACTCTGCGACATCTCCGGCGCTTGGACTATTGCATCCGCTGTCAGGACTCTCCCAATCTTCGGCTTATAATACCTTGCCCAGCAATACTAAAGGTCTGATTCTACAGCGTGTTATTGGTCGGTGTAAAAGTGGCCTTCGCTGGTTGGGGCTGTGTGTTGGGTGAATTCTCCGAAGGGTTTATAGTCTGCGCGATCCAGGACTGCGCCTGTGCTGTTGGTTATGACATTCGTGCCACCTAAATGATCTTGGTGATAATACTTCAGAGCCACATTTTCCAAGGACGCCACCCTCATCCCGGCGATAAACACATAACTCTTACTCCCTTGCGTCCCTTCTTCATAAATGTCGTCCACAAACTTCGTAACCAAAGAGTTAGCACTTTTGCGGATTCGATCGCCCGAATCATCATAACTGTACTGCGCGCTCGACCCGGGCATGACCACTGAAGCCAGTTGATTCTCAGCATCATAATTATATGTCGTGGTTATTCCGCCTGAGGTTTTGGTACTCATGTTGCCGTTAGCGTCGTACCCAAACGCGTCATTCCCTACTCCCCTGACCGAGTGCGGCTGACTGGGTGTATAAGAATAATTCTGGTTGTCCTTGCCGGTGATATTCCCGCCGGGAGAATACGCGAGGCTTAAAATATCATTACTTTGATTAGCCCCGTAATTCCCTTCTGCCTGCACGAGACGGTTCAGCTCGTCGTAGACGAATATTTTACTCTGGCCGGTGATCTTATCCGCAATATTGATGATATTGCCGACCCCGTCGTAAGTGTAAGTTAAGTCCTGAAGAACTACTCCTCCGGAGTCTAGGGTGCGGATGGTTTTAAGACGCAAGTTGGCATCATAGGTATAATTGGTGACCACGCCATTCGCGTAGGTGATGCTTTTCGTGAGGCCTGCTTCATTATACTGGAGGTCTTTGACATAATTGACGGAGACAGGGACTGTCTTCACGCTCACGGTCGAGCTGTTAGTTGAGGCATTGCCTGCCGCGTCATACGCCCGGACCCGGGCATAATATTGGGTTAATTGAGTTAATCCCGTGACGAACGCGCTTAAAACATTCCCTACATCCTGACCATTGTACCCGGTCACAAAATTAGTGAACCCGCTGTCTGTGGCGACATCGATTTTGTATGTGGTCACGCCGGTATTGTCCGTCGCCGCGCTCCAGTTAAGACTAAAACTTGTCGGCGAAACGCTGGCAATGGCGGGATTGCCTGGAGCTGTGGGCGCTTGATTATCTGCCGTGGTTGTTACGTTTACGGCTGGGCTGTTAGGTGAAGCGTTGCCGGCCGCGTCATAGGCGCGCACGCGGGCATAATATGGCGTTGACGGAATCAGCCCTGTGACGGATGTGGTTAAAACATTGCCGACATCTTTGCCGTTATACCCTGTGAGTAAATTTGTAAACCCGCTGTCTTTGGCAACATCAATCTTGTATGTTGTTACTGCCACATTGTCCGTCGACGCGCTCCAATTAAAAGTAAAACTGACCGGGGTGATGTTGGCAATCGCGGGATTCAGGGGGGTTGTCGGCGCCTGTGTATCTGCCGTGGTCGTACCATTTACGGCTGTGCTGTTGCTTGAAACATTGCCAGCCGCGTCATAAGCCCGCACGCGACCATAATATGGCGTTGCCGGCGTCAGACCTGTAACTGCAGAGGTTAAAACATTGCTCACATCTTTGCCGTTATAGCCGGTGACAAAATTAGTAAAACCGCTGTCTTTGGCAATATCAATCTTATATCCTGTTACGCCGATATTATCCGTCGACGCGCTCCAATTCAAAGTAAGCCCTGTCAAAGTAACATTCGTAAATGCCGGGTTAGCCGGCGCGGACGGAGCTTGCGTGTCTGCCACGGTTGAAATATTTAAAGAACTGCTGTTGGTCGATATATTCCCTGCCGCGTCATAGGCCCGCACTCTGGCATAGTATGGTGTTAATGGTGATAAGCCGGCTATGGATGTTGTTAAAACATTTCCGGCATCTTTGTTGTTGTATCCGGCAACAAAATTGGTGAATCCGCTGTCTTTGGCAATATCGATTTTATAACCTGTTACGCCGATGTTATCTGTGGCTGCCGTCCAATTGAGAGTGAAACTTGCCGCCGTAACATTAGATGCCGTTGGATTACCGGGCGCTGTTGGCGCCTGTGTATCGGGTGGCGCGGTTTGTCCGGTTGCTGTCGTGCTGTTACCGGAGGTATTGCTTGAAGCATCGTAAGCCCGGACGCGGGCATAATATGTTGTCGATGAGGCCAGCCCTGTAATCAGAGAGGTTAAAATATTGCCCACATCTTTACCGTTGTAGCCGGCCACATAACTTGAAAAAATACTGCTGGTTGAAACATCAATCTTATAACCCGTCACACCCGCGTTATCGGTTGACGCGCTCCAGTTTAAGGTCAAACTATTAGGGACGGCATTGGTCAAAGTCACGCTGGCCGGGACTGTAGGTGCCTGTGTGTCCATGGAAGTCATGCCGCTGGCCATAGAGCTATTGACAGAAATATTGCCTGCCGCGTCGTATGCCCGCACTCTGGCGTAGTACATTGTATTCGGGCTTAAACCCGTGATCGATTTACTTGAAACATTTCCGGCATCCAAATTATTATATCCGGTTAGTATCGTAGTAAACGTCATGTTAATCGAAACATCGATTTTGTAACCCGTTACTCCCGCATTATCGGTTGCGCCTGACCAGGTCAAAGTCAACGCATTAACCGTTGGGCTGCCAAAAATTATTGTCGTCGGCGCACTCGGCGCTTGCGTATCTGTGGTCGTCGTTGCGCTCGCAACAGCGCTGTTGCTTGATATATTACCAGCCGCGTCATAAGCCCGCACCCGGGCGTAATAGGTTGTGCCGGCTGTCAACCCTGTAATTGATTTGTTCAAAACATTTCCGACATCCAGATTGCTATATCCGGTCACCGGAGATGTGAAGATATTATTGGTTGAAACATCAATCTTGTAGCCGGTTACACCCACGTTGTCCGTCGCCCCGGACCAGCTTAAGGACAATGAACTGAGCGTCGGACTGGCTAATGTAATTATGGCTGGGACAGTCGGAGCTTGCGTGTCTGCCGCGGCTGACGTTGTTCCGGTCGCGGTAGAACTGTTCGATGAAATATTGGCAGCCGCATCGTACGCGCGGATTCTGGCATAATACATTGTGTTCGTGCTTAAGCCTGTGATCGATTTACTCAAAACGTTTCCCACATCTAAATTATTATATCCGGTCAGCATGGTCGTGAACGCGCTGCTCGTTGAAATATCGATCTTGTATCCAGTCACCGCGACATTATCTATCGCACCTGACCAGCTCAAAGTCAAGGTGCTGGATGTTGGACTGCCTAACGTGACTGTGGTTGGTGCGCTCGGCGCTTGCGTGTCTGCCGCAGACGATGTGGTTCCGGTCACGCTTGAGCTGTTTGATGAAACATTGCCAGCCGCGTCGTATGCCCGCACTCTGGCATAATACGTTGTACTCGCGTTCAAGCCTGCAATCGATTTACTTGTAACATTTCCCGCGTCCAGATTATTGTATCCGGTTACCATCGCAGTAAATGTATTGTTGGTTGAGACATCAATTTTGTAGCCTGCCACTGCGACGTTATCTGTGGAACTGTTCCAGCTTAAAGTCAATGCGCTGGCTGTCGGATTGCTTAGGGTTACTGTCGCCGGAGCAGCCGGCGCTTGCGTGTCTGCTGTGGTCGTCGCGTTCGCTATGGAACTGTTACTTGATATATTACCGGCCGCGTCGTATGCCCTCACCCGGGCGTAATAGGCTGTGCCAGCGATCAATCCTGTTATCGTTGTGTTGGAAACATTTCCCGCATCGAAATTATTGTATCCGGTTACCATTGATGTAAACGCACTGTTAGTCGAAACATCAACCCTGTACCCCGTAACACCCACATTGTCGGTTGCCCCTGACCAGGTTAAAGTCAATGAGTTAAGCGTCGGAGTACTTAACGAGATCGTTGTAGGTGCAGTCGGCGCTTGCGTATCTCCCGCGGCAGATGTGGTTCCGGTCGCGGATGAGCTATTTGCTGAAACATTGCCAGCCGCGTCATATGCCCGTACTCGGGCGTAATAAGTTGTGCCTGAAGTCAAGCCTGTTATTGATTTAGTTGAAACATTTCCCACATCTAAATTATTATATCCGGTCAGCATGGTCGTAAATACGTTGCTCGTCGAAATATCGATTTTATAACCGGTCACAGCGACATTATCTGTCGCGCCTGACCAGCTTAAAGTTAGCGAGCCGGATGTTGGACTTCCTAACGTGACTGTTGAAGGAGCCGCCGGCGCTTGCGTGTCTGCCGGGAGGCCTGAAACGAGCCGGCAAACATCGCCTGTGGCTTTATATCCTGTGGCTGTGGTATTCTGCGTACTTAATCCATATATGTAACTAAAATTTCCTGAGCCGAAAGGATTGGTCACAGTAGTTATTTTTGTTGTTCGCGCGGAATCACTATAGATATCCAAGGTTACTTTACTGACTGCTCGACTAATCCGCATGTAATAACGTGTATTCATGGAAAGAGATATGGAATTCGACGTAGCGGCAGGACTCAGAGTTATCAGCTTCAAAGACGGACTGAGACCGAATTTGTTCCAAGCCAAATATATCCCACTGGTCCAAGTGTTAAACGCGGTATTTGAATTATTAGTAATACCCCAAACCGCAAAGTCTCCGGCCCATGAGTCGGATGTAGTAAGAATAGTATCAAATTCATATTTAAAGTCCCCTGAAGTCGGAGAAGCTTTATAAACATAGGAGTTGGCTGACCGGGTTTCAATATTAGAGAAAGACAGACACGAACTCGAAACCGTAATTTTACTTCCAGGATCCTGTTTAGAGAAAGTGGTGTAATCCATGGTCGTGTCCGCGTACGCATCGGTCACTAAAAAGACAGAAACAATTTCTTTGCCGATATCGCGCAATCCGGATTTTATTTTGCTCCACATCGTTTGGGAAGGGACATAATTAAACGACTGCGGCCCCAGCAAAGTCGGATCGCTGGCTGCCCCCTGCGGCTGACCTGCGCTGTTGTATTTATAAAAGACCTTATTATAATCGGGGTATTCGATGCTGTTGATATTGTTAAGGCTGTTGTAGTCATATTTTACGTGATAAACTGACCCGCCAATGGTCTTAAGCGATTGATTGATCCGGCCTAAGGCATCATATTGGAATTGTCTTGCTCCGCCGTTAAAGGTTATGTTGGTAAGGCGTCCGACGGCGTTAAGTTGATCATCATACGTATACGTATTGTTAATATCCTGCCCGTCTGATTTTGATTTTAAACGGTTGATATCATCATATTGAAAATTAATCACATGATTTTTGGCATCGGTTTGTGTTATCAAGTTGCCGTTAAGATCATAATTATATTTCCACAACCCCATATCCGGGTCAGTCATGGAGGTTTTCCGCCCCAGATTATCATACGCGATCGTCGTGATATTCCCTTCTGTGTCTGTTATTTTAACCGGGTTGCCTTCGGAATCATACAAATACTGGGTCGTCGCGTAAAGTGAATAGGCCGCACTAGGATACACGGAAGCGAAACGTCCATCCGCGCCTTTATACTCGCGTTTTTGACTTAACCGGCCAAAAGCGTCAAAATCCGCTTCTTGTTTATGCCCGTTTTCATCAATGTTTCTGATCGTCCAATTATCATATTCTACACTTGAATATGTCTGGTCTGGGTTGACACTTTTGATAACCCGCCCCAGAGCATCATAAATGATCACACTGTGCGCCCGTCCGGAATTGACAGCCTCAATTGTGTCAACAGGATTGGTTGAGAAGAACGGTAAATATTTTTGTTCAGGTAATCCGCGGGAATTATATGTGGTTTGACCGTTCACAATAAATTGTCCGGCTTGCGCGGACGGACTTTTGGTTTGAATCACCCGGCCTAATCCGTCGGAAAATTCAAAACTGTCTAAGGTTCCGGGCTGGCCGCTTGTGATCCGCTGGCTCATCGTAGTTTTCCGGTAATTAGGCATAAATAAATATTGATAAGATGTTGTAGGATAAGAAATAGAATCTAACGGCGACACTGTGGCTGTCAACCGGCCAAAGACATCATAAGTGTTTTGAATTTTCTGGTTATTCGCGTCCGTCGAGCTTTTAATCTGGCCCCAAAGCCCTTTAAATCCGTTGCCGCCGTCTAACGGGACATTATTAATGCCGTAATATTCCTGAGACACGACCTGATTTAAAGGATTTTTCGTTGATAAAGGAAAAAGGTTGAAGGTTGAATCATAGGTCACGGTCGTGGTTTTACCGAGCGGGTCTGTGGCTGTTAAAAGATTTCCGAAAGCATCGTAAGTATAGGTTGTTACAGGATTAACCGTGCCTTGCTGATCTCCGGCCCATTGCTCAACTTTAGACAAGAAACCGTTCGTGGGCGCGATCCCGTTGGCTTGCCCGTCGTAACTTAACATGGTCTTACGAAAGAGTACGCCGCTATAGTCTCTGACAGAAATCACGGAAGGAAAACCAAGCATGTTATTGGTTGTATTGTTCACATAATCTACATAAACATCAAAATGATTATTTCCGATAGAATTACCTTGAGCGTCAACTTCGCCCAAATATGAAATGTGCGTTAGATTTCCTAACTTTTCAGCTTCATTATAAGTGAACCGCACTTTGGAACATTTTTTCACTTGGCTGGAATTAAACGAGCATTCAGTCTGTTCATTCAGATAGACAAAATTGATTCCGTCATCCGCGTTTAGAGTAGACAGGTTCCATTTATACGTTGTTTCGGTTAATTGTCCGGCGGTGGAAAATTTTCGCGCGGTTTTGATCCGGCCATTTAAAAAATAATCCTGATTAAATTCCTGCTCCAGCCGGTTCCCTTCAGTATCCGTCACCGTCACTTTGCCAAATCCCCGGAACTCCCGGGCATCGCTGAACTGGTTGGTTTTATCCGACACGGTCTGATTATTCGCGGGATTCCACAATCCATTTTCATATTTATATTGGGTCGTATAAGTATCCCCGAGGCTGTTTGACCGGGTCATTGATTTAATGACCGGGATCGCGAAGGGCATAAATGTTTGAGTGAACTCTGCGGATGACCCATAAACATAAGTTGTCACTCCGCCGCAGTTATTATTAATGGACGCTAACAAGTCAGCCGGTTTGCCCTGATTGAGGTATAGCGCGGACGTATTGCCATTGTAATTGATCATAAAATCCATCATGGTATCAGCATTAGCGTCGAGCAATCGCGTACCAAGATTCACAAAATTGCCGTTGGGCAATATCCATTGATCATCCCTCACCCAACCCGCGCCGGTATTGATAAGGACGCGCGACCCGCTGTTTATATCACCTTTGGCGACGATCATATCCGGCAAGCCGTCCCCATTGATATCTGCCAGCTGTGTTGAATTATCGTTTAAATTACCGATGCCTTGAGTATTCAACCAAGGCGACTGAGTGTCTTCTGCCCACCCATACCCCGTGTTCATAAACACTTTAACGGTTGTCCCGTCATTATAAAAAATATCCGGCAAGCCATCCCCGTTTAAATCAACCAATATCGCGCCTTTTGAGAAATCCGTATAATCATTGTCCGGCCGCGACCACGTGCCGTTCGGATGGCCGCTTAAATTAAGAAATACATTTTTCCAGGGAAGGACATTGATGACAACATTGGAAGTATTAGTGTTATCAATTTTGTGGGAGGTGACGAAATCAATAAATCCGTCATTGTTGACATCCGCGGCGATATTGCCTAATTTGTCCATCCGATAAGAGTCCGTAGCCCCATCCACCACCGTTGCCCATAACATCAATCCCAAATCTGACGGCAAACCCCATTGGGTGGATTGACTCCAGCCTGCCGGTGAATTTTTGTATCCATAAACTATTTGTCCTATATTCGCATAATTATTATTCGGCTGGGTCTTTATAATCGAAAATTTTTGTTTTTCCACAATATCGCTATATCCATCGCTGTCTAAATCCGCGACCAATAAACCAAAATCAACATACATTTTCCCATGGCTTAAAGTGTTGACTTCTTTGACAAAGGTCGCGCAAGAGCTAGAGTCATTAACGCAAGTCCCAGGGAGGTTATAAGCCGTATTCAAAGTCCAGGTATTATTTTTGTTATTGATAAAGGCTTCTTTGGTGTGAGTTAAAACATTCGATGTACTGACGGCGACATAATCACGGATCAGATCCGGATAACCATCACCGTTAACATCAAAAATACGGACACCTAAATCTTGATACGGAGAGACACCCCCTGCCTGATTAGAAAAACGCGCGTCTGCCGGGATAACAGCTTGTGAATTGAGAGCAAATCCTTTGCTATTGTCATAATATGTAAAACTGACTGCAGGTTTACCGTTAGTCCCGCTGGCGTCAAACTCTTGAATGGATGTCAGTAAATCCCTGGTTGTTCCTTGGCTGGGCGTATACGTTAAACGGTATTCTCTCTGCTCAGTTCCGCCGGCTTTAACCACGATCTTGGATATTCTCTGCAATGTCTTAATAAGAAAACCCGGAGCATAAGTCTGATGCGATATAGAGCGGGCTTGTGTTTGAAACTCGACACTGGCAAAAGGCTGTAGAGGAGATGCCGCTGGTGAAAGTTTGTTTCCTGTGTAAACAATCGTCAGCGGATAAACTTGATTCCCCGTTGTATCCTTATTATAGGAAATGGTCAGGTAATTGCCGTGAACATCAACAACTTGTTCGAGATACCATTTAAAAATATGATCCGTTTGACTGGGATCAAACAGACGCGCACTGGCATTTGTTCCATAATAATATATGGTCCCCTGGCGGTCTGTGGCTTGCCAAGAATCATTGACTTTCTTGATTTTAATAAACGCCCCCTCGATCTTGGGGCGGTAACCCTGCGCTTGATTATCAAAAACTAAATCTGTCCGGCTTCCTTGCTGAGTTAAAATATAATTATCCGTTGTGGAATATCCCGGGGTCCCAAATTTTAAACTCCGCTCGATCGACCCTAAGTCTAACGACCAACCTACCCCGATAATTCCCTGCTGTTGGTTGGAAACATAAACCAAATTAATTTGCGGCTGGATATTATTTATTCCGGGAGGGACCACAACAGAAAATCCGTTAATAGCCGTGCCAAATTGGGAGTTGACATCCATTGATAAAACGTCGGACGATGGATCCGGATTATGAAGGACAATATCCGCGTAAGCGCAAGAAAGGATACAAATTAAAATCGCGAAAACGGCCATTCCAAGTTTATTGATTTTCATGGTCAAGGCTCCTTAAAGAATGTTCTTAGCTCAATTTTTTTGAAATATAATCAAAGAATACCATGTTTCACCTGTTGCCCCTACAGGCTCTTAGTCGTACTTAATAAATCATAATATTCTTCGCTCCTCCACTTGTTTTATCGCCTTTTATAGTCTACACTTTAATTAGAGCACCAGCTCTAATTGGCAAACCCATCGTAAGGTGGGGACCCCTGTACCACGTAGGGTACAGGGCGGTGAACCCAGCGCGGTTCACTGGCTAAGCTACAGGATCCTGTACCGTCTGGTACAGGACAGCCAGATAAAATAATCAACGACAATTTGGAATTTTGTAAAAAGTAAACTACTCGTAAGGGTAGGGCACAAAACTATAGGGCCCTGTACCGTCTGGTACAGGGTAGCCAGCTACCAAAATAAGCTTTTTTGAGCCCTATCACCGAGTTACGGATAGGGCTTTTTTAATGGGTCAGCGGGGCGACGGAGGGTACAGATATGTGGAACTTTCAAGATTGCATCGGACGCGTCATCATTAGAATTTTTCTCATCTGCGGCCTTTTGTTCATCGCAACTTTCGCGCGCAGCAGCACATCTGTTCCTTCCTACCCCACTGACCGCTTTATTGTGAAATTTCATGAACTTGATACCTGCGCCAATGATATATTGACCAAAAAGGGCAAATTCGCTGATTTTTTTGGGGACCGGTCTGACTCCATTGACCTGCTTAATAAACAATATAAAGTTTCTTCAGCTACTGCCCTATTTTCAGAATGCCAGGCAAAACGCATCCAAAAACCAGGTCAAAAAAATCCGCTTAAAAATGTCTATATTTTCAAAGTTCCCAAGGGCACTAATATAGAGGAAGTCACCCAAGCCTACAGCGCTGATGATCATGTGGCATACGCCCAGCCTGACCACGCTATGAAACTCGCGGCTTTACAAATACCGGATGCTTATATTCCAGCCTGGAGCTTAGCCAAGATCAACGCGCCAGCCGCGTGGCAAATATCACAAGGTCAAGACGTGGTCGTCGCAGTCATTGACACCGGCGTAGATTTTACTCAACCGGACTTGCAGGGACATTTTTGGACTAACCCCCTTGAATCTCCGGACAATGGACAAGATGATGACAATAATGGTTATATTGATGATATTCATGGTTTTGATTTTGTTAATACCACAGGCGCTCCTATTGATACGAACGGACACGGCACCCGGGTCGCGGGAATTATATCCGGAGCGTTGAACACCAACGGCGCGGGTGGTGTTGCTCCATTAGCCAAGCTCATGATCCTTAAAGGGTTTGACAGCGCTACTCAACAAGGCAATGATTCCGCCCTTGCTCAAGCAATGATATATGCCGCGGATAATGGCGCGAAAATCATTAATAGCAGTTGGTACTACCCCACTCCGTGTCCAACTAATGCTTTGATCGAACAAGCTGTCAAATATGCTTATCAATCTGGCGCGTTAGTCATTTTCGCTGCGGGAGACAACAATGATGATGTGCTCAAATACAGCCCCAATAATATGAAAGAAATTATGGCGGTTTCCTCAACAGCATCGGATGACATGAATAAAGTCGCGTCTTCTAATTTCGGCATGTCCATTAACGTGGCCGCCCCGGGAGTCAATATCCTTTCCCCGACTGTCGGCGGTATTTATGACTACGCCTCAGGAACTTCTTTAGCGGCCGCGCATATATCAGGCGTAGCAGCTTTAATTGCCAGTCAAAACCCGTCTTTCTCCAATGAAGAAATCCGTCAAACGATCCTTGCTTCTAGCACTGATATCAGCGGAACCGGATTTAGCACAACCTTTGGACATGGACGGGTTGACGCGGCAAAAGCTTTGCAAGTGGCGGCCCCCCTCGTCACTCAAATCACGGCGCCCGCTAACAATTTTTATTTAGACTTAAGCAGTGACACGTTTGATATTCAAGGTTCCGCGTTCGGTCATAGTTTTACAGATTACCGCCTTGAATACCGAGTTTCCGGAACTATTGGTTGGGATTTGTTGGCTGGCCCATTTATCCAACCCGTCCAAAATAATTTACTCGCGCAAATACCAAGCCATAATTTCCAGCCTGGTATTTATGATTTACGCGTAACCGCAAATTCTAATAATTTTGAATTTTTCGATATCACGAGAATACAGGTTTTGGCTGCAACCCCCTTCATTCATCAAATCACCTCTGACATAGGAGACCAACTTTATCCCTCCATTTCCGGGGATTGGATGGCTTGGGGAGACAACAGTTACGGTCAGACCGAAATCACGGCATACAACATAAAATCCAAAAAACAACAACGGCTTACTTTCAATCCTGCCAGCAAAGAAATGCCTAGCGTAGATGGAAACACCGTGGTCTGGGAAGACCGACGCAACGGGACCTGGGATATTTATGGATACGACCTAGCCGCCAATCAGGAACTGCCGATCGTAACACTTCCGGGCAACCAACGTTTTCCATCCATATCAAACAATAAAATTGTTTATCAAGATGACCGGAACGGCGGCGCGGATATTTATCTTTACAATTTAAATACGCGGACAGAACAGCGTATCACCACCGCCGCGGGAAAACATCAACAGCCAAAAATTTGGAATAATATTATCGTCTGGGCAGATTCCCGCAACGGCAATTGGGACATTTATATGTACGACCTCAATACTCTTCTGGAAAAACAGATCTCTACCGCGACCACCAATGATACAACTCCAAACGTAGCGTCTAATATCATTGTCTGGCAAGAATCCGTAGCTAATTGGTGGCAAATTTTCATGTATGATGTCACGACCCAAGTAACCACTCAATTAACTTCAGACGCGGCACACCATTATGCCCCTAGCATATCCGGCAATAAAATTGTCTGGAGAACGAGCGCCACGACAGGGAAAAATATCATCATATACGATTTAACGGCTAAAACCTCCACCCCCATCACTCAATACGTATTTAACCGGGGCGATCCCGTTATCAATAACAACAATATCGCCTGGTCGGAAAGACGCAACAATAACGCGGATATATTTCTTTTCAAAGAAAACCATCCTCCGGTTTTGAATGCCTTAAGCGACAAAACTGTGACCGCGAATCAGCCTCTCTCTTTTACCGTATCAGCTTCCGACGAGGACAATGATAAATTAACAATGATAGCTAAACAGCAAAACGGGGATTTGGTGACAACCCTGGGAGCCCAGTGGACAGACCAGGGCAATGGAACCGCCACTTTTGAATGGACTCCGCCGCAGGCCGGATCATATTTCCTTGTCTTCTCAGCGGCGGATCCATTAAATGCGATTGCGTCACAAATGATTACTATAACTGTCACTGCGCCGGTTGTGATTGTTCCGCCACCACCGCCCGTACCACAGCCAACCATCAGCAAATTATTAGAACCAACCGCTGGAACAGTTATTAAAGATGAGGAAGTAAAATTTATCTGGGAAAAAGTAAAAAACGTCAAAGCTTACGGTCTTAAAATTGGAACGTCGGTGGGATCAGGAGACATTTTCAACAAATTCTTTAAAAAAGACCGTACACATAAAATTATTAAAGAGATTCCTTTAAACGGTAAGCCGGTTTATGTACGGTTATACACTTGCATCGACGGGAAATGGTTATATATGGATTATGTGTACCAAACCCAAAAGCCGGCTAAAAAAACTAAGTCCTGTGCCGTGAACGCTCAGAGCGTAGCTTCATTGAGCCATATCGTCAACGCTTTGACCCGATGGTAGTGGTTCGACAGGCTCACCACGGGGTAGTTCGGACAAGGGCTAAAAAGTATTTTTCTAATTCTTCTGCGGCGATGCGGTGAACCTTCTCGTTGGGGTGCTGATCCGTTGGATGCACCCACAAATCCATGTCACGATAACGCTTTAACGCTGGCCAAAGATCTATATAAGACAAACCTGCTTTGTCCAACTCGGCATGCACAAGATTATGGATAGATTCAAATGGATAATGGTTGTTTATCTTATATAAAACGGGAAAAATCACGACAATAACCGGGACTTTATGTTCCCTGCTCCAGGTGCCGATGGACGAAAACGCGGATTTGGTTTTTTGCCAATCCAGTTCGTTCGTTCGGTAAATATCCTCATAATGCTGGATGGTTTTTTTAGACAGTTGAAACTGGTTATAAGCCTGCCACAATAATTTATGTAAGCGGAATATTTTTATCCACGCCGGCGCTTCAACCCTGGTCGCTAATCCCTCAGCTACGCGGGCTTCCCGGTCTGCGCGAACAAACCTTCCGTCTTCAATTGTAAACAACCGCCCTTCCGCGTCATTTAATGTATACCCAATGACAATATAATCCGGCGACAAACTATTGCCCGCGTCATTCAGCAAAGCCCACTCCTGACTGGTATTAAAACCGCCTACGCCTAAATTGACTGACTCAACTGGTTTATATCCGGGAATTTGGGCCAGTCGACCATTCGGCGCGTTAGCTAAACGCCGAAACTGCTCAGCATAAGTATCCTCATCCCGTACGCCTTCCCCAAAAGTGAACGAATCGCCGAGAAACATAACCCGCGTGGTATTAGTTGGTTTAGAAAGAGCAACCTGAGGACCGCGGAATCCGAGATTATTGGTGTGGTGGGAAACCATATTACCGGCGGAAAAATATCCCCGCGGATTGCCATCATATACGAAATCAATGGAAGCATTGGGGATGTTCCCGTATCCAACTTCAGGGTCAGCTACCGAGGCGAATTGCAAAGGAGAGCTATGCCGCTGATATTCCCGAGGCAGGCCGAGCCGCGTCAACACGAATTCAGAGATCGCGTAAAATAAAACAACAGTACATACAAAGCAGACGAAAATTGTAAATTTTAATTTATCCATTGCAAAAATTTTAACATAAAAACCGCGCGGCTATAATAAAAAAATTAATATCTGCCTACCAATACCAGCTTAATCCCGCTGAGACTGTTGTGGCTTTTTCATTAGAAATTTCAATATGTATTGAAGACTGATTTGACACCTGAAATTGAACTTTCCCTCCCCATACCTCGCGCAACTGACCTTTATAATTCGATGATTCTGCACCGTAGTAAAGCCAAGTCCGTAATTCACCTGTTGAAATTTTTATTCCGCAATTCGGACGTAACCGCGCGTAAGGATCAATCGTATGTGCGGCTATATCAACCATCGCATAGCCTGTCAATATCTGGTTCCATCTCCACGCCGGACCAGCCCCAAAACTCATCACCCCGTCATAACGATATTTATCTCCTTCTTCAACCCGGTTGGATCCGATCCGTATTTTCCAAGATAATCGATTTTCATCCGCTTGAACAACAGATAAAGTATTCAAATGAAGAACACGGATAATATCTACTGAATCAATAAACGCTTTGTGTTCCTTTTCTAAAAATCCCGCGGCCAAATCCAGTACCACCAGCTCGTCGCCCTCTAGACTATTGCGCCCCACCATTTCGTTTTTAAAAGGGGACCACTGGAGAAGAGAAAACCATTTTTTATCAGATTGCATGGCCGCGCTCATCCCCCATTCCATTGGGCGTGAACCTTCGGCAGGAGAAGGCAATGCCGGAATTTTTACCAGCGGAATCGCCTGTGCCGGAAGCTGTAACCGTGCCAGTAAAATTTTATCTTTGGCAGCCTTCCTCTCCCGGCTGGGATGTGGTTGTTCAGCGATCAGACGGTATTCTTGATAAGCCAGTAAACTGTCCAAAACCAAAATCTTCTGGTCATTAGTTAAAGCTGATAATTGAACAGACATTGAATTGATACCATTATGAATTATGGCATTAAACACCTTTAACATATTAGCATTCAAGCGTTTCAATTGATGATAAAGAACACGTTGACTAGAAGGAATATAATGAATGGATTGAATAGCGCTTAATCGATAAAACAATTCAACCGGCAAATACCAAAACCGTCCATTGTGCGTCAAATCTTCATTCGTAACCAATTCAACCAATTCTGCTAACCGGTAAGCACAATTTTCTTTTAAAAAATAATAAGCGAACTTATTCCCCACAATTTCCCAAATATGTAAGATTAATAAAGTCCGCTGATAATCTGTCAGGTTCAACCGGTAATCCCACATATCCCGGAATTCGGTCCGCGAATATACCATATCCTGCGTGTAAAAATATTTATCTGAAAACCCTGCGCGATATCCGCCAAAAAGTCCGCTGATAACATACCGCAAAGCAAATTCATTCTTTGGCACCAAAGCCCCATAGTTCAAAGTCAGATCGAACAACCCCAATTGATCATCATTCGAATCTGTATTAAGTTTGAGAAGCGCATGCCCAAAAGTTGAAGCAGGATTACCTAAATATCCACTGACTAACAGCAAACTCACAGACTTGACACTATCAAACAGCGCCCAGTTTTCCAAGCGTTCACACTGGCCGCTCCTTAATTCATAGTCCGGCAATGTTAATTGATGAGAAAGCCAATAATACCGTGCCGGGTATTTACACCGGGGATTTTCGTCCCCCTTTTTTTGTGCGGGATAAAAATAGGCCTTTATTGTCGCGGTCAATTCTGCGTCAGGATTCGTTCTTCCGTCAGGCGCTAAAAAAAAATTATCCGTCAGCACGACACTTTGTTTTCCGGCTGACGGATAATGGATCAATTTGAGCCAAGTGGGATGATGAGCGAGATGAAGTTTTTTCGCTGTATCGAGAACAGATTGATACGAATCCGCATGCGCCGGTTTTCCTCCCCCAAAAAACATGGCGCAAAAAAGGATAACTCTCGCGGTGTTAAGAATCTTGATTTTCGTAAATGAATTTAACAAATTACGAATTCTTATAAATTAAATTATACAACGATTCCGCTTTTTGAAAATGTGTTTGGTCCGTATATTTAGGAGCTGAGACAGATTTAGCGAAATCGCCTCGTAATTTTTCGATAAATTGTCCTTTATTTTGCGCGTCATATCCGGCTAACAATGCGAGCGTGTCAAGATATGTTCCGCTTCCGCTGGCCAATTCTTTTTCAATAGATTCATAAGAATCATTGATAAAAGAAGCAAGTCTGCCTTCTCCGCCCCGGCACATATCCGGACAAGTAATATTCGAACTAATTGCTGTTGTTCCCGAATCCCATGTAACGTTAGTCACGGCGGCAACAGCCGAATTTCTCGGGGCAATCATTGCGCCAAGTCCGCAATCCGTATAAATGTCCGCAAATTCGCGCGCCATCCCAGCCTGAGCAAATACCAATAACGTGATCCCTGCCAACGCGAAAACCTTGAGTACTTTTACCATATTTCTCCTCTTTTTTACTTCAGATGTTAACAAAAAATTTAGAAAACCATGTCCTTAATTTAACAACCGGCCGCGGCAATGTCAAACGTAATTCCAAAATATTCCCTCCAAAGCCACCCGCTAAACTTCTGGCGATAAATACGCTAAGCATGAGTAAACGCTTAGATATTCCCATAAAATATTGACTTGTTATCTTTAGGTCTATAAAATAACGACAATTATTAATTCTATAATGGAAAAAAATTATGCCTTCTCAATATGATGTATGTGTCATCGGCGGCCTTGGGCATATCGGGCTTCCTTTAGGGATATCTTTGGCCAACGCGGGAATGAAAGTGGTGGCTTATGATATCAATAAGACCGCTATTAAAACAATTGCGGACGGAAAAATTCCGTTTATTGAAGCCGGCGCTGAAGACATCCTCAGAAAAACTCTTAATAAAAATTTTTTTATTTCCAGCGATAAAAAGGTCATTCGTCAAGCCCACTATATCATGGTCGTGATTGGCACCCCGGTTGATGAATATCTTAACCCCCAATACCGCATTTTTATTGATTTTTGCGACGGAATTATTGATGATATTCAGGACGGCCAGCATGTCGTGTTACGCAGTACGGTTTATCCTGGCACAACCGAAAACGTTAAAAATTATCTTAAAAAACATAACAAAAACGTCAAATTTTCTTTTTGCCCCGAACGGTTGGCCGAAGGCAAAGGCATGGAAGAATTGCGTTCTTTGCCGCAGATCATTTCCGCGTTTGACGAAGAATCGTATCAAGAAGCAGAAGCTTTATTTAAAAAACTCACTCCTGACATTATTCGTTTAACGCCCATGGAGGCAGAGTTAGCCAAACTGTTCACTAATTCCTGGCGCTATATCATGTTCGCGACCGCGAATCAATTTTATCAAATCGCGGCGAGCAATGGCTTGGACTTTTACAAAATCTATGACGCGATCACGCATAATTATCCGCGGGCAAAAGCTTTTCCTAAAGCAGGCTTTGCGGCGGGACCTTGTTTGTTTAAAGACACGATGCAGTTGTCCTCTTTCAGCAACAATAATTTTTTCTTAGGGCATTCCGCCATGTTGATCAATGAAGGCTTGCCTAATTTTATTGTCGCTCAACTCAAATCCAAAATCGACTTAAAATCAAAAACCATCGGCATCCTCGGGATGGCATTTAAAGCCAATATCGATGATAAACGCGAATCTTTATCCTATAAATTGAAAAAGATTTTAACGGTGGAAGCGGCCGAAGTTTTTTGTCACGATGTTTATATTCAAGATCCGGAATTTGTTTCCACGGACACGCTGATCCAAAAATGCGACATTCTCATTATTGGCACCCCGCACCAAGAATACCGTTCTCTGCATATTCCAGAGCGTATCCAGGTGGTCGATGTCTGGAATTTTTTTAACAAAGGCGGAAAAATCTCATGAAAATTTTAGTCACAGGTTCCAGCGGTTTTATCGCGGGATATTTAGTTGAAGAACTGCTCAATCACGGACACCAGGTGGTGGGAATCGATAATTATTCAAAATATGGCAAAGTGGTTAAAAGTTATGACCACCATCCCAACTACACTTTTGTCGAAGGTGATGTCAAAAATGTTGAACTTATGAAAACCTTGATCACGGATTGCGACCAAATTATCGCCGGAGCCGCGATTATCGGCGGGATATCGTTATTCCACGAACTAGCCTATGACCTCTTAGCTGAAAATGAACGCATCACAGCCGCGACTTTTGACTCTGCCCTCTGGGCATTTAAAAATAAAAAATTAAAAAAAATCAATGTGATGTCATCGTCCATGGTCTTTGAATCTTCATCCACCTTTCCTACTCCTGAGGGTGAACAGTTAAAATGCCCGCCGCCTTTATCAACGTATGGTTTTCAAAAACTCGCGTGCGAATATTTTGCCAAAGGAGCTTGGGAACAATATAAAATGCCCTTTACCATTATCCGGCCGTTTAATTGCATTGGTACCGGCGAGAAACGCGCCATTACGGATAAAGAAATCATGTCCGGAAACGTAAAACTCGCCATGAGCCATGTGGTTCCTGATCTGGTACAAAAAGTATTAAAAGGACAGGATCCTTTACACATTTTGGGTGACGGACAACAGATCCGCCATTATACCTACGGCGGAGATCTAGCCCGCGGCATCCGCTTATGCGCGGAAAATCCTAAAGCCCTTAATGAAGATTTTAATTTGTCAACGCCGGCATCAACAACTGTCCTGGAACTGGCTGAAGTGATCTGGAAAAAAATTAATCCCCATAAGCCATTTCGCACTGTTTCGGACAATCCGTTCAAATACGACGTGCAGAAGCGCGTTCCTGATATTCAAAAAGCCAAAGCTATTTTGGGATTCAACGCGGATACATCCTTAAGCACTGCGCTGGATGAGATCATTCCCTGGGTCAAAGAACAAATCACTTTAGGTGGAATTTAAATCATGCGTTTTAACAGCTTAACGATTGTTATTCCTGTCTATAATGAAGGCCCCGTCATCCAAACGACCTTAGACCAAATCAAAAAAAATGTCCTTTTGCCCCACGCCATATTAGTTATTTATGATTCCCCCGAAGATACTACTCTGCCTGCTGTTACCGAATATATTCAAGCTCACCAGGCCCGGCATATCCATCCCTTCCCCAATAAATACGGACGCGGAGCTTTAAATGCCATTAAAACTGGCCTTGAATCTGCCGGAAATAACCCGGCTTTGGTGACTATGGCGGATTTATCCGACGATCTCAGCTCAGTTACCATGATGTTTAAAGAACTCAATGCCGGAGCGGATATTGTCTGCGGTTCCCGTTATATGAAAGGCGGTGGACAAGTGGGCGGCCCATGGTTTAAAAAAATGCTTTCCCGTTTAGCGGGCGTATCTCTTTATTATCTGGCAGGCCTGCCAACCCATGACGCGACCAACAGCTTCAAAATGTATGCTCCGGAAGTTCTCCAAAAAATTAAAATCGAAAGCAATGGCGGTTTTGAATTAGGAATGGAAATCACCATCAAAGCTTTTTTTCAAGGATTCAAAGTGACAGAAATCCCGACGATATGGCATGACCGGACAGCCGGCAAATCCAACTTTAAATTATTTAAATGGCTGCCGCGTTATTTGAAATGGTATTTTCTGGCATTAAACCACCGCTTTTCAAAACGGAGATAAATCACATGTTTAAAAAATTATCAGCTCGTAACAGTGATCTTTTTATATTCGCGGCTTTAATCTTATGCGGTTTAAAATTCACCTTTGGCATGAATCGCATGATGGACCTGGGAATGTGTGATGAGGCGGGATATTTGGTCAACGGATTGGCAATGTTAAAAACGGGAGCAGCGGGACCACAAGCCGGGCCATTATATTCCGCGTGGTATTGCGTGCTTTCGCTGTTCATAAAAAACCGGATGGCGTTATACTATTTCAACCAGCAAATTTTAACTATTCTCCTCCCGCTTGCCGTTTACGGAATATCCAGAATTTATAAAATCGCACTTCTGCCTGCCGCCCTGATGGCGTTTTTTATTTTGATCGCGCAGGTTAATCTTGATGTTTATACTAAAATTTATCACTTTGGCACAATCATCGTGCTCTTGTCTTTAGGCTTAGCTGTCATTCCTAAAAAATTCACCTCCAGCCTCGCGATTGCCGTAACCGGCGCTCTTTTAGGCGCGTATATCCGTCCGGAACTCTTTCTTTCCTTTTTGATTTTACTAACCTTCTATATCACAATTTTCGCGGTACAAATAAAGACGCATCAACTCAAAGATTATTTGATCTTATTCGCTGTTATTATTTTTTCCCTGGTCATGATAAAACTATGTCGAGGCGTCCCGTTTCACTTCTCTAGTGAAGACCGCAGTTTCTGCGCTTTTGGTCAGCACTTTTCATTAAATTGGGTACACTGGACTCACTCTAATTTAAACCCCTGGACCAATTGGTATGAAATCATACAAAAAAACTTTGGGACAGCCCACAACATAAAAGAAGCCTTTCTTTACAATCCAGGATTATTTATTAAACACGTTTTAGCTAACATTCCCCACACCTTCAAACAAATATTCAAAAGTTTTATGGTGCATGCCAATATCATTTTACCACCGACTGTTAACACCAACGCGGAAGCCTATATATTAATAACCACCCTTTTTGGTTATTTAATTTTCTTATTCAACAAAAAACTCATTCCGCTTAAAAATAATTTTCACCAGAACACGCGGCCGCTCCTTTTTATAGCCGCTTATTTATTCACCTCTTTTATATCCATTCTCATTATTTATCCACGGACCCATTATCTTTTGTTTACCGGCATCATGCTCCTGATAGCTTTAGGGATACTTTTAAAACCATCCCATATCAGTGATGCCCTGCCGTCTAAAAAAACCGCCTTGATTATAAGCGCGGCTCTTTTTTGCGTGACTCCCAGCAGTTTTTTCTTTTATAACAAAACAAAAACCCTTGAGAAACCGACCGAAAGCACCATCCATTTCATCGACGCGCTAAAAATCAATAAACCGGTTAATTTATTGGAAGCCGAGGGTGGTTTAAATTTTTACTTATCTGATAATTACGTGGATTATCCTGAATACGCGAAAGAAAATAATGAAGAATTTTTTCCATTTATGAAACGTTTGTCTATCAATATGGTCGTGGTTTCTGAACCGTTGACGCTGGACTCAAGATTCAAAAATGATAAACAATTTTTCGATTTCATCTCCAACCCCGAGAAATTCGGATATACGGCCTACACCTTAGAAAAAACCTCTTCCCTTTCAAAAAACACAAAACAGGTATTAGTCAAAAAAGATTTATTAACTCCTCCGTAAAAAATAAGCCTGTTTTATTTTGCGTATTTCACTGTTGTTAATTCAGGAGGAAAACCATAATCCATTTGCGTCTTCAAAGGACGCCGATCAATATGCGTCGCTTGCGAAGCGAATTTTTCTATGGTTTCAAATGTCTCTGCCTTTTCAACAGGATTGACCACCCATTGAATTCCGCGATCACGCAGGTCCTTAATAATCAGATCTTCTTTGTCAAAAGAATTCCATTTAACTGTGGATGTCCACCACACAGAAATAGCCGGGCGCAAAGGAAGCAGAAATGGAGAATAACCCGTGGCTTGATCATAAAACCATGCCGATTTATTATACTTATCCGGTTCATTTTTAGACGCCTGCATGACCATGGTTTGCATCGGAAAGTATTGATCAATAACATCCATAGTATGTAGCTTATTCGTTAATACTTTAATATTTGAATCTATCGGGGCTAGCAAAAAAGTGGTTCCCACCCAAAACATGATTTTCCACTTGGAAGCCGCCATTTTTAAAATGACCAGATACCGAATAAAACCCAATTTATCTTTTATACATAATAAATCCTTAAGGATAAAATCGTATATATAAATGACCGCAAAAATCGCGGGACCAATGACATAAATATAATATCGGGGATCTTGATGCGTCGCTAAAGATATACCAAAAACACCTAACAGCGAAACACACAACCAATAGGTTATTTCACACATTTTGACCGGATCACATTTTCTACAAAAAGCGACTAATAAATAGATCGGGGCCGTAATGAACAGATAGACAAAAACCACGAGCGGCTTTGCTCCATGCCAAACGAAAAAAAAGCCAAAATATTTTACAAATTCCTTATCTGTGATCCCTCGGGTAAATTCTCTAAATATGGCGTCGAATTCGGGAGTACGCCCCATCACATGAAGTGTTCCCGCCAAAACCGGAAAACAAGGGAGTCCAACGGCAATCCAATTTTTTATATAATGTAATAGACTGATTCCCACAAAAAATATTCCCAAAAATAATTTTTTCTTATTGGAAATTATTTTTATGATCTGATTTTTCAAATCAGGCTGAATGAACATGCCTACGGCCAGCAGAAAAAAGAATATATAAAAACTTTGATATTTATTGCTGGGTAGTTGACTTAAAAAAATTAAACCTAACAAAAATCTGTCGGACAAAATATTCCGCCGACTCTCATAAAAATTGTAAGCCGCGCCAAAAAATAAAGCGATAATCGCTCCGTTCATCAGCACCCAATGGTTAGCTCCGGAAACATAAAAATGAAGATTAAAAAGAAGAAACATCGCCGCCGCTAATCCGTACCAGGCGTTAAACCGGTAGGCCGTATATCCATAAACCAGTAACACAGCAATCACCCGATAAAAAGTATTGATCATTTGGGGGAATAATGTTTCGGTCGGAAAAAAAGGAATGCTCAAACTATAGAAAATACTGTCAAACTGCGGGATATAATTTCGGACATCCAGAAAATCCATGTTAAGAATACTCGTCTTATACAAAAGCCAGATTTTTTGAGTTAACAAGTAGGTCGTATGAGAATCTACGTCCAATAAAAAATAGCAATTGCGAAAGATAAAAAACAGCAGCAGGCTTAAGAAGCCATAGCATGCGATATGACGGGGGAATCCTACGTTGAAAAAACGCGATATCGCTTTTCTGATAGGCGAATAAAACAAACCGGAATATCCTAAAAATACGGTTCCCCAAAGAAAATATTTTGTATATAATCCGAACATGGATAACAGCAAGAATGCCCCATAAAATAACGTGCTTCCCAACAGAAGCGTTTCGCCTAAATAAACACTCCGATTGAGCGGAAAAAATTCTTCATCACGAATAAAAACATAGGCCAGATTTCCCATAATGAATATGGAAGGAATTAATAAAAACAACATTCCAAATTGCCAATAATTCATAGTTGGATGGGTCCTTTCCGTTCATTTGCTTTTTTCAAAAACCGTTCTCCAATAAGCATTGATGATTTTTATTATTACATTATAAATTTAATTTTTAAACAAAATTTTAAAACAAAATTTTTTCTTGCATTACTTAGTTTTTGATATCATTATGAAAAAGGTATCAGATCTCAACCAGAAACAGCTTTTTTGAACTTAAATAAATTCGCCAGTTAAATATTAGGCCCCAAATCTCAGTTGAGATCAGACACCCATAAAAACTTTACAGGAGAAAATTGGATATGCGGCATACAAAATTTGTCGGGTTTCTATTTCTTATTTGTTTATTTAATTTTTACTTAGGCGCAGGCGCCCAGGCATGGGGAGCGTTAGCCGGGGATGAATCCAAAAATCGCACGGATGTCATTAATCAGGAAATGGATCATGCGACTGAAGTGCTGGAAAATACCTCTCGTCAAGCTCCGGGGTTTAGTTACAATGACGCCATGGGACAGGCGCCCGACGCAAAACCCGACCTCAACAAAATGTTGAATCCTGATCAGGGAAGAAGCAAAAACGAAAGTTATATCAAGGTCAAAGGGAATATACGTTTAGCTGTGGGCATCAAAAGCGATGAAGTAATTTTGCAGAAAGCCAATTACGATCTTTATGAAAAAAGCTGGCGGGAACTTTCGTCTAACGGCCTCAATAACCGGGTCAATACTTATGACCCAGAAATATACGACAGATTGCAATTTATTATTGACGGAGCAAAAGAAGGCAATCCTTTTTCATTCCACACCAATATTTCAATCGACCCCTGGAGCTATACGGGAAAATCTGACCGGATTAATATCCAAAATGATATCAAAACCGAGTCCGCGGAAATTCAGCTGTTGTATTGGTCAAACAGCCACTATACAGTCAACCAGAATTATTTAACCCAAAAATTTGGCGATTCTTTCCATTTGCCGGAATTCAAAGTCCACGGCAATAAAGTCCAGGCCACCACAGTCCTGACCAATTGGCAGCCATTTCCTTTAACACTTTATATTCCCGACGTTAAAATCCATACCACCTTCCAGCCGGTCCGCGAATTGTGGTTTGATGTGAAACCTTCTGATAATTTTAAATTGCGGGTATTTCCTCTGGCGCTGGAAGACCAAGTCAAAACTAGCGATGATCCTTTGCAATTATCCGGGCACCGGATTTATTGGGAAAACAGCCCCTGGCTGAACTCCTGGCAAGCCGGCCACCACATATCTGGATTCGGCTATGATTCTTATAATCCCGGAAAATGGGATAATTCTCTCGCCTACTTGACCCGCGACGATAACGCGACGCATTTAACCGGACTGCGGGGATTTTCTTTTGATTCCAAACCCCTTGAAAATACGACGCTTACCGGAATGTTTGCCACACCTAAAACGCTCTGGCAAGATTATGGCGATTTTAATGCCATACCTGGAAGTTTACGCGTAAAAAGCTTCTTAACGGATAACTTTTACGTAGGGGATATTGCTAACATGCATTTGGGTTTTACAGATAGGCACGAGATGGATGCTTACAACGCGGTGAACGGATTTGACGCAGGATATGCCTTGGGGGATAATTTAAAAGCGGACGCTGAAGTCAGCTATTCCAAAAGTGTATACAATAAATCTTACAGCGACTTTATCCAAAGAAAACAAGGAAACGCGTATTATGCCGGATTATCTTACACGTCCGTCCCACAAAGCAACATCCTCAATACAGATTACAACGGGATGCGCCCGACTGGAGATGCCCAGAAAACCACGAATTACCGCTTAGCTAAAGTTTACGCTGTGCGCATGGACACCAAATATGAAGATTCATTATCTAATTACCGTAATACCCGGGTTGACCAATTCTGGAGCAGGCACCTCCATTTTGGTGATTCGAAAAATAAATTTTTTGCCAGCGGCGATCCTTCTCTGAGCATGTATGACATCACGCCGTTTGCGGTTGGAGACGGCATTGATTACGGCCGGAATGTGGTCGGAGTTAACGGAGAAATCAATTTAGCGGATATTCACACATTGGCTTTGGCTGATATACGGAGTATCCATACGTCGAGTGGGAAATACGCTCAAACCCTGTCCCGCGGACAACTGGAGATCACGCCAACGCCTAAACTGACCTTGAAAATTATGGGACTCAATCAGGATATGCCTAAAACCAAATTAGGCATAGATCCCTTCATCACTGATCCGGATACCGGGGCATATTTAAGAAATGATTCCATTAGAGCCGGGGAAGATCCTTCGGTTCGCACAGTTTCGGCTGGAGCCCAATACGCGTTTATCGAGCAGATCAAAGCTCACGCTGTCTGGGAATACACCAATGATTTTACCTCGGGCGCGGATAATTTCCCCCGCACTTTATTCAACGATTTTTACACGAATCCGACGGACGGCCAATTAAATCAAATCGTTCCGTTTCTTTATAACCAAGGCATATTCCCACAACCCAAGTATGCTTATCACAATATTTTCCGGACTGGCCTGGAATTAATTCCGTCAAAACAATGGGACATTAATATTGACTACACGTTAAATCCAAATAAGTTTGCCGGTCCTATTGACGCGAACATGAACCATATCGGGTTCGAAGTCTCTTATTTCCCAACAGAAAGGTTCGGATTAAACGCCAAATACGTGTGGTCGCGCTGGTATAATCTTTCCGACTTGACTCGAGGGCTATTAAATTATGACCATCATAACTGTTTTTCCGCTGAAGCAAAATATCTTATCAGTAAAGATTCAAGTTTAGTGCTACAATATGGAGTTGGGCCGTCACAAGAACTTAACACTATCGCGTTTGACCCGTATGGCGGGACAATGCCGGTGATCGATACGGAACATATCGTCCGGGCATTTTATAATAAGAAATTTTAAATGGAAACAAACCGCAAGGTTATATATATTTGGTTGATCGCTGGCATCGCTTTAGGAATTTTAGGATTCTTTTATATCCAAAACGTCCTTATTCCCGTCCGGCTCAAAAATTTTCTCGCCCAAAAAATTGAAAACACCTTGCATAAGCCAGTCACGATCAGCGGCATTTCTTTCCGCTTGATCGACGGCTTGATCATCAAAGACCTTACGGTTTTTAATGATAATAGCCGAAAAACTCATCTTTTCAAAGCCGATGAAATTTCCTTTAATGTCCTCTTTCTTCCATTTATCAAAGGCCAGACCATTGTGGTGCCGTCTTTATTAATTAAGCACCCGGATATCCTGATTATCAAAACCGCTTCTGGACAAACCAATCTGGCCAATTTCATAGATCAGGCGTTCAACGCCCATTTGCCGCAGCAGCGTTTTTCTTTTTTTATACGGAAAGTCCGTATTAAAAACGGATCGGTCATCTATCAAGACCAATCCCTAGATCCAATCTTGACGCAAAAAATTGACAGAATTGATCTTATGTCGAACATTGGAATTGATCGGAAAATACATTTTACCGCCAATATCAATGACGCTAAACATGACAGTCAATTGAAACTAAACGGAACCTATGGTTTAAAAGACCACTTGTTATTTTCCTGGGTCCACGCGGAAAATTTACCCTTAGCGCAATATCTGGCCATGGTACACAATTCTACTCCTTTAAAATTCAGAGACGGAACCATTGATTCCGCTGACGCGGAATTAACATTTCAGAATAATATTTTTTTGCTTAAAGGCAATGCCGCGCTCAAAAATCTCGACTTACAGCTCTCTGAAAATAAAAATATTTCCGGAAGCATTAAGCTGGAAAAATTTTCATTAGCGCTCGGAAAAAATATTATCAAGACAGATGGCGCGCTCACGTTTGATTCACTTTATATCATCTTAGACGCGCAAAATGACGTGAACTTAAGCGGCAGAATCAACATCAACTCCGGCGAATTCAAAGGCCCTAACGTTAATATCAAAGGAGATCTGAGCTTCAACAACATTTCCTGCCGGGTGGAAGGCAATCAATTTTTACAGACGGATCTGCGCTCACAGTCCTATGTCATCACCTCTATCCCGCAAGGCATTGTGGTGACCGGAGATTTGTCATCAGAAAATTCTTTTATTAAAATGACCATGGATAAGATTATCCATACCTCACTCAAAGCTGATTACGCGACATTTAATTTAAAAAATAATCAGACTGAACTGAACACGGATCTGAAGCTCTCCATTAAAAATGCTTTGTTCAAAGGACTGTTTCAGGCTGGCGGAGATATGACGACAGACAATTTTCACTTTTTATCCTCGCCTAATGGCATCGCGATTGACTCCCAGCTGTCCGGCAAAAGCATGAATATTAAATTAAATAACAACATGACTTTATCGGATGAAATATTTTTAGCGTTTAACGCCAGCAAAAAAGGCAAAACTCTGGATTATTCCGGCGCTATTGAATTTAAACACGGAAAAATTTTAAACGTCCCCTATATCGATCATGTCACCGGATTAAGCGGCAAAATCAATTTTACGGCAGACAGCCTTTCCAGCGACAATTTGAAATTCAATACTTTAAACACCAACGCGGTTATTAAAGGCGAGATCAATGGTTTTAATGAACCCTGCGCCAATCTCACCATCACGTCGGAAGATATTAATTTTGAAGACTTAACCGATACTCCGTTCTTAAATAAAACACTGTCCCCATTTATCAGCAAACTGAGCGGCCATTCCGGCTTGCAAATCGCTTATAACGGCGCCTTAAACCAAATTGACCCAGACCAACTCAGTTTTAAATTTGTTTTAGATAATGTTAAAGTATCCAGCCCCCATATCCCTGCTCCTATTTCTGAACTGTCCGGCCGGATCGCTTTTTCCAAGGACTTGCTCTCTTGGGATAATTTAAAAGGGACTTACCTCAACCATTGGTATGCCTTAGATGGAAAAGTGGTCAAATTTTCCCGACCTACCCTGACCACCAGTATCCGCTCCCAAGACCTTAATATTGACACAGAACTTAAAATTTTGCACAGCGCTTTTCAATTCGCCCAATTCCGAGGCCACTGGTTTAACAGCTCGCTTTTCATGCAGGGCGATGTCCATTTTACGCCGCACGCCGCTCCGGATATTGATGTGCGGATGGACTTTAATCTTAATACCACGGATTTGAAAAAATTTACTGACGCGTACAGTCTTAAGCCTCTTCCCATCGACATTAAAGGCATGATCAAAGGAGACGGTCTTTACCGGGGAAAACTTAATGATTGGAGAAATTGGCAGCTGGTTTTGAACTGTTCCTCGTCCAAACTATGGCTCAATACCCACCCGTTTGAAAATTTAGCCCTGCGCTATGAACAACGGGAACGCAACATCAACAAATTCGATCTTACCGGAACAATTTACGACGGGCAATTATCAGTTAAAGGTACCGCAGACTTAAGGACTGATGATTTGCCAGCCAAAGTTCAGCTAGGCATAAGTAATATGGATCTGGAAACCTACAACAAAAGTCAGGAAACAAAATTCAAATTTTTATCCGGAACATTAAACGCCTTCGTAGATCTTACGACTTTGCCGCTTTCTCAACTGGATGCGGCGAAAGGAACAGGCTTTTTTAAAATATCCGACGGACTTTTAGGACAATTTATCCCAGAAATTGATCAATCATATTTTACGAATGCCAATGGAAACTTTGTGATGAGGGACGGGGGAATGATCACGAAAGACACCATGTTGTACGGAGAACGAGTATCGATAAAAGCTGTGGGAAAGATGAATTTTGATCAAAAATTAAATTTCATGCTGTACCCGGAATATCACGCGATTTTAGATAATATGACTCCCTACGGCGACAATCCCAACGCAGGCCAGACCTTTAAACATATTTTGAACATTAAAGTGGCTGGAACATTAGCCCATCCGCAATTTACGCCAACCATTTCCGCGTCGAAAACCATTAAAGGCACAGCCGACGCGATCAAGAACGGTTTAGGTACCATTCTCCAAGAAATTTTTTAAGTTTCTTTAACGCGTGAGCCCGGTGGCTGATTTTGGCTTTTATTTTAGGATCAAGCTCACCAAAAGTTTTATGATAACGAGGAATTAAAAAAAGCGGGTCATACCCAAAACCATTTTTACCCTTCGGATTAACCGCGATTAATCCCCGGCATTGGCCATTCACGGCCGCGACCATTCTTTCTCCGTCGACAACAGAGATAAAACACCGATAACACGCCTGACGTTCTTTTAAGGGAACATGTTTGAGCAGACGCAGCATTTTTAGATTATTTTTTCTATCCGTCGCGTTGGGATCAGAAAACCGCGCGGAATAAATGCCCGGCTGATTATTCAAGGCCTTCACTTCGATTCCCGAATCTTCACCCATAGTTAATTTTTCCGTATATTGCGCAATAACCCACGCTTTGATCAAAGCATTCTCCGCAAATGATTTTCCGTCTTCAACAATCTCCGGCGCGTCTGGATAATCTTCCAATGACGTAATCGTAAACGGCAGACCCGCGAGAAGCTCTTTGATCTCCCGTAATTTTCCCTTATTCTTTGTCGCGACGACTAATTCAAACATAAAAATCTCCAAAATATTTTATTCGGGCGATCAGGAGATCGCCCCTACTCTTGGATTTATATATCCCCAAGAGCTTTTTTTTGGACTTCGACCAATTGCCGGATACCGTCTCCGGCTAAATCTAACAGGTCATTCATTTGTTCCCGCGAGAAAGTGCCGTCTTCAGCTGTGCCTTGCACTTCAACTAAGTTTCCTTGACCAACCATGACCACATTCATATCCATTTGCGCATTTGAATCTTCCTCATAATTCAAATCCAAAATCAGATGTCCTTTGTATATACCCGCGCTCACCGCCGCCACATAATCTTTAATCGGATCTTCTTTAATGACCCCTTGTGCCCGTAATTTCCGGCAAGCCAGCATTAAAGCGACAAAACCGCCAGTAATAGACGCGGTGCGGGTTCCCCCGTCGGCCTGAATCACATCACAATCAATTTTAATCGTGAGCTCACCCAGCTTGTCCATGGCCACCACACTGCGCAAGGAACGGCCCACCAACCGCTGAATTTCCTGAGTCCTTCCGGATATGGCCCGTTTAACGCGCTGGTTACACGAAGCAGGAAGCATAGCATATTCAGCTGTTACCCACCCGGTATTTGTCCCTTTTAAAAAAGGCGGCACTTCTTTTTCAACCACAGCTGTGCAAATAACTTTGGTGTCGCCGAATTCTATCAAACATGAACCGTCCGGATATTTAATGTAATCTTTGGTCACCCGAATATTACGTAATTGGTCAAATATGCGTCCGTCATTGCGCTGCATGGTTATCTCCTGTTTTTAAATTCCGCAGTCACTGTGGTCTGTATCCCTCCTCTGGGGCTGACTATGGCTTCTACTTTGGCCCAGCGGGGGTGACACGCGTCGACGATATCGTCAAGAATTTTATTTGTTAAATGTTCGTGAAATATGCCAACATCCCGATACGATACTAAATATAATTTAAATGATTTTAACTCAATACATGTTTTGGCCGGCGCATAGGTGATCTTTAAGGTCACAAAATCCGGCAAACCCGTTTTGGGGCAAATACAGGTACATTCATGCGTATTGAGCTCAACGGCATATTCACGTTCCGGCCATTTATTGTCCCAAATTTCAATAGCAGGAGTTTTCAATTCCCGGATTTTATTCTGCAAATCTTCGTATAACGATTTTTTATTTTTCATTTTTTTTCCCAATCATTTTTTAAGCGGGCGATCAGGAGATCGCCCCTACGACCAAGGACGTAATGTCCGCGTAGTGCTGGAAGCTCCCGCGAGCAGCGCGACCACTTATCTTATCGCCATAATTTTATGCACCTGTGGTATAACTCGCACGTCTTTTAATTTGTCCGCGCAAAATCTTTGGAAACCTGTGCATTTTTCAATCAATGCTTTATCCAATTCCAAAGAATTAGGTTGTAGTATCAATAGAATACCCGGATCAACGTCTTTAATCAAGTCTCTTGTCATGGCTACATTTGACAAAACCGTGTGTTTTGAAATGACCGCTTTGACGTATACTTCTTTTTGCGAAGCTATTTTTAAAAATCGGCGGTGTTCGTCCCAGTGAACCTGGCCGTTGGTCGAACAAGGCAATTTAAAATCCATGGAAATGATATCAATATACTCCAGGCAATCTTCTAAAGCCTGAAATAAAGTTCCGTTGGTCTCCAAAAAAATCCGTTCTGGTTTTTTTTTCAATTGAGGCAAGAATTCCAGCAGGAAATCGCTTTGTAAAAGCGGTTCCCCGCCAGTCAGACTAACAGAATGCCATCCTGATCCATGACGGGCAATAGCGGAAAGCAGATCTAGTGCATCCATGGTTAATCCTGCAGACTTATCCCGCGAAGCAGGAGTATCGCACCAGCCGCAAGACAAATTGCATCCCGAAAACCGCACAAAAATCTGATCAGCCCCAAGGTATTTCCCTTCCCCTTGAATTGACCTAAAGATTTCCGAAATTTTAGCTTTAAACATTTTATCTTCGTTCACCAGTCGCTTTTCCTGACCTTCGCTTTTTCTTTTACCCCCTTTACCACCTCTACCACATTTACCACTTTTTCACTGCCGATCATTGATCGTGGCAATATCAAATTTGGTGATCCCCAGTTCTGAAAGCATATCAATCACGTCAACCACAAATTTAAAACGGACCCGTTTATCCGCGGAAAGAATGACCGCCATTTGCGGATTTTTTTTATGCATGTCATCGACCTTACCTTTTAATTCTTTGGCAGTCACCACCTCTTTTCCCAAGTAAACCACATTTTCGCTGGTTATCGTAATATAAACTTCCTGATCCGACGAAGCACCGACTTTCGCGCTTTTAGCTTCCGGCAATTTTACCTGGATATTAGATTGATAGATCAAGGGTGTGGAAACCATAAAGATAACCAACAACACCAAAATAACGTCGGTAAAAGGCGTAATATTGATTTCTGAAACCATCCGTTGTTTTCTAAATTTTCGGTTCATGTTTTAATTTTTTTGTTTTCGGTTTAATAAATCCATAATTTCGGACGCGCATAATTCCATGTCTGTCACAAAAATATCCACTTTTCTGACAAAATAATTGTACGCGATAACCGCAGGGACAGCGACGCATAAACCTGCCGCGGTGCAAATCAGGGCTTCAGAAATGCCGTTGATAACGACATTGATCCCACCGGATCCGCTCAAAGAAATATCTTTAAACGCGCGGATAATCCCCAAAACCGTTCCAAACAATCCGATGTACACCGCAGTACTTCCAATTGTCCCCACAATCCCGGTAAATTTTTCCAACAAAATCATTTCAATCGTGACCGCACGTTCCATCGTATTGGAGATCACCGTCTCATTATGGCCAACCATATTTAATCCTGCATATGCCACCTTAGCAAACGGAGTATTCACGCTCTGACATATTTCCACTGCTTTTTTAGTATTACCGTTTTCCAGTTCTTTTGCCAGACTTGCCATAAATAAAGGCCGCGCCACTCTGGAACGAGTCCGATAGTAAATAAACCGTTCAATGATAATGGCTAAAGAAACTACTGAAAACAAACTCAGCAGCCATAATGTAAAGCCGCCGGCTGATAATAATTGAGCAATCGACATAAAACCTCCTGTGTTTAAAAGTAAAAAAAGGTAAAGGTAAAAAGTTAAAGTAAAACCAAAGAACAATAAAAAGTGAAAATCAAAAACAAAAAATAAAAAGTCAAAACAACAAATTTTACAGACTTGGATCAATGCTTCCTGCTTCCGCGAATCCTTTGGCTCTTAATTGACAGCTGTCGCAGCCTCCGCAGGGTTTACTGCCGCCTTTATAACATGACCACGTTAACTCATACGGCACTCCCAATTTCAAACCCATCTTGATAATTTGAGATTTAGTTTTATGGATCAAAGGCGTCTGGATCTTGATAGAGCCGCCTTCTACTCCAGCTTTAGTTCCTGTCGTTATAACCCGGGTATAAGCCTCAAAAAAATCCGGCCGGCAATCCGGATAACCAGAATAATCCAGCGCATTTGCGCCAATAAATACCGCTTTGGCGCCGATGGCCTCAGCGCAGGAAACCGCGAAACTTAAAAAAATAATATTTCTCGCTGGAACATACGTGACAGGGATTTCTTTTGAATCAATTATTTTACGTTCCGGAATCTTAACTTTTTTATCTAATAAGGCTGACCCTCGCCACGGCATTTGAATTTTCACGACATCAAACGCCGCGCCTGCTTCCCGGGCAATCTTTTGAGCCATCAATATCTCTTTTTTATGACGCTGTCCATAATCAAAGATCAGACAATGCACGGCATATTTTCTGCTCTTCACAAAATATAAAAGCGTGGTTGAATCCAATCCGCCTGATAATAACACAACAGCTTTATTCATAATAAATCACACTATTTTGTTCTGATTCCCAAACCTGCACCCGCATGATCTTGACTGGAGCCACTTGCGCCGCGAATTCACGATATATAAACCGCGCGATGTGTTCGGTCGTAGGATTGTGTTCCTTAAAATACGGCAAATCATTGAGGCAGACATGATCTAAAGACGACAAAAAAGCAGTCAACTTATCTTTCACTACGCTGAAATCTACCAGCATCCCTAACTCGTCCAGTTTATCCGCGCCAATAAACATTTCCACTTTCCAATTGTGGCCATGCAGTTTTTTGCATTTTCCCGGGTATTCCCGCAAAAAATGCGCCGATGAAATATGTCCTTTAACGCTCAGTTCAAACATAGGTTTAAAATTTTGTTGGTAACAATGTGACAGTGTAACAACGCAAAAAATGTTATGGTTTATACAACTTTATATTAATTTTCTCACCCAAGAATCTTTGGGCGATTTTTTCGAATGATTGCGGGCGGTCGCTGACCAAAAATTCGTGGCATCCCTGAGCTCGTCCATCTTTGATCAAGGCTTTTTCTTGCAAAACACGTTTGACCTCCCAAGCCACTTCTTGGCCAGAATCAACCAATTTCACTTGCGGCCCCATGGCCTGCCGCAAAATTTTTTTCAAAAGCGGGTAATGCGTACAACCCAAAACAAGGGTATCCACCCGATCCTGTTTTAAATATTTTAAATATTCCTGCGCGATATCTAAAGCAATTTTTTTAGTATACCAGCCTTCTTCCACCAAAGGCACAAACAACGGACACGGCTGAGAAAAAACTTTAGCCTGTGGCGCGTAAACATGCACGAATTTTTCATACGCGCCGCTATTGACTGTCGCGGTGGTCGCAATGACTCCAATGCGATTATTCATAGTCGCAGCCGCAGCCTGACGCGCGCCTGGAGCGATAACACCCACAATCGGCACAGGAAATTTTTCCTGCAAAGTTTCCAGCGCACAGCTTGACGATGAATTACAGGCCACCACCACAATTTTAACGTTGCGCTTCATGAGGATTTCAGTATTCTCAATAGAGAAACGAACAATAGACTCGCGGGACTTGGAACCATATGGCACCCGCGCGGTATCCCCAAAATAGACCAAATCTTCATGCGGCATCAATTTCATCAAGGCTTTGGCGACGGTTAACCCGCCCAAACCTGAATCAAATATGCCTATCGGGGACTGTCGCAAAACGCCCATCTGCGGCGTTATTCCCTCGCTCACTTGTGCGCCGTACTTCCTACTGTACGGCTCCGCGTTCGCTCCGGAATGCCTTGCCTCTGGACATTTTTCAACAATCCCTGTAAATTTATCATTTAATTCTCGCATAATCTAAAATACTCTTCGCAATCCCTTCAGCGATTTGCTGACGGTGATTGGTGGTTTCTAATAATTGTTCTTCTTTGGGATTAGACATAAATCCTATTTCGACAAGAACAGCGGGGATCAAAGTGTTTCTTAATACAAAAAACCGCGCTTCATGCGCACCCCGGTTTTTCGTTCTCGCCATATACGCGGTGTTTTGCGCAATCTTTCTGGCCAAGTAAAAAGAATCCCGTTGTTTATGCGAATACAACATATCAGAAACAATATTTTCCACATCCCGCGAACCAGGCGCCATGGGTATTTTAGAAAACATCAAATCCTGATTAGCTTCTCTTTTACTTTCATGCAAACTTTCGTAATCTAACGGACGTAAACTATACACTTCTATACCATATGGCCCCCGCACTCTGGCTGAATTCGCGTGTACGCTGACAAAAAGATCCGCGTCGGCATGTCGGCTGACAAATTCTGTCCGATCTTCCAAACTGACAAATGTATCATTCTTCCGGGTATAAAATATTTTTATCCCGCGTTGTTCCAATTTTTCACCTAATCGTTTAGCCACGTCTAAAACAATATCTTTTTCATGCATTCCATTACGCGCAATCGCTCCTGTGTCATGCCCGCCATGACCGGCGTCAATTAATACCGTCGTAAATTTCCGTTCTTCAGTAATCCCAGCCGAATTCGATTTTTGAAAAGACGGCTCCAAAACCCGGCGTTCAAAATCGCTGGGAACCACAATCTGACTGCCCATCATCTCGACTGGCCTGCTTAGCACAATTTGTTGTCCTCCGGCCATAACGACATCACTGCCGACCAAAAGCCTAGCCTCGGTATTTTTAAAATTAAGGATGACGATTTCAGAAATATTGTCCCACATCCAAGCCACATGATATTTTTCACACAAATGATTCAGCGGCACATTTTGATTTTGGATGACATAATTATTCGGTGGAACGGCCGTTTGACAAGCACCCAAAATAACTGTACAGGCCAAAGCCGCTAACATTAAAAATTTTTTCATTATTTTTTTTCTACCTTAATCAGCGGTTTAATAAAAACAACTATTTCTGTCTTACGATGCCGGTGCCCTTGGGTTCTAAACGCGGCCCCTAAAAATGGAATGTCTCCCAATAAAGGTATTTTCCGCATGGACTCGATCATCACATTTTTAAAAAGGCCTCCGGCGATAAGTGTATTTCCTGGCTCCACAGTCATGGCTATTTTACCATCAACCCCGAATACGCCCTGAGTTCCCTTGTATTGTGGATCAATGATGATTTGACAACCTGTTTCCTGGACATCAGACACGGCGACAGAATACTTAACTTGATCATCATGATTCCGTTTATTGATCGCGTCCTGATTCGGTATAAACAACAAATCTTTTACCGGCAGATCTATCGAAAAATCACCACTCACCTCATCTTTGACATAATTCGCTATCGGCCGCATGTCGCCGACAGATTCCAAAGCATCAACCAGCACTTCAAAATCTTCTTGATTCAAACTTCCAAACGATAATTTATTACGAACAGAATCCCCAAAACCCTTAAAAGTTTTGGACTGAAAATCCATCAAAATCGCTTCCCAATCAACCCCGCTTAAATGTTCATCGTTTAATATAATCTGAATGACTTCCACTTTGACAGATAAACTGATTTTTTTCCGATCTTTTTCCCATATAGCCCGTTCAATCGCTTTCACCTTTTCGGACGTATCAATAACCTCCAGTTCATTGTCTTTAATAACATTCACCAACCCTATCCCTGGGGTTAACATCGGCTCTATGGTTTTAACCGCATCTTCCGTTTTCAAATTTTGCAGATCCAACACTTTACGCTCAACCGGAATATCCAAAGTTTTAACTTTTTCGATCATTTCTTTCAATTTATCTGGGACATCCATGACAATAAACGTTCCCGTACTCTCATTATAAACGACTTTACCCGCCGTGCTTTTAATAGCGTCCAACTCCCGCTTAACCACTGGAGCCGCTAAACTGTTTTTCAAAGTAATGACTTCAGTCGCGGTTTCCTGAGGATAGGCCAAGCCTGTTCCAATGATAAAAAACAAGGACAAGAAAACTATAGAGATTTTTGGGAAAAATTTCATGCGGTATTTTTATACATTTACCCTAGGCTGTCAAGCCCTTTATAGACACTTTTTAAATTTACAGGTATTTTTTAGGGTAAAAAGGTTGTATGAATATAATTAATATATTATACTTATATTGAGCTTAAAAGCTACTCGATAATTATGCTAAAAAAATTTACCTCCAATCATGGGCAAGGCCTTTCTGAGTACATCATGCTAACCTTATTGGTTATGGCAGGTATCATCATCATGGGTCCTTATGTAGTCCGTTCCTGGAATGCCCAACAAAAAGGCTGGGATGATTCAGTCCGAGATTCGTATGAAGACCCCCTTACCAAAACTCATTTCACCTCAAGCAGTGACCCTTGTTCAGCCTGCACCTATTATTTTAATTGCAATAAGCCGCCTTGCTGTGATAAAGATAATAAACAAGTTTTAACCCGATACTGCCCATCTGAAAAAGACGGCGGGCCGAAAGATCCCAACACCTGCTCAGAAACACCAACCGCTGAAAAAAAAGAATACAATCTTCATTGCTGTACTCCTGAAAACCCGGGCGCAAATCCTCCTTGCGGGGCCGCCTCCGATCCTGCTTGTCCGGAAGGTGGAACTCGAGTCAATTATACCTGCGGGGGCGGCTCGAATAAAATGACCGGAACCGAGTGCGTTTACAGCGAAAATTGTATGACTCCCTGCACCTCTGGAACCTGGGGACTTTTCTTATCTGATCCCAAGTGGGATAACTGTCATACGGTTGCTGACTCTAAATTGCAATATCGTTTCAGAATACGCGAATGCACCTTTAGCGGTGAACCTTGTTTTAACTGTCTTTGCCCTGCTGAACCAGACCCCAAGAATCTAAATAACTCCGTTACAAATGAACATTTAGGGATTGAGTACCAAGATGCTCAAACTTGCCTGAACCCCTAAAAAGTCATGGTGGAATGCTTGGGAGCAGAATGGCAATAAATAAAATAAATATGAACTGCCCCTATTTATGCGACTTTCCGTCCCAAAGTTTTAGCTCGATCCTGTGCTTCAGGCAGCTTAACAATCTCCCCCGATGTGCCAGCATGCGCGACCAGTAAAGATTCAAACGGCATTCCAGTATACTCAGCAGTTAAAGCAAATGGTTTTTCCAAAGCATCAAGGCCTATATCCTCAAAAGCACTGCCTAAAAACACCAAAGTCTTGCCTTTAAGCGGTGTTTGCATAGTTCCTGCCGCATTATCCCATTTATAAAGTGAGAACATCCGATCAACCAGAATTTTAATTTGACTGCTAGCTCCGAAGAAGTAAAGCGGCGAAGCCATCACAATTACGTCGGCAGAAATCATTTTAATCAGCACCGGGCCGGCATCATCATCAATGACACACCCATACTCCACATTTTTCTGACACTGCCGGCAAGAAATACACCCCGGATGCTTATATTTTAAATAAGCCGCGTTAACAATTTCCACCACCGCATTTTTCTCCCGAGCCCCCTCAATAAACCACTTGATAAGCAGAGCCGTGTTCCCGTCTTTTTTAGGACTGCCGGAGATGATTAGGATTTTTTTTGACATAGATTTTTTCCAAATGAAAAAATAAGGTCTGTTACTATTTACCAAGCAGGCTATGCCAATTATAGACAGACACACCTTTAGAAATCGTAAAATTTTTATCTGAACGAGAGACAATAGCACATTCTTTTACATTTTTAATTTCCCGACCAGCCTTCATAAGAGTCGCAGCGTGTTTTCCGGTTATGGTGCCTCCTGATTTTATTTCAAACAGGAAAAGTTCTTGCCCGGATTCTATAACCAGGTCCACTTCAAATCCATCCCGAGTCCGCAGATAAAATAAAGATCCCATATCTCCAGCATTCAGAAATCGCTTCCAAAAGTCAACGACAACAAAAGTTTCAAATATGGCGGGAAAAGAAGGACCGTTCAGAAGCACATCGTTTGACTTTATACCCAGAAGATAGCAAACTAAAGCCGTATCCGTAAAATATAGTTTAGGACTCTTTATTAATCTTTTACCTATATTCTTATAATATGGATAAAGCAATAAAACCTGATAACCTGTTTCAAGCAACGAAAGCCACTTTTTTGCGGTAGGTACGGATATGCCGATTTCTTTTGCCATCTCGGAAAGATTTAAAATTTGCCCTGTTCTTGCCGCGCAAACACGGACAAATCTTTCAAATTCGCCGAGATCTCCGATTTGCGATAAATTGCGGATGTCCCGTTCAAAATAAGTTGAAACATACGAACTGCACCAAATATTAATATCTACTTTTTTATTGGAACATGGTTCAGGATAGCCGCCCCTTCGTAAAATACTCCCGATATCCGATTTTCCGGGAACACTTTCTCCCCGGATCTTGAGACTTTTCAATAAACCAGCCATATCCAAAGCCGACTTCCCGAGGCCGGAGCTTTCGTTAAAAGAAAACGGAAGTAAAGACAATACCGCTGCCCGGCCGGCGAGTGATTCGCTCACCCCTTTCATAAGTTTAAAATTCTGGGATCCGGTCAAAAACCAATGTCCGGGAGCACGATTATTATCGATGGAAGATTTAATATATGGCAGAAGCTCAGGGACATACTGTATTTCATCTAAAATTTGGGGACCGGAAAAATTTGATAAAAAAAGTTTAGGGTCTTCCCTGGCGCGCATTCGCATGTCAGGATCTTCAAGATTAATGTACGTATGGGTAGATTTAAGAATATTTTTTAACAGCGTAGTTTTGCCAGATTGCCGAGGACCAGTTAAAACTACAGCAGGAAAATTTTTTGCCGCTTTTTTTATAATTTTGGTAATTACCCGCTCTATCATACTAAAAAGTATACCCTGCATTTTTAATGTTGCAAGTTAAATATGCGGCATAAATAGCATGAGAATAACGCGCCGTTCCCTGTTCTTAAAAATGCAGAAAAACAAAAAAGATAAACATCCATAAATGCTTATATAAAACTTCTTCTATTAAAATCTAGCGCCGAATTTCGCCCCAGCTTGCCAGGTTTTGTTCTCTGGCTCAACCCATGCACTGGTCGGATCATTCACGTTTGGTTGCAAATCAGAATCATCAATATGCCAATATTCAAAAAATGGGCGAACAAAAAAATTGACTTTCCCTTTTGTAGTCGCAATCTCTATATAGCCTCTCAAACCAAATCCAGTATCTTGTGTAAAATGATTATCCGGATCTGGCAGATCAGGTGGCTGTACATATTGGCTATAATCACTTGAATGCGTGGTATTTTTTCCTACAAGCAACCAATCATATTCCGCATTAACAGTCATTCGAAAATTTCGGCTAATATCCCGCCCAACATTGAACCCGATAGGGAGATAATAATAAGTTTGTTCTCGCTGATAATCCCAATATCCATTAACTAAGATCTCATCGGGTTGATCATTCAAATATCGATATCCAAAACCCGCATATAACTCAGGAGTAAAATTATCCACAACAAATTCTCTACCAATCAACCCTCTATCATCGGTAATAAAATCATGTTTATTTTTATCCGTAGTCTGTGCTGATTCATAACGCAAATTACCAATGGACCAGTTAAACTCAGTCTGAAGATGATAGGTATTCATAAAAGGAAAGTTCAATGCATCACCTTTATTAGGACGATAAACATACTCCGCAGAAAAACCATTCATCGCACCAGCTAATTGCATTAACTGCGGCTCTTCATATTTATAGTGCGAAACATCATAAGATGCTTCGAACGTGTGTTTTTGATGAAAGGTCAGCGGAGGCAATGCTGCTTCGCGGGCGTGTTTGTCTGATATGAAGGGGTCTTCTTCATCCAGCATTTTTTGTGCGTCATCGCCATGAAAATTTTCATCGCTTGGCGATTTTCCTTTGACAGGAGCGACATTTTTTTCCTGGAGAGATTCAGGCACAGTTTTGTACTGCATTTTCTGTCCTTCATCTTGGGCGTTTTTTTCGACTTCGCTCCATTCTTTTCCGGCTGCCATCTGAGAGTGTCGGTGTTCGACTTGTTCCCATTCATCCATTTGCTGATTAAGGACAGTATTGTACCGGTCGCTGCGGGAGGCCAAGATCTCGGATGAAGCCGAATGAGCTAAAGACGGCAAGACGAGAAAAACTATGACGGAAAAAAATAAAAAAGAAATGGATTTGTTCATGCTCTTCCCCCCCTTAAAAGTAACCGAGTAACCTAGTAACAGAGTAACCGAGTAACAAAAAAAATAAAAAACCTAGAAAAAATATAATAAAAAAAGCCTGATATTTATAAGTTTATATAAATAACAGGCTAATTCAACATTATTCTCAAAAATTACATGCCGTATGCTTCGGGGCCGCTTAAAATTTTAAAACCTTTTTCTTCTAAAACATCTTCGATTTGTTCCAATTGTTTTGACTCAATACAAAACACGGATTGCGCGGCCATGCCGTAGGCGTCTTGAATGTTTAAACTGGCATCAGACAAAATTTTGGTCAGTTCATGAAGGCCGCCGACTTTATCCGCAAGATAAACAGCTAACACGGGTTTTAACGCACAGGCAAAACCGTTTTGTTTCAAAAGTAAAAGAGCGTCATCTGGACGATCTACCATCAATTTGACTAGACCAAATTCTTCCCGGTCTTGAATGGCCATAGCGCGGATGTTAATTCCACCGCCGGATAATGCTCCGGTTAAAACATTTAAACGGCCGGGACGGTTGTCTAAAAATATGGTAAGCTGATAAGTCATAATGATCTCCTGTTTTGAATATTCACGCATGTGGTTCGTAGCATGTCGTATGTCGTGAAAAGCGAAAGTATTATTTAATAATGGTTATCTCCTGTTTTGAATATTCACGCATGTGGTTCGCAGCATGTCGTATGTCATAAAAGCGAATTTATGAATATATAATAACGGTAAATAATAAAATATGAAATGTAAACTGTAAAAAATTCAGGCTTAATCAAAAAAACGCCGCTTTTTTTCTCTACATACGACCTACCCATTAAATCTTTATCCGTGAATCAACAACCCTTTTGGCTTTCATTTCGAACTGGGGGAGACTGCCAGGCTCGTGCAATTCTACGCTCGGATTAATCATAATCGAGGCCTTGAGCTCATCCTTGATTTTATGTTTTAAAACTCCCAATTCTGACATATCACCGTGAAAAGTTTTGGAATGAATTTCAACCTGAACAGTCAATTTATCCAATGCGCCGTCTTTCGAAACTAAAATCATATAATTGGTGCCCACTTCCGGGACTTTCATTAAAATCTGTTCTATTTGCGACGGGAACACGTTCGCGCCGTTAATGATCAGCATATCATCAGTTCGTCCGGCAATCCGTGATAAACGGCGGTGAGTGCGGCCGCACGGGCAAACGCCAGGTATAACCGACGCCAAATCGCGGGTGCGATAACGCAAAATCGGAGTCGCTTCCCGGCGCAACGTGGTGAAAACAATTTCGCCGATTTCCCCGTCTTTGACCAGTTCGCCGGATTGGGGATCAATCACTTCTAAAATATAAGAATCTTCCCAAACATGCAGTCCGGTTTTATACACGCACTCAAAAGCCACGCCAGGGCCGTTCATTTCGCTTAAGCCAAAAGAATTGTATGCTTCGATGCCAAACAGTTCTTCAATTTTTTTGCGGGTATTTTCCGAATGAGGTTCTCCCCCGATATAGGCTTTTTTAAGATTAAAATCTTTCATGGAAAAACCATGTTCATTCATGGTCGAAGCCATATGAAACATGTAGCTCGGGGTAGCATGAACTAAAGTGGTTTTAAAATCTTTCATGAGCTGTAATTGTCGTTTGGTATTACCTGAACCAGTCGGAATCACTAAAATTCCTAATTTTTCCGCCCCGTAATGAAAACCCAACCCGCCGGTAAACATACCATAGGTCATCATGTTTTGGAAAATATCTTCGCAGGTCGCGCCGCTGGCGATCAAGGATCGCTCCATGAGCTCCGTCCAATTATTAAGATCTTTTTGCGTGTGATAGATCACAGTCGGCACGCCGGTTGTGCCGCTCGATGTATGCAAACGAACCACATGTTTAAATTCCGTCGCTAATATGCCATCCGTATAGCTTTCTCTCAAATCATCCTTAGTCGTAAAAGGGATTCTTTTCAAGTCATTCAAAGAACGGATATCTTCTGGTGAGGAGACATGACCTTTTAATCGTGCGGCATAAAATTTGGTTTTAAGCGCCTGAGCGACTGAAAATTGCAAACCCGCGGTTTGGATGGAGTCCAGACTGGAACGATTAACGCATTCTAAATCTTTATTTTGGTAACAAACATTCATTTATAAATCTGCAATTTCTTTTTTGCCGACGACATTGATTTTATTTTGCTGTAACACTTTGATAGCTCCGTCGGTATTGTCGAAACGGAAAACCATGAGGGCCTTATCGGTGTTTTTTTCGACGAACGCGTACATGTATTCGATGTTGATGCCGGTATCAGCAAACACTTTTAACACGTGAGCCAAACCGCCGGGGTCATCGCCCACTTCAACGGCTACGATATCTGTAAATGAAGCCATGAATTTATTATTTTTTAAAACCTCCAACCCTTTTTCCGGATTATCTACGACAATGCGCAAGACACCGAAATCCTGGCTTTCCGCAATGGTTAAAGCACGGATGTTGACGTTGTTCTCGCCTAACAAGCGGGTCGCGTCATAAAGGCGGCCTTTTTTGTTTTCTAAAAAGACTGAAATTTGTGTCAATTTCATAATTTTTACCCCTCACCCCTGCCTACCGGCAGGCAGGCTTCCCTCTCCCCGGAGGGGAGAGGTGAAATATTTTTATAAATTTCTTTTATCAATAACTCTCTTGGCTTTGCCTTCGCTGCGGGCTATCGTTTTGGGTTCGACCAGATGCACTTTGGGCTCGACGGATAAAGTGGCGGCAATTTCTTTTTGGATTTTATGCTCAATCGCCTGCAATTTTTTTACCTCATCAGAAAAATACTCTTCTTTCAGCTCCACTAATATTTCCAGCTCGTCCATGCCTCCTGGCTTACGATCTACGATCAGCTGATAATGCGGCTGAGTTTCTTCGATCTCCAAAAGCACATGTTCAATCTGTGACGGGAACACATTAATGCCGCGGACAATGATCATATCATCCGTCCGGCCCTGAATCTTACTGATCCGGGGAGACGTCCGGCCGCAGGCGCACTTTTCAAAAGATAAAGACACAATATCACGCGTCCGGTAACGCAATAACGGCATCCCTTCCTTCGTTAATGTCGTCACGGCTAACACACCGCTTTCACCCGGCTTGGCTGGCTGATTCGTTTGTTCATTAATAATTTCCGGATAAAAAACATCAGAATATAAATGCAAGCCGCGTTTTAAATGACATTCCTGCGCCACACCTGGCCCAATAATTTCTGACAAGCCATAAATATCCGTTGCTGACATATTCCAGACTTTTTCGATTTCTTGGCGCATATTTTCACTCCACGGCTCAGCGCCAAAAACCCCAATTTTCCAACTGCTGTCCCGCGGATCCATGCCCAGTTCTTTGGCTTCCTCAGCCATATATAATGAATATGACGGGGTGCAAGCTAGTATCCGTGGCTTAAAATCCTGCATAATTTTTAATTGCCGTTTGGTCTGCCCAGAGGAGCATGGAATAATAGTCACGCCCATGTTTAACGCGCCATAATGCGCCCCTAAACCTCCGGTAAATAATCCATAGCCATATGCCACTTGGATCATGTCGCCCGGCACAGCTCCGGCACAGCATAACGAACGAGACATGACTTCTGACCATAATTCCACATCTGATTTTGAATAACCTACGACCGTCGGGTTGCCGGTGGTTCCGCTGGAGATATGAATTTCCGCGATTTGACCAACTGGTTTTGAAAAAGCTCCGAATGGATAATTGTCTCGCAAATCATCTTTATGCGTGAACGGCAGCTTGACAATATCCTCGATAGATTTAATATCGCGAGGAGAAACACCGAGTTGATCTAATTTATTTTTGTAAAAAGGAGATCGTTCGTAAACATACTGGACTAATTTTTTCAGACGGTCAGACTGACAATTTTTCATGTCTTCCCGACTCATACACTCCATTTTTTCATTCCAAATCATTTTTTACCTCTTCTTCTTATATCCCATGCCTTGAAACACAGCGACCAATTCATTCTTTTCGTCAACGATTTTAACCGTATAAATGGGGATCTTAGTATCGTATTTTAATTCTTCAGCTTCAGCGGTTAAAACGCCTTGAGTAACGGCTTTAACATAAGAAATTTGGGCATTGATGGCTACGACCACATGCTCGGTGGTTCCCCGCGAATTAGCGGCTGCGGCAAAGGTATAATCGGCTAAGGTGAACAATGCCCCACCATGAACAGTGCCAATGCCATTTTTATGATGTTGTTCAACTTTCATGGTTGACTTGGCATAACCATCCCGGACTTCTTCTAATACAATGCCGCAAAAAGGGGCGAAGGTATCATGTTTCGGTGCTATATCTTTCAATTTTTTCCTGCCTTTTTTTCAAAAATAAATAAACTGTCTTTTAAAAATTGATCCGCGGTCTTCAGCCTCCACAATTTCACATAGGGCGGCATCAAATTTTGCACAAATATTGGCTTACCGCTAAATTCTTCATTTTTCGCTTTTTTCAAAACGCCAAAGCTGACTGACAAGGCCAACACCAAGGCTGCCGTATAACCAATTCTTTGTTTACGGGATAAATTCGTGGCCAAAGCCAAATTTTCCGTTAATAAATAAACCGCCCATCCTCCCACGCAAATTGTTGAACCCAGCCACATTCCCCACGATGAACCAGTTGAAAAAGCCCAGTAATTCGCTACCATCGAGATCGGAACAGAAATAAAAAACGCGAAAAATGTAACAGACAACTGAGCGAAGAAATTAACTTTCCGGATAATCAGCCATCCGATAAATGTCCAAAATCCTGCCCATATCACCATAAAAACCATGGGTAAAATATTTCCTGCCAATAACTGCATCGGGCGTATATTGGTATACATCGTCAAATATTGCTGTAACACAGAAATCACGTTCACTAAAACAAACAAAATGAATACCGCGACCGGATGGTTCAAAGACACTAAAAATTTATTGGGAACGCTGGCGGACAATGGCGGTACTACCGGATGTTCCGGCGCAAAAACCCGAATCTTGGTCCGTCCTATCATTAAATAATCACCGGAATTCAAGATTTGCCCGGTTCCCACTTTAATCTTTCCGTTTAATAGCGTCCCATTTTTACTATCCGTATCCGTTATGCTCCATCCTCCTTCCATTTCCTGCCGCATAACAAGATGATGAGCAGACACCCAAGGGTCATTGATCAAAAGGTCGCAGTCAAATCCCCGTCCGATCCGTATTTCTTCCTGTTCTAAATGACAATAGAATGGTTTGGATTTAGTGGAATATTGTATTTCGAAAACTATTTTTGCCAACTTATTGACTCCAAAAATTTCTTGGTCAATGCTTTGATATTATCTTGGGTTATACCTAATGCTGTCACCTTGACTTGTAAGCCTCTGGTTTTTTCAAACACTGAAGCCAAGGCCAGGTCCATATCAAAAAGAGACGGATACTTTTTATAACGCCGCGCGCAAAGCGCCACCTTGACATCTTTGCCTCCCACATTCACAAAACTTGTATTACAAATAAAATTTTCCGCGTCATTCTCTCCTGCGCTCTCATAACCTTTCTGCCCGGCAAACATCCTCTCATAAGCAGAGTAAAAACGGAAAGGATTCAACTTAAGAGAATTAATCCAATAATACCGGTAACCGATATAACCGGTATTCAAGGAAGAACTCACAAAGATCTGGTCTTCCGTGGAACACGTTAGATGCGTGAGCTCATATATATGATCCGGAGCAGGTTCTGAATTTCCCCAGCATTTAAATGACGGAGAAATTTCCGCGGGAACCAATGCCCCACCGATATGCATTTGTTTCCAGGGACTACCCAGAATCTTTTTGAAAATATTATCCTGATTATCACTCAATTGATGTTCAATGCGTTTTGATAAATCGGGGGGTAAATCGGGAGACACAGGTAAATCCTTTTTCACCTCTTCATAAAGCGATTTCAAATATTCTACAGGAACAAGAAAACTAATCGCGTTTCCACGGGTAGCCACATTGATCCCCACCACATCACCTAAATTATTAACAGCCGGCCCGCCGCTCATCCCGCTGTTTAACGAACCTGAAAATAATATCTTTTTGTAAAAAGACTTTTCCATCAATCCATTATAAATTCCCTCCACAATCGTCATTCCCAAATCATACGGGTTGCCGATCGAGAAAATTTTAGTCCCATTACTCAAATCAACAGATTTATCTAACGATAAAAAAATAGCGGCAGGCTGAGCCGTTTTTAAAACAGCTATATCATGGATAATATCAAAATCCACAACTTTAAGATCAAACGTCTTGTTATTCGAAGTAATATATTCAACCCGGTATTGATTTGGCTGATGAATAGCCTCAGATACCACATGATAATTGGTCGCAACATATCCGTCCGCGGTAAACTGAAATCCGGAGCCGATCACAGCCTTATTCCCAGTCGCCACATCAATAACCCTGATCTGATATATGCCGCTGATTTTAGCCTTATACACATCCTGAGCCACATCCACAGCATGAGCAGTAATCGGCCATAAATAAAAGGCCAAACCAATAAAAAAGATAGATAGCTTTTTAATCATAGAAAACCATTTTACTTGAAATTTTTAGGTTGTAAATAATAAACCCCCTTCAAACTAAATACTCGGAATTAATTTTAAATACGCAATTAAAGATGTTTTTCTTCACGCCGGGATTTATTTTCTTAAGCTGGTTGATCATATCCCGGACTGCGGATATTTGGTTAAAGGACGAGGGATCTGAAGACATAGGCTTTTTAGGGAAAAACATATTTTGCCACAAAGGATATTCATGTTGAACCATACTTTGCAGCAGGTCTCTTTCGATATAGGCTAAGGGGTAAATAAGGACTGGGGACGCAAAACTTAATTCAGTTTGGTTATTTGAATTAAGTATCATATCCCCAGGGATCATGTCACCCCAATTAAAAAGTTTGCCTTCCAAAAACATCATCTGCATAATCCGCTCAATAATGTCATCAAAGTTATCACTCTTGGCGATTTTGTTACATTTAAATGCTGGGGGCACGAAACTTAATTCTTTTACAATATGCAGCGTCACTTGATGTATTTTACAAAATTCTTGAATATAGGAAAGAAAAGCCGCAGGAAAAATATTTTCAGGAACAACCGCAATCACGGCATATTTAACCGGCACGAAAGTTTGCCGGTAAACCAATAAATCTAAACAACACCACGCATCAGCAGTTCCGTCTAATTCAACCAAAATCCGGTCATTTTCCCTCATCATGGCAAAATCTTTGACGGCAGAGCCAACCCGCTTCGAAGCGGAAAACATTTCATGGCTAATCTGCTGACGTTTACGCATTTAAGGAGAGGTCTTGACAAGCTTAAAGGTGGTTTGCTGGCCATTCGACCACGGCCAAAACATCCCTAGGAAAACAAAAGTTCCGCAGTTTTTAAAAAATAACGTTTGATTAGCCCAGATGCCGCCGTATTTCTCGGTCAATTTAAGATGTTCTTCACCCGGACGTTCCCCAGCAGGCTTGGCAGGTTCTCCTAAAGTTTTTTTTAATTCCTCAACCCAAAGTTTGGTATCTTTGCTATGAAAAACAATTTCAGCAAAATCTTCTTCGACACCACGTTTTTCAACCAGGCGAAGTTTTAAAACAGGATCTAAAACATCATTAATAGTCATTCGATTTACCTAATATGTTTTCTCTAGTCCAGCTCAATATAACGTGCTGGTTTTAAAAAGTCAAATCTTTCGAAGAAATTTATATGTTTTTATAAAGGACTGGACGCCATCCCTACTTATTCGCAATTAAAATAGCGCGGTGAGGCGCGCTATATCCTTCCACTGTCATTTTCTGGTCAGCAGGATCAAGAAAATCAGACAAAGATTGAAACGTCATCCACCTGGTCGAACGCTGTTCGTCGCCAGAAGTCCGGTTGACATTAACCAAACGAATATTTTTAAAACCCGCGCGCTCGAGCCAATACTCCAAAGTTAAGACAGACGGAATAAACCACACATTGGACATTTGGCAATACCGGCCGGTCGGCGCCAGAACTTCGCCTTTTTTACCGTCGATAACCAAAGTTTCTAATATCAGCTCACCTTTCTCTGCTAACAAATCAAACAACTGAATTAAATGATCCAACGGCGACCGGCGGTGATACAACAAACCCATGGAAAAAATAGTATCAAACCCATCCACCACCGCCGGAACATCATCAATCCCCAATGGAAAAACCATAACAGCTGGATTTTTAATATATTTTTGCATAGCAAAAAATTGCATCACATTAATCAAAAGCGGTTCTACCCCAATAGCCAGACGCGCCCCGCTGCCAGCCATGCGCCACAAATGATATCCACTCCCGCACCCGACATCAAGAACTAGCTTGTCCTGCAAAGGTTTGATATGATTTTTGATCCGGTCCCACTTCATATCTGAACGCCATTCCGTGTCAATATGCACCCCAAACACCTCAAACGGCCCTTTACGCCAAGGCTGAAGTTCCCGTAATTTATTTTCTAATTCCCGGCGCATCAAATCATCCACATCACTCTGTTGACCAATCGACACGACTGAAGCATTTAAATCAATTTTGGATGGAATAATTTGCGGCAAAAGGGCTATCGCGTCAGTCCACTCTGCCAAGTCACTCCGTGGTGACTGAGCCATGACTTCCTGACTTTTCCGGATCAGCTCCTGGGTCAAATCAGCCAGCCTGGTTGACTGGGCTATGGATGTAATAAAATTAAAATCAATCATAATTTATACCAAAAAATTTTAATAAAAAAACACATTAACCGCGTGCCCATAAACAAGGTTAGCATTGAACCTAATAATAATTTATTTAAAAGCGACTAAAGATACAAAATTAAAACACTGAAACCATACAAAAGCCTGTTTAAAGCCGGCTTGTTTAAAACGTAAAAAATGTTCTTCTATCGTATCCGGAAACAAAACATTTTCCAAAGCATTTCTTTTTTGGCTGATCTCTAAATCGCTGTATCCATTCATTTTTTTATACGCGTAATACAGCTCAGTTTGTGTTTGATCCTCAACTGGATCGCTAAATTTAATTTTTTCGGATAAAACAAAAATTCCGCCCGGCAATAAGCCGTCATAAACCCGCTGAATCACTTTTAAACGATGTGCCGGCTCTATAAACTGTAAAGTAAAATTCATGACTGCCATTGACGCATTTTCAATGTTGACATCCCTTACATCCACGCAAAGGACTTCAACCGGAATAGGTGTTTGGTCGAGTTCGATATTTTTCCGGCAGCGTTCGATCATAGCCGATGAATTATCTATGGCAATAATCTTGCAGTCCGCATGACTTATCTTTCGCCGCATGGATAATGTTCCTGTTCCCAGCGAACACCCCAAATCATACACATTTGTTTTAGGCTGAACATATTTCTGTGCCAAAATCCCGATCAACCCGGTAATGGGCGCATACCCCGGGACAGACCGGTTAATCATGTCATCAAACACATTCGCCACTTTATCATCAAAAACAAAAGGGCGAGTCTCCAAATTTTCTTTAAATAAATTGTCTTTCATATTTTGAGTATTATATAATACAAATCAATGAAAAATCCAAAAGAAACTCTTATTAAAATTTTTATTGCGGCAGTCATTATTGTAACCTGTATCAACGCAATAACTTTAGCCGCTGATACCAGACGCAGACTGCGCCAAAATTCTCCTTTCGCATTTTATGGTGAAGCCTTTTTCCCTTTGCGAGATATTTTAAAAGGAGAGTCCAGGATAGGATACATTACTGACCAGGATTTCAAAGATGCCGGCCCTATGCTGCGCTATTTGCAAATCCAGTATGCCTTGGCTCCCATTATTGTTGACACAAAAAACTTCAATCAGCATTTCATTTTATTAAATTGCGCGGATCAAAAAATCGCGCTTTCGATCTTACAAAAATTTAATTTAAAACCCTTAAAACGGAACAGTTTTGGCGTGATCCTCGCTGAAAACCTTAATCATTAATATGTTCTATATTTTGGGCTATCTATTTTCCTTTTTGATCGGATTCCTGGCTATAAATAAAGTCACGGAAAACAATCAATTTCCTCTCATCCTTAAATATATTTTAGGAATGGGTTTAGGTTTGTTATTGAGCGGACAAATTACTTTTTATTCTTTATTACTTTGTAATCAAATCCAGCCGGTTTTAATTATTGTAATTCATATAATTTTAATAAGCTTTTTAATCTTTAATGGATCTCCGCGTTGGTGGTCCCTGGATCACCGACGCGGTGGTCCATCGGTTATCCCGATCCTCATTTATCTTATCATCCTGAGTGCTTTAATACTGACTGCGTCATTTTTTCCTTACGGCGGATGGGATGCCTGGGGGATTTGGAATTTAAAAGCCCGTTTCATTTTTCTTGGCGGAACTCAATGGCGCAACATGTTAGACCCGGCCTTATTCCAAACCAGCAATCATTACCCGTTCTTATGGCCGCTGATGAATGTGTGGATCTGGTGTTTTGGAAAATCCGCGCCGACATATATTCCTTTAGTTTCGTCTTTGACATACGCGATTGGGCTGCCTTTACTATTAGGCTTTGGACTCTACACGACCACCAAACATAAATTGTCTTTTTTGCCGGCCTTCTTATTCGCTCTTCTTCCTTTATATCAACTTTTATCCATCAGCCAATATGCTGACGTCTTAATCGCGTTTTTCTTACTCGCTGTTTTTATCTTCTTCCATTTAAGCCTTGAACAAAAATCTTCGTCATTATTTTTCCTAACCGGAATTTTTTGCGGAGCCATGAGTTTTATTAAAGATGAAGGTTTGGCTTCCACCATTTTAATTTCGTTTTTGGTTTTAATTTTGATTGCGATCAACCAAAATTTTTCTAACCGTAAATTAAAAATAATTGGCAAATTCTTATTGGGAGTTTTCCTGACTTTTCTGCCTGCTCTCATATTCCAGTTTTTTATCCGTCCGGCAAGCTTGCAATTCGAAAACGGTCTTATATCCAAAACAAATCCTTCGTCTTTGTTCAGATTAGCGATCATTTTGCGATATTATGCCGCTGAATTTTTAAGTATTAAATGGCAGGGAATTTGGATTATTATTTTATGCGGAATTTTATTCAATTTGAAAAAAATTAAAACTGTTCCCTCATACACTTTAATTGTCGGCTTTACCGTCCTCTACATGATGACTTTAACCGCCAATTATTTTATCAACACCCACATCCCGCTAATCTTTTGGCTGGTCAGCTCTGTAAACCGTTTGATACTCTCTCTCATCCCCCCATTGTTGTTTTTGATTTTTCACGGAATTTTATCGAAAAGTACGGACAAAAAAGACTGCGGTATTAATTAAAGAGAAGAAACAAAACCCCACATAATAAATCATACAAACTGTCCCTAACAGTCTAATCTTCTTCATTCCGTCCAAAGTTTTAATCAAAACATAAAATACTAACGGCGCGAAAAATAAGGTGATTCTTTCTCCGGTAAACGGATACTTCCTAAAAATGCCGAATAAAAATAATTCGGTAAAAATGACCAGGGCTATAACCATCACGGAACTGATTGCTATTTTATTTGCCTGCCAATCTTTAATACCATTATAAAACAATCCAATTACAAAAATAGGGATTAACGGCGTACCGAGGCGGATAAAGGCTTTTGTATTCCCAAACCAAAACGCCACTAATTTTCTGGTTCCATCAAAAAAAGTGGCAAAAAAATCTTTTACAGAATGGGTGGAAATAAAATAACTGTCCCAATAATCATAGGTGGCATGAATATTGAGGGAAAAGCGCAGATCAATGAAATAAAAAATTATGAAACACAAAACTGAAGACGCCACACTCGCCCACAGATACGGCCGCCACTTTTTATCTTTAAGACTCAACAAAAAGAATTGAACAGGTACCAGCCAAAACAAGAAGAATGCCCCGTATGACCAGAAAAGTAAGAGAGGCAAAAGACATGCGCCTAGCATTAGATATAATGCGCCGGTTGTTGGTTGTTGGTTGTTGGTTGTTGGTTTGAGTGCAGCAAAATTTTGCACCCTGTCCCCTTGTTCGCTGACATACAGCAAAAACCAACAGAATAATCCTGATGACACCACATCCATGGCATAGGGTTTTAATTCAGACGCATAATATACCAAACGAAAACTAGCGACAAAGGACAGGACAGCGAGCCATATGAGATGAGGGTCTTTTAATCTTTTAAAGACGGGAATCCAAACCCAAAACGCGGTTAGCATAGTGATAAAAGAAATGAAACGCAAGGACCAGACATTATTATTAAAATGCGCGGCAATAAATTTCACAACTGTTAATTGCACACGGGGAAACAACTGCGGCTCAACAAACTTGGCAAAAATTGAGGAATATCCGGGCGCCTGAATATTTTTTAAAACCAATTCTTCATCCCCCCACAATGGCCGGGATGAAAAATAATGGGACGCCGTCATCATGAAAAAAATCACAAAAAATATTTTAATCCAGTTATTGAGATGACGTTTATTAATTATATGCTCGAAGATCATTTTCTATTTATTACCGTTGATTTCCGTCACCTCGAATTTTGCCTTCGGCATAACGCTTGGCTAATTTCGCGTTGTTAAATTCGCCGACTGTATTTAAATCTAAACCTAATTCATGGGCGCAAACAGCTACGTAATACAGCACATCTCCTAATTCACCAATAGATCTGTTCTTAAGTTCTTGCAAATCAAAATCACCACGCAGATATTTTTTAGCACCTTCAGATAATTCGCCAGCCTCGCCACACACCCCTAAATAAGATCTAATGAGTTTCTCCCCGCCGATCCATGTATTAAGACATTTTTTTTGGTATTCATTTAAATCCATAGAACCTCGCTTGTTTTGTCTAAATTTTAAAGTAACAAAGTAACCGAGTAACCAAGCAACAAAGTGACAGCAAAAACAAAACATAAAAACTAACAAATAAAAAACACGATAAATTTTTTATTTTTTTGTTATTAACTGTATTTGCCTATCGTTTTTTCTCTGTTACTCTGTTACTTGGTTACTCTGTCACTTTATATCTGTATGTCATATCAATACTCATCATTAAATTTCGTTTCCGGTCCTGCAATATAACGGTGTCTAAATCCATGGCAACAATGTCGTGATAATCACTCAAAAGCACATAACATTGTTCTACGATATCCAAAAGAGCAGTATCAACCTCTTTGTTTAATTGTTCGTATTGCTGGAGCAAAGATTGCAGACCCGCGAAGAGATCTTCGAAATCGCATTGTTCGCTCAAAGTTTTCATGGTCGTCAACGCGTACGAGCACACAATCAATTCATTAAGAGCGGCCCGGTCTGAAGGATTTTGATGCAAGCAGGCCAACGGCTTTTGCGCGTGCGCCAACACCGCCTTAATCTCCCCCGCCAAACCACCATTTACAACATCCCCATAATTCTCAATATTCATCATTAATATTCTCAAATATATTTTATACAGGACTGTTCAAAAATGCCCAGATGCAAGGCATTCCCGAGCGACCACGGAGGCGTACTGTAGATGTACGCCGCACAAGCGAGCGAGAGAATAACGCAGCAGATGGGCGTTTTTCAACAGTCCCTAACAGAATTGTATACCGCATTGATATTCTGCTTCGGCAATTTTCCTGGCCCACTTCACCACCCCAACTCGTCGTAAAGTCTGACCCCTGTCTAACAAATCAATCCACACATTAAATTTTCTTCCCGCATTAATATCTTCTGTACTTTCCAATTGCATACGCATACCTAACGGAGAAATATCCAGACACTTTGCGTCTCCGGTTGATCCAGTCAAATTTTCCTGAACATGAACCCAGCCCAAAGCGTTTTCCCGGTTGGCTAAACGATTTTCAGACTGAGTCAATTTAAGAGCGTCGAGCATGGTTTTATATGTACTGTATACCTTGGCTTGGCCCTGACATATTTCTTTTAATTGTTCAAACAAAGATTCATCGGAAATATTCATCATCAATTGATGCAGTTCAAAAATAGATTTGATCTGACGATGAACCGCTAAATGTAAAGATTGTTGGTATTCATCTTTAATAAACATCCCGGTCCTCCTCTTTAATCTTATTAAGAAGAGTTTCAACAGACCCGCGCTGCACTTCAGCATCATCCTGCAGATCTTTAAGTTTATTTCGAGTTTCATCGGCAGAGGTTTGTTTGATCAACTGGGGCATGATCATTAATAAGATATCTTGGCGGGCAAAATGCTTAATCACTTCGTTTTGTGCGTCAACCATGTTCTCAAGGCAATCGATCACTTCTTGTTTGTAGGCCATTGAAGCTCCTTTAAAAAGTAACAATGTGACAGGGTAACAAGTAACAGAGTGAAAAACCAAAAAACAAAATCTTTTTTAAAAAACCAACTAAATGCTAATGATTGCTTTTAATTATATATTAAAATTCAATTTCATGCCATAAACCTTTAGCCACATTTACGCCATCAACTGCTTTCTTCTTTCATTAACAGTCGAATCCGCTAAATAATCATCAAAAGTAATATCGGCTTTATCAATAATCCCGTTAGGCATAATCTCAATGATACGGTTAGCTACGGTTTGCACAAATTGATGGTCGTGGGATGAAAATAATATGGTCCCGCGAAATTTTTCCATGCCATCGTTCAACGCGCTAATGGATTCCAAATCCAAATGATTAGTCGGCTCATCCAAAATTAACACATTGGCGCCGGTCAACATCATTTTGGAGAGAATACAGCGCACTTTTTCCCCGCCGGATAAAACCTTCACCGGTTTTAAAGATTCTTCGCCTGTAAACAGCATACGGCCCAAAAATCCACGGATAAAATTTTCTTCTTTATTATCTTTAGAAAATTGTTTCAGCCAATCCACAATGCTGATATCAGAATCAAAATATTTACTGTTTTCTTTGGGGAAATACGCTTGGGACGTGGTAATGCCCCACTTAAAGGATCCTTCATCCGGCTGTAGTTCACCCATCAAAATTTGAAATAAAGTTGTTTTGGCTAAAGCGTTCCGGCCAATAAGCGCAATCTTATCTCCCCGGTTAATCCGGATAGTCATATCTTTAAACATCACCTGTCCGTCGAGAGCTTTGGACATGTGTTCGATATTCAAGAGATCATTCCCCGCTTCCCGTTCCGCGGTAAAACCCACAAACGGATATTTACGGGATGAAGGCCGGATGTCATCTAAGGTTAATTTTTCCAATAGTTTTTTCCGAGAGGTTGCTTGACGAGATTTGGACGCGTTCGCGCTAAACCGAGCGATAAACTCCTGCAATTCTTTGCGTTTATCTTCAGTCCGTTTATTTTGATCTTGACGCTGGCGCAAGGCCAATTGGCTGGTTTCTTTCCAGAAAGAATAATTGCCCGGATATAACACGATCTTGCCGAAATCAATGTCCGCGATATGAGTACACACTTTATCCAAAAAATGCCGGTCATGAGAAACGACAATCGCGGTATTCTCGAAACTATAAAGAAACTCTTCCAGCCACATACAGGTTTCTACGTCCAATTGATTGGTAGGCTCGTCGAGTAAAAGGATATCCGGATTGCCAAACAAAGCCTGGGCCAACAAAACCCGTACTTTTTGTCCGCCTTCCAGCTGTTTCATTTTCAGTTGATGAAATTCTTCTGGAATTCCCAGATCGCCCAATAATTTGGCCGCGTCCACATCCGCGCTCCACCCGTTTAATTCCGCAAATTCCATTTCCAATTCTGATGCCTTGACCCCATCCGCGTCAGAAAAATCCGGTTTTGCATAGAGAGCATCTTTTTCCTGCATCACTTTATATAACCGTTCAAAACCCATAATAACTGTGGTCAGAACTGAATATTCATCGTAGGCATATTGGTCTTGTTTCAACATGGACAAACGTTCTCCCGGGGACACGGAAACCTGTCCGGTCGTGGTCTCAATTTCGCCGGATAAAATCTTCAAAAAGGTAGATTTCCCCGACCCATTGGCGCCGATAATCCCGTAACAATTCCCTTTGGCAAAAGTCACCGTGACTTCTTTGAATAATATCCGTTTGCCATACTGTAATGAAACATTTGAAACTGATAACATGATAAGCCTTTACTTTGGTTTGTTAATTTTGTGTCTGGTGACTAGTGTTCAGGCAAGGCCATTAAAACTGTCCGGCAGAATTACTCGCGACTAATTGCTCAATTTTTTTTGTTTCTTCATCAGGCAAATTATGAAAATAAATCGCTAAACCTTCTCCGGGAGCAATACGTGAGATCCTCGCGTCACCTGAGATAACACTGTCCGGGTTTTCCGGATCAATCTGGATCCTAAATTTCAATTCATCGTCATTCTTCAAATAAACATTATATTTCATTTCCACAAAAGCGCTCTTCGGAGAAATATCCCGCAGCCGCCCGTTGATGGAAACCTGCGGATCAATAATGATCAGGATCGGACGTAAAAAATGAACACGATTATAGGAACGACGATTTTGAAATTGCATAGTTGGTGTATTCTATCAAAAAAATCTCAAAGGTAAAGAGAATTAACTTCTCAACTGCTTTTCTGAATCTACGACATCACGGTTCATGATCCGCACTAGGTCTCTTAATTTTGTTCTGAATTCTTCAGTCACCGGACATTCAGCCATTTGGCGCAAAACCTGGATGATCATGCGGAAATAGCGGACGATCTCGCCCTCATCTGCTGTGGCTTGTTCGCTGACTTCCCCGAAATCTTTGCCTCTAACCCACGATTCAATGGCATCCGTCAGATGAAAAAAGGTCATTTTTGTACGATCTCTTGATCCGGTAGCCCTTTCCAAACGATGAATACCTTTTAAAACTTCATTGGTCGCATCCTGGATACGGAGTGTGCGATGACTTAAGCGCGGCTTGGTCATTCCTTTACGCGGTTCATAAATGATCGCACCAATTAATATCGCCAATTCAGGCAAAGATAGCTGGTCCAGGAATCCGGCTTCAAATAATTCAGACAAAATCAATTCATAGCCATAAATCTGCGACGCAAACTCACCTTTTTCCGTTAAACCTTTCCGGTCGATGTAGCCTAATTCTTTTAGGATATCCACCTTGGCTTTCATGGAATACATAGCCTTGGTCCGGTTATTCTTGCTTTCCTGATAATAATGAAAAGACTGTGGATAAATATCGTATAATTTCTCACCATAAACCCGGTATAAATTCAATATCGTGGCGTAAGAGGCATTAAATTGTGAATTGACTTTTTCAGGTTTGCCGTAAACGACACGGTTCACTTCTGCGGCGGAGATATAATGAGGATTCACCCGGCAAAACACAAAACCTTCCACATCAATTGACCTGCGGCCAGCCCGCCCTGCCATTTGATAAAAATCCCTGGTCCGCAAAGTTTCAAATCCGCTCCGGCCATAATATTTACTCAGTTCATCAAAGATCACAGTCCGCGCCGGCATATTAATTCCCAAAGCAAAAGTTTCTGTCGTAAAAATCATTTTCAAGAGACGCTGGGTAAAAATTTGTTCCACGACTTCTTTTAAGGTTGGCAACATGCCAGCGTGGTGATACGCGACCCCGCGGCTGATCAATGACCGCAATTTAGACGCACTGGGTTCTCCGGTCAGATCAAACCTAATACATAATTCATCAAAAATCCCCAGAATATTGGTCTTCTGTTCCGAATTTAAAAAATCAAACGTCATAATTTCTTCAGCTAAAAATTCCGCCTGTTTGCGGCTAAACACAAAATAAATGCAAGGCAATCTATCCCTGGCCTGCAGATCTTCTATCAAAGGTGGTAACCGGTTAGGGTGAAGTTTGAATGAGTGTGGAACTCTTTGCGTCGGGGAACAATGGCCCGCGCCGTACTGATACCCATATTTCGCCAATTTTTCCCAATCCGTGTAAATCGTGCTTTGGCATTGGAAAAAAAGTTTAAGCGGGACCGGCCGTTTATCTTCTTTGACAATTTTAATCGGCTGTTTGTGAATACTTTCCAGCCAGTCTTTCAGCTCATCGATATTCGGGATGGTCGCGGACAAGCCCAGCAAACGCATGTGTTCCGGCATAAAAATCAACGACTCTTCCCAAACTGTGCCGCGCTCCTGATCGTCAATATAATGAATCTCATCGAAAATAATCCACCCGTAACTGCTCAAATCCATATTGGGATCAAGAATTTTATTGCGGAAAATTTCCGTCGTCATAATTAAAACCGGCGCGGACGCGTTAATAGTCACATCTCCGGTCAACAAACCGATCATGTCCGGATTGGTCGCCTGAAAATCCCGGAATTTTTGATTGGATAAAGCCTTGATCGGCGCAGTGTAAATAACTTTCTGTCCGCGTTTTAAAGCTTCCTGAATCACGTATTCCGCAATAGCAGTCTTCCCTGCCCCGGTCGGAGCAGAAACAATGACCGAATGCCCCTGGTCAATATACTCAATCGCTTTTTTCTGAAATTCATCGTAGATCATAAATTTATCACCTGATGTATTAACCCTAATTCCGAATTCGAAATTAGGAATTAGGGCAGTATGTCGTGCGTAGTATGTGGTATGTGGTTGATGAAAGATTCACCCTTTGGGTGAAAAACCAATTTAATTTTTTAAAAATGATTTTTAAAAAATATCGACGCTACATACTACATTCTACAAATTACCAATTACGAATTTTAATTCGGTATTGGGTATTAAACTGTACTGCTCTTTACGTCTATAATAAACTCTTTACTTATAGGTTTTGCCGTATGCTTTTCTTGTTGATAAATTCCTTCGAGTTTTAAATATTCGACGGGTTTGAAATCAGCCGGCATTTGTTTGTTCATGTCATGGGAGATTTTGACTAATTTGATCATCTTGATAAATATCCTCTGTATCCGCCATAGCCGCTTCATTTTTTGGCCAAACGTCTTGGGGCAAATATAAAACTGCATCAGGTCATTAATCGGCTTCGCGATATCGCCGGTAAGTTTGGCGAAAATCGCGCGGTCGTCTTCGGATAAACCGATATCTTCCAAAGTTTCAGAAATACATTCGATAAAAGCCGTCGACATTTTTTGACAATCCTCTTCCGTCAATTTAACCTGTGAAGGCATAAGCATGGTCATGCTATTAAAATGAAAAGTCCGGTTGAGTTTCTCGATAAAATTTCGGGAAACCTGTTCCTGCTCAAACGGAGATAATGCCTGCATTCTCACGGCCAGCCGTTCGATCACCGGATGTTTGGAATGTTTCATACTGATGGCGTTCATCTCTTCCAGCGCCTCAGTCAACCCGCTGATATCCGCGATCGCTCTCAATTCTTTTATGAGAGGAGATAATGGCTCCGGCGTTGGCGGAAAAGAATCCCAGAGGCTGACTTTAGTCGCCGTCTTTTTATTCTTTTTAGCCGCACGTTTTTTAACCGTGGTTTTGACCGTGCTGATTTTGTTCGAAACCTTTTGCGTCGCATTTCCCAATGCATACGCCGCTTTTAAATGCCAAGCATCCGGGATTTTTTTTGCGGTTTTTTTCTTGGTGACCGTTTTCTGAACCATTTTATATCCTTTTTTATCGGGGGACACGAAACTCATTTTAAAAAATAATTATGAATTAAGTATCATGTCCCCCTGTCAATTTATGCCAATTCCTCTTTTACTTTTTCCGCCAAAAATACTTTCATTAATGATTGATACGGTACATCTTTTTTATTAGCTAACAATTTAATCTCATCCAGCATATAAGAGGGCAACCGTAAAGAAATGCTCTTATACGTCGGTTTAAGATTAGGAAATACCACTCGTTTGGCTTTAGACCAATCCACATATTCAGTGGAATCATGCGTAAGCCAAAATTGGCGTTCTTCTTTCTCACTCTTGAATTTAGGTATTGTTTTTAAATTTTTCATAAACAACCCTCTCTTTTTTATTCATATCTCTCGCGGATATTACCCGGATTAAATTTTCTCTCACCACAAAAGCAATATATAAATATCTGTCCGCTTCGGTATAACCCATAACTCTAAATCTGGTTTCGTGCTGGGAATGCTTTTCGTCTATGGATAACAATAAAGGCTCATTTAAAAAAACCTGCTCTGCTTCGCCTTCAGAAACATGGTGCTTAAGCCAGCTTTTTAAGCTATTGCCTTTGTCCCACTGAAATCCCGTGCAATTAAGCAATATTGATTGGATATCCATATTTAAATGTATATCATGAAGATATACATAATTCAAGAAAAAAAGAGGCCGCATTAAATGCGGCCCCTTTTTGTAATCTCTATAAATTAAAACTTATAATAAATCGTGGTCTGCACGCGGTTATCCGTGCTTCTCATACCGTCAAGATAATTCGTATGTAAGTACTGATATTCGACAGCTAAAACTACTTCTTTGGTCAGATTATATTTCAAATTGGTAAAATATGATCTGTTCGTGCTCCAAATCGCTGAAGTTCTATCTGAGCTGAAATAAGCGTCATTATTAACGGCATCAATCCCTGCCCCAAAATTTGTTTCCACTTTTTTGACAGGTTTATAGGTCAACTGCATAAATCCGCCGGTACTACGAACACCTTTCGTGCTAGTAGAACCCGCATCATTAAGCCCTAAATTTAACGTTGATGAACTTCCTGGTCCACCCATAAACGAATTTAATTTAGAACCTGTGAAACCTTGAGTTTTAAAACCTAACCAATCTGTAAATTTAAGTTGTAAACCCACGACCGTGGCATAAATAGGAATATTATGCGAGCCATAAGCTGTTAATGTATCCAAAGAATCTTTTCCATATATCCCGCCAACGCCAAAGGTGGAATCAACGCCAAAGATTTTTTTGTTATAACTGGTATACACCCCAGCCACAGGCGTACCGCTATTCTCCTGAAAAGGATCTTCAGATTCTATGGCACCCACTTTGGTCGTCAACTTTCCTCCGAAAATATTTACCCACTTATTTGTTAAGTAAACTTCAGGATGACGATACCCAAAATCGCCCGCCCGCCAAAGGGCCGCGCAATTAAGCAAATCCGCTTTAATAGGAGCAAAAAAGTCCCAAGTTTGGCCTGCTGTGAAACCCCATTTATTCTGATCAAACGTCAAATACGCGTGCCGTAGACGGGGAAAATAGGTGCCGCTCCCTGTGACGTTAGCGCTAGTGGCATCTTTAATAAATCCGCCGGCATTGCCGGAAAAATCCATTTCAATATTTCCGGTCACATTCGCGCCGCTCTCGGTTGTCGGAGCCGTAAAATTAAAACCAATTCGAGTGTCTTGAGCTGTAGCGCGGAGATTGTCCCGGTGTTTCGCGTTTCCGGTTGCGCTTACTGCTTGTTTAGGCGCCTGGTAGATCGCGGTTGAACTATTTAAAACTGAACTTGATCCGGCATTCGCCTGATCATACGCGGCTGTTAGCGCGACATAACCATATAATTCTGTCTTAAGTTTTGTCTGCAAAAAATTTCCCGCAGGCGCAGCTGCAGCAGCAACAACTGGAGTTGCGGCAGGTGTTGAAACCGGCGCAGGAACAGCTGCCATTTGTTTTTCTTGCAACGTCAAAACTTGAGCTTTTAATGCCGCGTTTTCTTGTTCCAATGTATCAAGGCGTTTTAAAATATTTTGAATATCTGTGTCTTGTGCGTGAGCGATAACGGCTGATTGGGAAAGGAATAATAAGGAAAATACCAGCATGTAAAATTTCTTCACTTTTATCTCTCCTTGTTAAATTTTAAATTTGTAAAAATATATTTTTATTATATCTACAATGTTTTTATTAACCAGAATTATTTTGCCGCTTTTAGAAAATCTTCTTTATCCAACGCTTTCAAATATGCGTCTTCCAAAGAAACCTTGCCGCCTTTGACCAGCTGTAACAGACAATCGTCCATGCCGATCATCCCCATCTGACGGTTTAATTGAATTTCCGAAGTTAATTTGAGGGTCTCGCCCTGCATAATGATCGCAGGCAAAGCTGTTGTGCGCAAAAGAATTTCATACGAGCAAAAACGGCCTTTACCTCCGATAGCGGGAAGCAATTGTTGAGATACTACACCTTCAAGAGTATTGGCCAGCACAGTCCGAATTTGCGCTTTTTGTTTCGCAGGAAAAACATCAATAATCCGGTCCACAGTTTTAGCCGCGGAATTGGTATGTAGAGTGCCGAACACCAAAATCCCCATTTGCGCCGCGGTTAAAGCCAGCATGATAGTCTCCGGATCCCGCATTTCTCCGACGAGAATAATGTCCACATCGCTTTTGATCGCGCCGCGCAAACCGCTGGCGAATGAATCTGTGTCCAACCCGACTTCTCTATGCGAAATAATGCATTTCTTTTTAGGATGGATAAACTCAACTGGCTCCTCAATGGTCACAATCTTTTTAGAAAAATTTTCATTAATGTGATCCATAACCGCGGCCAAGGTCGTAGACTTGCCGCTTCCGGTCGGGCCGGTGATCAAAACCAGTCCGGAACGCAGGCCAGAAAAATTTTTTAATACCAACGGCATGCCCAGCTCTTCCAAAGTCAAAATTTTTGAAGGAATAATCCGGAAAATCGCGCCGTATCCATTGTACTGCCGGAAATAATTAGCCCGAAAACGGGCTTGATCAGCTAAGGCATACGCGAAATCCAGATCACCCATATCCATATATCTCCGCCAAGCCTCCGGAGACGCAATCTCCTCGAGAATTTCAAGCAGATAAGCATCCGTCAAAACCGGTTCATTCAAAGATACCAGTTTGCCGTGCAAACGGATTTTCGGCTTCTGACCCTGCTCCAGGTGCAGATCAGAACCACGCTGTTCAATGAGTTGGTAAAATAATTTATCGATTTGCATATTGTTTAAATTCCATCGGATTGATCGCCCGTTTATAGGCTTCATACCCGTCGATCTCACCGGTGTCTATCAATCGCTTAAGCGAATGGTCTAACAGAACCATACCGTCCGCTTTGCCCGTAGCCATGACATTATTTAACTGTTTAATTTTATCCCCCCGGATCAGATTAGCGGCTGCCGCGTTTAAAATCAAAACTTCAAATGCCGGAACCAAACCGCTTTTATCTTTTTTCGGAACCAAGCGTTGAGAAATAACGCCCCGCAAAGATTCAGAGATCATACTGGTGATGATTGCCTTCTCCTCCGGAGGAAAAGAATCGATCAAGGTCGAAATTGTTTGAACCGCATCATTGGTATTCATGGTCCCCAAAACCAAATGTCCGGTTTCTGCCGCTGTGACAGCTAATTGAATACTCGCTAAATCACGCAATTCACTGACTACAATAATATCCGGATCTTCCCGCAAAGAAGCGCGTAAAGCATTGCCTTGCGACAAAGTGTGCAAACCAATCTGGCGCTGGGTAACCTGACAACTCTTCGGTGTATAAACAATCTCAATAGGATTTTCAATGGTAATAATATGGTCTTCCCGCGTCTGGTTAATGAGCTCAACCAACGTCGATAAAGTACTCGTCTTGCCACAGCCAGCCGGGCCAGTCACCAAAATCAACCCCTGCGCCCAGCACGTTAAATTCGCGCACGATTGTGACATACCGGATGTTTCAAACGGACGGATCGTTAAATCAATCACCCGCGCTGTTAAGTCCCAGCCAAACCGTTGTTTCATCAAAGTCACACGGAAACGGCCATGCCCCGGAATCTCGTGAACAAATTCCTTATCCCCCCAATGTTCAAATTCATCCAGGATCTCTTTGGCCACGCTCGCGCTGATAATTTTTTTAATTTCTTCCGGCGTAAGCGGAGTATTCGTGACAGTTTCAATTTCTCCAAATTTACGAAAAATAATCGGCTTAGCGAAACATAAATGCACATCCGAAGCCTGATAATGGCGGGCATAAATCAAAATTTCGTCTAGACTAAGATCGTTACTTAAAGCGGAAGGAACAGCTTTGGGCGGTTGATCACCCAAATTTTTAGGAAAGAAATCTTTTGGCAAACTGGTTTGCTGGGGCCGGGTTATTTGTTCTGGCATATGAGCCAATTATACACAAATTCAAGAAAAGACAAAATTAATATCGAGGTTTTTGGTTTTTTGTTTTTAATGTCCTTCGCCGCGGATCATTTTGATGGCATGGTCGATCAAGTCCACGACGACCTCGAGTGATTCTTCTGCGCCTCTTGGGCTTCCTGGTAAATTGATGATCAAAGACCTGCCGCGGATACCGCATACCGCCCGGGATAAATATGCCCGTTTGGTTTTTTGTCCGCCCAAGGCTCGCATGGCTTCAGCCAAACCGGGAATTTCTTTCTCTATGATCTCTTTCGTTACTTCAGGTGTAAAATCCCGAGGAGAAAAGCCGGTGCCGCCGTTGGTCAAAACCACGTCGCATTTTAAATCATCACAAAAATAAATTAAACGGTCACGGATTCGCAGAGGATCATCAGGAATAACTTCATAGGCCTTCACCTCGAACGAATAAGCCACGATCAATTCTTTGACTTTCTGACCAGTAATATCGTCGCACCCGCCGCAGCTTCGCGTATCGCTAATTGTTAAAATTGCTGCCGCGTATTGATTTTGCATGTAGTCCCTATCATTAAGTATGTCGCACGGCTCGCAGGAGCTGTTCGTAGGGGCGATCTCCCGATCGCCCGCTTTCAAGATATTCGCTTTTTTATTTTAATAAATAAAAAAATAAAACCAAACCCCAAAACCCTAGAATATTAAATTTATAAATCTTTTATGGTGCGGGCGATCGGGAGATCGCCCCTACAACAGCGTCGCTATTACTACATACTACGCCCTTCATAACATCTCCCGGCCTTACTATTCCCCCTTTTTCTACTACCGCAAAAACTCCATTTTCCGGCATGACGCACATTCCGGCTTCATAATATATTCGGCAAGGCTTATGGCATTCTTTGCCTTTTTGCGTCACCCGCAAAATCACGCCCTCTCCAACCGCTAAACGCTCACCTACCGCAACCAGTTCCAAATCAATCCCCTCCACCGTCACATTCTCAGCAAAGTCCCCCGGATTAACCTTTGCTCCTTTAGCGCGCATTTTTTCAATCGAATCCAAAGTCAGCAAACTCACCTGTCTATGCCCGTCGCCCGCATGCCCATCACCCACAATCCCCCAATTTTCTTTAAATTCAACCGCAGCTTGATTGACCTTCTTTTCCCCCTTATTAGGAGAAGTCGAAACGGCAAGAACATGGCCGGAGATTACTAAGTGAGACGTTGAAACAAAGTCCCCAGAGCGAGTTCTGCTCCGCTTAGGAGCAGCTGTTTGAGCGAAGGGACTTGGTTTCAACATCGAACGACCCCACTCTTACCACCTGACTTCTTTATCAATTTAATATCACTTATTGCCATGGCTTTGTCAAAAGCTTTGCACATATCATAAATTGTTAGCGCCGATACTGACACAGCAGTTAACGCTTCCATTTCAAAACCGGTTTTAGCATGACCGCGAATCGTCGATGAAATAAGAATATGATCTTTTAAAATTTTAAACTGAATATCGCCAAATTCAATGGCGATCGGGTGGCACAAAGGCAAAATATAAGGCGTTTGTTTGGCCGCCATAATCCCTGCCACGCGCGCTGTTTCAAGCACATCTCCCTTAGGAATATTTTTCGCTTTAATCCGCTTCAAAACTTCCGCGGCAGTAAAAATACGCCCCTCTGCGCACGCTTCCCTTTTTGTGACAACCTTATCGGAAATTTCAATCATTTGTTAGCCTTTCAATTTTGCTAATTAAAAAGTATGTAGTATGTGGTATGTCGTATGTGGTAAAAGCCAATAAAAAACAAAATAATTAAATTTGTAAAACTTAACACATGCCATTTAAGACTTTATTTTTAAAATGCGCGAATCGCCCTCCAAATTTTAACTTATCACTTTTTCCACTACATACCACATACCACATACTACATACGATTTAATAAAAATCTAGCCACCAATTTGGCTCATATAAATTTGCCTGTTTTTAAAAAATTGATGATCGATTTTGTTTTTTTCTTTTATTCGTTCAGATATACAAACCGCTAACTCGCTGTCAGTCATTTCTGACAACAAAGGTTTTAACGACAATCCTTGCTCTTCATATAAACAAATTTTCAATTTTCCTGACGCGGAAAGCCGCAAGCGGGAACACTGCTGGCAATTTTCAACAACGGTATGAATAAATCCAATCGGCTGCGTTTGGTCTAAACTATAATATTCAGCCGGCCCCAGAGAACGAAATAAAGACGGCTCTACGATGTAGCGTGAGCGGCACAGGGCTTGAATCCGTTCAATAGAAAAATATAATTGTTCATCCCATAACGGCGTGATCGCCATAAATTCAATGAACCGCCCGATCAAATTATGTTGTTTAAAAAATCCGATCAAATCAAAAATTTCATCATCATTTTTGCCGGCCATAATCACAGCATTGACTTTGATATTTTCAAATCCGGTTTTTTGAGCCAGGGCTATTCCTGTTAACACATCCGACAAACCATCAAATCCGGTCAATGCTTTAAACCGTTCTTTGACCAACGTATCTAAACTCACATTCAATCCATCCAGCCCGGCTTGTTTCAAACCTGCCGCCATCTTTCCCAATAATATTCCATTCGTCGTTAAATGAACCTGTTCAATGCCCGGAATATTTTTAAATGCCGCGACCAAGCTGAGAATATCTTTCCGCAATAAAGGCTCTCCTCCGGTAAAACGTACCCGGGTCACGCCCAGCCCCGCGAATATCCTGCCCAGCCGGACAATCTGTTCCGAAGACAATTTTTCATCGTCTCGGTATAAGTCCAAGCCGCAGCACGGCGTGCAGTAAGTACACCGTAAATTACATTGATCTGTGACGGAAATTCGCAAATAATTATACATAAGAAAAAAGTTAAAAGGTAAAGGTTAAAAGTAAAAGTAAACAAAAAACTTAAGGAGTGCAGCTTTGGAACCGAGTCCCCGAGCGAGTTTCCTTGGCGCTTCGCCAAGGTTGTTTGAGCGAAGGACTTGGTTTCAATCCAGCACGACGGCGCTCATCTTATTTTGTAAACCGAAACTTAACTGGATCCCCAACTTTTAAAACCGTCAATTCTTCTGACAAAATAATCAGACTGTTTGATTCAACACAAGAACGCAATACTCCGGAACTTTGTTTTTCATAAGGCACGGTGCGAAACCCTCCATCCTTCCATTCTGTCATAGCGCGAATAAAACAACGGATTTTTTTTTCTTTCACCAAATCTTTTTCTAAAATCGCTTCAAAAACTTGCGGACAAAATTCCGTGCCCTGCATTTTCATTAATAGCGGCTTAACCAAATTCTCAAACGCGATAACCGCAGACACGGGATTTCCGGGAAGACCAAAAATTGGCATTTGATTAATCCGGCCGAATAAGATTGGCATACCCGGACGCTGGGCTACCTTGTGAAAAACAATATCAGCAGACAATTCTTCACACGCCTGCCTGACAAAATCATATTTCCCTGCGGACACTCCGCCTGTTATCATCAGCAGATCCGCTGACTGCCCGGCTTTTATTTTACCTTTAATCCGCCCTAAATCATCTTTCTCCAAACCCAATGATTGAACCTCACATCCACATTCCTTAACCAAGCCCGCTAAAACATAAAAATTGGCATCATAAATTTGCCCTGCCCCCAATGGCTGCCCTAAATTAACCACTTCATTTCCCGTCGACAATATCGCTACCTTGGGTCTAAAATACACTTCAATTTTTTCAAACCCTAATCTCGCCAACAGACCCAGCATTTCCGGATTGATTGTTGTTCCCTTGCGCAAAACCCTTTCGCCTTTGGCTGTTTCTTCACCCTGCTTACGTATATAATCTCCCAATCCAGATTCACACAAAATTTCAATTATATCCGCGCCTTTATCGATTATTTCTTCAACCTTTATTACATACTCAGCACCGTTGGGGATCACCCCGCCAGTCATAATCCGCACGGCTTCACCCTCATTAATTTTCCCGGAAAATATTTCGCCAGCTTGAACCTCTCCAACTATTTTAAAGATCTTACCGGCCTGGCCAGCTCGGCAAGCAAAACCATCCATAGAAGAAACATCCCGCGAAGGCACATCAAACGGAGATATGACATCCTGAGCCAGCACCCTGCCCAAAGCCAATGGCAGAGAAACAGTTTCAGACGATAAAATTTTCGCCGAACTTAAAACCATATTTAACGCGTCATCTAAATTAATCATTCAATATCCTAACCATAATAAAAAAACGATTGAAGACAAATTATAAACGATAATCGTTTCTTTGTCATCAATCGCTTTTATCCCTAATTCCGAATTAGAAATAAGGAATTAGGGAAGTATGTCGTGCGTAGTATGTGGTATGTGGTTGTTGAAAATTTTCACCCAAAGGGTGAAAAAATATTTTTTATTTTTAAACACATGATATATTAAAACATCGATGCCACATACCACATGCGACATACTACGCACTCCCAATTACGAATTTTAATTCGGAATTGGGGTTTTATATCAACCCTCTAACCGCGTACCTATACACAAGGTTGGCGTTGAAACCGAATCACCGAGCGAGTTCAGCTCCGCTTAGGAGCTGCTGTTTGAGCGAATGATTTGGTTTAAATGCAAACCGCCCTACCGCGCGCTTTACTGGACGCTACTTTATTTATGTTCTTTATTTTTATGCTTAAAATGCTCTTTATTTTCGCTCATGTGTCCCATAAATTTTTTAAATTGCTCAGGTGTTAAAATTTTTCTGACTTCCAAAACACTATCCATTCTACTATCCAGCTGTTCAGACTGAAGAACTTTTATTTCACTTTTAATTTGACCTATTTTTTCCATATTCAATTGATCTTTTTCTAATTCAACTTGCATAAGATCCATTTTGTCTTTGATCGCCTGATTCGTTAATTTAGATTTCTCCCGATGCTGTGCTTTATTGGCATCCAAAGCCTTTTTCTGATCTTCAGTCAAATTAAGATCTTTATAAAAATCTTCCATTTTTCCATCCATTTTATGCTTGAATGTTTTTTCGGATGTTGTAGTCGTCGTGGTTGTGGAGCTTGGAGAAGACGAGGTTGTCTCCGCGTAAATTAAAGGCACCCCTGATGCCAAAATTGCGACCATAATAAGAATGCTAAAATCTTTTTTCATTTTCTTGTCCTTTCATAACAGTTAGTTTTGTTGGTTGCTGGTTGTTGGTTTTTAGTTGATGATTGATGCGAACAATTGCTCTTTCCAAAAACCATCATCCATCAACCTTATTGTTATTCATAGGTTATAAAAAATATTTTTCTATCGTTGTGCCAAATCCTTCACTTTCGTCAATGGCTCCTCCTTCTTGTGTCTGCGTTACTGAACTCAAATATTCCATTGTTTCCACGGCTTTAGCGCTCTTCAATTCCTGGTCATAAATACTATACTGTCTCAATAATCCTGCACCTAAAATCAGCATGGCCATTGAGGCAAAAACTAAACCCGGTTTCCACGCCCGCAATAAATTACTCATTCCGTCTGTGAGCGCGTCCCAAAGCCCAGGCTTAACGCTTTGTTCTTGCATAATGTTATCTTTAATTTCTATCCAAACATTTTCGGAAGGAACAAATCGTTCTGCCTGAATAAAAGGCTCTACGACAGTTTTTTTAACTAAAGCTGTAAACTCCTGGCATCCAATACATTGCGCCAAATGTGTTTCTATCATATTTTTTTGTTTTTCGTCCATTTGATTATCAATATAATCCGTCAAAATTAAATCCTGGATCTTATTGCAGTCCATATGCGCTCCCGGCTAATATATTTTGATAGTAACAAAGTGACAGAGTAACAACGTAACAGAGTAAAACCAAAACATGAAATGTTTTACTAACATGTTTAGCTGATAAACTTTGATTTTTGTTCACAAAATTATGTTTGTTCATTCTTTCACCAATCGTCTTTTCTCTGTCACTCTGTTACTTTGTTACTTTGTTACTTTATTAAAATTAATTAACGCTTCCCTGGCTCTTTTCAACCTTGAACGGACTGTATTGATATTGATATTCAAACTGTCCGCGATTTCTTGATAGCTCAAACCTTCAATATTTCTTAATACAACACAAAGCCGCTGATCAGGATTTAGGTTGTCTAAAAGCTCATTAATAAAACCTTGATGTTCTTCCTGGGTCATAGCCGGCTCCTGTTTAACAAAAACTTTTTCAGAAACTATCCTTTCATCAAACTCTACAGACCGCTTTTTATGTTCCGCGGTTTTGCGATAATGATTAATCGCGCAATTGACTGTGATCCGATACACCCACGTCTTAAACGATGCTTGCTGACGAAAATCTTTTAATTTGCGAAACACGTTCATAAAAACATCCTGGGTAACTTCTTCTGCTTCTTCCCTGTTATGCACAACACGGAACGCGACATTGAAAACAAAGCTTGAAGCAGCCTTGTAAATATTTTCAAACGCGGGCAGATCGCCTTCCGACGCCTTTTGTATAATTTCAGCAGATATATCCTGCATTATTTTCCGTACATTTCTTTTAACTGTTCCACTTTAGGAAACTCCGAATAAAACTCGCCTTGGGGACCAACAAACCCGTTTCCGGTTGATGCCCGTTTAATAATGACCGGTGTATAATTGCCTTGCGCATTAGGAATATTTACCGTAAAAACATCCGACGAATTGGCTGGCGCCGAAGACGGAACAACCGGCTGGACTACTGGTTGAGACATCAGAGCCGCAGGCTGCATAAATACCTGTTGCGGCTGAGGCACCACCTGATATCCTTGAGTTGTATATAAATAATAAACTCCATTGTTCATGTAATACGTCATTCCATTGATGACCACAGGCTGGTAATAATCAGGAATAGCGCGTACAATGGCGCCAACTGGCGGATTCACCACCACATAATCTCCCCGTTCTCGAATATAATATGTCCCATCCAAATAATAATATCCTGCGCCTCCTACATAAAGCGAATAATAAGTTCTTGGCAAAAATGAGAAACGCAAACCAAAAAATGGATAATGGTTGTCTCGGTCAAAATGCCGGCCGCCATCAAAATGACGCCCACTCTCAACCCGTGACCCCGAATGATTCCGTTCTCCGCCATCACGGGCACAAGCTTGATCGACCCCTAATACCAAAACTGAACCTAAAATAATGGACATGGTTAATAAAACATATTTTTGTTTCATTTTTACTGCCCTCCTTTACTAGATTAGACAGATATAACTTTCAAAAAGTTTCAATAATTTTCTAATCGGGGGACACGAAACTTAATTCAAAATAATTTATTGAATTAAGTATCATGTCCCCCCAATTAATCAACAGAAAGGCGTATGATATTCTCATCACCAATCTTATTAAGGAAAGAGACGTGATATTGGCCAGAAACATATTTTTCTAAGGTTTTAAGGTCGCCGTCCTTAACCAAACCATAAATCGCGGGGTTATCTTTAAGGAAAGCCAAAACCTTTTCTTGTGAATTAAGATAGGGAATCGGGTGGGGGCTAAAATAATTATCTCCGCTATCAATTACGGCAATATCTTTATCTGTATAAAGCCTGGTTCCTCTAGCATAGAGTTTTGAGGTTAAAAGCGTTGAACCAACTTGATAATGAGTCATTAAATATTCACAAGCCTGTTGACTGGACACATATGGCTCAACTGTTTTAATGGATGCCATAGCCATCACGAAAAAAAGCGGAATTTGCAATGCGGTCAACACCACGCCCCATTGATATTTTTTCTTTAATATTAAAACCAATAATCCCACTGCCGCTAGACTAACCATCAAAGCTATCTTATTAATTACAGATGAGTCTGGTAAATAAGCATAATAATTAAACTTAATCACTCCTCTGGCAAATAATTCTAAAACAACAGGAATCAAAAAAATCTGAAATAAGGAAATCCACAAAAACACTTTTAAAATTTTACTGTCGTTCTTTTTTAAAAGAGAATCCAGCCATATGCCGACCATCACAGCCAAGGCTGGAAATACCGGAAAAATATAACTGGCTAATTTGGAATGAGCGACCTGAACAATGGCAAACATGGCCACAACCCAACACGTTAAGTAAAGATATAACGGATCAGCTTTCTTTTCTTTAAGTTGTTTCGCGATATAAAAAAATGCTCCCACTGTCAAGAAACTCCAAGGAAAGGTACCTCCCACCATGACCATGGGATAAAAATACCAACGGTCGCTGCTGCGGTGTTCTGCTTCTAAAATCCGCCGAATATGATCATTATAAAAAAATTCATGGATAAAAGCATGGCCATACATTTTGGCCATATACATGTACCATGGTAAAACGATCAATAGAAAAACGATCCCCCCCCACAGATAGGGGGACATGTACCTGGTTCCGCGATTATTAGCGGAATCAGGTACGTGTCCCCCGATTAAAAAAAACAAAAAAATAGCGGCTAAAGGAAATACGATTCCCAGCAAGCCTTTGGTCAGCACAGCCAAAGCAGAACAGGCAAAAAAACTTAAAATAGCCGTTTGCTTTTTATCCGGCGGCGCGATGTACGAGGAATAAAAAAAAGCCATGGCCAAAAGAATCCAAATCGAAAAAATCATATCTGTAAAAACAGTCCGGCCTAAACCGATAAACATTCCCATAGTCATTAAAACTAGAGCGCAGATCATGGCTTTACGCTGATCTTTGAACACCCGGTTGATCCAGACAAAAACGGTCAGGCAGCCAATCAAGGCAAATAGGGCAGGAAAAAACCGCGCGGCAAAAGGAGTTTCACCGAATAACAGATATCCCAAACGGATACACCAATAGGTAAAAATAGGTTTTTCAAATTGCGGCTGGCCGAACAAATACGGCACCATCCACGTTTTATGCTGGGCCATTTCTCTGGCGGTCTGACTATAAAAAACTTCATCCGGATTGGTGAAACTAAGAATGTTATTTCCCAATACAAAAAATAACATCCCCAACGCCACCAAAATCAAAATATTTTTAAAATAACTTTTATTGGGCATACTTTTTTTGAAGAGCTAACAGTTCACTGATCGTAGCAAACCTATACCCTTTTTTTCTCAATCCAGCCGCTAAAGGAGCAATAGTATCTACAGTTTCCTGACGGTTACCGCCTTCTGATTTGATCGCTCCGCCAGCATCATGAAATAAAATGATATCGCCGGGCTTGATTTTTTTTTCAACATAATGGACAATCAGTTTATCGTCAAAATTAACCCAGTCCTTGGTGTTGATCCTCCACAAAACCACGGTATATCCTAATTTATGAAGCGCAGTCTTCTGCTGATTACTGATCCAGGCTTTGGGCGGTCTAAACAACGTTGTATGTATTCCGGTTACACGTTCTATCTCTGTTTCCCCATCTGTCACTTCTTTAATCGCGTCTTTCATCGGCATATCGATTAATAAGCGATGGCTCATAGTATGATTGCCTATTTCATGGCCTTCAGACACGACCCGTTTGACAATGCCCGGATACTGTTGAACATGTTTCCCGACCAGAAAAAAAGTGGCATGGATATCCGCTTTTTTTAATTCATCCAGAATTTTGGGCGTCCATTTTTCTGACGGACCGTCATCAAACGTTAAAGCCACCACTTTTTCCGGGATACGTGCGTGGTAAAAAGCGCCTTTACGCATCATGACAGATTCGTCCCAAAACAACATCAAACTGACCAAAATAACAATGATCGTGAATAATGCAATGATAATTTTAATTCTATGTGTAACCACCAAATTCCACATAAATCAATTCCTGAATTTATTCAAAATAAAGATGTTTCAGTTTCATGACATCCCGGTATGGAACCACTCCCACCATTTTGTCTTTTTCATCCACAATTGGTAATGCCCGAAATCCGTAACGGGCAAACAAAACTGATGCCTCTTTTAAAGTGCTGTCCGTATTCAAGGTGATCACCCGGTCATCCATAACATCTTTTAATAATGCGCTCTCATCGGCTTTCAACAGTTCTTTCAAATCAATGACGCCCAATAACGTATCTCCCAGGCCGACCACATAAATATACATGATCACATCTTTGCCCTTGGCCGCACTCTGAAAATTATTCCGGACTTGTTCTACGGTCATTTCCGGCGGAAATTTTAAACATTCTGAAACGCCGAAATTGACCAATTTTTCTTCCTGCTTTTCCAGGATAGACTGAATCTTCTGAGCGCGGTCCGGTTTAATCAATTTCAAAAGCGTGCGCACTTCTTTCCACGGTAGAACTGATAAAATATCCGCGGCTTGGCCGGGAGTCATTTCATTAATCAAGGTCGCGGTTTTATCTTTTTTAAGAACCCCGATTAAATCCCGCTGAACATTGGGATTTAATTCTTCAAGCGTATCCGAAGCCTGCTCCGGATCGAGTCCATTAAAAATTTCCGCCCGCTGCTGAGAATCCAGCTCTTCCAAAATATCCGCCAAGTCCATCGGCTGCATGTCTGCCAAGCGTTCTTTTAAAACTTTCAGCTTAATATCCCCTTTAAATCCGTCAATCTGGGTTGGCAAAGGTTCCACGTATTCCCAGGACACAATCTGACTTTTTATTTTATCCGCCATGTTGTAAATAAAATTGGCCAGCCATTTTAACCCCATCCGGCGCAACAGACTGTAATGGCTCAAATCCACATCGCTGATATACAATTTATTCGCGCGCCAAATCATTTTCACATCGTATACGACTTCCACTTCACGGCCTTCAATGTCAACGACGCGTTTATCTAAAATATAATCTTTTAAAAATAACGTTGTTTCTACGGGCGTAACCACATATTGATCAGCGTCTTGTACGTCAAAAACAATTTGATTGGTGTCAAACGACCTGACTTTGTCCAAAGGAATGACCAAGGCCGGATCGCCAAACGGACGCACCACATAAAAATGCGTGACTTCCGCGATTTTGTCACGGTCAATAATGATAAAATCAGAAAGTTTTCCAATTTTTTTTGCGCCAAATAAAACCTTGGTATTGACCAATTCGCTTAAGAAAAAAATTTTTTCCGGCGTGTTTTTGTCATTAAAGAAGATCTCAGGCATGGCGTCCTTTTTTTAATAGTAACCGAGTAACCTAGTAACAGAGTGACAGAGTAAAAACAAAAAAACAATTGGTAAAAAAACTACAAAATAACAAAAAACGATCAAATTTTTGATATATTTAAAATTTTATTCATCAATCATTTTTTTTCTTTGTCATGCTTCTCTTTGCATCAATTATTTTCTTATCATTTGCTTCAGTCTTTGTCACTCTGTTACTCGGTTACTTTGTTACTGTTCAAAATTATCATTTGACCAATGTATAAAATTTGTAAAACAATATGCCGATCAATAAAACCAAATAAACTCTTAGTAAAATTAGCGAAAACCTGACGGACGGGCTCATTTTGATGTGCGGCACGGCATATTTCCGGTTAATTTCTTTAATCTGGCTAACAAACCCCATAAAAGAATCCCGAATAATCGTAATAAAATTCATATGATTTTCTCCTCCGCGTCGGTGGACTTTGGTCCACCGACGCGGTGGTCCATCGGTTATTTAAACATGTTCGGGAACAGCGCGCTGATGCCATACATGGTCGACAAAATTATGATCCCTGCCACAATGGTAATATTGATGATATTTTGCATCAACGTATTTTTATATTTTCCCATAGCTTCTTCATTATTCAAGAGCAATATCAAAAAGACTAACGCGGCAGGAAGCAACGTGACCGCAATGACCTGCACGAACAGAGTAATCAAAACTAAAGGCGCCCCTGGAATCAAAACTACTGCCCCCGCGCTGATCAATAATAAAAAATAAAACGCGTAAAACCAGGGCGCTTCTTTAACTTTTTTATTCAATGAATGTGCCCAGCCAAAAACCTCTCCAAACGCCCAGGAACTGGCTAAGGAAATACACACCGCGCCTAAAAGCCCGGCATCAAACAACCCAATGGCCAATAATGTCCCAACATATTTGTTAATGTCCATTAACTTAATCGCTGCCTGCGCCGCGCTTTCCACATTGGTTCCGAACAAAACTGTTCCAGTGACAATGATGCAAAACATGGCGACAAAAACCGTGAACATAGAGCCCAAAGCAGTATCGAGTCTCCCCCAAGGAATATCTTTGACCTGCATGCCTTTATCAACTACAGCGCTCTGTTGAAAAAATAACATCCACGGCGCGATGGTCGTACCAATATTCGCCATTAAAATAAAGAAAATTTCATTGTTGAATCCGCCCGGAGGAAGATGAGGAATAAAGCTATTACTCAATACGTCCGAAACGCTCGGATGGACCATAAAAGCGCACGGAATATACACCAAATTCACCGCGCAAAAAATAATAACAATTTTTTCCCACGTCCAATACCTGCCCTGCAGAATCATGGCACCCATCAAAATACACACCACGATCACCGTAATATAAGAAGGGATATGAAAAATATTCATGGCTGCCGTCATTCCAATAAACTCTGTGACCAAAGTCAGCCAATCCGTCAAAATCAGGTCTAACAAAGAAAACCAACCCCAAAAAGAACCAAAAGCGTGAAAAATCGCTTCCGCGTGACCGCGTTTAGTAACAGCGCCTAACCGTACAGTCATTTCCTGAACAAAATACGCAATTGGCCCTAACAATAACAAAAACCATAACAAATGATAACCATATTTCGCGCCAGTCGCCGCGTAAGTCGTGATCCCGCCCGCGTCATTATCCGCGATCATGACAATAATTCCCGGGCCAGCTAATATTAAATACAGCTTAAGAGCCTTCCACCAGCGCCGATAATTATAAAATAGATTCGCCCAAACATTCATAAAAAATTAGCCTTAATAGGGGGATAAAATTAAAAACTATCAACCATCAACCAACTATATCAATTTTAATGCGGTCTTTTATAACACAAAAAAAACCATGACACAATAGAAAATATAAATAGCAGAACCCCTCCTTGTTTTTTAGCTTCTATATAATATATACTTATTAAATAACAAGGAGCATTATTGTGAAAAAAATTATTTCATTGATCGTGTTGGTTACCTTTGCTTTCAGCATGGTAATTCCGCCAAGTTTTGCGCAACCCTTAACAGCAGTCGGACTCATGCCCATGCCAGGCACACCGGTAGTCTTAAGCCCGGTATTCGCGCCCGCTCATTTGAAAGGCATGGTTATTGACCCCAATAATCCATTTAAATTCGATTTTATTATCCATCGCGGAGATGAAGAGCTCTCCCCTGATCAAAAACAAATGGAGTATGCTAAACTCATCAAATATTTCTTAGCCGCCTTAGCTGTGCCGGATACGGACCAGTGGGTCAACCTCTCTCCTTATGAAAAAAACCGTATCATCCCTGACTCCTTCGGTAAAACGGAAATGGGCCGCGACCTTTTAGCGCAAGATTATTTATTAAAACAAATTTCCGCGACTTTAGTGAATCCGGATGGTGAATTAGGAAAACAATTCTGGTCCAAAGTTTATGATCAGGCGTCTAAACAATTTAAGACTTCTGATATTCCCACAGATATTTTCAACAAAATCTGGATCACTCCGGACAAAGCTGTGCTCTATGAAAAAGGCGACACAGTGTACGTCGTTGAAAACCATTTAAAGGTTATACTAGAAGAGGATTATTTTGCTGAAAAAGAAAATCATCTATCCTCTCCCGTCTCTCCTCTATCTTCTTTAATAAAAAAAATATTGCTTCCTGCCATTGAAAAAGAAGTCAATGAAGGCAAAAACTTTGCTCCTCTGCGTCAGGTTTACAGCGGCATGCTTTTGGCAACCTGGTATAAAATCGCGTTGAAAGAATCTATTTTAGGAAAAGTTTACGCGAATCAAGGCAAAGTCAAAGGCGTTGACCAGGATCCTAAAAAAAATCAGGAAATTTATAATCAATACGTCGAGTCTTTCAAAAAAGGCGTATTTAACATGATTAAGGAAGAATACGACCCGCAAAATCAGCAAATTATCCCGCGCAAATATTTTTCCGGTGGGACAGAGAGCTATGCCCGGTTAGCATCTCAAGGAGCAACCCATGGATATTCTGCAGGCACTGGTTTTGAAAGACAAAAAAATAATCCTGCCACTGAAGAGCACGTTGTACAAGGTGATGGCGCCATGCTGGATCACGCTACAGGAAATTTTATTAATCTGCCCGGCCCTACAAAAAAACTGCCCGTTTCAAGCGCAGTCTTTTCAGATGAACAAATCCCGCAAGAATCGCAGAGCCGCTATGGCCGCCCCCTTACTTTGATTGGTTATGCAAATAGCTTACCCGGTCTAGAAATCTCCTCCAATGCTATCCCAATCAAAGTAGATTTTAAAAATGAACCAGGGCTTGAGTTACCCATCAATATATCTGATTCAGCCATGATAAACTCTGCTAAAAATAAATTAACTCCCGACCCCATCATTCTAAATTTTTGGCTGGAAAACACGGAAAAAAAACTTAATGAAGGGCAATACACAAGAGGGTTATGGGCAGAATTGGATGATTTAAAAATTGACCAAGAAAAATTTAAAGCATTGAAAGAATTTTATGAAATGGCTAAAAAATTTACGATTGGAGATAAATTTAGTGTTTTATTGACAAGCAAGCCAATCACGGGAACTAATAAAAGAATTAATAAAATCGTCGAAATTATTTGCCAATGGGCCGATGACACAACCGAACGATTTAGAAACGATCATCTTGCCCGATACAATTTTACTCGTCAGTTTATAGCTTTAGTAGGTAATCCGGATGACATTATAAACGTTACACCAACCCCTTTTCAGCGTTTCACAAATATGTTTAGGTCATATCTGACTAAAACAACCCAAACATTAATGTTACACGGAGCCTTTTTGACATTATATGTGAATTCAAATGAATTTTTTAAAATTAGACCTACTGACGCGCGTCCGAATAACCAACCCACTCCTGTGGTAACCCTTAAAGAACTTGATCGGGCAATGCTGCTTGGTATTTATGAACCATTCGGTCCTGGTTATTCAATCAACATAGAAACTAAATCTAATATAAATTATGTAACAATCACTGTGCCGGATGAGGGAGATCAAAAAGGTTTTACCGCCCAAGGTCCAGTTGATTTTAATGATCCCCAAATCACCAAATTACTTCAAGAGCTCATTGGAACGTTGCACCTGTTATCTGATGGTCATGTAGCTATAGCTGTAACCCCCGACGAAGACTACTCAGAATATACGACCTGGGCAATAAAAGAAGGAAACAATATTTTACGCCAGTTAGGGAAGATATTGCAAAATTCTCAAGCTAGCCGTCCCACAGTCCAACCAACCGACAATGCCGCGTTAACAAAAACTCCATACGGTGGTATTGATATGGCCAGGTCTAATCTGAATTTGCAAATCAAACGCGACGGGAATGGTGTGCCGCTGCCGATGAGTCAGCAGAATTTGGATAGCATTAAAATTGAAGGTTTGGTGCCAGTTATTTTAGAAATAAGACCAGCGGCGGGTGTGCCGTTATTTAAACCCTGATTTTGCAATAAACTTAGCTTCTCGACGAATATGTTCACATGAAAAAGTGCGTGGCAAACAAAACAGTCTTCAATAATGTATATTCGAGAAAAGACTGGGGTTCAAGCCGCATTTCCACTTATACTGCAAAATGCGGGTTAAATGAGTGCCGTATTATTATCGCGGTTGCGCGGCAGCGTAAAGAAAAATGTGGATCCTTGACCAAAAACTGACTCAATCCAAACTCGGCCATTATGGTGTTCGATAATTTTTTTGACAATAGTCAAACCCACGCCGGAACCTGGGTATTCTTTGGCCGTATGTATTTTTTGAAACAAATCAAAAATTTTTGAAAAATATTCCGGGGCAATCCCGATCCCATTGTCTGTCACAGCAAAAACCCATTCCACCGAATTGCCTTTCGCTGAAATATGCATAACCGGCGGTTTTTGTTTATTAAATTTAATACCATTATCAATCAAATTTTGTAACACCTGAGTCAATTGTGCCAAGTCTCCATAAACCACAGGTAAGGTGTCTGCCGTAATTTGGACTTCTTTTCCCTGAATTACGCCTTTAAGTTCGTCTTTAACCCGTTCTAGCACGATGGAAAAATCAAAAAATCCAAACGTTTCAGTCCCCAGTCCCACCCGCGATAACGTCAATAAATCCGTAATCATCTGATGAGAACGCCGCGCCCCATCTGAAATAAAACTAATGTATTTATTAATGACATCCTGCGGGCGGCCTTGATACGCGTCCTTAAGCAATTGAGCATACGCTGAAACTGTACGGATCGGCTCTTGCAAATCATGCGACGCCACATACGCAAATTGTTCTAAATCTTTATTCGACTTCCTCAATTCATCTAAAGTTTTACGCAGTTGATCTTCCGTTTGTTTGCGTAGGGACACATCTTCTAAAAAAATTAAAAATTTTTCCCCAATTTTTGCTCCAAAAATTTTTACCTCCCGCATAACGCCATCTTTACCTGTCACGCGATACTCGTGCCGGGGAATATCCCGTCCTTCTTTCAGCGCGACTTCCACAAAGCTTTTCCACTTTGTCATAACTTCCTGCCGGTAACGCTCATCCGGATACGCGCGTAAATACCATTCATCCACAGTAGAGATATCCTCAATCGTATAACCAAAAGTTTTCACGCAACAATCATTGACAAATTCAACCTTTCCTGCTGAGGTCATAATCGCTATGGATATCGGAGATTTCGCGATAAATTGATGCTGTTCGTTTTCCCGTTTAATCAAGACCTTTTCCAAACGTTTCCGGCGCAGAATCTCTAATGCCATAACAATAAGATTTATAAACATGAGAATAAATATGAGTGCGGCTGTAATAATCTGGATTTTGAATCGTTCCCATACCGATACTGGCTGGCTGATAATAATGCTTCCCGGCGGGAGTTGAGACGATAAGACGTTATAACGTTTCATCGCATTATAGTCAAACATATATTTATTGGAACCATGGATCATGACTGGAATCTCTGAAACATCTTCCCCTTGCATAAGCTTTAAAACCATCTCCGCGGACGCGACCCCTTGATGAAAACCGCTAATCACTTTACCGCCTAGCGGACCAAAACCCATGCGTGATTCAGTCACCACAAAACACGGCACAGCCGACTTTTGTGTTAAAAACGAAGTGCTTTTTTTAATAGAATAGAAAACATTGTTTTTATCTAAAAATTGCTGGAGCATCAGCACCACACTGTCATTTTTTAATTCAGACAATTTTTGACCCATTTCCTCGAGGGTATAATCACCTAATGATAAGTATTCAAAATGAATTTCTGGCGAGAAAGTACTTTGAATTTTTTCTACAGCAGACCGGTGTGCCCGTCCAGTGGTACTATTATCCACGACTACAAAAACATTTTTCGCGTATGGCCGCAGGGATAAAGCCAACTTAATGGTATCAATATATTCCGTATCTTCGACCACTCCAGAGATATCGCTGCGGCCATCCAACATCGCCGCCGTATAATCATTGATACCGCAAAAAATAACCGGAACTCCAGGAAACAGTTCATCCCGGTATGTTCGTAAAAAATCCAGAGCGTCATTATCTGCGGCTAAAATCGCATCCAGATGAATATTTTTAAAATCAGCACGGTAAGACTCTTTTAATTTTGCAAAATATTCCTTACTATACGAGAACCGCTTCATATCCATGTAGCGGACATATTGTTCAATATCAAAATCAGCCCGTTTAAAAACATTTTCAACCCCTTGCATAATCGAATCGGACCAGGCATAACCTTGGTGGTAGGAATTGAGAATAAAGACGTGTTTAGTGTTGGGTTGATCCGCGAAAGTATTTATGACACCCGCAAAGCTCACAAGCAAGCTGAGGGCCAACATCCAGGGCAGGTAAAATTTAAAAAATTTTTTTATAAGCATATCAGTAATTATCTAATGTTAAATATTATATCATAAAAAAACTACAAATCTAAAAACGCGTTAACTTCATCCATATATTGTTCTACATGCTTGATCCGGCTGACTTTTTGATAAAACTTTTGAGCGCCTTCAAATCCCTGCGACCAATAAAACCAAAGTTCTTTCATTTTATCCATAACATGAGCCGGACCGCTATAATTTTCCTGATAAACTTCTACCAAATTTTTGTGAAACTCTTTAAACCGGTTGATACTCTCTTTTTTACCCAAAGACGGGATTCCAATAATTTCCTCAGGTAGAAAAGGATTGACGATCCCTCCCCGCCCGATCATCCAACCATGAACTGAGGGAAACCGGCGGGCCAGTTCATTATAATTTTCCAAAGAATGAATATCGCCACTATAAACCACCGTATGCCTTGTTAATGACAAACACTGCTCAAACGCGTTAAGATCCACGTCCCCTTTATACATTTGCAAAGCGGTACGGGGATGAATGATGATTTCGCTTAAAGGAAACGCGTTTAATCGCGGTAGAAGCAGGAATAGTTCCGCAGGGCTATTTTTTCCCAGACGGACTTTGATGGACAACTTATTCGGGATATGTGCCAGCACTTCATCCAAAAAAGATATAACCAAATCTGGATTTAACAGCAAACCAGACCCGCGAGTTTTGTTGCTTACTTTAGGAAGGGGGCAGCCTAAATTCCAATTCACAGTATCATACCCCATATCAAACATTGCTAAAGCCAGCGCGGTAAAATCTGCTGGATTTTTACTTAAGATTTGAGGAATTAGCTTACCCTTGAATTCATTATTCTTAGGCCAAATATCCTTTAACCGGTCACGTTTCACCATTTTTCCCGGTGAGCTGGCCAAAAATGGCGTCACAGCCACGTCGTAGCCTGAAAAAAACTTTGAATACGTATTCCGGTAAATGTAATTGGTCGCGCCTTGAATCGGGGCCATGTATAAAATATTGGACATTTTGGTTGATGGTTGTTGGTTGGTGGTTGTTGGTTGATGGTTGTTGTTAGAATTGAAAATATAAAAATTCACTGATTTTAACCATATTAAAAATGCTGATCACAAAAATAATGCTAAAAACAATACCCCATCCTGCTGTAGGACGCCATTCTAACCATCTTAAACCCCTAACCAAGGGTTTTACATCCTGCTCTTTAAAATCAATGGCTGGTTCATACTTCCGCAACAATTCCTGCGTGTTGGGCAAAAACCAAACAAACAGAAAAGAACCAGCAATATTCAATATATGGCTGGTGTTTAACGCCAAATGATTGGTCGTCCCTGGCGTCCATTTAACCAGCATGGCATGGTAAAGACGGCCGGCCGTTGTGATATTGTCTGACCGGAAAAGCACCCAAGCTAATACCACCGCAAAAAAAGTAACTAACCCTGCCATATACTGAAAAATAAATTCTTCCGCCCATTTCCATTTAAATATTTCTATGGCTTTATTCCACGCATGATTGATGATCAAATAAAGGCCATGACATGTTCCCCATAAAACAAAAGTCCAATTAGCACCGTGCCAAAGTCCGCCTATGATCATAACCGTCATCAAATTAGCATAACGCTTAACCTTACCGCAACGGTTTCCGCCCAATGGAAAATAAAGATAATCTCTGAGCAAACGCGATAGTGTCATATGCCACCGCCGCCAAAAATCCACAATGCCGATTGCTTTATATGGGGAATTAAAATTCAATGGTAATTTAATCCCGAACATCCGGCCCAAACCAATAGCCATATCCGAATACCCTGAAAAATCAAAATAAATTTGAAACGTATAACACAACACTCCCACCCATGCAGCTGCACTCCCAACCGGTGTACCCGCCCTTGCGGCATCAAACACCGGAGAAGCGTATATCGCCAAATTATCTGCCAACATCACTTTCTTAAACAGACCAATCGAAAACATGGTCAAACCCAAAGCCAATTCCGAATGAGAAAAGCAATAATGGTCTTTTTTAAACTGCGGCATCATTTCTTTATGATGCACAATCGGACCTGCAATCAACTGAGGAAAAAAAGTTACAAACAGACAAAAATTTAAAAAATCATACTCCCGCGCCTTGCCTTCATACGCGTCCACCAAATATGCGACTTTTTGAAAAGTGAAAAAAGAAATACCCAAAGGTAAAATGATATGTTCGTTAGGGAAATGAGAGTGAAAAACACCGTTGATGTTTGACAGGAAAAAATTGGTATATTTAAAATACGCTAAAAGCCCCAAATTAAAACCAAGACCCGCCACCAGAAGAAATTTTTTACGTTTCCGCTTCTGATCAAAAAATTTACCCAACCAATATCCGATTGTATAATTGATACAAATCGAAAAAAGGATCAGCCCGACATAAACCGGATTCCACCAGCCATAAAAAAATATCGACGCGAAAAATAGCCAGCCGATCGCAGATCTTGCCATGCCCATTGACCCTAATGTATAAAAAACCAATAAGGTCACAGGTAAGAAAAAGAATATAAATTCGTATGAATTAAAAAGCATGAATGGCTCCCTTTGGGAGCCATTCTACTTTGATATCTGCGTCATGGCAAATAAAAATTGCCAGGTTTTACTTCTTTTTCTTCATCGGCTTTCCGCAACACGTTTTAGACGTGTCGGACATCTTGCCGCAGCTGGCGCATTCATAATCTTTATTTTTATCGTCTTTTTTTGAACCACATCCGCATCCCATTCCCATATTTATATCCTCCTTTGACCCTGTTTATAAAAATTAATCACCATACACATAGGTTGTATATTCACCATAAATTCCAAGAAAATTTTTCACCTTATGGTCAACATATTTAATCCGAGTAACTCCGCCGTTTTTAGCCGCTGCTTCTATACTAGAATCACCGGTCGCAATAAGCGTAAAATATGACATTGTTTTGGCGGTCCCTACCTTTGAATATGACCCATCTCCTGTTCCGACCGTAACTGGGACGGCGACATCTGAATACAACATCCCTACAGGATAAATCGTGGCACACCCCGCAAGCAGGATAACTGCCAGTCCAGATAGTAATGCTAAATTAAGCTTTTTTTTCATAATACCCTTCCTTTCTTTAAATCGTTGTTTAACGCAAGATGACTTAGTATAAAATATGGAAGGAAATTGTCTATACGACGAAAGGTCAAGTCATTAACACTGCAAAAAGGCAACTCATAAGAGTTGCCTTTTAAATACATTAAAAATTGTAATACTTTTTATTTTCCGTACTGCTCTTTTAATTCCTGCATTTTCTGCATCATTTGCTGCATTTGCTCAGAATTTGGCTTATCCCCATTCTGCTGCATTTGTTGCTGTATCATTTGAAACGGATTTACAGCCTGGGCATCAGTATCAGGAAATTTTACATCCTCTTTTGAAACGACTCCTTCCTCAATGGAAAATGTCGTTATTTCTGCAATTAATCCGCCCGTTTTAGTTTTTGTTTGTTTTTCATAAAGCGGAAGCCCCTGATCCGTAAGACAGGTTTCATGCCAAGACGATTCATTCCTGTTTTTTTGTTGTCCCATTTGAGCTGGCGACATTTGAAAAGTCCCTTGATAGCGGTAACATTTTCCGATTTTTCCCGCGATCGTCCTGGGCCCCAACCGCTCCGCTTCCACAATATTCTTTTGCATATCATTATTGGCCAAATTGGTAGGAAGATTCATGCAATGCTCTCCCATGCCCGGCATCTCAGTACAAGATAACATTTGCTCTGGAGTTGAAGCGCCGCGCGCTTGTTTGGTATAGTTCGTAGCCTTTATTTTTGAAAGCCCGCTTTGTTTTACTTTTTCAGGAACGTCCATTAAAATATCAGCTTTAATCAGCATAGGGTCTTCATCAGACCTAATATACAAAACCATATCTCCGTTAACTTCTGGAGACACAAAATGACTCTTCACTTTTGCATTTAACCGAGGAGGATTTTTTTGATAACTCAATATTTCATCCGCAATAGGATCAGCCTGAGCAGCGCCGATAAAAACCCAAGCTCCTACACCCAAAAACATGAAAACCAATAAAAAAACAGATTTAATAATTTTCATTGTTCTTTCTCCTCTTTACCCTTCATTATTAAAAATATTGATACCCATTAGTTTTACAAACCTGACAAATCACCGGGGCTTCATGTTTTTTTCCGGAAATAACCCGGCGGGCGTCGCGGAATTTAGGGCTGTTCCATACCTCTTCGAAAGACTGCGTAAGCAGGTTGCCAAAGCCATATTTTTCACATTCATATAACGCGCCGCATGGCACCACATTGCCGTTCCAGTCCACGGTCATGGTTCTCCACGGTTTAGGACAAAATTTCCTGCCTTCAGATGAGACTTGCTGGTAATTATTAAAGGCCGGATCATCGGGAATCCAGTCCTTGTCCCTCTCAACGGACGTCGTAATATTTTCGAAAATCTCTTTACCGCAGTTGATACGCATCCCGCTCGCCGAGAAACCAACCCCGATTTCTTTCGCTTTCGCGGCCGCCAGCTCCACTTCCTGTTGATTATGTTTAAACACTAAATATTTCCACTCGACATAAGGCAAAGACCGGTTTAATTCTTTCTTTTTCGCCACCAGTTTCTTCATGTTTTCCATCACGGTCGCGATATTTCCTCCCACGCGGTATTGTTCATAAATTTTTTGCGTAGCACCATCACAGGAAACATGGATCACATCCAACCCATACCGGACAATTTGATCAATTTGCTCATCAGTCACAATATTAAAGTTACTGTCTATAATAATCCGAACCTTGGGCTTTTGTTCTTTGACGTATTTAACAAACAAGCCAATATCCTTGTTTAAAAACGGTTCACCCCAATTAAATAAATCAAGAGTCAGCACAAAAGGTTTAATTTTATCAAAAATAATTTTAAAGCTGTCCAAGGACATCATCTGCTTGGGCACATGCCGGTTCTCTTTGTCATTCGTCGGACAAAGCGGGCAGCGCAAATTGCAGATATTGCCCGGTTCGATCGAAATTTTCTTGGGATAATAGTGGAGTTTTTCGGAACGATTGGTTTCCCAAAATTTAAATATTCCATCAGATATTGAACAATGCATCTTCGTCTCACTTTTAAAAACATTTAGGCTGAATATCTTTACTTTCCCATGGTCCAACTGCTTTTCAGGGTGTTACCTTTGACAAACACCATTCCACAATGATAGGGCTTAATATCAAACTGGCCCACAAATCCCAATCCCGCAGCGCGAGCCCACTCCCGGCATTGTTCCGGCCTAGGACTTTCTGCTATATCAAAACCATCAGGCATATCCGCTTCGTTGTTCCATTGAAGCACTGCCACCTGACCCCATTTTTTTAAAACCCGTTTTGCTTCTTTGAACAAAATTTGTTGATTATCCGCGTTTAAAATATTAAAAAGCATAACATACTCCATGCTGCGATTTTTTACACTTGAACCTGTCGCGATAAAATCACGCTGTATGACCTCTACATTTTCAAGCCGATGTTGTTGGATCCGCTCTGAAGTCAACCGGATCATTTCCGGGTCGTTGTCGACCGCGACAATTTTGCCACTGATAATTTCTGCAGCCGGAATTGTAAATGTCCCATATCCACAACCCAACTCAACCACATCATGGACGCGATTGTTAAGTTTAAGCATAGCAAAAATTTTTTTCACATCAAAAAAATTCTCCCAGGTGTCCTGATCAAGCATCCCGCGCTCGTGAACGTCCATTTTATTTCCCTTTCCCCTGCGTTTGCTTTATTTCCTCGCGGTGTGCCCGGCGTTCGGCATGCAACTGTTCCAACTGTTTACGATCCGCCTGCATTTTATTCATAATTGTATGCAGTTGTTCTCTGATTGGTCTAATCTGAAGCTCCATCTTTGCGAGTTGATCCCTCAGCGGTTTTTGCTGATCTGCCAATGCTTTTATTTTTTCCTGCATCGGACGCATTTGTTCCCGGATGGGTTTGACCTGAGCTTCAATTTTGATAATTTGATCCCGCAATGGCTTTTCTTGATCAACCACCTCTTTTATTTTATCCTGCATCGGACGCAATTGCTCTCTGATGGGCTTAGTTTGAGCTTCAATCGCTTTAAGTTGATCCTGCAATGGTTTCACTTGTTTTTCTAATGCTTCTATTTCCTGCCGTAGTTGAGCTCCTGCGCCCTGATCATGAGGCTTAACAGCATTGGATACCTGTTGAGCATTAGCTTGCAAAACGAAAACAGCAGACATGCCCATAATGATTATCCCGACTCTGAATTTTTCTCGCATATACCCTCCCATAATATTTTAAATTTTATTTAATCATAATATTTTATACTAAGTTCGGTTTTTTTCAAGACGTTTGAAAAATCACCCTGATTTTATTTGAGAAACAATTCGAAGCATGATAAAGTAAGCTCATAAATTTTTATAAATTATTATAAGGCTTGTTGCGTGATCCAATTTATTTTTGCATCAGCTCTTCGTGAATTCCTTTTTTTAGTGATCCTTCCCTTTATCATTTGGATGATCTCCTGGTGGGGATACATTTCCGGAAGACTTGCCCTGAGGGTGGATGCCTTTACCTATTATTGGGACAGCCGTTTTTTTCTCGACAATATCCTCCGCGGAGTTTATCCCTTATGGAACGCTGAATATGCCGGGGGAGTTCCGTGGAATTTCTTTTTAAGAAGGATGGGCGAATTTAATCCTTTCTATTGGATCATTAACGGGCTTAAGCTTTTGAATGTCTCCCCTGTACACGCGCACATCATCTTTCTGGTGTTTTATTATTTTATAGGCGTTGTCGGGTTTTGGCTCATAGCAAAACTTTTTTTAAAAGACCGTCTGACCTCAACCGGCGCGTATCTTCTTTTGCTTTTCTCATGGGGGGCACAAATTTTTTGCAGTTTTGAAGTCTTGCTGTTTGTTCCGTTGGTATGGTTCTTTTATTTTCTTTTTAGCTTTGCCCGAGACCAAAAAAAACACCAATTTCTGGGGATCGGCTTTACCGCAGCGCTCATGATCACCACGTATATTCCCTTTTTTGCGATAACAGTCATCGGTGCTTCTTTATTTTTCTTTAGCCTGTTTTTTATTAAAGAGTCCTTCATTTTTCTTAAAAATTCCCTAAAATTTATAAGCACGCACAAATTCTTTGCGACGCTATCATTAGGTTTTTTTCTATTAGCCTGCGTTCCCGCGATTGACTTTTATTCGGAATCCAAAAAAGGAGGATTTGTCCTTCCGCCCCGGCATGTGGGATCCGCGGACTCATCTGAAATCGCGGTTGGCCGTATAAGTGATACCAGTACCAACAGCTCCGCATCATCCCGCACGGTCATGGACATTATCACACATGGGTATTTCGATAAAACATTTTCAAATCACCCTGCCCTGCGTATTGGCGATTTTAATATGGCATATTTCTTTTTCATCATGCTGTTATTAGCCATCATCAATCCTGTTTCCCGGCGGAAAACTTTTTTGCTTTTAACCGGAACATTTCTGGCCTTAATCGCCATGACCCTTGCCGGGCGATTATATCCGTTTTTCTTGAAACATGTTTTTTTCTTTCGTTACATGAGAATGATGCATTTCTTCCTTTGGCTGGGAGTTGTCCCTATGGCCATCCTCTTGGTCATGGAACAGCTGCGTATTTTCCTGCAAAATCATCAAAACCGAAAAAATGCCGCTATCCTGGGGTTTGTCATTATCATCCATGTCCTTTTCGTAATCGGGCTTTTTACGCAAAAAGGTGTTGCCTTAAGCTCTTATTTTGCGGTTGGGATGTCGCTGATATTTTTTATTTTTACCCTTATGGGACGAGGGAAAGAAGGATTACTAGCCATACTATTATGGATAAGCCTGATCATCCAGCCCATTGAGTGGGGACATTATATTGAGCGGAATTCTCTGATATTTAACCAAACCTACCTGACTGACCACAAATCTTTTTATGAAGGACAATTTTTGTTACCCTCCCCCTTATCCGTTCTGCCTATCAGCGAAAAAAATATTAAACCAGGTGATTTATCACAACTATCAACCTCGGGATACTATGAAAACCCCTGGATCAATAATATCAAGCAATTCATAGACCAAAATAATATTCAAAAATTCACCGCCAACAAACTGCTGCTTTTTGACAACACTCTGGCGTTGGATGAATCCGCCCCTGGACCATTTTTTGCTAAACTTGACACCATGTGGCAAACGCTTCAAAACACTGCTCTTTTGTCAAAAAATGAAAGCGAACCGGAAGATTTACGATTTGAAGCTCCCTACGTACAAAAAGCGCAAGTCATCTACGAAGGTTCTTCTGCCGTCAAAGTGCTATCGTTCGACTCCAATACCCTTTGTCTCCAAACCCTTCTCGATCATCCCCAATTTCTATTATGGACAAACGGATATCACACTGGCTGGCACGTATATATCGACGGACGTGAAGGCCGTCTCTTACGGGGAAATTACGCGTTTAGAGGCGCGTGGATTCCACCGGGCCAGCATAGAGTCGTATTCCGGTTTCTATCGCCGCTGCGGTATGCAGAAGCCTATCTTTTATTAGGGATGTTTTTTATTATGCTGATCACTCTTATCGTATTGGGATTTAAAGAAAGCTTCCTATTTAAGAAAGCGGTGGCACATGGCCAATAGAAAACCTTTCGCCCGTTTCCGCTGGTTATTCTTCCGGGAAGGTTTCCTCTATCTGTTCATTATTATTGCCCTTACAATATGCGTTAATGTGCCGGTTACTATACGTTCTGTTAATATCCGCAGAATTAATGACACAGCTGCAGATCTTAATCTGTCTCAATTATTTTATTTTTCGAAAAACCAGATCCCCGCCTCAGCTGTTGATTGGAAAAATTTAACGGCCTATTTCCACATGGTCCTGAAAACTTTTCCGGCAAAATCCGATGCGGAAATGTTCTTAGGCTTATGCGAATATTATGGGTTTGGTCAAGAAGACCAGGCACTTTTGCATATCCTCCATTCCGCCGATACCGAACCTACTATTTTCTGGAACGTTTATGATGCCGGAGTGCTGCTTTTTATGAGAGGAAATTGGGACCAATCGATCCTTTATTTAGAAAAAAGCCTGTTATTACCAGCCGACAAAATCATAACCACGATGGCAAGCTCAGTTGTTTATCGCCAGTTCTTGGGAGGCCAAAATACAGATTTGCTTGATCAAATAAATCAAGCGCACGAAAATGCCTGTTTATTGTTGACGGCAGCCCACTATCTCAACCGAAATTACGCTATGGCGAAGATATTTGCAACAAAAGGCATGACCTCCCGGGGCATAACCAATCGGGAACCTTTTTATTTTTACGCGGGAGCTGTGGCGATGGAAACAGGAAATATTGATGAAGCATTATCATTCTTTATTCAAGCCATAAAAATAAAATCCACTAATCCCTTGGTTTACCGTTTTGCAGAAAATATTTTAAGAAAATCCGGGGAAGAAGAAAAGGCAAAAAAAATAGCGGATATAGGGGCCAACCTGATACAAGATCCCAAACTGAATCATTTTCCCTATCCCAGCCGTTTACGATTGGAATTTTTTTAAAGAAAACCACTCCTTTACGAGTGATGCTTTTTAGGCAGGACAATTTCCACAACAGTCCCTTGGCCTGGTTCACTGGTGAAGCCTATTGTCCCGCCGTGCATTTTCATGACTTGATAACACACCGTAAGACCCAAGCCAGTTCCCTTGGCTTTCGTCGTAAAAAAAGGCTCGAAAATTTGTTTTAAATTTTCTTTTGATATCCCCTCCCCGTTATCTTTTATGTAAATCTTCACAAAAGCTTCATCATGCTTGGTGGTTATTTCTATCCTCCCCATAACATCAACAATCGCGTCGCAGGCATTATTCAGGAGATTTGAAAATATTTCATGCATTTGCAAAACATCCGCTTCAATCACAATGTTTTTTATCGGATCAAACCGCCTCTCAAATACTATTTTTCCATTATGCTGTTTTTCCGCTAAATCCACGCATTCCTCAAGAATGGAATGAATTTCTATATTTTGTAAACTGGGCTTTCGCAGCCGTGAATAAAACAACAGATTATTAATGATTAAATCGCTCTGCGTAATTTTTTTTTCAATGGTATGGAAATGACGTTCGAAAGAGACGGCACCCTTTATTTTACGCTGAATGTTAGCCGCTGCCATAGCTATCGCGGCGAGCGGATTGCGCAGCTCATGGGCCACCGTTGCCGCTAAGGTGCCAATGTCGGAAAGGCGTTTTGCCCTGTCCAATTCCATCTGTGTTTCAATGAGATCCTGGGTTCTTTCTTGCACAAGCTTTTCAAAAGTTTCTTTATCACGTTTCAAAATATCTTCAGCAAGTTTTTGCTGTGTAATATCCCTACCAATCCCGACCAATCCGATAACAAGGCCAGCATTGTCTAACAACGGGACTTTACTCGTCAAAAGTATCCTAATGTCCGCATTTTGGTCGACAAGTTCCTCTTCCATTCCCATCTTAGGCAGACTGGTTCTGATGATTTCCTGCTCATCAGCAAAATATTTATCCGCAAGTTTTTTGGGGTAAAAATCAAAGTCGGTTTTCCCCACGAGATCTTCGGGAGACTGGCATTTCATGGCCCGCGCAGTGGATATATTAGCTATAATAAATTTACTCTGAGTATCCTTGCAATAAACATAGTCGGGTATATTGTTGATAAATGTGTGTAATACTTTCCGCTCTCTTTTCAACTCCTCTTCTATCTTATCGCGCTCTACGCGTAATCGGATTGATGTTATGCCATACGCCAGATCATTGGCCAATTCAGAAAGCAACTGCACTTCTTTTTCTGAAAAAGGATCCGGGTCTTTTGAATATATCATTATAGCGCCAAACGCGGAACCGTAAGCCATCAGAGGAAAAACAATGGAAGAGGCGTATCCCCGCTTTACCGCTTCCTGCCTCCAAGGCTCAAAATCAGGGTCCGTCAGCATGTTTCTGCAAATACAAAGTTGTCCTGTCCGTATAGCCGTCCCTGTTGGACCCCGGCCGCGATCAGTTTCGTCCCAAGTAATATTCACGGTTTTCAAATACCCTTCTTCAAAACCCGCTTGAGCAACCGGACGCACTGTTTTTGCTTCATCCTGTTCAGCAAATCCAACCCAAACCATTGCGTGACCACATTCCTGGATAATATTTTGACAAACTTCGTTCAAATAATCGTTCTCATTATCGGCTCGCATGATGGCCTGATTAGAATCACTCAAAGCTTTAAGTGTTCTATTTAGTTTTCTAAGTTCTTTATCATTTTCCCGTAAAACCTCTTCAATACGCTTTTGCTCAGTAACATCCCAGCAAAGACCAGTCATTGAAACAGCCCGGCCTGTATTATCCCGATGAACTTTTCCTCTGCTAGCAATATGGTGAATACTACTGTCCGGCCAAACCGCACGATATGCTGTCTCATAGTCTCCAGTTTCAACAGCCCTAGCCAGAGAAGCTTGTACGATACTCTTGTCTTCGGGATGGATGATACGAAAAAATTCATCAGCGCTTCCGGTAAAGTCCTCCGATTTAGTACCCATCAACCGATGAACACCTTCGCTCCAGACACGCTTATTGTTGAGGATATCCCAATCAAAAGTGGCCATTCCCGATGAGATTAAAGCAAGGTCAAGCCGTTCCATGTTTTCCTGAAAAGCTTCCTCCGCCCGCTTACGATCAGTGATGTCGTGAGAGATGGCCCCAATGCCATATATTTTTCCCGTCGCATCCATAAGCGGGAACTTATTCGCCAAAAAAACATGGTGACCATCCTTAAGATCAGCTTTTTCCTCAATCTGGATAGCCTTGCCAGTCGCCAGGACCTGTTTATCGTGAGCCCGCCAGTAATCAGCAACTTCCTTAGAAGCAATGTCATAATCGGTCTTGCCTTTTATTTCTTCCCGAGACATTCCCAGCATGCTCTCTAACGACGCGTTAATGGTGATAAACTTTCCTTCAACGTCTTTGAGAAAAATGGGGGAATTGCTGCCATCAATGACATCTTGTAAAAGCCGCGTATTTTCCAACATACCAGCCTCAGAATGCTTGCGTTTGGTGATATCCTTGAAACATATGGCGACCTCACGGTTATCTGCTTTGCCCATACGAAAGGCGCGCACCTCAAACCACCGGTTCAAGGCTTTGGCTTCATGCTCAAATTGCGCAGGTTCGCCTGTCAACGCGATTTTTCCGTAAGTTTCAAACCAAAACGCCTCATGTTCAGGGGCAATCTCACGCATTAACTTTCCCTCTGCTCCATGTAATCCGGTTTGTTCTTCAAAGGCGGGATTGACTTCCAGAAAACGGTAATCAACAGGCTTGCCGTCATCGTCAAAAATCATTTCAATGATGCAAAACCCTTCAATTAAAAAGTTAAATAATGCGCGATACCGTTCTTCTGACTGCCCCATTGTTTCTTTTTTCACTCGCTGTCCCCTATTCTTTCGGTTGAAAACGTATTGGTCAGATAAAAAAACCTTTGTCTGGAATTCCACCAAACAAAGGTCTAGTTATTAACCAAATTAATTTTCATCATTTTATCAATTTACACTTAAGCATTGAATTTGTCAATTTATGAAAAAAGGCTTCTCAAATTATGAGAAGCCTTTTTATAATAAATTTCTTAAACGTAATTATGCTTTTCGTCTTTTTAATACAAGCCCGACTAAACCAGATCCTAACAAAAACATAGACGCTGGTTCAGGAACCGTGGGGCTACCACCATTCGCAGGGCCGCCTGTATAATTAGATTCGAAACCAGGATTCCACCCTTTATTAAAAGCGTCTGCTCCATTATAGTCATTCCCTGTTCCATAAGCGAAAAAATTAAAAGAATCTGGAAGAAAAGTCGAGTGAACTGTAAAACCTGATAAGGTGTTGCCCGTGGCAACTGCGTATGCTGATCCGGAACCAGCATACCAATTATTAAGATACTGAACTGAACTTCCGCCATATCCAATATTGTCCCATTCCATGCCGGAACCCCATCTTGACCATCCTGCAGGTGACCCAATATTAGGATCTTGAGCTAAATCCACTCCCCAAAAATATAAAGTTTGGTTATATGACGCCGGAATATTATTGGTAAGACTAAAATCTAAAAGATAATCGCCCGGGGTTCCCGTAAAAGTATAGGCTGATGAAACGGACATGGTTCCGGAACCAGCCATAGCTTGACCATTAAAAGCAACTAACATCGCGAAAGTTAATAAAATGAAACCTAAAATCTTTTTCATACCTGCTCCTTGTTGTAAAACTTTTATTTTTAATTTTTATAAGTATATATAAAAAAAAATTTCTGTCAACCAGACAACCTCTCCCAAACCAGGACAGGCCAAACTTAATTGTTGCTGGTCATTATTTATTCGGCTGGTTGATCATGCTCCATATAATCCAGCCGCTGGCCCATAGGCAGACGACCATGGATAAACAGGCAATCGACCCAATGAATGAGGATATGGCATGATCCCAGGGCAGGATGTGCATTTCTCCGAGCAAATAGTTCCAATCATGGCATGCTGTGCCAAAGGGTGAGACCAAAGGCAGCTCCATTGACCGCGCGTCACCGACATAACGAGCGCAGGAGAAAAGCGCTGTAGAAAGCCAGCCCAAACATAGCATTAACGAGAAATAATCCTTTTGAACATAAAAATTCCACATCCCCGCAAAAGGCGCAGCGACTTCAATTAAAGGCCCGCCCAAAATATTTATGAACTGTCCCGCAAAAGAAAAAATCAAATGCCCGAACTCATGAATACCCAAATTCAGCGGGTGTAAAATGCTCTGATAATCAATCGAGGTTAAATGCCGAAAAAAAATGTACATAAAAAGCAGAACCAGCGGAATGCGCGCATAACCGTTGCGCCCTCGGCACCAGCCCTTGATTTCATATATTTGATTACGAATAAATTCTAATAGCATAATTTTTATAGAATTCATACTTTTGTCCTTAGCAAAACTATCCCACAGCTTAATGATAATAATAGCGTCACATAGGGGACACAATTAAGCATTGTGTCCCCCGAAAATTGAATTTACCCTGAGTTATCTAATTTGTCAATGAAGAGGTCGAGAATAACGATGTTTTTGTTTCTTGCTAAAGTTTTCTGAAAAGGCTAAAATGACTTCGAATTTTGACGACTCGAGTTTGTAAAATAAAATTTATCAGGAACAGGAAAAAATGAGAATCAATGTTTTTATCAGTTCAACCGGTTATTGTTCGCGGCGGGAAGCTGATAGGCTGATCAGCAGCGGCGAGGTGCTTTTAAATGGCGCAAAGGCTCTCTTGGGAACTAATATCGGAGAAAATGATATTGTTACCATTGACGGGAAACGCATTGAAAAAAAGCCGGAAACTGTGTATTTGGCTTTTAACAAACCGCGCGGCGTTGAATCTACGACTGAGCACAGCAATCCGGATAACATCATTGATTTCATTGGCTACCCTGAACGTGTTTTCCCAATCGGAAGACTTGATAAGAATTCGTCGGGATTAATTTTGCTGACCAATGACGGCACAATTGTGAACAAAATTTTGCGCAGTGAATTTGAACATGAAAAAGAATATTTGGTGGATGTGGATAAACCGGTCACCGAATCTTTTATTAAAGCCATGTCAGCCGGAGTGAGAATTTTTAATCCGGTCCGTCAGTCCTGGATTAAGACCAAACCGTGTCAGGTTAAAATGCTCTCCCCCCATTCATTTTCGATTGTGCTTACGCAGGGAATAAATCTCCAAATCCGCAGGATGACGCATGAACTCGGTTACCGGGTTTTAAAACTGAAACGGATCCGGATTATGCATATCAAACTGCAAGGATTATTGTCCGGTAAATGGCGTACTCTGACGGAAAGTGAAGTAAATAAATTAAAAGAAGCGATTGATAAAAAAGGCTCCTCAAATGAATGAGAAGCCTTTTAAAAAATGAAACTGTTATGCCTTACTTTGCTTTGGCTTCTTAACTTTTTTGTCTTTCTTACCTTTGCTTTTATCTCCCATTCGCTCCTCCTTGGTGTGGGTTAATGAATTTTTTCGTTTACTTTACTTTGGTCCAGCATATCATCTTTAAGCCGCTTGAACTTTTTTTTAGGCTTCTCTAGCCATGCCTTCTCTTCAGTATCATCTAAAATAACCGGCATTCTGGCGTGGACAGGCTTGATCAATTTATTGGCTTCCGCAGTAATAATGGCGCACCCGATCCGGCCTTCAAACACATCCCATAATCCGGGAAAAGCAAAAGCCTCTTCGCCTTTTTTAAAAAATTTATACGCTTGTTTCATTTTATCCCACTCATAAAACATATCGGCCAAAATTAAACACCGCCGGTTATAAAAAGAATCTTTATAAAAATATTTGCTGTCCATCCCCTCTTCCCGGATATTGATCACTTCCAGGGCAGATTCTTTTTTCATCCAGTGAGGAGTATAGCCCCAATGCACCATTCTGATTTTCTGCGGTTCAGTATTCAAAATCACCGCGATCTTTTCAGAAGGTTTGATATTGAAACTAACCCGGTAATCCGGAACAATCTTCTGAACGCCGAATCTTTTCATTAAATAATCTTCGTCTTTAGTTAATCCAAATCGTCCGCACATAAGCTTAAATTTTGATGGTTAATAATTCATTCCAATTCGTTGTATACCGGGAAGATTTTTTATTTTGATTCATAAACCAATTCTGCCGCCGCACGCCTTCTTGCGCAAATTTAATTTCTCCGCTATTCACAGTTCGGTTATACCGGTCAATGATTGACATTAAACTAGACCTGCGATCTAAAGCACCCCCATCATGACACAAGTCATATTGATACTCATCGTGATTAACGAATTCCGACATAATAACTCCGGCTCTTTTGTACGTAAAATCCGGACTGTATATTTGCTCCAATATCTTTCGGCAATATCCGAGAAGCACAGCGCTGTCATCTGTTTTAGGATCTAAAACCACACCCGCGGCATTACGATATTGCAGACCCTTTTTAAAAGGATTGGACGCCACAAAGACCTGCATATAACCGGTTTTTGAACTCTGGCCGCGCAATTTCTGAGCGGCAATGGAAATCAGATAACTTAACGCTTCCAAAAGCTCGTCGAAAGATTTGATTTCCTTACCAAAAGAACGCGTGGACGCTATCGTTTGCCGTTTCTTTTCGTCCTCTTCAATCTGAAGACAAGAAGTCCCTCTTAATTCCCAAACAGTGCGCAAGCCCATTATCGTTAAATTATCGTCGATCCATTTGTCATCTAAGCCTTTTAAATCATAAGCCGTCAAAATTCCGTACTTTTGCAAAAATTCGGCCCGCTTTTGTCCAATACCCCAAATTTCCCGGACAGGTAATTGTTTAAGAAACCCGTCGACCACAGAAGGATCTGTGACAAAATCAGTAACACCCTTTAACTCTGGCACACGTTTCCCAAAATAATTCGCGGCTTTGGCTAAAGTTTTAGTGGATGCGATCCCGATCGACACCGGCAGCCCGGTTTGCTGTTTCACTTGCTGATAAATTTCCGTAGCATAAACTTTAAAATCATGCACAGGCAGAGTGTCTAATTTTAAAAAAGCCTCATCAATCGAATAAATTTCAATCTCCGGCGCAAACATCTCAAGCGTCCGCATCACCCTCGCCGACATATCTCCATAAAGAACAAAATTGGCTGAATAGACTCGGATATTATGGGGTTTTACTAAATGCTGCCATTCAAAATACGGCGCGCCCATTTTTATGCCTAAAATTTTTGCTTCAGCAGAACGCGCAATGGCACAGCCGTCATTATTAGATAAAACGACAACAGGTTTATTATGTATCTGTGGATTAAACACCCGCTCGCAGGAGGCGTAAAAATTGTTACAGTCCACTAAAGCAAATATGTGAGAATTCTCGGGTAAGTTCATAGTTTATGAATCGCATTGGTCACGACACCCCAGATTTGAAAATCCATATCCGCTGTGATTTGAATATCAGGATATTTCGGATTTGCTGCTGATAAAACAACCTTGCCGCTTAATTTTTTAAAATATTTAACCGTGAATTCGCCGTTTAATATAGCAACAATGATCTTCCCGTTAGTTGGTTCAAGCGAGCGGTCCACAATCAAAATATCCCCCGATAAAATGCCCGCGTTCAACATCGAATCGCCCGAAACTTTAACAAAAAACGTCGCAGCCGGATGTTTGATCAGATGCTCGTTTAAATCAAGCTTCTTGTCGATAAAATCTTCAGCCGGAGACGGAAACCCCGCCTTCACCGGAGAGACATATAAAGGAAGCTTCATTTTCTTAAGCTCAGTTTTAACTGCGCTAATTGAGGTAATCACGACTTCATTTGTAGCACAGAAAAGAGAAAGTGTAAATACTAGGAAACAAATAAAAAAAGGCTCCTCAAATAAATGAGAAGCCTTTTAGTAAAATATTTCTAAACGTAATTATGCTTTACGTCTTTTAAATACCAGCCCAACCAATCCAGATCCCAAAAGCGCCATGGTCGCTGGTTCAGGAACCGCATTATTACCACTTCCGCCTTCGTCATTAGCATATGCAATCTGTAAATACGCAGGATAACCGCCTTCTGCGCTTGAGAATGACATACCTGAAGAACGATCACCATATCCTTCGCCATTATGCATAACACTAAATACAGACCAGTTATAATTAGCGGCAAGATCATTATTAAGATAACTTGTAACATCAATCTCATTCCATCCAATTGTTGAAAGATCAGTAAAACCATATACCAATTGATCTCCGCTCAATCCTTGAGACGCATTTCCTGTAGCTCCGCTTGCATCAGTTCTATGATAAAGATTAGCTGAAGTTGAAGCCTGTCCTTGGCCACTTGAAAGCACATTCATAAACAATGAAGCTGAAGAAATATTTGAAGCCGAAACCCCGTTTAAATTAAATTGCAAATATGAATCTGCCCAGCCAGCCGACGAACCAAATCCTGAAGAAAACGAATAATAATATGATGCTGAGTTTGGATTGGCATCTGGCGAGCTATAACTCCAAGATCCGCCCGGCCATCTGTCAAAACCATTTACCGCATCACCATTTGCTGTGACTGGAACATTGACAACTGAGGCTAATGCCATGTTTGCTGTTGCCAAAACGAATAACAAAACCAAGGCTGCTAATTTAAAACTTTTCATTTTTTCCTCCATCGATTGTTAAATTAAAATTTTGTAAAAAATAAAATACCAGAATAAATTATTTTAGTCAACAAGACAGAATATGACAAACCAGGACATAGGTGCTGGCCTATATTCTCATTTTACATATTGTTCCGCATCTGCTTCAAATTTCTTTTTGCATCGATAACAACACACTTTGTATTGTTTACCGTTATGCGTAACAACAATTTTCGCATTCAAACCGCACACCGCGCATCTGACATCTGCCATATTTTCCTCCCATCGATCTTGTTTGAAATATCGTACATTTTGATTATATCCTATCCGGCGTTCCACCGTAAAGTTCCATAACGCCCGATCCAATGCCCACATATCATGGTTCCCAATCACCAAATCACAATGTTTAATCTTCAACAACTCGTCGATACAATATTTAACTTCCGGATATCCGTCACAAACATCACCTAAAACAATAAGCCGATCTTTTTGATAGTCAAATTTAGACCGCTCCAGGCATTGCCGTAATGCCTTATACGAACCATGAATGTCGCCAATGGCAAAGGTTTTCATATCACATTATACTCAAGGCTTCGGTATCATTTTGTTGAGGTCAACAAAATGGTCCTTATTATCCATAATTCCGCAAAACCTTAATAACTTTGCCGACGATCGAAACATCGCCATTGACCTCAATAGGCTGATACGCCTTATTGGCAGGATCTAAAAAATATACTCCATTACGCTTTCTTAATGTTTTGACAGTTACCTCATCCCCGATCATTGCGACCACAATATTCTCGGGTGAAGCAAATTCTTGTTTTCTAATAAGAATAAAATCATCCGGCAAAATTCCGGCGCCGATCATGCTATCCCCTTTGACCCTAAGAGCGAAAACATCTTCCTCAGGAAAAATCATCTCGTCCAAATCCAGATACCCGATCAAATCTTCCACCGCATATATCGGCATACCCGCCTGTACCCGGCCTAAAACCGGAACTTTAAAAAGCTGTTCCCGGATTAAACTAATTCCGCGGGAAGTGTTCTTGGTAATAGAAATGAAACCCTTCTTCACCAGCGCCTTTAAATGGTCCTGAATAGTCCCGACAGATAAACTAAACTCATCAGCCATTTCCCTGATCGTCGGAGGCAAATTGTCCTTACGGATAGCGTGATAAATATACTTGAGAACTTCGAATTGTTTTTTGGTAAGATTGGCTTTTTCTTTCATGAAAAACTTATCCCATACTTTTGTATTGTATCCCTTGATCTCCGCCCGTTTTTAAATTAACCCTTGTATCCCTTTTTCATCCAGGAGGTAAAGTAATTTTTCAGCCGGACCAGAAGGATGTTTTTCACCGATTTCCCATTTTTGGACTGTTGAATTGCTAACATTTAAAAATCGTGCCAGCGCGGCTTGACTTAGCTTAAATCTTCGACGCATTTGACGGATGGTTGCTGACGAATAAGCTTTGATTTTAGGCAGGCATAATGTTTTAACTTCACGCAAAGTTATTTCGTCAACGGCTTTGTTATCGTATAAATCTTGATATGTCTGCAACACCATATTTTTTATATCTTCTCTCATCTTATCTCTCCATAATTATTTCTATAAAAGATCCTGTATTAATTAAGCGTTCCATTTGATTTAAATTTAACTTTTCAAAATCTTTTGCTAATCTGTACAATAATAATTTATCGTCATTATCTAAATTGTCAGCCACATTTTTGGCAAAACCAAAACAAAATATAATTTTTTGATCTTTTTCATAAAACAAAATTGTACGAGTACTCCCGCTTTTACCTTTTCCTTTGGCAGCCACTCTTTTTTTATATAATTTATGACCTAAATGTGCCTCAAACAAACCTTCTTGAAATTCTTTAATACTTTCAAATAAAACATAGTCAGTAATTTCATTTTTCTTAGCCCACTTATGAAAATATTTAGTTTTAATGTATTTCATGTTCGATTTAAATATATCACTTAGTGATATAGTTGTCAATGTCCACCCCGGCCACCCATTAATAATAACGACTATCTTTTCGGATAGCGTGATAAATATATTTGAGAACTTCGAATTGTTTTTTGGTAAGATTGGCTTTTTCTTTCATAAAATCTTAACTCCTTAGTGTCGTATCTAATTCTTTCTCAGTCGGCAAGCTTAACTTATATTTTGAGGCAAATATTTTATTATTAAGATTTCCCAAAACATACTTGGCATATACCGCGTGTTTTTTCGAACAAAGAATAATCCCGATGGGCGGATTTTCATCTTTCACCATCTCATTCTCACGATAATAATTTAAATAAAAATTCATCTGGCCAGCATCAGCATGGGACAGTTCACCGCGCTTAAAATCGACCAGCACGAAACATTTAAGAAATCGGTTATACAAAACAAGGTCAATAAAATAATGCCGGTTGATCATGGTAACGCGCTTTTGCCGAGAAACAAATGTGAAACCTTTACCCATTTCAAGCAGGAAATGCTGAAGCTTGTCAATCACGGCCTGCTCTAGCTGGCTTTCTGTATATTCGGTTTCTTCTTTGAGGCCCAGGAATTCCAAAATGTAAGGATCTTTGATAGCATCCGCAGGCTTTTCAATAATCTGTCCCTTATGCGCTAATGCTTTAACCTTTTTCTTATCTCGGCTTAATGCAAGCCGCTCATACAACAACGAGTCCATCTGGCGCCTGAGTTCACGCATCGACCAGCCGTTTTCAATAGCTTCGATCTCATAAAAAGAACGGGCGTTAAGGTCTTCCTCTTTTAATAATTCACAATAATGCGACCATGATAAAATACTGGACATCGTCTCGTATTTCTCATTGACCACTTGTTTAGATTTACGAGACAGTGTCTCGTATTTCTTAAATAACTTCGGGAATTCAATGTATAAACGCCGCATATTCTGTAAATTATCAACTGAATATCCTTTACCAAAACGGACATGTAAATCGCCTGATAATTTGATTAAAATCTGCTCACCATATTTCGCTCTGTTCCTGCCGTTTTGATAAAACTCAACTATCCGCCCGCCAACAAGCCAATATGTCATCACCTGAGTAGTATCAATCTGCCTTAATGCTGCGACGCGCCCCTGAGTAATAATTCCGGCTATTTCTGCCAATAAAAAATCATACTCATTCTTGCCGGGAACAATCTTAACGGACAAACCCGAACCTTTTTTGAATATTTTATTTTTCATTATATGTCCTTTTCTAATTCAATGCACACCACGGCCACTTACCCCTTATACCATACTTTTGTATGGTATGTCAATGGAACTTTTAAAAGATGATAAACGTCTAAATTTTTAAAAACATAAAAACATCTACGAAATGGAGACCAAATGAAGATAACAACATTAGTTATTTTATGCTTTTTCATAAGCGGCTGCGCAACGTTTCGGCAATGGCAATCCGAGCGTCAAGAAATGGCAAGGGTCGAAAATAACATCTACACTGCCGTAATAAATAAAGAGAATTTAGTCGGGCGAACTTCGCAACAAATTGTTCAAGAATTCGGAAATTCTAACAACGTAAACACTACTTACAGTACGTTAGATTATTTCTACGTGGATCCAAGTGAAATTAAATATGAGTTTCAATTACAAGTGCAAAACGGTGTTGTGACTAGCGTGCATTACTTGGCACCTTATAGCGTTGCGCCGGTAGAGATAGTAATTCACCAAGAAACCTCTGAATCGTCTTCTGAATCCCCTGATGAGCATAAAAATAAGCAAAGAAGAAAAGATCATGAAGAACCGGCATCTCAGCAAGAACAAACGGCGCCTCAGCAAATACAGACATCTTCTCCGGGAGCACGATTACCGATATTAGTGGAGTCCGATGAATTATTGGAGAAAAGCAAAAAATTACAGGAAGAATGCGCCAAACATGATGCACAACATAATCAAATGATCCAAGAAATGAGAAATTCAGGACTAGACCCTGCACGGTATGGCTTGAAATAAATTAAGTCAGTTTTCACAAACCATTATTTTAGAATTGCATATATTTTAAAAACTATTAATAACTGCAGAATCGATGCGCATTGGTTTCAATAATTAAGTACGTGTCCCCCGAATTTGAATTTGTCCCCCGAATTTAATAATTAAGTACGTGTCCCCCGAATTTTTTTATTCCATGCTGCAAACAACTCATTAGGCTTATCTGTAAATTCAAGCTTTGCTCCAAATGCACCATCTGTCTTTGCAAAAGTACTATTCAAAACTGGTTTACCGTTCAGCAGCCATTCGGCACGAGCTGTCGATAAAAAAAACAAAACAAAAAATAAGCTTAAAAATAAACCTAGAAAAATACCTTTATGCCAAAATTTTTGAATTAAGTATGCCATGACTAACTCCTAATTTAATGGACGTTTAGATTTCCGGGGACACGTATTTCCGGATTTAAAACTCATTTATCTCATCTAAACAACTACTATTTACATAAACCTTCAATAGTAGTTGAAGCATAAGGGAATTCTGCCTTTAATTCTTCCAAAGTAACATTTCCGCACCAAGCGCGTCGATTAATAGTATAAGCGCAACTACGCACAACTTCCGTATTATTTAATTCTGCTATCAACAATCGCTCAGTATAAACAAACCCCCCTTGAGCATAAAAAACAAATGCCATGTCTTTGGATTCCCCTGCAAATAAAATACCGTTCATTGGCAACCCGGGATTTACCACATCGCTATCATTAAACTTTTCGCCTTGATCTGCGATTGCGATCCCTGGGGGCAAAGTCAATAATGCAATAATTTTTGAATTTAATTCCGACTTCTTCCCTTTTAATTCAAAATCTGTAGCAATAAACTTTTTTTCGAAATCATTAAGTAATCGAGGGGTCTTCTGATCCTTCGCGGACGCACAACCACAAAAGAATAAAAATAATAAAAATCCAGTTAAAATATTTTTCATTATTAATTCCTCCAGCTATCAGATATTCTTGACCATCAGAAGCCAGTTTAAAGAATAGATAAAATACCGCGGACATCAGCCTTATCCCGTTAATTAAGTATTGTGTCCCCCGAATTTACGAATGCATGACAACAATTTGTGGACAAAATATTATTACCTGAAAAATAATAAAAATGACGACATAAAAACCAACACCTAAAATAAACAACCCGGGATTATTCTTTCTACTGATATCCCCAAATCTCGTTGGCAAATTTCCTGTCCTAAAACTAACTTTAATAAACCAGGGACAAATTAACGACAACAGGAAAAAACCTGCTTTCTGAAAATACTCTGTAGTCTCCGGAAATTGCCGAATAATCGATAAACTTATAAATAGAATTACCGCTAATATAATAATTGATTTTATGAATGTTTGCTTGTCGAAATATCCCTGGGGCTTGCCCGAAAAAGGTTTTAATTGAACGATAAAAGCTATAAACGCAATGCCTATCGCAGAAAGTAAAACAATGCCGATTTTAGACGTAACAAAATCACTGCTAGAATTTGAAAAAAACATAAAAGCAGCCCACACGATAATTGAAATAATAAAAAAGAGTGTACCATATGTAACTGCGTATGCATTAGGTAGTCCTTTCCCCGCATCACTAAATTCCGCCAGCTTATCCACCTTTTCCCATTTCTGTTTTTCTTCTTCAGATGGTTTCAAAAAAGATCTAACCAGAATCGTGGCAAAGAAGAATATTAAAATCACATATATGAAAATAATTCCCCCATATGTTGTCTGGGCATCATTTTTATTACCACAAAACGAAAAAATCGCATGCTTTGCATAAACACAAGCAACATCATCGGTCGTGAGTGTTAAATAAACCATATAAACCAAAAAACAAATAACTAATACCAATAAAATTCTTAAGATATTGTTCAAGAATAAATCATGTCTTTGTGCTCTATTGTGCATATACCTTGAAGCCTCACTCTTTTTTTCCTGTCAGCAGAACTATCAACCAAACCAATGCTGCAACCGTAAAGATAATAATCGACGACCACGCAATAACCTCACTACCCGTGATGGTTTTCATCATCCATACAGAACCTAGAACACAAGCAATCGAACCTCCCAAACGAATTAAAATATCTTTCCGCGAGCGCCCCTGTCTCATGCCGGTTAACCACATACCGAGCGGGTTCTTCTTTTCAACCTTAACTAAACGACTCAAATCTAGAGAGAAAACCATCATCAGAAGTACATTCTGAAATAACAGCATCCCTCCCATAAACCCTATAAATATCTTTGGAGTAGCAAGAATTTTCGAGCCTAACAAAACAATAACAAACAAAGTAACCGCAAAAAACCAATGATAATAAAGAGCATACCTTTTATAAAGCCGCTCTGCTGTAGCCGTGGAATCAATAATATAAGCCCGGCGAAACGGACCAAGAGAAAATACTAATTTTCCATCGTCCTGAAACACAAATAAAGACCGACACATCTTACCTATTTGATCATTTTCTAAAAAATCCAAGTTTATTTCTGTCTTGTCAGATACTATCGCCACATGCATATTAGATGCTGACAACGGTTCTTTAGATGAAAAAAATTTCTTGGTGTCATCCCGCCGCAAAACAATAATACCCCAAAGAGGCAGCCCTATTTCAAGTAAAGAAAAAATCACCGTGCACACAATCAGATCCAATGTCATCGGCTTTGTCGAATGATGGAATTGCGACGGAAAAAATAAAAAAGCTGTTATCGAAACGCCCAGGAAAGCAAAAAGAGCGAGAATAACTTGAGCAGATATGCGGGCCCAATTCTTTTTTAACAACAAGAAAATTCCTGTAACAATAATAAAAAAACCGAATATCAAACCAACCACACCATTAGATCGTCCGAGAGAACTGCCAAGCTCTACCAGAAATAAAGGCATCATCCCAAAACCAATAACGATAAAAAGAATTCCTAAACTAATAATCATTGCTTGCTTTCTAAGTTGAAATAAAAACACCTATGAAACCATTAAAAATAATGTGCCGGATTTGTGCCAGTACATTTATTGATTTCCGGGGACACGTGATTTCCGGGGACACGTACCTAACTCAAAACTTCCGCTTCATCCAGAATATTTATCAAAGGCTCTTGCCATTCAAAACAAGTCTGCCGGCCGCCAATCAGTTTAAAACTATTAATAACCCCGGAATCAATCCGTGCATATTCTATGAGCATCTGAACAACCTCGCTCATAAAACCACCGACAATTCCATTCGAATCATCTATACCTCCCAGCAGTTTTTTATCCAACCGCAAAAGCAACTTCACCA
>JADFYJ010000007.1 GCA_015233115.1 Candidatus Omnitrophota bacterium | reverse complement strand
GTAAACGGTATCCCCAAAAATTACGACAAGAAAATTTTTGGATTTATGAATTGACTTCCGACAAAACAGTGCAAATAGAAGAACAGCTCGAAAAAATGGTTAATATCATTGTTGAAAAAAAAGAACTGATTAAAAAATTATCTAGCTGTGATATTGATATATTTTGCGGTTATTTTACTTCTAATGGACAGGGAGGTATTTGTATTGAAAGTAAAATAATGGCCAAGCTTGCTGAATTAAATATTCACCTCATATTTGATATTCATGCTACAGAAGAGAAGTGATTTTCAGGAATAAATGGGGACGGAGCCCTGTTTTTAAATCATCGTCGTTGATCAAATTGTTCTTTGAAATAAGTTGTAATATATTTCGCCCGTCATCAATGCCAGTGGCTGGACGGTTATTTCGTCATTTGTAAGTGTAACGATGCGGCAGGCAGGCATGATCACAAAGAAAACATTGCAGGACGGATCATGGACAGCGGCACAGTTATGATTATGCGTACACTTTGATCTTGTCGGCAACCGTTTAACCTAGACCAAGAATACGACTTTGGGGAGAATTTATGGAACGCAGATTCCCAAGCTATGCCACAGCAAGTCCTGACTAACATGACTAATGGTGGGTATGAATACAGTGAGCCCGACACAAACAACAACTTTAGTTCGCAATTACACCTACGATGCTGCCAACCGTTTGACTAATTGGAATTCGGAATCAATATTTACTCAGAGCATCATGGGTAAACTTTTTGAAGCTAGATATCTTCCTATAATATATATTATGTTAACTAGGCGGCGTGAATTGTGGGGGATTGGCTCCAAATATTGATTATTATTGATTAGCCTGGCAGAAATGCGTTCTTTAGGCCTTCCATGAACGCTAAGAATGTCTTGTTGATCGTGCACCCTATTCCTATGCTGATAAATATGGCAGAATATATTTGAGTTCTTCTGTTTGTCTTTAGATCAACATAAAATGGAATTAATTTAATAAAGACTATTAGTCCAAGGATTTTTACCAAATGATAATAAATGTATTGTCTGTCTGTTAAAAAGCATCCTTTTGCTCGCGTAACATAATATATTCCTGGCGCGATCAGATAAAGTATTATCATGGTTAATGGAATTAGGCTAAATTTTCGGGTTTTTTCTTTTAAAAGGCATAAAATTCCGATAAAAATTAAAATATAGAATTTTCTGCTGTGTCCTAGCCAAAATTTAAAAAAAGCCGGCCAGGTACCCCATAGATCTTCTAAATAATTAAAATGTGGCACTTTTAAGCCATAATATAAAATAATGCATAAGGGAGCTGCGAATATTTTTATGGAATTGAAAAATATTTTTTTAACGCTCCCCCCTTCTATCGCGTTCACGATAATATAAGCTAAAATGAGAGCGGTGATTTGAAATGATATGCCGGTTGCGGTAAAAGCTAAAATTATCAGGGTGGCTATCGCGTATTTTAGGTGCTTGTCATTCAATAAAAAAAATAAACACAAGAACCATAAAGAATTCCACAGAGCATAAACGCGGGTTTCCATGGCGTAATAATATATTTCTTCTTCGAATAGAAATCTAATCGGAATGGCCAGCAGAAATGCGTATTGAAGGCTTTTGATATATTGTCCTGCATTGTTTTGTCCAATTTCTTTCCAAAACAAGAAACAAACTAACCATGCCACAAATACCGTGATAAATATACTAGGAAGTCTGAAATATATGAGTTCTGGTATATGGATTTGGGTTTTATGCCCGTCTAAAAGTCTAAGCAGGACATAATATAGCGGCGACGGACTAGCTTCTCCGGGCGGCCCATAGGCAATCAATTTTAAATAGGAATGAGGAGAATTGGCGCCGTTGATCCCTACTGTTTCATCCGGCCAGAATTTTTTTTGTGAGGCAGTATGAAATTCGGATAAAATAAAAATTATTCCGGTGAAAATTATGATGCTGAGACAGAGCCATTTAGTAAATTTATGTGTTAAGTCCATGTTGAGGTTAAAAAATCTTTACCTTTTCCGGCTCAGGCTGATAGGGATTCATGGCTTCGACGTCCTCAATATCAATTTCCAGCAGAGTAAAAATTTTATCTTCGGGGCCGGAAAAATATTGTCTTAGGTTGGGCACGTTATCCCATAGCACTTGCTTTTTTTGCAGATCAGTCGAAATTTTTCCTTTACCGGCAACCCGGCAGAAACACATTTTTCGGTCAACAAAACAGACTTCGATGTTGGGATTTTTTTGGATTTGACTGATTGTTCTTGAATTGGGTACTAATGAGACTAATAATTGGTTTTCATGTAAATATGGTGCCATGGGTCTAACTTTGGGCTGGTTACCCTCTACCGTGCCTAAAATCGCATAACCGGCGTCACTAATAATATCTAAAACTTCTTCTTTGGTCATTTTATATTCTCCTTTTTCTGGAATTTTTCTGTTCCAATCTTAGGCTGATTATTAACCGCGATGATTTCTGCCATAATAGAAATGGCAATTTCTTCAGGGGTTTGCGCGCCAATGTCAATACCGATTGGCAGATATAATTTTTTTAAATCATTTTTTTTAATGCCGATTTTTTTAAGATCTTTTAAGAATAAATTTATTTTTGTTTGGCTGCCTATAACACCGATGTAGGTGGTAGGACATTTTATAGTTTGTTTCAGGCATGCGAAATCCTGAGTATGGTTATGGGTGATGATGACAACATGGCTATTGCTATCAATCGTCATTTTGGATAGTTGGTCCGGCAGGCCGCAAATAATTTTGTCAACATGAGGAAAACGTTTGGAGTTGGCGAATTCTTTTCTGGAGTCGATTACGGTGACCTCAAATCCTAAAATTTTCGCGTTCATGGAGAGTGGTAAAGCAATGTGTCCGCCGCCGCAAATAATCAGTTTTTTTTGTCCTAGAAATGGCTCAATGAAAATGGCTACTTCACCGCCGCAGACTGGCCAGCCATGGCCTTTCATGGCATAGGTTTTTAATTCAGGTAAGCGGCTTTTAATGCTTTTGATGCATTCCTGTTGAACTTTTTTCTCAACCATCCCTCCTCCGACTGTTCCGAAGGATGTTCCGTCTGCTTGAACAATCATTTTGGCGCCAGTTTTGCCCGGAGTGCCAACAGTCGCGGATATAACAGTCGCAACCGCGTAGGACTGGTTCTTTTCAGTAAGATCAATAAGCGTGTTGAGTAATATGTTTTGTTGCATGGCTTAAGATTGGTTGATGGTTGTTTGTTTTTAGTTTTTAGAAAAAATAATGTTTTAATAACCAAAAACCAACAACTAAAAACCAAAAACCTGTTTTTTTATTTCACGAATGCTTTTATGATTTTTTGTTCTTTGATCGGACGGTCACCGCCATCAGTCTCAACATTTTCTAATTTTTTGACGACATCGATTCCTAAGGTGACTTCCCCAAAAATGGTGTGATGCATGTGCAGCCATGGGGTGGCCACTGTGGTAATAAAAAATTGGCTGCCATTGGTGCGGGGTCCTGAATTGGCCATAGCTAATAAACCGGGACGGTCAAATTTTACAGTCGGACTAAATTCATCATCAAACGCTTTACCCCAGAGACTTTTTCCTCCCATGCCTGTGCCGGTGGGGTCCCCTCCCTGGATCATAAATTGTTTGATGATTCGGTGAAAAATGAGTCCGTCATAATATTTTTTATTGATAAGTCCGGTCATGTTTTCACAGGCTTTAGGCGCAACTTCGGGGAACAATTTAAATTCAATGTTGCCTTGAGTTGTTTCAAATACAATCGTAGGATTAGTCATTTTGTTCTTTCTTATTTTTCAGTGGTGGTTATTTGATCAAAACGATCAATGGCGTCTTTAATTTCAGGGAAGCGGGGATTCGCGTTTTCATCAGCGGGGATTGATTCTGTTTTAGCCGACGAGCGTTTGAGTTGGTTTTGCAGTTCAGCCTGAACTGCCGTTAGTTCGACTTTGTATTCTTTGGCGCGGTCTTTAACTTCTTTTAACTCTTTTTCAAGGATGTCTTTTACTTTATTGAATTCTTTTTTGGTGCGCAGTTCAACATTTAATTCCGTATGGACGCGTTCTAACTCATCTTTTTTTTCATTAAAAATTTTTTCTAGACGCATATATTTTTCTTTGAGTTCATGTAATTCAGCCGCGGCATGTATCTCTTCGCTGATCAAGTCATCCTCAGCTTGGCTGAGTTTATGCGATTCACTTTTAATGGATATGATTTGCGGGGCTGGCGCGTATTTTATTAACAAATCTTCGCTCGTCAGCTCGGTTTTTTCAGTTGGAGCGGATGGGGTCAGTGTGGATTTTTTGCCTTCAGTTTTTAATACCCAAAGGACATAGCCAACACCACAGAATGCTAAAATAACAATTAACGCAAATAATATTAACACATCCCCTCCTTTGTACAAAGTTGACAGACAGCCGCGCTAATTATATACTCGGTTATGATATCAACCATATTATTAGCCGCAGGTTTAAGCCAACGTTTTGGTTCACCCAAGCCCCTTGTGGTACTAAACAACAAGACTATTATTGAGTTACACCAACAAAAGTTGTTGGACAGCGGAGCTAATGAGATCATTGTTGTCTTAGGCTCTTCACGCGAAGCCATTGAACCTTATGTATTTAACCACAAAAGAATTAAGGTTGTCTATAATAAAGATTATAAATTGGGGCAGACCTCTTCTTTCAAATGTGGTTTGGGGGCTTTGTCGTCAGAGTGCAATGGAATTATGCTTCTGCCGGTGGACTATCCGTTTATCCAAGAAGTGACATTTGAAAATTTGATAAAACATTTTAATGAAAATCATCCGTTGATTTTAATTCCAACTTTTCATAACGCTAAAGGTCATCCGCCTATTTATGATATTTCTTTAAAAAATGATTTTGAAAAATTGTCAGATCATGAGGGCTTGAATGCGATTGCTCGTCGATATCAAAAAGAAGTTAGATTTTTTACGACGGAAGATGAAGGTGTGGTACAGAGTTTTAATACAAAAGAGGAATTTGAAAAATTAGTAAAAGGTTAAGGTCAGAAGTCAGAAGGTCAGATGTCAGAAGTAAAAAATTATATATTGGGATGGTTTTAATAAAAAAACCGGAATATTTTTTAAAATATGCCGGTTTTAAATTTTATTTTGTTTGAATGACTTGCAATTTTTTGTGATTAATGTTTTGTTTTTTATTGTCTCGTGTTTTTGTTTGTTTTTATCGCGTTTTTTCTTCTGACTTCTGACGTTTGACCTTCTGACTATTTGTTCTCTTTATCCTTAAACACAATCACATCGGCTGTAAATATTCCACGGATATAGCCATTGGGATTCCATTTATAGGGCGACGTCACTTTAACATTGATAATCGCATCCCCGCCGAGAATTGAGGCTTCATATTTCATCCGGTCAATGACTTCACTGATTTTTTGTCTGCGTTCGGTGTTGACACGGACGGTGCCAATAACATCGTAAGCGCGATCAACTGTCGTTAAATACGTGACGTCAGCCGCACTTTTTTTCGATGGATAAAAATTGGTGGTGGTGTCTTCGGATGTGACATTATACAAGCTGCATCCAGTCAAAAATAACAGTGACGTGAATAATAAAAGTTTTTTCATAGGTTGATGTCCTCTCCATATTTTTCTTTAAGTGCTTTTAAAACTTTATCTGGTGTAAACGGTAATTCTTTTAAGCGAATCCCAACGGCGTCTTCAACCGCGTTAGCAATAGCTGCGGCTGTTGGTAATAATGCTGCCTCTCCCATGCCTTTAGCGCCGTAAGGTCCTTGCGGATCAATAGTCTCGATCAAAAGCGTTTCCATCGGCGGAATATCCACGGAACGGGGAATCCGGTAGCCTTCGAAATTCGCGTTAGCGCATCTGCCGTTTTCAAATTTTAAATCTTCGCTAAAAACATAACCAAGCCCCATGGCCAGAGAACCTTCAATCTGGCTTTCTACGGAGCTGGGATTAATCGCTTTTCCTACGTCATGACTGTCCCAAAGTTTCAAGACAGTTATTTTACCATCTTTTGTGTTAACTTCAACTTCCGCGATCTGAGATTCAAAACTATAGCTCGCGGATACATTACCCTCGCCGGTTCGAAAATCCACGGGAGAGGTTTGCGGATTAAAACTTCCTCTTCCTAGAATCTGATGTCCATAATTAAATGAATAGCAGAGTTTTACCGCTTTTTCAAATGACATTATGTTTTTTTTCGTACTCAACATAATAACCTCTTCAGCCTGGATATCAAGATCTTTGATATCTAAATGCAAATCCTGCGCGACAATTTTTAAAATCTGTTCTTTGGCGTCCCGGGCAGCAAGTAATGCGCCGTTTCCTGCGATGAAAGTCACGCGGCTGGCAAAACTTCCGGTATCGAAAGGTGTTATGGCCGTATCAGCGGAAATACATTTCATCCGGCTATAGCTGACGCCTAATTCTTGGGCCACGATTTGGGATAACGCTGTGTTCGACCCTTGTCCAGTATCTGACGCGCCAGTGAAAAAATAGATAGAACAGTCCTCCTCGACTTTAACGATCCCACCGGAAGATTCATGGGCTTTGTACATTTTAGAACCCATGACGTCGCCCGCAATGCCCATTCCTATCCCGCGGTGTAAATGGCTTTGTTTGCCGCGTTTATTTTTCCAATCGGATGCGTTCATGGATGTTTCGATGCATTCTTTTAAGCCATTCGAAGAAATGACCATTTTATTAGCCGCGACCATATTAGGTGTGGTGATATTTTTAAGACGGAATTCAGCCGGGTCCATGCCAATGCCTTGGGCTAAAAGGTCCATATGGGATTCGACGGCAAAGCCGGACTGAACACCGCCAAACCCGCGGATTGCACCGCTAATAGGCGTATTGGTATAAACGCGGTATCCGGTAATGCGTAGATGTTTAATTTGATAAGTCATAAAAATACGCATGATGGTCGAGGCTAATAATGTCGGGCCATAACTGCAATACGCACCGCCGTCAGCAATGACTTCTCCGGTCATGCCCATTAAAGTCCCGTCTTTTTTGACTCCGCTTTTGAGTTTGTAAATCATGTTGTGCTTGCGGCGGGAACAGGTAAATTCTTCTTCGCGGGTATAAGCGATTTTAACCGGGAACCCGCCTGCTTTTTTAGATAAAACGCAGGAAGCAAAATCCATGGGCAGCATTTCTAGTTTTCCGCCAAAGCCTCCGCCGGTAGCGAGTTTAATCACCCGGACGTCGTTTAAGTCCATTTTAAAACATTTGGCCATAGCTTCGCGAACTTTAAATGGCGCTTGGTGTGAGATCCATAAAGTGATTTTATTTGAGAAATTTTCGTATTGTCCAATGCAGGTATGGGTTTCCATACAAGTGTGGGCCGCGGATTGACAATAGAATACGTCTTCCCTTACATAATCTGATTCTTTAATTAAGCGGTCAGGGTTCCCGATATTGACGGGCAAAATAACATTGATGTTATTGCGGACATTTTCGTGAATTTGTGGAGCACCGGGTTTCATGGCTTCCAGCATATCAAAAACTCCGGGTAAAATTTCGTATTCGACGTCAATGAGTTTTAAAGCTTTTTCTGCCGTCTCTTCATCAATAGCTGCCAGCGCGCCGATTTCATCGCCGATATAGCGGACTTTTTGTGATTCCAAAGGCATTTGGTCAACCAAATGCGGGAAAAAGAATTCATTGGAGCCAAATTTGATTTCACCAGTATCTTTGGCTGTAATAACGGCTTTAACGCCAGGCAAGGCTTCAGCTTTGGTGGTGTCAATTTTGATAATCCGGGCATGCGGATGCGGACTGCGGATCATTTTACCGACCAGCATCCCCGGCAATTGTACGTCATACGCGAATTTGGTTTGGCCGGTAACCAGGCCTTTCCCGTCAATGCGCGGCACGCTTTTGCCGACAGGATTTACGAATTTTTTATCAAATTCCTGCATCATTTTGCCTTTATAATTTTTTTTCCTGCTTCTTCTATAGCGTCAAATATTTTAGGATACCCGGCACAGCGGCAAAGATTGCCGTCTAAGCCTTTTTTTATTTCTTCAAGGTTGGGCAAGGGATTTTGATCCAAAATATTTTTCGCAGCTAAAATCATGCCCGACATACAAAAACCGCATTGCACCGCGCCTTTTTCTAAAAAGGCTTCTTGGATCGGATGCAAAGTTTGTCCGTCGGATAAGCCTTCAATTGTCAAAATATCATATCCATCACAATCGCAGGCTAACGTTAAACAGGATAATACTGTTTTCCCGTTAGCAAAAACCGTGCAAGCACCGCATTCCCCTTCTCCGCATGCTTCTTTCGTGCCGGTCAGCCCGAGTAGATTACGGATGACTTCCAGCAAAGTTTCATGGCCTTGCAGGTCGAGAGAATAGTTTTTTTTGTTTAATTTGAATGTTATTTGCATGTCATTATTTCATCAAGTGCTTGTTTTAGTAATTCTCCGCACATATGCTGTTTATAATCTGTTAAATTTTTAGAGATAATATCTGCGCTTGTATTTTGTGCGGCTTGTTGAATTAGAATATCTTTTACCTTTTTTTCATTCAAAAAATTTTCTGCTTTTGTGTCTCTCTGCGCGAATCCGTTGCCGGTATTAAACACCACGCGACAGTTAGTTAATTTATCATTACAATTTTCAACCGCAACAGACAAAGAAATTGAAGGCTTATCAATCAACGTTTTTTTGCCGATTCTTCGGTAAGCACTCAGCAGATTTTCTTTTTTAGTTATTATGATCTTGGTGAGTATCCCTTCGTCTTTTGCCTGATTGGCAAAGTAATTTTCAGCTGAAATAATTTTTTCGCCTTTTGAAGAACTAAATTTTAATACAGCATTGAGCGCGATCATGACTGAGCCAAGTTCGGTCCATGAAAATCGGCAGGTTAAATTCCCCCCCATTGTCGCCATATTTCGGATCGGAGTAGTTCCGATATGCGTGCAGGCGTCTTTGATTAATGGAAAATTATTCGCCACATCCTGGCTTTTTTGTAATTCGTCTAATGTGGTCATAGCGCCAATTTCAATAGACGTTTTCGTCGAAGTGATGCCTTTTAATTCAGGTATATGGCGCAGACTGATCACGTGCTCAGGACTTTTAATGTCGCGTTTTTTGAACATTTTCAAATTTGCGATCAGTATCGTCCCGCCTGACAGGATTTTGCAGTTGGGTTTATTCAATAACTCAACCGCTTGAGCAAGGCTTTTGGGTGAATAATAGGTAAAAGGATTTAATAACATGATTACATATAATACCAAAAAATTGAAATTTTACAATTCATTCACCGCTAAAGAAGCAAGTTCGGAGCGTTCGCTTTTGGATAATAAAATATGGCCGAATAATCCAAATGACTTTAACCGTTCAACTGTATAGGATAGTCCGTTTGAGTTAGCGTCTAAGTATGGGTTATCGATTTGGTCGGGATCGCCGGTTAATACAATTTTGGTGCCTTCTCCCGCACGGGAGATAATAGTTTTGATCTCGTGCGGAGTGAGGTTCTGGGCTTCGTCAACAATGATAAACTGGTTAGGGATACTGCGGCCGCGGATATAGGTCAGGGCTTCAACTTCAATCAATTCAGAACGCATGAGATTATCAACTGTTAAGTCACTGGCAACAACCCCTTCCTGCCGGGCGGATATGGAAGTTTTTAAAATAAAATCAAAATTGTCAAAAATAGGCTGCATCCAGAAATTTAATTTCTTTTCTTTGCTTCCTGGAAGGTAACCAATATCTTTTCCTAGAGGGATGATGGGCCGCACGACCAGAAGTTTTTCATAAACCGGGGTTTTGCTGAGAATCTTGGATAATGCACTGCATAAGGCCATTAATGTTTTGCCGGATCCAGCTTGTCCGACTAAAGTCACGAGTTTGATATCGTCGTTTAATAGAAGATCAAAGGCAAATCGTTGTTCCATGTTGAGAGGTTTAATTCCCATGACTGTACATCCGTCACAGATACGGATTAATGAATTTTGTTCGGAATTATATTTGCAAATGGCCATTCCTTTGCCATCATCAGATTTGACTTGCGCGAATTCATTGCAGAGAAAGCCGTTTTTGACGGGGAGTTTATTTTCCCGGGATAATTTTTCATAATCAATTTTGGGAACAACGACTTCTTTCCATCCGCGAAACAGATTGCCATATTCAACAACTTGTTTTTCATAATCGCGTGCCGGGACACCCATAGCTTCTGCTTTTATGCGGGCATTAACGTCTTTAGAAATGAAAAAAACTTTTTTCCCCTCGCGTTTGAGATGCCAAGCGACGGCAAGAATGCGATTATCATTGAGTTCTTTATCAGTTAGCGGAATTTCTGAGGTTTTAAAAGAAGTTATATAAATAATTAAAGTTCCGCCATTATCCATTTTCGCGCCTTTTTTTAAAGCGCCTTTTTTGATCAAACGGTCAATCTCGCGTAAAACCTGTCTGGCGTGCATGCCTTTTTTTTCACCATCAATTTTGAGCTTATCTAATTCTTCGATGACTGTAATGGGTAGAATAACATTGTTATCTGCGAAAGAGTATAGAGCTTGCGGGTTATGGATCAGAACATTCGTATCAATGACAAAGTTTTTTTCCATGCACAATCCTTTTTAAATTTTTCTTTTTTTGATTTCATCATTAATATCCGAGGATGAAACCTTAAGGTTGAGGTGATATTTTTCTAATAATTCTTTTACCCTGCCGATGTAGCTTAGCAAATCAGGTTCGATTTCCGGGCAATTTAATCCGTATTTGTAAAGAAGCATATCTATATCATAATTCCATTCGATCAAGGCGTTCAGGTGCTGCTGTAATCTTTGTTTTTTGCTATAAATCAGATCACTAATAGTCCGGAGGACTTTGGACAATTTTAAATATGGCACAGCTACATTGAGCAATAGTTCTTCCCGTTGAGTGCGCGTGGTGTCAGTTAATTGGTATCCTAAAGAATGTAACATGGTTTCTTTGCGAAAACGAGAATTTGAATCTTTTTGTTCTTCCAGATGACGAGGGAACTCAGGATTTTCGTAATTGATGGTTAGATCATTTTGAGCTGCAATTTTTTTTAAGTTCTCTCCTGTTATACAAATACGATACTGCCAGTCACATTCCGTGATCCCGGTAAAAAATTCTTTCATTTTGGTAATTCCGTCTATCCAGCCAATGTAATTTTCAGTTTTATGTCTAACAGGCGTCAAGTCTGGGAACAAGCGTTCTTCGTTCATGTAATTATCCCGCTGGTTGGTCTTGGTCTTTTTCCTTTTCAGGTTTATTTTCTGCGTCAACTTCCGGCAATGGAATGCGGGGTTTGATTTTTGGCATTGTATACGTATCAGCCGATGTCGGAGATACCGAAGGTGTCGCAGATGCCGCAGGCATCGAAGACATCTTGTTACCTGTATCCGTGGCCTTATCGTTTTGCTTTACTGGGTTATCATTGGGTTTATCTTGAACGGGTTTTATTTCATCAGTCTGATATGTCAAAGCCAAAAACCAGAATAAAATTATGCTTCCCAATGGTATCAAACCAGCTATCCCCAGCCATTTTGATTTGCCGCACGCCGCACAAATATCGCATAAAATAACTAGGGAAATTATGAGATTAACAATCGGTATAAAAAAGAATAAGATCCACCATCCTGAACGCCCGGCTAATTTACATAGTGTATAAAAATTAAAGCCCGGGATCCAGGCCAGGAATGGCGCGGGAACCTTTAGTTTTTTAGCGAGAATATAAACGGGACAAAGAATAATGACATAAAAGAAAAGTAAAATTCCTATAAGAACAAGCAAAATGGATACACCAAAGGTTTTTAATAATTTTTCACTATAATTTGACGAAAAAGTTTTGGAAGCGGCAAAGGGCGAAAAAAATGTTAAAAAATTTGGCTTTAGCGATGGAAAATAATTCGTGGGATTTTGACTGGAAACTGTTTGTGCCGCTGGTGTGGTTGTTTCAATGCTTTTTTGTTCTGTGGTGGTGGTTTGGGTGGTGCCTTGGTCGTCCGTAGTTTTAATTTCTTCCAGAGTCTTGATTGTTAAAATCTCGGTTTTGATTTTTGCGGGTGCTTGAGGGGGAGTAGATTTATTCTCTCCCTGCGTTTGGTCATCCGCAGGTTCAAGAACAGCATTTGGTTCAAGGGGATGATAATTTGTGGTTGTTCCATCAATAGTGATTTTGGCAATTTTATCTAAAAGAAATCCTCTGACGCTGGCCGTACCTTTTAGTTGAACGCGGATAAAATTCTCATTTTGTTCGACGACTGTTCCGGAAATCGTTTGGCCATTCGTTAAAGTGACAGTATCGGCGTATGAGTATGCGGAAAGAAACAGGCTTAAAGACAGGATAATAAATAAAATGATTTTTTTCATGATACACTCTCCCCGGTTCAATTTTTTCACGCACTATTACTATAAATGATTTTAGTTTATTTGTGAATTATTTTGAGAGAAATATTGGCGAATAGTTTCTTCTACTGCAACACGTCTCTGCCGTGGTCGACAATTATTTTTATCGCGGCATCACGGGAATCATCTTCAAATAGTTTCGGGTGATTTTTTAAATAGGACATTAAGATATCGCGGTTGAATTGTTAATGTTTATTGAGATTGACAAACGCGTTAGTATCCGGATTAATAGTGATTAGAAAGTCAACGGAGAACATTTTTTTAGGTTATCAAAAACCTCTATGGTGATTTAGTCTTGAATATGCCGCTGGCCTCGGAAATTCCTAAAAATATAGGTAATGGCGTAGTCATAGGTTGAATGTCAGTTATGACCGGAGTAAGGCCGGAAGCATTTTGCAATTGTTGGATCGTAGATGGATCGAATTTGACTTGGAATCCTTTTCCAGTATTTTGGATTTGAAGTCCCATATTATCACCAGTCAGATCAATACCGCCTTTCGTTTGCGGGCTTAATCTTTCTTCAGGAATTTTCGTTTTTTCTTTTGTTGATTCTCCTGATGATTTTATTTGATTGGACAGTTCAGGTAATCCTCCCTGATTAAATAAATCGTTTATAAAAAGTATTGCTGGCCGCGTTTTAGGGTCATCCATGAGTTTTTGCAATGCTTTTGGATCAAGAAAAGCATCTATGATATTCTTTTCCAAAGACCAAAAAACATCATTGCCTGCTGTCTCCAAAGTGGAATTTGGAGAACCTTCTTTCCACCATTTTTCCTTTAACTCTGGTTTAAACAATGAAAAATGAAAATATTTATACAAATATCTACATATCCTCAGATTTTGTTTTCTCTCAGCACTTTTATCACTTGGCGTAATGGGAGCTACATCCTGGAAATTCTTCCATAGAAGAAACCTATTTAATTTTTTAGTTTCTAATGGATTTAATTGTTGCCCCTTATCTAGCCGCATAATGAATGCCTCAAATTCATCAGGTGGAAGTGACCGCCCCAAAAGCACCTCACCTATGGGGTCAAAACGAGGAATCCTTTCCATAGATTTATACAAATTTTTATTATCCAATAATTTATTTAATGAGTTAATAGGTGTGTCTGCAACTGGAATTTTAATTCCACTAGTTTTTAGGGTTTTGATGAAAACGTCAATAGGTTGATATTCATTAAAATCGTCTTCTTGAAATTCAAAAGGATCCGAGCTCTCTTTAATAGAATCAATGAATTGAGAAAGAAATCCATAAATCGCCGGTGAAACATCTTCCGGATTTATAACGCCTATTTTTTTTAGGAGCATAACATCATGCCCATATATAAATTTAAAAAACTTTATGGCTTTCTGATACGCGTTGGATTGTTCCAACAACAACTTTGGCGGTTGGTTTTTTACTTTGTCAGGCAAGGTTGTAAGATATAATTGACAAAGTTCTTCGTAACTTAAATTATCCTTATCAATTGGAACATCCCTATACGCGGGGGATTCATTGGGAAAGAAGGTATTAATTAAATTTGAACGATAAAATCGAATATAAGGCCTTCCTTCTTTGTGAAAAATAAATGCTTTAGCAATATGCTCGACAAATGTTTTTACCGGATGGCTTTTCCCAATTGGCTTCATAAGAAACAACGTGTCCGGCATAACGACATAGGTTGAAAAAATTTCAGCTAGCGCTTCTTTAATTCTGAACGCTGCTAATGTGGGGTCTTTTGCTGCTTTTAAATATTCTTGGTTTGTTTTATAATCCGTAAAACCATATTCATCTATCAATTTTTTTATATGTATATTCTCCCTGCCAAAGGCGGCGTACACAGAAATCAAGTTTGAAAAATCTTCGGGATTTTCCAGGAACACCTTGACTAGACCGTCAAATTCGTTCTGATTAATATTTGTATATGTCCAGTGATGGCCTATTTCATGAAATAAATTAGCATCGAAATTAGGGCTCTTGCAGACAACCATTGATTTCAAGTTGGGAGCATAAAAAGCATCTGTTGCCATACCCGGCCTATTTTCTATTGGCTCAGGCTCTTTACTAGTAAAATATATAGCTTGAAGGCCTTTATATATATCAGGCGGCAAATTTTCTAAATCACCGGAAACTGTTTTAATTCCGGAATCATCAAAACTGCCTATCACTACCCCTTGTTTGTATGTAATTCTTTTATGAATATCGTTTGGAATAATTAAGTGTTTGAGAATAGGCGGCCAGCTAAGAATATTTTCAAATTCAACGATGCCGGTACCGACAATGCCCAAGGTTACGGTTAAAATACTAAGGGCCCAATGCTTCTTTAAAAATGTCATTGACTTGGAAAGCATGGCTTCGTCAACGGTTTGTATGGGCAAACCATTGAAACTAAAACCACCCGAGAAATATTTCCGGGGAATAGTATCACCGCTGGTTTGGTCGTGTTCTTCTTTGACAAAATTAAATACACCCTTTTTGAATGACTCGACATATTGCGCCCAGATTTTTTCCGCGGCTTTAGAGTCGTTAATATTAATGCCTGCGGTCTTTTTTTTATTAACGTAAACCTGATTCAAAAGGCTTTCATTAATTTTCTTTTTGTACCAGACCGCGAGTATGAGTGAGTTATAGACTTGTTTGAGCTGGCTAAAATTTTTCCCGGTGTTGACTTCTGTTTCTATTGCCGGGATAATGATTTCACGGATAATTTTTTTGCTGAATTCTTGTTTTTCATCTGTTGATGTATTGCCGGTCTTTTTTGGCGGGATAACCGCTTTATTAAGCGCCACATAATCTGAATCGAGCATAACTTTCAAATTACTTTCAACCACGTAGGCTGTTCCATTTTTGATGTTTTCATAAACAACGGCTTTTCCAGGGACGATCCAAACTTTGTTGAATGTATCAACCGGAATATTAGTTGTCCCAAATTTTTTATATGCTTCCGTGTAAATCTTGTCCCAAAAATTTTTACCAATTTCATTTTCCGGATACATTAACGAAGCTGTAATTTGTTTTAAAAGATAGTCTTGAGCAAGAAGATCTCGTCCCATTTCGGTCTGACCAAACTCTTTCGGCACAATACGGCCTTTTTCATAGGGCGATAAGTTGACCCATAATTCGTTTTCCGGAACAGTGAGCGAGGCGAGGAAATACTTAATTAGCTTTAAAGATTCTTCCTTGAGTTGGTCATTACCTAATTGGCTCTCGCCTTTGTTAAGGATGAAATCAAACTTTAAGGGATTATCAGGATGGACTTTAATACCCTGTAGTATAGGAGGGTCAAATTTAGGGCTTAAATGAACCATGACCCCAGGAGCCGGCAAATAAAATTCCTGAGCAAAAATGGGGTTAGACCCCATGATGCTTGTGACCAAAAAACAGCAAAGGATTAGGATAGAAAATGTCTTTTTCATTATTAAGCGAAATATAACATATGTATTAAAGAAATGCTACTTGTCGTGATCAAAAACTAACCATCAGATTGGAAGCTTCATAACTTACTTTTTAATAAATTAGATATATTTTGAAATTTTACAAAAGATGAATGACTTCTCTCGGCAATCGTTGAAGCTCCTGATTGCCTAACACTTTGATTGACCAGCGTAAAATTTTTAATTGCCGGTCAAGTTTTGGTTCAGGGGTGCTCATGGATTCCAATTTACGGCGTGATAGAAATAGGATTTTTCGGATGGTGTTAAAGACTATCCGGGCTTCTCTTTGGCGGTTTTGTCCATCCAGGAGTAATTGGTCCAGGTTTTCATACGCCAGGAGATTAACCCCAGTGTTGTAGTGATTCAGTTTTTGAATAAGAGCCGGCACCATAGAGTCGAAATATTCGTAGCGGTCTGCTACACAAAGGCCGTACATGGATTCGACCTGGACAAACGATGAGTCTGTCCGGGAGAGCATGCGTAATAGAGCCCGTTCGTATTGAATCCGTTCTGATTGAACCATTTCTTTAACATATTGTTGATTAATGATGCTCATGGTTGCCGTCATTCTCAGAGGATTAAGTGTTTCATCTTTCACCATTTCCAACAAAATATCTTTAGGAATCTGTTTGAATTTATCTGTATATTCGTCAATTTGTTGACGGTCATCGAGTAAATAATCGTGAACAGCTGAAACAGCTGCGGGTTGATCTGCTGCGGAGGAGATAAGTCCAAGACAAATAAATGTGAAAATAAAACAGATTAAGCGAAACATTATCGAATAACCTCCATCGATAAATTTAAGGCTTTGTGGGTATGCGTGAGCGATCCGATTGAAATGCGGTCAACCCCGGTTTTCGCGATATTCCGGACTGTTTTTAAATTGACTCCACCAGAAGCTTCCAAAAGCGGTTTTTTCTGTGGATTCATTCGATTGCGGATTTTAACAGCTTGTTTCATTTGGACTAAAGTCATGTTATCCAGCAAAATAATATTGGGATGAGTTGGTAAAACATCGTGAAACTGTTCTAAAGTGTCGACTTCAACGCAGATGGGTTCTTTATGGACTTTTTTAAATTTTAAGATCGCCTCAGGTAATGGTATTTTCCCGTGATATATTTCACGGTGATTATCTTTGATAAGGATCATTTCTTTCAAATTTAGACGATGATTAACTCCTCCTCCGCATCTGACCGCGTATTTTTCTAATTTGCGCAAACTGGGCGTGGTCTTTCGCGTACTGAGGATTTGAGCTGGATAAGGGTTAATGGCTTGTACAAAATGGTTGGTATTGGTCGCTATTCCGGATAAATGGCATAAAAAATTCAAGGCTGTCCGTTCACCGGTTAGAATGGCGCGGGTTTTTCCTTTGAGTTCCAGCAATTTATCATGGGCTGTGATTTTATCCCCATCGTTAAAATTGGCTTTAAAATGCATTTTAGGATCGAGTTTTTTGAAGAGCCGCTGTACGATATCCAATCCGCATAATATGCCGGCTTCCCGTGCTTCAATATAAGCATCCGAGATATGTTTAGCGGGAATAAGAAAATTAGTCGTAATGTCCATGTCATGGGCATCTTCGACCAGGGCTAAATGAATAATATGATCAAATTCTTTTGGATTTAACATGTTCAGTTTAATTATCTATTTTTATTCGAGATCTGCAATGATTTGTTTCAACTTTTTGATTTTTTCGCCAAGTTCAACCAGGCGCTGACGGTCGTTGGCAACGACTTCCGGTTTAGCCTTGCTGATAAAGGCTTCATTCGATAAACGTTTGTTTAATCCGTCCATTAATCTGGTCTGTTCTTCAATTTGGCTGAGAATACGGCGCTTCTCTGCTTCCATATCAATCGCGCCTTCTAAAGACAAATAAAATTTAATATCAGCAATGACACCGCTGGCCATGTTTTTTTGCGCGGGGAAATCGTCTCTTATCTCAATTGATTTCAAACCTGCTAAACGTTTGACCACAGCGTTTTCAGTTTCTTTCAACGATGATTTAATCGTTGGTTTGTCGGATACAAAAACACAATCTAATTTTTGCGCTGGTTTTACATTCCATTCTGCCCGGGTGTTTCGGATTGACGTAACTAATTCAATGATTAATGCCATTTTATTTTCAATTTCAGTTTGTATCAGCCGCTCTTGAACTTTCGGCCAATTCTGCAAACCTAAATCTTTTTGTTCCGGATGAATGTGCGCCCACAATTCCTGGGTGACAAACGGCATAAACGGATGAATGATTTTTAAAGAATTTTCTAATATTTTCAGCGCTGTATTTTGTATAACAGGGTTGTCCCATTGGTCTTTGATAATTTCCAAATACCAGTCACAAAACTGACTCCAGAAGAATTCATTAATCAATGATTCAGCTTCAGAATAACGATAATTGTCTATACAGTCACCCACACGTTTGACTGTGGTGAACATGCGGGAGACAATCCACTGGGATGCCAAATCTAAATCCGCTTTTGATAAATCAAATTGGGGATCTATCGTCTTGGCATTCATTAAAATCAGCCGGGACGCGTTCCAGATTTTATTGGCAAAATTGCGGCCGATTTCAAATTTTTCTTTGGAGATATACAAATCCTGTCCTGAATTAATGATCAAGCTAAAACGCAAAGCATCGGCACCGTATTCGTTAATGATTTCGAGCGGATCAATCGCGTTGCCGAGAGATTTTGACATTTTTCTTCCCAAAGCATCGCGGACAGTTCCGTGAATATAAACTTCGCTAAATGGGATATCACCCATAAATTCAATGCCAGCCATAATCATTCGTGCCACCCAAAAGAAAATAATTTCTGATGCAGTGAAAAGCGCTGAGCCGGGGTAAAAATATTTCAGATCTTTACTCGCTTTTGGCCAGTTTAAAGTGGCAAACGGCCATAACCAAGACGAGAACCAGGTATCAAGGACGTCTTCGTCTTGTTTCAAATCTTTGGATCCGCAATGGGGGCACACTGCAGGAGCGTCTGACGTAACGATCATATTTTTATCTTCCGGGCAATTTTGACAATACCAAACCGGAATGCGGTGCCCCCACCAGATCTGACGGGAAATGCACCAGTCGCGGATGTTTTCCATCCAGTTCATGTAAACTTTGGTCCAGCGGTCAGGATAAAATTTAATCCGTCCCTCTTCAACCGCTTTAACCGCAGGCTGAGCCAATGGTGCCATTTTAACAAACCATTGTTTGGATAGGTATGGTTCAACAACAGTATTACAGCGGTAACAATGGCCAACCGCGTGACTGTGTTCGTCAATCTTAACCAATAAACCTAATTTGTCTAATTCTTCGACCACGGCTTTGCGCGCGACAAAACGGTCCATATTATGGAACTGTCCGCCGTTACGGTTAATTTTCCCGTCAGGATATAAAATATTAATGAAGCGTAGATTGTGGCGTCTGCCCATATGAAAATCGTTTGGATCATGAGCGGGAGTTACTTTTACTGCTCCGGTACCAAAAGCCGGATCAACAAACGCATCTTCAATAATCGGGATCTCGCGATTGACGAGCGGCAACATTAAAATTTTTCCCCGCAAGGACGCATAGCGTTGATCTTCAGGATTAACAGCTACTGCTGTATCCCCCAGCATGGTTTCCGGACGAGTGGTAGCTACGACAACAAATCCGGTCTCACCTTTGATGGGATATTTAATATGGTAAAGTTTACCGGCTGTATCTTTGTGTTCAGCCTCTTCGTCGGATAGTGCCGTATGACAGCGCGGGCACCAATTAATAATATATTCTCCGCGATAAATCAGACCTTTGTGATAAAGACGGATAAACACTTCTTTGACGGCCAAAGAATATTCATCATCCATGGTAAAGCGGGTACGATCCCAATCGCAGGATGAGCCCAATTTTTTTAATTGATGAATAATCGTATCGCCGTATTTATTTTTCCAGGACCAGAGTAATTCCGTAAATTGTTCGCGGCCGATGTCTTGGCGAGTCTTGCCTTCTTTTGCGAGTTGTTTTTCGACCACGTTTTGTGTGGCAATACCCGCGTGATCTGTACCCGGCATCCAAAGGGTTTCAAATCCGGTCATACGTTTATAACGAATCAAAATATCCTGCAAAGTATTATTGAGCGCGTGGCCCATATGCAGAATACCTGTTACGTTAGGCGGTGGAATAACGATAGTAAAGGATTTTTTGTCAGGATTGACTTTGGCGCGGAACACGCCGTCGGATTCCCAATATTTACCCCACTTCTCATCTATTTCTTTAAAATTAAAGCGTGATTCAAGTTCAGTCATATTTTTATATTCTTGTTAGTGACAAAGTAACCGAGTAACCGAGTAACAAAGTAAAAGCCAAAAAATAAATTTGCTAACCGCGTGCAATCGCATCTTCGGTATACTACGAGTAAGAGTTGTCATCACCGAGGTTTTAGTCGGGGATCCATTGATAGAAGAAGAATTTCTGGATTCCCGCTTCCGCGGGAATGACATACCAATAATAATTTAGTTTTTGTTTCTTTATTTTTTCTTATCTTTCAATAATTTATATTCAATACTATCTGTCAAAGCTTCCCAACTGGCTTCGATGATATTTTCGTGGACGCCGACTGTGGTCCAGGTATCGGTTTCATCCTGTGATTCAATGAGAACGCGTACTTTCGCGGCGGTGCCGTCTTTGGTGTCTAAAACGCGGACTTTGTAATCGCTTAAGTGCATCTCTTTTAACCTTGGATAAAATTTAGTCAAGGCTTGCCGTAAAGCTTTATCCAGAGAATCCACCGGACCATCGCCTTCAGCCGCACAAAACAATTCTTCGCTTTTCACTTTTAAACGTACCGATGCTTCAGCAAAAATTTTGCCGTCAAAGCGTTTTTCAGACGAGACTTTAAAACCTTCCAATTTAAAAAACGGCGGATATTTTTGTAACGAACGTTTCACGAATAATTCAAAGGACGCGTCCGCTGCTTCAAACTGATAGCCGTTATTTTCTTTAACCTGAAGCTCTTCCAGAATTTTTTTCGCTTCCGGAGATTTTTTATCCAGATCCACATTCATTTTCTGCGCTTTGATCAGGATTGGCATTTTTCCTGCCAATTCAGAAGCAATGAACCGGCGATGGTTACCGACAAAAACTGGATCACTGTGTTCATATGCTAACGGGTTTTTAATTACTGCGTCGATATGCACACCGGCTTTATGCGTAAACGCGGAATGTCCGACAAACGCGGCATTATCTTTTAACGCGGAATTGCTGATTTCGCTGACATAATAGGCGACCTGTTTCATGTTTTCCAAGTTGCGCTCAGGAATCGATTTTAAATTTAGTTTCGTCGCCAGAATACCAATGATCGTGCAAAGATTGGCATTACCGCATCTTTCACCCAGGCCATTAAACGTGCCTTGGACGTGGTTACAGCCAGCTTCTATAGCCGCGATACTGTTGGCCACACCCATATCAATGTCATTGTGAGCATGAATTCCCAGCGGCGCTTTAACGTGTTTTTTAACCTCTTCAATAATCGAACGGACTTGAGACGGCAGTGTTCCGCCGTTGGTATCACAAAGCACGATACAATCCGCGCCAGCTTGTTCAGCGGCCTGGATGGCTTTAAGCGCGTAGTCTGGATTATTGCGGTATCCGTCAAAAAAATGTTCAGCATCGAAAAATACTTCTCTTTTATTTTTCTTTAAATAGCCGACTGAGTCAGCGATCATTTCTAAGTTTTCTGCCAAAGTAGTACGGATCACGTCTGTCACATGCAAGTCCCAGCATTTTCCGAAAATTGTAATGGTAGGAGCTTTGGATTTCACTAATTCGACCAAGTTAACATCTTCACTGGCTTTGATCTTAACCCTGCGGGTTGAACCAAAAGCCGCGATTTTAGCGTTTTTTAATTTAAGCGATTGGACATCTTTAAAATAGTCTTTATCTTTAGGATTAGAACCCGGCCATCCGCCTTCAATATAATGAACGCCAAACTGGTCAAGTTTCTCAGTAATCTTGAGCTTATCGTTAACTGTGAACGATACTCCTTCGGTCTGAGAACCATCACGTAATGTCGTGTCGTAAATTATAATTTGTCGATGATTAGATCTTAATTTATTAGCCATTTGGGTTTATGGTTTTTGGTTGTTGGTTTTTGGTTGTTAATTTTATAAACCAATCGCTTTTTTTACTACATACTACATACGACATGCCACATACTGTTTTTATTATTTTTCTAATTCAAACGCTTTATGCAAAACACTGACAGCTTTTTCCGCGTCTTCCTTATTGATGATGCACTGAATACTGATTTCTGACGTCGAAATCATATCAATGTTGATTTTATTGTCTGCCAAAGTTTTAAACATGGCGGCTGCAATTCCGTGATGAGAGCGCATGCCAGAACCGACAATGGATACGCGGGCAATATTGCTCGCTTCAAGTACATCACCAGCACCGATTTTATCAGAAATCTTGCGAGTGGCTGCCGTCGCTTTTGCTAATTCAGATTTTGGCACTGTAAAAGAAATATCTGTCGTCTTATCGCGGCTGACGTTCTGGACAATCAGGTCAACGTTAACATCCGCTTTGGAAACTTCGTCGAAAATCTGGGCGGCAATGCCGGGTTTATCCGGAACCGCGCAAATTGTAATCTTCGCTTCATTTTTATTTAAGGTAACGCCGGTGACGCAAATGTCTTCAATTTTTTCTAATTTCTTCACGATCATGGTTCCTTCCTCCTTACTTAAACTTGAGCGAACATGGAGCGGTATGTTAAACCTTTTGGCAACTTCAATAGAACGCGCTTGCATAACTTGCGCCCCTAGAGAAGCCATTTCCAACATTTCGTCAAAAGTGATTTGTTTGAGTTTACGCGCTTCTTTGACAATGCGCGGATCCGTCGTATAAATGCCAGTTACATCTGTATAAATTTCGCAGACATCCGCATCCAAAGCTTTAGCCAACGCAACTGCCGTCAAATCTGATCCGCCGCGGCCGAGTGTGGTGATTTCATTGTTTTCCGTCATGCCTTGAAAACCGGCCACAATAACAATTTTATTATCTTTAAACGCGTCCTTAATCCGTGCCCCGCTGATCGTTTGGATCATGGCTTTGGAATGATTAGTATCAGTCACAATACCCACCTGGTTCCCGTTAAAAGAAACCGCGTCGTGTCCTAATTCTTTAACCGCGATCGCCAACAGTGCAGAGGAAATTTGCTCGCCGGTTGACATCAGCATGTCCATTTCGCGCACTGGAGGATTTTTGCTTAATTTAAATGCCAATTCTTCAAATTCATCCGTCGTATCCCCCATCGCGGAAACCACGACCGCGACATTAGTATTCTTGGTCTTGGTCTCGACTATTCTGCGCGCGACGTTCTGCATGCGCTCGACATTAGCGACGGAAGAGCCGCCGAATTTCATTACCACAATAGACTTCTTTGCCATGCGTCTTCCTTTCTTCTTTAATTCGGATTTAGTCTAAATATTTTTTTATAAAAAAGTTTAACATGTCTTCGCCGTTAGCAAATTTTAAATCGCGTTCTGAGCATGATTTTTCTGAATAATCAGGGGCACCGTTTGGTTCAAAGCCTTTTCCAAACATCAAGAAATTAACGGGTTCAGACGTATGCGTGCGTACTTCTACCGGAGTCGGGTGATCCGCAACGACCAAGATTCGGGTGTCATGAGGATCAACGCGGTTAAGGATTGTTCCGATAACATCTTGATCAATTTTTTCTAAAGATAAAATTTTATTTTCGATATCGCCATTGTGACCAGCTTCATCCGGTGCTTCAATGTGGATAAAAACAAAATTATTTTTTTCCAGAGCCTTAAGGGCGTATTCAGCTTTACCCAGATAATTTGTATCATAATAACCATTTATGCCTGGGACGTCAATAATCTCCAGGCCGGCTAATTTCCCGATGCCTCTGACAAGATCTACCGCGGAAATGACTCCGCCGGTTAATCCAAATTTTTCTTTAAAATTAGGAAGCTGGGGTTTCATGCCTTGGCCCCATAACCAGATCATATTCGCCGGATTTTCTTTCAGATCGATCCTGACATCATTGATAGGATGTTTTTGTAAAATCGCGTAAGCCCGTTCCATGATGCTGATCAGAACCTCCGCATGCGGCCCTTTAGGCGCGTAATCGCGGATATCCTGATTTAAAATATCATGCGGCGGCACAGTAGTAATCGTGCAAAATGCTTCCGGGTCTCTTACTTTTAAAACGAGTAAATGACGGTAACTTTTTCCGGCGTAAAATTTTCCAAAAGGAAGATCAATTTCTTTACTGAGAGATTCAATAAGGACATTGGCTTCTTTATCTTTGATATGGCCGGCGCTGTAATCTTTCATGACATGATCGCTCATGGTAATTAAATTGCAGCGGAAAGCAACCTCTTCAGGCTGAAGCTCTATATTCATGCTGGCGGCTTCCAAAGGCGCCCGGCCCGGATGGTATTCGAGTGGATCATAGCCCATTAAAGACATGTTGCCGACATCAGATCCTGGCTGCATCCCTTGCGGAATAGTCTGTACCATGCCGCACATACCATGCTGTGCCATATAGTCCATATTCGTGGTACGGGCAGCTTGCAGCGGTGTTTTACCGCCTAAAGATTCAATCGGCAGATCTGTCATGCCGTCTGGAACGATTACGATGTATTTCATTTTAATATAAAAATCTAATGGTTTTTGGTTGATGGTTTTTGGTCAAAAAATAAAATATAAAAATCTACAGGTCGTTATTTGTTGGTTTTTGGTTAAAAATTTTGATCAAGTGATTCGCGATTTCTTCGCGGCTTGATGCTTGTGCGAGGATTTCGCGGTTTTTGTTTAAAATTACGCCGTAATATTTGTTTCCGGTTAATGAATTTAAAATGACTAAATCACATTGCGCCTGGTTAAATAAATCTTCAGTTTTTCTAATGGCGGATTTTGCGGCAATTGATGATTCCAGCTTAAATCCTACCAGACAACTTTTTGGGCTTTTCTGTTTGATCAAAGAAATCAATTTTTCCGTCGGCACTAAAGTGAGTTTAAGTTCCTTTAAATGAGAACTGACTTTTTGGTTAAATGGTTTCTTTAATTGATAATCAGACACAGCTGCCGCGTGCACGACAATATCAAAATTTTGTTTAAGCGCTTTTAAAAGTTCCGCGCGAAATTCGCTATAATACTGAAATGGGATAATCGTTAGATTCTTTACCGGTTTCATCCTCTCCTGCACCGGTCCTTCCAGCAAAGTAACTTTAAATCCTTTTTTGCAGAATAAATCCGCAAGGATATGCCCCAGCGTTCCGCTCGATTTATTGCTGATCACCCGCATGTCATCAATCGGCGTCCAGGTTGGGCCGCAAGTAATAAGAACAGATTTATTTTGCATATTTAGAGGTCACAAAGACACAAGGTCACAAAGTCACAATGTTTAAGAAATGAAAAATAGAATAACAAAAATTAAATCTATATTCGCTTTCAAAAAAGTATTTGTTTAAATTTTATGAAAAACTAAACGCGACTTCTTAATAATTTAAATGTTTGCATTTTTTTTATTAATTGCTTTTATTATCTTTATTTCCCTTTGTGACCTTGTGACTTTGTGTCTTTGTGACTTTTTATATTCCGATAGTTTTTATAAGTTCGTTCATGTCAGGATTAATGACCATTGGTTCACCAACGCATTTTAACGCGATATTGGGATCTTTTAAGCCGTGGCCGGTTAATGTGCACACGATACGCCCTTTTTGGCCTTTAAAATACCCGCTTTTATTCAATTTAATGATGCCAGCAACGGATGCGGCTGATGCCGGTTCAGCAAAAACTCCGTCGAATTTGGCTAAAAGTTTATAAGCTTCCAAAATTTCATCGTCTGTGACCATGTCAATTAAACCTTTGGACTCATCGCGCGCGGCTTCAGCAAATTTCCAGCTGGCCGGATTGCCAATTTTAATCGCTGTGGCAATGGTTTCAGGTTTCTTAACCGGATGACCAAGTACTATCGGCGCGGAACCTGCGGCCTGAAATCCCAGCATTTTGGGAAGCTGTTTTGATTTTCCAACTTGTTTATATTCTTTATAACCTTTCCAATAGGCCGTAATATTGCCGGCATTTCCGACTGGAATGGCATGGAACTCAGGCGCATCATCCAGAAAATCGCAAATTTCAAAAGCTGCGGTTTTTTGTCCTTCAATACGGAACGGATTGATCGAATTAACTAACGCGATTGGATATTTTTTAGTGACCTCTACCACCATTTCCAGGGCCTGATCAAAATTGCCTTTGATGGCAATAACCGTGGCATTGTGAATCATGGCTTGCGCGAGTTTGCCGAGCGCGATATTGCCGTCTGGGATCAGCACAAAACTTTTCATCCCTGCCCTCGCCGCGTAAGCGGACGCTGATGCAGAGGTATTGCCGGTTGACGCGCACATGACCGCTTTAACGCCTTCTTCTTTAGCTTTGGAAATCGCCATGGTCATACCGCGGTCTTTAAATGATCCGGTTGGGTTAAGCCCTTCATATTTTAAATAAACTTCCATGCCGGTTAGAGAAGAAAAGTATGGAGATGAAATGAGCGGCGTGTTTCCTTCATTTAAAGTGACAACCGGAGTTTTATCTGTGACGGGTAAAAATTCACGGTATTTATTAATTAAACCTGTCCACTTCATTGTAAAGTCTCCATTCTAATCGCTACCGGCTTGCTTTTGATTACAGCCATTTTTTCAATTTCTTTTAGAGCGTTGCGCATATTTCGTTCAGAGGTGCTGTCTGTCAGCATAATAACCGGAACCGGTGATTTGGCGTCTTGTTCTTTTTGCGTCACAGAATTGATGCTGATGTCGTGTTTACCTAATATTCCGGTAATTTTTGATAAAACGCCGGGTTTATTAACAGCGAGCAAACGTAAATAAAATTTGCTGATCACATCGTCGATCTTCTTTACGGTTAAGGCTTTATTTTCATATGTTAAATTGGACAAAATCGGCTGAGCCGGATTATGCGCTAAATTGATGAGGTCACTGACTACGCCTGAAGCGGCTGCCATTTTGCCTGCGCCTTCCCCAGATAATAGCACTTTACCCAGCATGTCTGAGTCTAATAACATGCCATTAAAGACGCTATTGATTGATGCCAAAGGATGCTCTTTGGGAATCAACGTTGGATGAACTCGTGCTTCAATGGTATTATTTACTTTTTTGGCTATGGCTAATAATTTAATGGTTAAACCTAAACGTTCCGCGTATTCAATATCGTTCTGCGAGATTTGCGAAATACCTTCTGTATAAATTTCATTGAATTTGATAAATTTCCCAAAAGCCAAGTAGGCCATAATTAAAAGTTTATGCGCTGTGTCCCCTCCGCTGATGTCGAGCGTAGGGTCGGCTTCGGCATAACCTTTCTCCTGAGCTTTCTTAAGCGCGTCTGGGAAAGAACAGTTGTTATCTGACATTTGAGTCAGAATATAATTGCAAGTACCGTTTAAAATGCCGTAGATCCCGTTAAATTCATTGCCAATAATGCCTTCAGTAACAGTTTTAATGGTCGGTACACCCGCCATGACTGCTGATTCAAAAAACAGTCGTAATCCGTTTTGCTGAGCAAGTTCGAATAATTCTTTCCCGTGATGCGAAATTAAAGCTTTGTTAGCCGTGACCACATCTTTACCATTATTGAGCGAGCCAAATACAATTTCTTTGGCTGGATGCAATCCGCCGATCAGTTCAACGACCACATCAATTTCCGGATCTTCGAGGATTTCCTGATATTTTTTTGTAGTCTTGATTTTTCCGAATTTTTTCACTTTATCTGGCGTAATGTACAAGTCGCATACAGTTTTAACCGTAAATTCTGTGTTGTATTTATTGGCTATATAAGATTTTTTCGTGTGAAGAAACTCTACGACCCCGGAACCGACTGTTCCAAAGCCAATAAGACCGATATTGATTTTATTCATGGTTTTCTGCCTTTTTTTTCTTTTCTTCATTGGCGAAGAACTCAACCATTTTGCCGATCAGAAATTCTGCCTGTGGGGTCATATTTTTTAAACTTAAACGTGTTTCAAATAGTATATCCGAAACTTTTTGACGTGATTCTTGAACTTCTCCTTCTAAATAAGTGACTTCAGAAAGATAAGGTGTTTGTAATTCCAGAAGCAGTTCTGTGCCCTTATCAAATCTTCGGCAGGTAATAAAACACATCCCTCCAAAGCTGATATTTTTTAGCTGAGTTGTTTCAATTTTATCTGCGGGGTTATCTTTAGGAAAATATTTCAAAATAAAATTTTTTTGAAATCTGGGATAATGCCGTCTGTCAATGTGATTATCAGAGCTCGGGCTTTTAGGTGTTTCTTTTCCAAAGAATCCCATAGGACATCCTTTTCTGAAGGTTAAAGTACAGAGTACGCAAAGTAGAGAGTACAAAGTTGAAAAAGTCGGAGCGGAGAGATTCGAACTCTCGACCACTAGTACCCCATACTAGTGCGCTAGCCAGCTGCGCTACGCTCCGTTTAAAAAATTGTCGTTTAGTAATGTCCTGAGCGCAGTCGAATGGGCTACGCTCCGATAAAGGACTGTTGCAAAACGCTTATCTACGGCGTTATTTCTTCATTCGCCTATCAATATATAACTATTGTACGTCGACAAAAGATATAAATATTTAATATCTTAGCGTAGTGCCGGTTTCAATAACATATCCAGAAAAACGGCCTCCGCGCTCATTCAGAAAATGCCTTGTATCTAAGCATTTTTCAACAGTCCTATTTTTTGGACAGGTCTATGACTTGTCCAGATATAATTTTAATTTAATTATTATTACTTGTTAATGGATATATACTCTATCAAAAAAATGATCGTTATTATACAAAATTATCGCATAAATGCAAAAGAAAACTTGTCGGATTAAGTCAAACCCCAATTACGAATTAAAATTCGTAATTAGGGGTCAAAGGGTATTTTGAATGGGTATGATGCTGATTATCTTAAAAGTTACCCCTGAAAAATCGCCAGCTTCAAATTCCGCGATCATACCCGGGTCAAATTTAATCAGAGGCTTAGACCCTGAGATAGTCAAAGGGTTAGTAATATCTATGCTCATATTTTTGGAATTGAGATCAATGCCGCCATTGATTTGTTTTATTTCTGCTTTAGCGGCCATAGCCGCGTCTATCATTTTTCCATGAAAAAGTATGTCTGTTGTCAATAACTTCAACGTTTTATCCGTAGGTCTATTGGGCAGATATTGGTAGTCAAATATTTGCCTTGCTTCTTCTTTATTTGAAAATATTTTAATAAATTTTATAGCTCGGGGTTGGCCTTTGACAATAAATTTGTAAGATAATGATCTCTCCCCTTTGCCATTCATCTCAGGATCTTTATAGCGAATCTCCAATTTAGCAGAGTTTTCAGGGGAATCAAAATTTAAGATGCGTATATTTTCATCATGTTCGTTTTTACTAATAGTGGAAAGCGTTAGTTTGTCGTTTTTAATATCAAATAATTTTAATTTAACAAAACTATCTTGGAGGTTACGAATAGTCTGTTCTGCGACACCAGATGCCACTTGGGACCATAAAATATTTTCAGCAAAATATGGTTCAAATTGAGTTTGTTTGGCAATAATGGGAGTGATCCAAAGGCTGACAGCAATTTTTTTATCACTTAAACGGCCGATTTTTACAATTCTAGAATTTATCCCTTGGAGAAATTCAAAAATCTGACGTTTTCGTTCATTATTAATGCGCCAATGCTCAGTTTCTGCTGGATTTTGCGGATTAATTTCTGGTATGCTGACATATTGAGTTAAAGCATTGGTCAGGACATTTTCTACAAAAGTTATTAATTTATCTGAATTCACGTGTTGGATAATGTAATTTAACAATTCGTTTTTTAATTTGTCTTTAGTTTGCCAAGTAAAATTTTTTTGTTTTAAAACAGTCGAAACAATGCTTTCCGCTATTGAAAATGGCAGGTTAGCTGTTAAATAATCGTTTGATGAATCCATCATGGCTTGATCAATGGGATTTGTGAGGGTCATGATAAACGGGTTCGTCGATTTATTGTTAAAAACAATTTCGGTTTCATCACTGTCTCCTATGTATCTCCAAAAAATAGCCGGAATGCTGTCCGCTACATCAGGCTCGTGAGGAAGGGTATAGGATTGTTCACCATGGCCATTTTCTTTTTTGACAAAATATACATGTTTCTGATAGCGTTCATCAGCTCTTTCTATAGTAAGTTTAAGCGGATGTTCTGTTCCTTGCTCTTCGAATATAGCAGACGCTTCATGCTGTAATGTAAAGTGATGTGTTGCTTTAGGCAATATGGTTTTAGGATAAATCGTTAGTTCTGGAGTTGGCGCAGTTGTTGGTTCAGTTGTTGATTTAGAAAAGAAAGAGCCATCCCAGGGTAAGTGTATTTGTGAGTTAAGCCAGTGATGAAGCACGTTTTCGAAGTCTTTGTTTTCTTCAAAAATATAATCAAACGATTTAACAATCATTTTATCATTTACTGGATGAAGATGAACGGTCAGAGTTTTTGTTGCTTTTTGATCAATAAAAACATCATAAATTAAACTATACCCTTTAGTTATTTTTTGGGCAGCATTTAAAAGCAACAGCACTTCTTTCCCTTCCCAATGAAATATAATATGATCAATAATTTTGATTCCCGGTTCTTCTGTGGTCGAGAATTTGGACATGGTTAACTCTGAAGTGTTGAGCAGGGCACGATCAGGGTTTGTAGCTTTTTGAATATCAAAGGATACCAAGGCGGTATCACCGATTGGGACGTCCGGATTTTGATCTCCTTTTACAAGTTTAGTTTCTCGTTCGACATTTTTTAACATCGCGAAATCTTCTCCTCCGGAGAAATATTTTCGGGAGGTTATTTGCTGGTTGGCAGAATCATAATCTTCTTTGATATAGTTAAACACACCTTTTTTATAAGCGTCTAAATATTGCTGATAAATTTTTTCTTTAATAGCAAGATCGTCAACCTGAACGCCATTTGTTTTTGATTTATTGCTATACACTTGATTAAGCAGTGAATTTTTAATGGTTTGTTTATACCAAGCGGCCAAGATCATGGAATGAAACATTTGGCGTAATTGGGCGAAATGCGCGCCTTCGTTCACTTCGCGTTCGATTTCAGGAATGATGATTTGACGCATGATTTGCGGCTCTATTTGTTCTTGGGCTGTGCTTTTGGATGCCGGTGCCATTTGTTTTGCCAAATAATCGGTATCCAAAAGCACTTTTAGATGTGCGCCGACAATATAGGCTGTATTGTTTTTTTCAAGCACTTTAGCTTTATCTGCCACGATCCAGACTTTGCTCAATATGTTGGTTGGAAGGTCTAAATTATCAGATAATAGATGATAGACGGGAGAAGATAGATTAGAAGCGATCGTTGTTGTCGATTTGTTTTTTGGTGTTGGTCTATCTTCTATTTTCTCTCTTCTATTTTCATAAATTTTTAAATATACGGCGTCCCAAAACTTTTTCCCTAATTCTTTTTCAGGATAAATTAAAGACGCGGTTAATTGTTTTAAAATATAATCTTGCGCCAGCATATCCCGTCCGAGTTCGGTTTGACTCAAATCTTTAGGCATAATCCGGTTTTTTTCATAGGGCGATAAGTTGACCCATAAATTTTCCTCTTTGATAGTCAGGGAAGCTAAAAAATATTTAATAAGTTTTTGAGATTCGGTTTTAAAATTGGAGCTATCTACTTTAAGCCCGGACTTGCCTGTATCAACAATAAAATCGAATAACAGCGGGTTTTCAGGGTGAATCTGCAGACCTTTTACCATGATTGGCGTATATGCTGGCGTAGTTGTCAGCATTGTGCCTGGAATTGGCAAATTCAGAACAGTCTGCGCCCAAGCCCCTTGCGGCGGCATAAAAGATGCAATTAAAAAATTGCATAAAATCCAGCAAGCAATGAGACGGAAAAACTGAGTTTGTTTAAAATTTTTTAAATTCATAATATTTAAATCAGCGTTATTAATATTAGATAACCAAGGAGGCTATGGGAAAATATAACATATAATTGACAAAAGACAAGGTCAACGGCCTGTTACGATTTGATAGATGCTGAAGATGCCAAATAAGATGAAAATGCTGGCTGAAGCCCATTTGATGGTTTTTTCGGGAATGTGTTTATGCAATACTACACCGGCAATAATTCCAAATGCGTCCGCAATGATCATGCCAAAAGTAGTACCTATGAGAACGAAAAATGGATTTTTGAATTCAATGGCTAAGCTCATGGTGGCTAATTGGGTTTTGTCTCCCATTTCTGCCAAGAAGAACGCGATGGCAACGGTTAGAATAGGCCCAAAGCGACTTTGCTTTTTGTCTTCTCCTTCCAGTTTATCTCCGCGAATCGTCCATAAGCCAAAAATAATAAATGATATAGCTGCGATTAGGGAAATGATGTTCATGGGAATGATCGTGCTTAATAATTTCCCTGCGGCCACAGCCAAACTGTGATTGATGAGTGTCGCAATACAAATGGCGATAAGAACTTTATAGGGATTATATTTACTGGCAAATGCCATGGCCAAAAGCTGGGTTTTATCACCCATCTCTGCCAAAAATACGAATATAAATGATGTTAAGAAAGCTTGCAAAGTTAACCCTTATTTTATAAGTCCGATTACACCGTAAAAAACTCCGATTAATCCAAAACACAAACCAATAATCCAAAGTTCTTGCTTTTTAATGAGGGCGCCTACGGACGATAGCATGATTGAGATTTGTAAGAACATAACGCCTAGACCTAGACTTGCCCCTTTATTCTTAAATTTTTCTTCTTCTTTGATAGTGTCTTCCGCGCTTTTTTTAATTTCCGCCTTTTCTTTGTTGTATCGATCAAGGTCTTTTTGATATTCGTCAGTTTTTTTGGACAAATACTCTGTAAATTGCGAATTGTTGCCATCACGGGATTTTTCCAGAATAAACAGGTCTTTTTGCAGTTCTAGGCTGTGTTGTTTGATACTTTTAGATTGGAAATAGCCCCACTGGTTGTTTTCTTTAGTCGTTAAAATTTGCACCTTGGTGCTAAATCCAGATGCTTTCATGGAGAATATCGCAGTAATAACTGCCAGAATTGTTGTCGTGAGCGCTACCCAGCGTAACCATTTATCGTGCACAATTTCCCCTGCCATTATTATTTTCCTTTTCTAAGAAAATCAGTAATTAAATTTATTTTGTAACCCAGGAGCCATCTTCGTTTTGAACTTTGACGCCAGGTGCGGCTTTGTCTTTTTGGACTTGGCCAAAAACGCGCTCCACTATCGATATTTGATCGGCGATACCGTTTTGTTCAGCAATCGTTTGATAAACAACTCGGCGGTCAGAGTTTTCTTGGGACGCAACAGACGCAGCTTGAGAGTCGCCGGATAAAGCCTGTACATAACCTTGGTTAGTTTCACCAATTTTCCCTGCTGTTTTAAGGCTTTCTAATTCGCTAAAACGGGATTTTCGGCTGTCTAATGCTTGCTGAACTTCAGGGGTCATTTGTTTGAGATCATATTGCGCGGCAAAAACTAAACCAGCGTTTGCTAACATTAATCCTAAAACTAAAAGTGAAAGTATTGATATTTTTTTCATGGATATCTCCTATTTCTTAACTTTAATTTGTTCTTTTTTTCCGCTGACATAATCTTCAATGTTGGCGGCGGTGTCTTTTAATCCATTAACGTCGATCGTGATGCGCGCGTTAATCGTGATGGGGCGGTTGGGGTCTCCGACAGCTTTCACGGTACATCCGGAAAATAAAACCGCGATGCCCAAAATGCAAAATGACAACAAATAATTTTTCACGGGTTTACCTCAAATTAATGGTTAAGGTCGGATTCAGTTTTAAATTTAATTCATTACTGTTTAATGACATCTGAATCTCAAATTTATCTTGGGTTCTATTATGAATGGTAAGGTTTAAATTTTCAAGCCGTATAAATTTTTTCTTGTTGAGTTGGTTTTCAAAAGGCAGAAAAGATAAATTATTGTTCACGTCTCCCATTAAATAGCGGATTAAGGAAGAGGCTATATCCCCCTGTGTTGAGGTTAAATGAGCATTAAATTTGGAGATTGATTTTGCTGTTCCTTTAAATGCCAGGGGCCCGGCAACTATTCCTTTATAATTGTCATTCAGGACTTTGGCATAAACCAGGCCTTTAAATGTCAGGGGTCCCTTCCATTGAAATTTGCCATATAAATTGGCATTGCTGAGCGAGATATTGGTATTAGTTAAGTGTAAGTCTGTGATGAATACGTCCCATTTTTCAGAAGTTAAATTGTGAATTTGTGCGCGGTCAACGTTGACGAAGAAATCCTGGCCTTGGGTTGTCACATGAAAAGAGACTTTTTCCCAAATATAATCATTCGGGGTGAGAATTATTTTTTTGATTTTTAGATCTTTAAGACTGGCGTTAGTGACTTGACGGTTGATAATTTGCCCGGCAAATTTTTCCGTCCATTTTGAAGAGGTTAAAATTTTATAGCCGCAGATTGCGATAATACAGAGCAATAAAATTATTCGTAAAAACCAGGCAAGTAATGATTTTAAAAAGTTCATTTATTCTGTCCTAACCAAACATACTTAAAGTTGTCATCCCCGAGTGTTTGATTCGGGGATCCAGTAATAATAAAATATAATTTATTTTTGGATTCCCGCTTTCGCGGGAATGACAATAATTTTACATATGTGGTGCTATTTTATCATGTTTCCTATAATTGTTAACCGCTGTTTTATGACTGATTGTAGCATAACAATACGGGCATCCAAATAAACAAGTATTTGGCGCTCCAATATCTTTGGCCGCGGCACAATGGCAAAATTCGCGCTGATACGGATCTTTCGCAAAAGTCCGTTTGATTCCGGTAATTTTATTAATCAGTTCCGTGTCTATGCATGAACCATGTTGGATTCCAAATTGTTTCAGGTCATAGCGCTGGGCGCACGTCATAGGTGTGATGCCTTTTTGGGGAGCAGTCTCGCCTATATATTTAAAAATGGGGGCATATGGTTCAGACGAAAACGTGTCTGTCATTAAAGTGAAATGATCATCTGTTTCAGTTTTCAGCCGGTTCAGCGTTTTTTTGTACGGTTCAACAATGCTGATCATCATGCGGTCCGTATAACCGCTTAGATCATTTAAAAATTGTGAAATGTTTTCCATGTGCCATTTAACTGGAGTTAAGTTAGATAAAATCAATGGATCGTATCGCCAGATAACTTTCTCTTTGCCGATCATTCGGCTGAGTTCCCGGAATGTTTTTATGGCGACATCATAGGAAGGCGATGATTTTTCCAAAGGCTTGGGATAGCCCGTAATTGTGTAAAGAAAATAGTATTGATAACCTTTTTCGTCAAGTTCAGGGAGATATTTCATTAATGGTTTTGGATCTCTGGTCCAAAAAATAAAAATAATGACATGTTCAGGTTTTAAGCTGACTGTGGCGACCTGCTGGGGATTAAACGGATTGGCGACTTCACAAAAACCTGCTCTGACCCGGTTTATGAACCAATCAGTATAAAACGCGGGAATATCTGTGCGCCGGCTCACGCTGATAATTTTGGCAGGGGAATCCTTATGGATATGATTGAATAAATCGGACATGACATTTATTCGGATTTCGTTTTGCGAGTCATTAAATCTGTCACAGCTTGCATCGGGTTTTTGTCTTTGTACACGATATTGAAAACTTCGGTTGTAATCGGCATGGATACGTCGAGTTTTTGACTCAGTTTATGCACAGCTTGAACAGACTCCGCTCCCTCTGCTACCATTTCCATAGACGCTAAAATATCTTTGGCTTTTTTTCCAGAACCCAGTTGTTCACCAAAGGTGCGGTTGCGACTGCGCGGGCTAAAACAGGTTGTAACCAGATCACCTAAACCGGTTAAACCGATCAAGGTGCGTTGTTTGGCGCCCATGGCTTTTCCCAGCCGGGACATTTCTGCCAAGCCGCGGGTGACAATGGCAGATTTGGTATTTGTGCCGAATTTTAATCCGTCGCATACACCGCAAGCTATCGCGATAATATTTTTTACAGTTCCTCCCAGCTCAACACCGATAACATCTGTATTGGTATAAATGCGGAAGGTCGAAGAATTAAAGATTTCTTGAATGGCTTTAGCTGTGCTTAACTTTTTAGACGCAACGACGGCAGTGGACGGGATTCCTTGCGCGACTTCCATGGCAATCGTCGGCCCGGATAAGACAGCAACTTGTATCCCTTGGAGTTGATCTGCTATGATCTCGGACATGCGTTTAAGAGTTTTGGTATCTAACCCTTTAGTTACGCTGACTATGGTTTTCCCATGTAAATTAATTTTGGAAGATTTAATCTGCTTTAACACATCCGCCGCATATTTGGATGGCACGGCAAATACCCAAAGGTCTGATTGGGATAATATATATTTGAGGTCAGAAGATAATTCAATACTCACCGGTAATCTTATGCCGGGTAAAAATTTTGAATTAATCCGGGTTTGCGATACTTCCGCCACATAAGGCGCGAACGCTCCCCAGAGTTTGATGGAATAATTTTTTTTTGCCAAATGAACAGCTAAAGTGGTCCCCCACCCGCCGTCGCCGATAATTGATATATGTTTCATATTAATGTATTTTTCCTTTTTACTTCCAAATAAATACTTCACTGATCACTTGATACATGTATGCCGCGCCCCATTTCATGACTTGGAGTTTGCGTTCGCCGCCTTCGCGGACTGGTTCATCTCCAGGAATTTCGGCGATCTTTAATTTACGTTTTGCCGCTCTAATCGATAATAACGGTTCCCAGCTTATTTTAGTATTAAATAGTTTTTCTGGAAAGGCATAACTTTCATCTTTATCTAGATCGAGTTCAGTGATTAAACTTTTTTTGTAGGCCCGGTAAATGACCATGGCGTCAGTATAGGGAAAACCATGTAATAAACTGATTGAAGTGGTGAAAACTTTATTTCCAAAAGCGGTAATGGCATCATCATCATAACTTTTCGCGCCTTTGGCGTAGCGAGATACGATAACCATATCGTATCCTTCTTTCATTTTATTGAGACACTCCGGGATCAATTCGGGAATTGAATTTCCATCCGGACTAAAGGTCAGAATAATATCGCCTTGAATGTGCGGCAAAGCTTCCATGTAAGCGTGGCGGATGCCTTTTTGCTGTTGGATGACCACATCATAACCTTGCGCTCGCGCATAGTCAGCAGTTCCGTCAGTGGATTGCCCATCAACGACCAGGATCTGATCGATCCATTCGCGTTTAACCTTGGGCATAATAGTTTTCATGCCGTCGATTTCATTTAAAGTCGGAATTAAAAGAGTTACTTTCATGCGTTTCCTAACTAGTTTGTCTTAATAAAAATTTTCGTTTTGCCAACAATCGTTTTTTGTTTTTGCATTGTCACATTGTCACGGTTTTTGAAGATTGGGTTCCAGGGTTGCTGTAAAAATAATTCCAACAGGATCATGCACGTTAAGAATTTTTAATACGGTTGGCGGTTTCATTTGGAATTCAATTAAACTTAATTTTGACTTCCCTTCCAGATCGTATTCACCGCGGACTGTTTTTCTAACAACAACTTCACATTCAATGGGCAAAGTTATTTTACGGATCGTTAATTGTCCGATCAGTTTTCCCGGTATGGATTCTTCAGTTAATGTTTTTGTTGTTGGAATAAATTTTTGGATTTCATATACAATAATGGGAAATTGGTCGTTTTGAAGCATTTGAAACATTTTAAGATCCATCGTTTTATTACCCGTGGTCATCATGTTCACATCAACAACGACTCTGCCGGAAATGTCAGGAGCTGATTGTGGTTTTTCAGTAAATTGGAGTTCGCCTTTAAACGATTTACAGTCGCCATGAAATGCATGCAGTGTAGAGGTACCTAAAAATATCAATTCAGTTTTGTTAGGAGTGATCAAATAATTAACAGGTGCAGCGTATACGATGGGACTTGATAAAACAAGGATTAAAGTCAAGATAAGGGGTCTGAGATTTTTCATATGAAAGCCGTAGGTGGATGATGAAATAAAAAAGCGGGCGATGGGAATCGGCGCCCTTCGGGTCGGCCACTCGCTTCGCAAGCCAGATGCTCCTATTCGTCGCATCTTGCTCCGCTCCCTTCGATTCCCTTTCCGGGAAAAAAAGCGGGCGATGGGAATCGAACCCACGTAACAAGCTTGGAAGGCTTGCATTCTACCACTGAACTACGCCCGCACGAATAAGTTGTAAAGGTGATAAAGGTGGTAAACGAGGTAAAGGTAATAAAAACAGATAATTGAAAAAACGATATTTTTTTAGTGGGCGATTCATGAATCGCCATTCAATCACCTTTACTGCCTTTGCCACGTTTACCACTTACAAAATTTATAAATGGGCAGGCAAGGATTCTGGCGCCTCCGCGTTGCTTCGGTCGGCCACTCGCTCTATAACTACTCCTATTCGTCGTAGTTATAAGCAGAGCTCTCTTCTCATCCTTCACTGCCTTACTAGATTAATTTTTAAAAATGGGCAGGCAAGGATTCGAACCTTGGAAGCGCAAGCGCAACAGATTTACAGTCTGTCCTCTTTGACCACTTGAGTACCTACCCAAAAATTTAAAAAGAGCGATAAAAGCCGGCGAGAGGCTTCGAACCCCCGACCTATTGATTACAAGTCAATTGCTCTACCAACTGAGCTACGCCGGCACAAAATTTTATATTTTCCGGCAAGTCCTGAGCGATGTCGAACGGGCTACGCCGGCATTAAAATGGAAGCCATTTATACCAGATTTTTTTGTGCCTGTAAAGGGGGATTTTTTAAAATTGGCCGCTTTCCAATATCTTTTTTATGAGCTGTTCTTTTTCCGTCCGAATCAGCAGTAAATTATTGAGATCCAATTTCGACGGTTGATGGTCTGTTTTATGCTGAACAACCCAGGTCATCGCCCCCCAATGTTTGATATCATGTTTAAACGGATATGGCTTAAATTTCCATTTTTTTTGACGGCAGAATTGATAATAAGCAATGGCTCCGGTATCAAATCCCTTTATTTTTGACCAAGTTAGATCTAATTCTTTTTGTGTTTCATTTCTGACCATAAGCATAAGCGGGAAAAAGCGTTTGTATAATACGGGCAAAAACGGAATAAACTGTTTCCATTTCCAGCCAGGGATTAAATTATTGCCCATAACTCCGGACACTCCGATTTGTGGATTTGTTTCCATTATTTCGACGCGCCGAGATAACCATCCAGGGCGTAAGATATGAATATCATCATGGAAAAAAATAAAATATTTGGTATTACAGATACGGGCTAAATGGTCTTTAGGCCGTTTTTGGTCAGGGCAAACGACAATTTCAATATCGTTTTGTTGAGTTAAAAAATCCATGGTTTCTTTATCAATGCCAGCATCACCAATAATAATTTTATAAGGATAATCGGTTGTATATTTTCGTATGGTTTTAATGTTCAATTCAAGAATCAAACGATTGTTATAGCGACTTGGAATGAGAATTGTAACCGGTTCTAATATTTTTGACATTTAATTGTTAGTTTTGGTGGTTTTTGTTTATTGTTTTTTCTTCTGACGTCTGACTTTTGACTTCCGACCTTCATTTATATCCATATTTTGTATAATCAATACCCGCATTATTCATGTCTGTTTTCATGGGGCCATGAAAACCAAAAGGAGTTTCTTTAAAAAACGCGTCGACCAGATCTTTTTCGGTAATTTCAGCGCGTTGATCTTGCTCGAGAATAATCTTGATCCTTTTGGAAACCTTCTCCTCGGCAAAGCTCCGCATAAACACGGGAATTTTTTCCAGGAGTTCTTTAAATTTGCATTCTGTGTCTTTTTCCCAGATAATGTTCATAATTAAAAAAGTATAACATATTTTACTGAAAAAAAGGTTTATATGCACGAATTTTCTAGAACTGAATTGTTAATCGGAAAAGATGCATTGAAAAAACTTAAGACATCTAAAGTGGCAATATTTGGTATTGGAGGTGTCGGTAGTTTTACGGTTGAAGGATTAGTGAGATCCGGTGTGGGAAAATTTGTTTTGGTAGATGATGACCGGATTTGTTTGACCAATATTAATCGACAATTACACGCGACCAGAAAAACTGTAGGTAGATTCAAGGTCGAAGTGATGAAAGAAAGAATTTTGGAGATTAATCCGCACGCTGAAGTGGAAATATTTCAAACCTTTTATTTGCCTGAATGCGGCGAGAATTTAATCCGTAAGGATTACGATTATATCGTAGATGCGGTTGATACAGTCACCGCGAAAATTGATATTGTGATCCGGGCTAAAGAAATGAATATTCCGGTCATTAGTTGCATGGGCGCGGGAAACAAACTTGATCCTACCCGGTTTCAAGTGGCAGATTTGTTTTCAACCTCTACCTGCCCTCTTTGTAAAGTTATGCGCAGAGAATTACGTATAAGAGGAATAACGGCACTTAAAGTTGTTTATTCCCTGGAAGAAGTTATTAAACCTCTTGAAGCGGACGATGCAAATTGTCAGATTAACTGTATCTGCCCTAAAGGCACAGTACGCAAATGTACCTCCCGTAGGAGCATTCCTGGAAGCATATCTTTTGTGCCGTCAGTTGCAGGCCTTATTATGGCAGGTGAAGTTATTAAAGATTTGATTGCTTATTAGTTAACGGGGACACAATACTTAACAGTAAAATATTTATTGTTGATGGTTGATTGTTTTTGGTGTTTGGAGAAAAAAATTTGATAGCTAACAACTACAAGCCAACAACTATAAACTAGCTTATTAAGTTTTGTGCCCCTCGTTTCTAATGTCCGAAATGCTATAGCTTAGAATAATTTAAATGTCGGAGTTTTTTTAGGCGCAGGTAGATTTTTGGCTACCCATTTTTCAGCATGAATTTTAAACCAGTCATTGACAGCTTTATCAATACCGATATCATGTCCGGCTTTTTCGCTTTCGCACCATTTATATCGGTCAATTTCTGCTTTGACTTTTGGGTTTTTAAGTAATTCTTCCTTGTTTAATGTTGCCATGATCCCCTCCTAAAGTTAATGTTTTAAATAGCTTATATCAAATATTATATCCAAAGACCCGCGACTGTCAAGAGTTACAAATACAGTACAGAGACGCAGAGTACGCAGAGTACAGAGTGAAAATTAAAAAAATAGATTAAATTGGAGTGAGCAAATAAGTTGATTTGGATCGAAATTTAAAAAAATTTTTAGATTTTATAATTATATTTTTTAAAATATTTTGTCTTGTTTTTTACTCTGTACTTTGTACTCTCTACTCTGTACTTTGTCGTTGCAGAAGTTCTTTATTGGTGGGAAATTTTCGAAGCATATCAACCAAGGTTTGGGCGGCTTCAACCTGGTTTAATCCGATTAAGGCACGCCTGATATTGCGGACAGGTTCAAGCTCATCAGGGCTTAAAAGCAATTCTTCTTTGCGGGTGGCACTGCGGCTAATGTTAATGGCTGGATAAATTCTATGGTTAGCGATTTCACGGGAAAGTACAATTTCCATGTTCCCTGTGCCTTTGAATTCTTCAAATATCACTTCATCCATGCGGCTGCCGGTTTCGATTAAAATAGTAGCCAGAATGGAAAGTGATCCTCCGTTTTCGATTTTACGGGCTGAACCAAAAATACGTCTGGGGACTTCAAGCGCGCGGGCATCCATGCCGCCAGATAACGTCCTGCCGCTGTTACGCTGCTCCGCGTTATGGACTCTGGAAAGACGAGTCAGTGAATCAATTAACACCATCACATTCTCTCCATTCCCTGCTTCGCTGACCACTTGCCTCATTAATTCATCAGCGACCGCCACATGTTGATCATAGCTCTGATCAGAAGACGATGAGCGGATTTCTGCTGATACCGCGCGTTTAAAGTCAGTGACTTCTTCCGGCCTTTCGTCAATCAGCAGGCAATACAGTTTGATTTGTGGACAGCTTTTAATGACGGCTTGACAAATATCTTTAAGAAAGGTGGTTTTCCCTGATCCGGGCGGCGCGACAATCAATCCCCTCTGTCCCATGCCGATCGGACAAATCAAATCCATGGCGCGCATGCTGAGTTTGTCAGAGCCGTCTTCTAAGCGGATCCGTGGGCATGGATCAATGACTGTTCCGCTCATGAATTTTTTCTCGGCGTCGCTTAAATTGCGAACCGGCGGATGATACGCTGGACGCTGCATAGAACGGCGCTGATTATAATTATTTGTCGGATTATGGTAAGGGCGATTCATCAGATAAATACGGTTGGTTTGTGGTTAAGCCATCATCTATCATCCATCGAAATGTTAATTATGCTATTGTTGCGCATAATTAGAAATCGTCAAGACTTATTAAATAAATTTGGAAATATTGGTTTATGGTTGATTGTTTTTGGTTTTTGGAAAAGTGAATCGAATTTTTTACCAACAACCACCAACCAACAACTAAAAACCGCTTTTTTATAAATAATAATCTTTTTCCAAATCATGGGTGAATTCGGCGTGTTCCACCCAGTGTTCAGGCTTACTGATAAATTCAATAATATTTTCAACTATGACAAAATGTTTTTTTTCTTCTGACGCCAGACGAAGAAAAATTTTTTCTTTTTCAGGTTCATGAATAAGAATCGCATCTTTAGTGTAAAGATCAATACTTTTTTGTTCAACAGTCAACGCCGTCCGGTAAACATCAGCCTGTGCTTGAGTGGCGAGTGATGGTACTTTTTGTTTTTTCCATTCAGAAAATATGTTTTTAACATCATTTATGAATGAAACCGGCGGATCTAAACGGATCGGCTGATCTTCTTTCATTTTTTTAAATATGTCATAGTGCTGTTTTTCCTGTTGGGCCAGCCAAGTAAAAATATTAGTTAACATCGGATCGTTTGTCGTATCAGCAAATTTTTTATAAAGATCCTCGCCTTCTTTTTCTAATTGCATGGCATAATCGTAGATATCCATAGAACTCCTTTAAAGCATGTAGTATGTCGTATGTGGTATGTAGCGAGAAAAACGAAAGTGAAATTTAAAATAAGTCGAAAAGTTCGTTTTGTCATCCCCGAGTGTTTAAATCGGGGATCCAGTAATAAATAATTTTTTTTTTGGATTCCCGCTTTCGCGGGAATGACAGCCTATTAATTTTCTTCTACGTTTTTTGTTTTTGCTACATACCACATACGACATACTACATGCTATTTTTGTTATTCTTTGCACATACTTTTTAGTTTATTCATGAATTCTTCTTTGGCTTTGGCCATTGCGATCATGGAATCTTTTTTGACTTCCATAGCTTCCACGATGGCATCAGCAGCCATTTCCATTTTTTTGCCGCAGCTTTTCTGGATTTTTAATTTGAGAATATCCACCATCACGGCTTTTTTAGCTTCCCAAAAAGCGCAGGTCAACATTTTCGTTTGACACGCGATTGGGTCAGTGCAGCAAGATTCACTGCCGCAGGCGCATTTGCTAGCGCAAGACGATGCTGGGCTAGAACTGCTTTGTGGAACTTCACAAACGCCGGTTTTGGGATCACATGGTGACATACTTACCTCCTTATTATGAGTGCCTGACTTATGGAGCGTTTATCGCGACATCAAGTCAGCCGCACGAATTTATCCCGCGGAGCTGAGCAACGCGAAGCTTGCTGTTCAAGCAAGGTCACGACCCAGTGACCGTAGCGGGATCATATTATATAAAATCATCGAGTATATTTTCGATGTTTATATTATTTATTATCTCGTCCACTAAAGGTTGTTTTTCATTGATCCCGCTTCGATCTTCATAAGTGGTTCTTTCGGTTTTATAAATAATTCCGATGGGAATGCGGTCATCCCATTCACCACATTTATGGTAAGCGGAAAATTTATTGGAGACATCATAATCAGCTTCCTGATCTACTTTATAAATTCTTTTTGAATACCATTCATACGTATTTTTATGATTAAAAGAAACGCAGGGCTGTAATACATTGATTAAAGAAAAACCTCGGTGATTTATTCCCGCTAGAATAAGTTCTGCCAGATGATCGGAGTCCGCGGAGTATCCACGTGCCACAAAACCACAGCCCAAAGCGATCGCGACTTCTAAGGGATTAAATGGCTCCACAATAACACCAGAAGTTTGGATTTTTGTTTGATATCCCAGGTCTGTCGTGGGAGAGGCTTGGCCTTTAGTTAAACCATAAATGTGGTTGTCATGAACAATGACTGTAATATCAACATTCCTTCTAATATTATGTAAAAAATGATTGCCCCCTTCTCCGTAGCAATCTCCTTCACCTGTTGTGACGATAACGGTAAGGTTCCGGTTTACAATTTTAGCGGCTACTGCCGGAGGAAGCGCGCGTCCATGCAGGCCATTAAAACAATTGCAGCGGATATAGTGTGGAAGCTTGGCTGCCTGCCCTATGCCTGAAACTAATAAAATATCTTTTGGGTCGCGGTTGTGTTTAACCAGGGCTTTTTTGACGGCATTTAAAATTCCAAAATCGCCGCATCCTGGACACCAGGCAATTTCGTCATGAGATTGTAAATCGGATACGTTCATTTGTTGAAAGCCTTGTTTATTATTTCAATAACCAAATCTAAATTAAATGGCCTGCCATCAAATTTTAAAATAGAACCATGAATTTTTAAGGTAGTTTCTTGTCGGATAATTCCTGCCAGTTGTCCTGTCGCATTATTTTCGATGGTATATATTTTTTTTGCTCCTTTTAAATATTCCAATATTTCATCTGTGGGAAAGGGCCATACTTGGGATAGATGGATGAATCCTACGCGATGATTTGAAATTTTTTCACACGCTTCTTTCATCACACCAAAAGTGGATCCAAACCCTAGTAAAATCAGATCAGCATTTTCAAGCTGAAAAGCTTTTTGTTTTAAAATTTCGTTTCGCAGTCCCTTATTTTTTAGGTAAAGCCTTTTTTCCACCATTTTTCGACGTATGTCTGCGTCTTCGGTGATATGTCCTTCTTCGGTATGTTCATCACTATCCACATAAATCGGTTGAGAAATCCATGATGGGATAGCGCGGGGGGAAATTCCTGTTTCGGTCATTTGGTAACGTTTGTAGTTTAGTAAATTAATAGATTCATTTTTGGAGATTATGTGTCGAACCATTTTTTGATTCCTTCCTTCCAAATTGTCAATGTCTTTATATGAATCCGCTAGATGCTGATCTGTGAGAATAAAAACTGGAATTTGATATTGTTCTGCCAACTCAAAGGCCCGGATCGTTAGTGTAAATGCTTCTTCAATCGTTCCAGGAGCCAAAATAATTTTAGCAAATTCCCCATGACCGGCATGGATCAGGAAATTAAGGTCGGCTTGTTCAGTCCGCGTTGGCAAACCAGTGGCTGGAGCTGGCCTTTGAGCGTCAACGATGACCAGGGGAGTTTCTGTCATGGCTGCTAAACTGACGCCTTCAGCCATAAGAGCAAATCCTCCTCCAGAAGTGGCCGTCATGGAGCGAACGCCGGCAAATGAGGCGCCAATGACCATGTTGACCGCCGCAATTTCATCTTCTGCTTGTTCCACAATGATATTAAATTTTTTAGCATAATGGGCGACAACTGTCATAATGCTGGTTGATGGTGACATCGGATAAGCGGAATAAAATTTGCATCCGGCTTTGATCGCTCCGAGTGCTATGGCATCATTTCCGTTCATCAATAAGTGAGGAATTGTGACAGATGGATTAATTTTAAATAGTTTTCCTTTATAATAATTTTGAGCAAAATCAAATCCGGCCTTGACGGCTAGAATATTTTTATTAATGATTTCTTCGGTTTTGTCTTTAAAGATGATTCGCGTAGTTTTAAGCAAAAGGGATAGTTCTGCTGAGGTAATATAAGCCATGATGCCGCACATGATGGAATTAACATAAAGTTCGCTTCCCCCCATTTTTTGTGCTAGGGCAAATAAAGGAATATCAAAGTAATTGGGTTCATTTTGAGTCATATTAAATTTTGCTTTATCTAATAGAATGATTCCGTTTTTATGCAAGTTTGATTGATGAAGTGAGATGCTGGGCAGATCTAACGCGACCAAGATATCAATTTTTTCCCGGCAAGAAAAAATTTCAGCTTCGGATACTCTAATTTGAAAATAGTTATTACCGCCGCGGATTCGGGACATATAATCTTGGTTGGCGAAAATATGGAAGCCGGATTTTTTATAAATATGACACAAAGCAGAGCCAAAGGTTTCTATCCCTTGACCGGCTTCACCTGCGATGCGGATATTAAATTCTGTGGGTGTGGGATCCATGCGTTTATTTTTTCAAATTAATGAATTGATCGAACGTTGGGCTTCGTGATAATTTTAATATGTTTAAATTTATTCCAATAAAACGGAAAGTTCGCTGGCATGCTCTTGTTCATCTAAAATAATATGCCGAATTTCATGTTCCAGCGTTTCGAATTCATAAGGTAAATTTTCTTTATTTTCAGTAATTGTTTTATAAATTTTTTTATAAAAATTTATGGCGTCTTTCTCGTCTTTTAAATTGGTCTGAAGAATTTCAATCATCTCAGTAGCGCGATGTGTAGCAGCCAGGGCCATTGACGGTTCTCCTCCGAGATAGTTGCCTATCAGATTGCGGATTTTTTTTTCGTGCTTGTCTTCATCTGCGGCAATTTCAGTAAGACGTTCAATGATTTTTTCGGCGTTTAAGCCTTTAATCAGTTCTGCATGAGCAAGATACTGGATTCGCGCGGCATGTTCTAATTCTAAAGCCTGATTAAGAAGTTTAACCAACTCATTTTTAATGTTTTCCATGATGACCTCATTGATTAATATTGTTTATAATAAAATGGTTTCAATTTGCGTGATTAAATCCAATGGTTTAAAAGGCTTTTTTAAACATTTTCTGATTCCACAAGTTTCAAATATTGATTCGTATTCAGTTTTGTAGTAACCGGACATGGCGATTATAGGAATATGCGAAAAACGTGAAATATGGTTTAATTCATGGGCCAATTCAAAACCAGTGAGAGCGGGCATTTTTAGATCAAGCAAAAATAAACTTATATCATATAGATCTGCCATTTCAATAGTTTTTCGCGGATCGTCAACCACGACCATATCATATCCGCTAAGTTCTAAAGTTTCGCCTAATTCAGATAAAAATGTTTTATCATTATCAACAATCAGTATTCGTTTATTTGGCATAGTACATTCTTAATAGAAATTATTTTTATAATTAGGGACATTATATCTTGCAGCAAAAAAATGGTAATTGGCGGGTTCGTCTATTTATTGACTTATTTCTACTACAAAAGGCAGGATAACAAGAAGGTAATCGGTTATAGGTTATAAGTTATGGTCGTTGGCCTAATGCTTTTGACTTGATTTTGCTTGTTTTGCTCATGCTTTGTCGGTAGCTTGACGGGGTGGTTCCACAAAATCTTTTAAATTGCCGGATAAATGATTCAGTATTTTCATAGGCGAGTTTTGATGATATTTGATTTACAGTATAGCCATATTGGGTTAATAGTTCTTGTGCACGTTCAATTTTGATTTTTAATTTGTAATCGTTGAAGCCTACTCCTAGGGACTCTTTAAAAATACGGCTTAGGTATTTAGGACTCATATTAACGATACTGGCGGCATCTTCTAAGCAAACTTTTTTGAAACAGTTAATTTCTAAAAATTCTTTAATTTTTGCCATTTTTCCAGAGAGGTCGAGATCAGAGATATTTTTTTCGCCATTTTGTTTAGCCATGATCTTTTTGACAGATTCATGAAATTTTTGGATGTTGATGGGTTTCTCAATATAATCGTTCGCTTGCGATTTTAAGGCATCAATGACGACATCTTTAGAACTGAAGCCGGTTAATATGATAACGCCAAGTTCGGGCTCAGTTTTTCGGAGTTCTTCCAGCACATCAATACCAGTTATGCCGGGCATACGAACGTCTAAAATGACCAGTCCAATATTATGCGCGCGTCCTAATATTTTTAAAGCTTCTTCGCCTGTTGAAGCTTCAATGGTTTCGTATTCATCAAGAAAATCGCGCATTTCGCTTCGGAGGTCTTCATTATCATCAACAATCAGAATTTTTTTCATGACTTAAGTCTACTTAATTTTTTTTAAATGGCTATAAGCACAAAGTCTACTGTCTTATTTATATTATTTAAAGATATTATTTAAAATATTGCCGATAACTTGAGTTCCTGATGATTGATTATCCTGCGCAGCCGGAGGTGGTTGCTCTTGTTGATCAGCATTTGTCGTAGTAGTGGTTTGATTTCCTCCGATATACTTATTTAACAGTTTTTCAAGTTGTTTTTTCCCTTCGTTTCGAATGGCATTTTTTCCCATATCAACGGCGGTTTTGGTAACTTCGAAAACGGGTTGTTTGGCTCCTTGTCCGCTGACATGGACGGGTATGCTGATGTTATTGTCCGTATCGTAAAGATATTCCATGGCTTTTACACTTTGTGCCATGGATGTTGATAAATCGGCTGGAATTTTGAATGTTCCATCAACAGTATATTTTTGATTAAAATCAGCTAAACTTTTTCCTGAAAATATAAATTCATCGGCTTCAACCGCGATGGGATCAATGGTAATCTGGCTGTTGGCAATGGCGCAAGTCACGGCAATCTTATTGATGTCTGTGTCAGGTTGATTGAGCTTTTGTTTATATTTATCCGGCAGGTTGGTTTGAATTTGAGAAGATGCGTTAGGTATAAAAGAGATTTTATCCAAAATCGTTTTTAAGACATTTAAATCTTTTAATTTAGCTTCTTTAATATCTAACTTCCCGTTGCCAGTTATGGAATTGAGGTCCGCCCCCTTCCCTTGCGCTTTGATGTCTCCTGATAGCAGTCCTTGAATCTTGACGGAAGCTTTTTGCTGATCAAGGATTTCTGCGAGATCAATTCCTTTAACTTCAGCTTTTATATTAAAATTTTGTTCAGTTAAATAATTGGACACATCAGCTTGGGCCGTGATTTCACCTTTTCCTAAATTGGCTTTGATGGCAGTCATAGTAAAATCATTTTGCGTTAAGTCAAACGTGGTATCTAATCCTTTGATGGGGACTGTCAGTTCTTTAAGTTTGACTTCACCGTCTTTTAATGATCCTTTACTGGATAGGGTTAACAATCCTTTGGGTCCTGCCAGCGCCTCACTAATATTGATTTCAAATTGACCGTGTAGTTTTTCGGGTAAAGACGCGTTTTTTAACGCGGCAATGGATGATGGCAGTTTATCCAACGCGAATGAGGATAGATCCGTATTAAAGTTGGTATTTTTCAGAGACACCGTTTGATCAGTTAAATTTAGAGTCGCTGTCCCTTTAACATGGATATTGGGCTCATCATGGAGATAACCCAAGCTGACATTAAAATCAATGGGTGTACCCAGCCCTAAATTTTTTAGATCAATATCAATATGGGACGCGGCAAATGAAATACCCGGGGCGGCATTCTTCATGCTGATCTCTCCATCTTTAAACGACGCGTTGGCCTCTATGGCCGTCACACCCTTTGCTCCGGCTGTTAAATTTTTAATCACGAGTTCAAGTTGACCTTTAAGAATTTCCGGTAAAGAGGCGGTTTTTAAAGGTGTGATCGTTTCTTTTAAACGATCCAAAGATATTTTTGCTAAGTCAGTTTTTATCGTGGAATTGGTTAATTTAATATTTTGTGTGTCAGGATCAAGAGCGGCTGTGCCATTGAAGTAGATATTTGGTTCTTCAGATTCATAACCCAGGGTGGCGGTGACATCAAATGGATTTTTAAGTGAAAAATTTTTAACATCCAGGTTAATATTGTTTGCGGTGACGGAAATACCGGGCGCAATATCATTAACCGTAATCTTGCCTTTTTGCCATTGCAAGTCAATGCTCATGTTATCAATGGATTTGGGTGAAGCGGCTAAATTGTTAATGCGGGTTTGGATTTTTCCTCCCAGGATTTGAGGAAATGGCACGTTCGACGGGATAAAACCGGTCGCTTTTAAACGATCAAGCGGAAAATTATCCAGATCTAAACCCAAAGTCATATTTATAATATTTATGGATTGATTTTTAATATCAAAAATGGAATTGCCATCAATAGAAATGTTGGGAGTATCGCTCAAATAAGCTGTTTTGAACGAAATTGTAAATGGTTTGTTGATAGAGAAATTTTGAACGGCTAAAGTTGTTTTGCTGATCGCGATCGATTTTCCGGGAATAACATTGTTGAGCTCAAATGCTCCGTCATCCCATTTGGCGTCAAGCAACACGCTGTTTAGACCAGATGCGGTTGCATCCAGTTGATGGATATCGGTCTGGAATTTACCGGTCAAATGTTCTGGGATAGGAATATTTTTTAAAGGAGTAATTGATTCTTGGATTTTTTTCAGTGGCCACAGCGCTAAATCAGTTTCAAAATGCGCTTTTTCTAAACTCATGGCTAGAGTTTGGAGATTAAATAAAATTTGTCCAGAAAAATTGATATTGGTTTGATCTTGGTAGAGTGCGGCTTTAAGATTGACCTGAAACGGGGTTTGGCCGCTTAAAGAAAGATTATTAACTGAAAAATTCAAATGATTGGCTTCAAAGGTTATGCCAGGGGTTATGTCTGGAGCAATTATGATACCGTTGGTGAATTCAATGTTCATGATAATCGGGCCTAACCCTTTGTCAGAAATTTCTGCTTGTTGAATTTTGGTTATTAATTGGCCTTTGAGTGTGGTGGGCAACGGAATCCCTTTTAGCATGGGGAAATTTTTTAGATCGTTCAGGGAAAGTTGATTCAGATCAGCGTTGATTTCAAAATCCGATAATTTGATTTGATTCGACGGCAAATTAAGTTGAATTTTTCCAGTCAAACGCAGATCTGGTTGAGGTGAAAATAAGGCGCCTTCGACCATCAGGTCAAACGGATTGGTTAAGGAAAAATTTTTGGTGGATAAATTTAGTTGAGTGACGGCGATTGCGCGTTGAGGGAGAACTGATTTGTCGATCATATGTATTTCAGCATTATTAATTTTAAAGGAATTAATGAAGATGGCCGGAAGAACCGCGGCAGACGCGGATGGCGTTTGCAGTTTTTCTTTAGCCGGGGTCGTCGACTGACCTATGGTCTGAACGCTTAACATTCCTTTCGTATCGCGGATAATATTTATTTTGGGCGAATCGATTAAAATGTTGGGTATGTTTATTTGGCGGAAAAATATATAGGAGCGGATGTCGACACCGACGCGAATGTTTTGGGCTGTTAAAAAGGAGTCTGTACCAAAATCAGGATTTTCTTCAATTTTTAAATCGGATAAATGCAGCCAAACCCCATCGTTAAATGAAACTTTGAGATCAATATTTTTAAAATCAACCGGCCTGCCTAATGCTTGGCTGGCAGCCTTAATAATTTGTGGTTTATATTGGACAATATTAAAATTTTTGAGAAAGATAAAAATTCCAATGACCGCGATCAGGAATAAAGTGAATAGGATTAAAAAAATAATCCCAAGAATTTTTAAAAATTTTTTCATGACTGCTCTCCGTTTAATGAAGATAATTTAAGGTTTGTTTCCGGAATTTTATTTCTAGCATTTCTGTATTAAGGCAAATACCGTTTTTGGCAATGGCGCTGAATTTTTTTTCTTCCTGATGATAAAATATATTCGCGGCTGGGCGCTGCCCTTCTTCCCAAAACATTTTAATGACAATTTTTTGACCAGGAGCTAATTTTCTTTCCAGGAAAGTAACAGCTCTTTTATTTTTGGCGGGATCAACGAAAATAGTCTGGAGCCCTTTAAGCCAGATTTTATGACGGAAAAGAATCCCGAATCCACAGTCAATTTCAAGAGATAAAGAACCGTCTTGCCCTAATTTTTCTATAGTCGCGCCATAGGTGAATAAAAGTTTTTCTTCCAGGCCCAGCATTTCTTGTAAAAGGATTCTGCCATTTTCCCAATTGGCGCTTACAATGTCGTTTTCATGCACATGTTCTGTTTCCGGGACCCTTAAACGCAAATTAAATCCTAAATCAATCCAGAATTTAGACAACGAATTATGATCGCGGATAATCCGGTAGGTATATAACCAGCCTATTTTAAATTCAGGCGATTCAGTCTGATTTTGTTGTTCAGTTGTTTTTTTATGCGCTGGTTTTTTGTATTGGGCGGAATGAGCCATTAATTGCCGAGAACTCCAGGTCTCCCGCAAAGCCCGCTGCTCCAATTCTCTGCGGATTTGCAGGTCTTTGACTGTCATGAGAACGCGGTAATGTGTCCAAGTTAATTTAGAGCGGGCATCTTTAACATGGTATTCACGGAAGAATTGCAGAGAACGGATTAAATCAGTTCGATCCACCCCTACATCCTGGGCCAGACGTTTGGCAAAAAGTTTACCATAACGGGTCTTGTCTGTATCAACATATTGATACATGCACCGTCCAATCTGCCAATACATATCGATAAAATGGTCATCAGAAGAAATCGCGGATTTTGTTTTGGCTTTGCGCAAAATTTCCCGGATTTGTGTAACGACGTGTAAATAGTCGTTTGTTTTGATGGTTGATGGTGTTGAGGAAGCGTTCATCACAATATATTAATTGAAAATAATTTTGATACAACTTTTATTTTATGAGTCTAAAGGAGCTTAGAAATTTTTCAAAGATTTTGACATTTTCCTCGTAATAATGTTGTTCTGTCGCTTCAAAACGTATTTGGTAAATCCATGCATTATGTTGAAAACCGCATAAAATTCCGCGTATTGGAAGCCCGTTTTTGGTTTCATAAGAATATTCCAGCCTGTAACCGTCATAATTGGAAATTCTCAGAGGCTCATTGGACAAAATTTTGAATTGCAGCCAGTTTTTATTTAAGCTCAAGTTATCTTTTTCAATTTCAGCCAAATCGGTGACCAGCATGTCGCGTTCATATTTTTTATTGGTAAATTCGAGGCGGTCTTTTATAGACAATCTGCTAACCATGATCAGGTTAAGGGAAAGTCCGTCTTTGGTAATAAAAAAATTCTTGTTAAAATTTAATTTCATCCAATCCTGCGGAAGTCTTGCGCTGAATGATCTGGAGTTGTCGCGGTAATCCTGTTCATTAAGATGCGTCCACAAAGGTAGGGCGCATCCAGAAAAAAGAAATGCACTGGTCATGATAAAAAATAAAATTTTGCCCGTTTTCATTAGAGCTTTTCCTTTCCATCCAAATAATGTTGAATATACGCGCGGTCCTCAGCTTGAGGATTATGCTCAAGATATTTTGTAAAAACATCCCGCGCTTTGGGCATTTGTTTTGTTTTTTCGTAGATGTACCCCTCAAATTTATAAATTTTTGTCAAGGACGGATCCAGATTTAATGCGTGTTCGTAAAGGGAGATAGCAGTGTTCCAATCATCAGATTTTGCTCTCTCTTTCCGGCCTTGGGTAATATCGGTTCGCTGACGGAAAAGTTCGCCTTTCAGAAAATAACCGTTTCCTTCATTTGGAAATAGATTAATGTATTGATTAAGAAACCGTTCTGCTGTTTTGAAATAACCGCGCATAAGGCATAATTCAATATTAATTTTCCGGATATCTTTGGTGAGATTATAGAAAATTTGGTTATTCTGAATTCTGGTGGCGGGGAGCATTCCGGTTTGATCGATGAGATGCTGAAAACTGCTGATTCTACTTTTGACTTGAGGATGCGACGAAAAGAAAAAAGGCGTTTTGATTTCTTCCTCCGCGAGGTGTTTTTCCAGGCTTTGGAATAATATTTTGCTTTCGTGAACATCATATCCGTTATCTTTCATCATCGTGAAACCTAATTCATCAGCTTCGAATTCTAAATGTTGAGAATATCCTGCTGCTGACGACATTGTTCCAATTTGCATAATGGCGCCGGCTAATCCCAACCCGGACATGGCAGACATAAAAGCGGATTTATTGATTGTGGCCCGAAATTCTTTTAACGCGTGTCTGTTGACCACGTGCCCGATTTCATGGCCAAGCAGAGCAGCCAGCTGCGCTTCATTTTCACAGGCAGCGATAATTCCCGAGTGGATATAAATTTTTCCGTTTGAAAATGAAAATGCGTTAAATTCCGGATCTTTTAACATTTTTACGTTAATGGATATTCCACTTTCCCTAGCTCGGGCTGGGAGTAATTGGCTGGCCATTTGGCGCAAATAATCTTCTAAGGCCTGATTATGGTAAATATAATCAGAACCATCTAGTATTTCAGAAAATTCTTCCACGCGTTTAATCAGACGTTGCTCATCATCGGCAAGTTTGTACCCTTTTTCTCCTACGTTGGCAACATTAACAGTCGCGCATCCGGCTAGGGATAGTAAACTGATGAACAGAATTATTTTTGTGTCAAAAAATCGCGCGTGAGCCATTTGATTATGTCTTCTATATGGTGAGGGTTGCGAAAACTGTACTCATTATCAGGCGGGGTAGTTTTGTACCAATCCAGGTTTCCATTCGACGCGTTGACCAGCCCCAGTGACATGAAACTGGGATTTAACGGTATCATGGTTATGCCCGTAAACGCGCCCATAAACACATTCCACCAAAGGCTAGCCTTTCTGCCTAAGGTTGCTTCATGATCAAATCCATAAACAAAAAGTATTGCGTCAGCATTTAAATCTCTAGATATAGCGGTAATTTCAGCGCCTAACGTATAATCAAATTTTTTTATTTTTGTGGAAAACGGCTGAGAATAATATTGGGAATTGGCAAAAGCATGTGTACTGGCGGAAAATGCGACAGCTTGATACAACGCCCAATTTTTTTTCCACTTATCATTTAAGTGTGAATTCATCCAATCTTTGTTAATAAATTTAACCTGTATACCGGGTATTGATTGAAGATTTGTCATTAAAGCTTGCAGGACAAAATGATTGGCTTGTTCAGACCAGTCATCGCGGAGCTCTTTTACTCCTCCAGCCGTTAAACTCCAAACTTTGATGTCGATGGGCATGACGGCAATGGTTTTAATTGCGGGAATAGAACGCGTGTAATCCGGTGAGGTTCGTAATGTTGAAACGCAGCCAGTTAAAAGCAGCGGCATGAGAAAAAATAAAATCAAATTTTTTTTCAATGGTGGGCCTTTCTCTTCGTTTTATTACTTTGTCGTAAAGTAGTAAACAGCGGCAGAAATAGCCGCGGAACAGGGAATGGTTAAAATCCAGGCCCAGATTATGCGGCCAGCTACCCCCCATTTGACCGCGCTTAAGCGTTTTAAGGAACCAATGCCCATAATCGCGCCGGTAATAGTATGGGTTGTGCTGACCGGGATGCCAAAATATGAAGATGCGAAAAGTGTGATAGCGGCCCCTGACTCAGCGCAAAAACCGTCGATGGGTTTAAGTTTAGCAACTTTTTGTCCCATAGTTTTAACAATGCGCCATCCCCCGAATAAAGTGCCTAACGCAATCGCCGCTTGACAGACAATGACGACCCAGAAAGGAATATGGAATTTGGGGCCCAGCAAACCCGCGCTAAAAAGTAAAACGCCAATGATCCCCATGGTTTTCTGCGCGTCATTGCCACCGTGGCCTAAACTATATAGCGAGGCAGAAAATAGCTGGCCTTTTCTAAAAAAATTATCTACTTTTAGCGGGGTACTTTTACGGCAAACCCAATAAATGATTATTCCGAGTGACAAACCTAAAAAAAGTCCAATTAACGGAGCAATGATAATAAACGTGACAGTTTTAAAAATGCCAGCCCAAACCAAAGATTTTGGCCCGGCTTTAACGAGCGCGGCGCCAATCATCCCTCCGATCAAGGCATGAGAGGAACTTGTCGGCAAACCAAGATACCAGGTGAGTATGTTCCAAGTGCAGGCGCTCACCAATACTCCCAAAATAATATTCTGGTCAACAATGGTGATATCAATGATGCCTTTTCCGATAGTATTCGCGACATGAGTTCCGAAGAATAAAAACGCGATAAAATTAAAGAAAGCGGCCCACATCACAGCATAACGGGGAGATAAAACTCTGGTTGAAACAACTGTGGCTATGGAATTGGCTGAATCATGAAATCCATTTAAAAAATCAAAAACCAGCGCCAGGAGTATTAATAAAATTAAGCTGATGGTCATAATTATGCCTGTTTCACAAAGATTGATTCAATGACGTGGACGACGTCTTCGCAGATATCCAGAACTGTTTCTGAGTATTGGAAGATTTCTTTCCATTTGATAACCACAATAGGATCTTTTTCATTTTCGAATAATTGCTCTAACGCTTTATCCCGCATGGTATCGCCAACATTTTCTAACCGGTTGACTTCTACACAGGCATCCGTAATAGTTTTAGAGTGTTTCATGTGGCGCATAGCTTTAACAGCCGCGGCAACGCTGGCAACAGACTGTTCGATGACAACCGCGAAATCGATCAGTTGTTTGTTGGCTCCAGAAATTTTATAAACTTTCATCCGGCTGACAATGGTATAAAGCATGTCAATGATATCATCCAGCTCTTTAGTTAGCGAATGAATATCTTCCCGGTCAAACGGAGTAATAAAGGTTTTATTTAAGCGGTCAATGATTTCGTGGGATACGTCATCGCTTTGGTGTTCAATGTCATGCATTTTGCTGAGCGAATTTTCATCAATAGCGCCTTTGGTGACTAATTCTTTGAAATATCGCGCCGCGTCTCCGGCAAATCCGACTTGTTTTTCAAAAAGATCGAAGAAATTGAATTCTTTGGGTAAAAAGGCGGCGAACATAATTTATTTCCTTTAATATAGAGTTTTGGATTTTTAAACCTTTTCTATTTTACACAAAATTTAATGATTGGAAAGAGAAAAGTAAAAAAATCAGAAAAAATTAGAGAATGCGTAAAGATTCTTCACTATTTTCTTTAGTTTTATTTGTCTTAAAGCGTGCGACCATATTTCGCAAAATCTCTGCCTGAGAAGACATCTCTTCAGCGGAACTGGCCAATTGTTCGGCAGCTGAAGCATTAGAATCCGTTATGGACGTGTTTTGTTCCATGGCGGCAGCCTGCTCTTGTGAGGAGTCAGCCGCTGACTGCAATTGATCTGCCACCTTCTTGATGTTTTCAATGATGCCTCTCACGATCTGCCCAACTTCTTTAGAAATTGTCACACCGGTCTGAACCTGATGAAGATTCATTTTTATAAGGTTTTGTATCTCTTTGGCCGCTGTGGCAGAACGCTCGGCTAGCTTGCGCACTTCATCTGCCACAACCGCAAACCCTTTTCCATTCTCACCGGCACGTGCTGCTTCGATGGCAGCGTTTAAGGCTAGTAGGTTAGTCTGATCGGCTATATCTGTAATCAAGTCCACCGCATCAGTCATTTGTTCAGATCCTTTTTTAATACCTGACATAGCCTCAACATTTTTTTCTATAGCCTGTCCGGCTTTTTGTGCTTCTTGGGCCATTTGTTGAGAGATTTGGTTGGCGTCTTGCACATTTCTTGCATTGATTTGAACTGAACTTGACAGAGTTTCAAAGGACGCTGATTGCTGCTGAGCGCCATCGGAAATCTGTTGAGATGAGGCCGTCACCTCTTCGGTCGCAACTATGAGTTGTTCTGCTGAAGTTTGGATCTGACCGATCATCTTAGACAGGTTATCTGACAGAGTATCTACAGATTTGGCCATTGTTCCGATTTCATCCTTGCTGTTGAACCCGAGCCGCTGCGTCAAGTTGCCTTCCGCCATGGCCTTCATGACTCGAACATTTTTAAAGATGGGATTTGTGATGGCAGCGGTGAGAATAAATGCAAAAATAATCGCGATTATAGTGCCGATCATAAGACCAATGATCATTATGGCTGACGACGTTTCCAAAGCTTTTGCGGCGTTCTCTGAACTCATTTTCGTATCCGCCATTCCGAGCTCAGCCGTAGTTTTTGCTAATTCAATGACTTCGCCAGCAACTTCTAGACGTTTTTTACCAAGTTCATCACTTTTGACCCATCCTTTCGACAAGCTAACCATCTGAGCTTGGTATTTTTTGGCAGCCGCTAAATTCTTATCGATAAGCTTGATCTCCTCAGGGTTCGTGGTGACGGCTCGAAGCGCGTCTGATTTTTTATAAAGATTATCAAAAAGCATTTGAACTTGTGAGAATTGTTTCGCGTCACGGAGAAACTGCGATTTCCATGTCCCGGCGATGATCCTGTTGACAACATCAATAAGGTCATGGCTTAATTGAGACTGTCTCAGATCAAGTTCAATGGCCTTTTTATCAATAATGTCCTTATTCAAATTTTGATTCATTTGCTTTTCTTGCGAATCTAACAATTTATAACAACTGTCAATGTATACCACGGCGGCAAACTCGGCCGTCCTGCGATACTCTTGCAGCCGAGTGGTAAGATCTATTGTTGCGCCAACAAGGGTTTCATACCTCGATACAGCGGTTTCCGCTTTTTGGGCAGCTTCTTTCAACTTTGTCAACCGCGGAAATCTTTCTCCGTCGGCCTTGGCATCAGCTAGATATTTTTTCGTTTGGGCCAGGTTAAACCTGGCCTGATCCAAAAATTTTACTTCCTCTGTATAGGCATAACCGCGCATTTCGTGCAATGTTTTGAGCGACCAACGTTCGATGTTGTGGGCCACCTCGACTTCAGGGACGTTCTCTTTCACCAGTATATTAGCTGTTTGCGCAGCGGTTTTCATGTTCACCACCGCTGTAACGCCTAATATGATTGTAATGAAAAGCACGACTCCAAAGCCCAAGCCCAGCTTCATTGACAAACTCATATTTTTCCACATGCTGTCTCCTTTGCGGTTACTCAAAATTCCATCGCGAATAAATTGCTTATTATTAAATATTTACAGCATTTTATTTATCAATTATATAAAAAAAATTTATATTTACAAACGATGATTTATCACCGAAAATAAAAATTAAATTGATTTGAATGTTTTAACTGACCTTTAATTTAATCCAGCTGAACCATGATAATATTAATTCGAAAGGAAAACAAAAATGAGCAGACTCAAGAAAATAATCATTGCAATAATGGCCATCTTGACCATTGGGATCAAAAGTTCGTGCGCGGAAGAAAAACTCAACGTCGTAAAGCTGGATTATGCAAACTATAATCCGGTCAGCCTCGTTTTGAAAGAAAAAGGATTTTTGGAAGAAGACTTAAGCCGCGATGGAATCAAGGTCGAATGGGTTTTGAGTCAGGGTAGTAATAAAGCGCTGGAAGCTTTGAATAGTAAAACTGTGGACTTCGCCTCTGCCGCTGGTGCGGCTGCGTTCATTTCCCGTGCCAAGGATAATCCGGTCAAGTCGATTTACGTATTTTCCAAGCCAGAATGGACTGCCCTTGTCACTTTGAATAAGAGCGGAATCAAGACAGTAGCTGATCTGAAAGGCAAAAAAGTCGCGGCAACGCTCGGTACGGATCCCTTCGTGTTTTTGGTGAGAGCTTTAGCTGAAGATGGGATGACCTTGAAAGACATCCAATTTGTAGCGTTACAACATGCCGACGGTAAAGATGCACTATTGCGCGGCGAGGTGGATGCGTGGGCAGGGCTTGATCCTTTATTGGCTCAGGCTGAAGTTGATAATGGCGCTATCCTGTTCCATCGTGACGCGGACCTGAACACCTATGGACTCCTGAATACGAGAGAAGATTTTATTCAAAATCATCCAGGGATGATCACCCGGGTATTGCAAGCTTATGAAAAGGCGCGTCTCTGGGCAATCGCTAATCCGCTGGAATTTAAGACTTTGTTTGAAGCGCAGGCCAAAGTTACTGGACCGGTTGCTGAAAAGGTGCTCGGTGAACGTACGGACATTAGTGATTCAAAGATCGGTGAAATACAGAAGTCAGTCATTGCCGCAGCCGGAGAAGTGCTCAAGAAGAATGGGGTTATCGCCGATACGGTTGATGTGACAAAGGTTGTCAATGAGCTAATCGTGCCAGAATATGCCCAGGAAGCCGTGAAATGAGGGTATTTTACTTTTGGCCTGATTTGTGACTCCTGGCTTTGTAAATTTCCCACACCGCGGGGAGCATGGATATGACGATGATCATTAAGATTACGACAGAAAAATGTTCTTTGACGATGGGGATGTTTCCGAAATAATATCCGCCAAAGACAAACAAACTGACCCATAACAGCACACCACTGACGTTAAAAAATAAGAATTTTTTATAGCTCATTAAGCCTACGCCGGCGACAAACGGGGCAAAGGTTCTGATTATTGGGACAAACTGCGCTAGAATAAGCGTTTTCCCTCCATATTTTTCAAAGAACCCGTGGGTTTTTTCAATATTTTCTTTTTTAAACAATTTTGATTTCTCGTTTTTGATCCATCGTTCGCCAAATATTTTACCAATAAAATAATTAGTGTTGTCCCCGAGTATGGCGGCCAGTACTAAAATAGCCCATAGCCAGAGTACTTTAAATGAACCGATCGCGGCAAAAGTGCCGGCTGTAAATAATAGTGAATCACCCGGCAAAAATGGCGTTACGACTAAACCGGTTTCGCAAAAAACAATTAAAAATAAAATTAAGTACGACCATACTCCAAAATGTTGGATAATTTCATGTAAATGCCGTTGAATATGGATGACAAAATCAATCATGATGCTCTCTCCTTTGTAGTTTTTGTTTCTTGGTTCAATGAAATATCGTTATCGAAAAGCAGGACAATAAGGATGACGGAAATGGGAAAACAATGGATCAGAAAACGTGATAAACCGAACGGAGATGTATAAGGAACTTGGGCGCCACTGATGGTCGCCAGAGTTAAATACAATCCTATAAAAAGCATTAAAGTTAAAAATAGAGTTTTTAACGAAAAGTTAGTTTTAATTTTATGAAAATTAATGAAAATCCCCACAAATAAAATTTGCCAAACGATATTCCAGTTAGCAGTAAAAAACATGGCGCTGAAAAAGGCGCGAATTGAATTTGTAAAATAGTATTCAATATGCGCGAAATTGTATTGTAAATATTCGGTGGCGAGATAACCCGCGAAAATTTTGTATAGGGAATATATTCCGCATAATAGAATTCCGGGATAGGCATACTTTAATATGTTTTTGATTTTTATTTTTAGACTAAGCGTTTTGTCTTGTATAAGAATATAGGCGGCCAGCAGGATGGTGAGGCCAAAATAGGCGGTTCCCTCTAGTTTGACAAACGTTCCGAAGGCGCTAAAAATAGACGCAATTTGAAAATACGTTTCTTTTTGGCTCTTTTGCCATAAGACTAATAAAAAAACTGTTGTGCAAAAAAAGTACATCATGGGAAGATCACGATAGGTTGAACCGGCTTGCCACATGAGAAAATTTGACGAGGTTAATATAAATAATCCTATAAGAGCTTTAGCGCGGGAGGTGAGCTGTTTAAGTGTGTTATAAAATATAATCGCAAACATGAAAAATAAAATTGGAAAAAATAATCTTACGATTTGGTCTTCCCATACGCCTAAGCAAATTGAAAACCAAGTAAAGACAAACGGAACAAATAATGGATAGGCTTGATGCGCAAAATATTGTTGGGCGGATAAATTTTTTTCAAAGAATAATATTTTTGCGTTATACGCAGCGGTGGCCAGAGAATCCCATTCGTAGACGGGAATATTCAAACTCCACCAGATTAAAAAAATGGAGTAATAGGCCAGAAAAAAATAAATAGCAAATTTAAAAAATATGTTAACGCGAGAAATATCGGGGTCAATATTTGTGGGGGAGGTGGTTATCTCTTCACGTCTGGCGGGAATTAGCCGGAGGGATAAAAATAATATCAAACTTACTGCTGCCAAAGCAACAATAAGGTTAAAAAATGTGTAAGGGATTCGAAGTATTCCAATGATAAGCATTGTATGCGTCAATATGCCCCAGCCTAAGCCGTAGGCTAATGCCAATGTTAATAGCTTGTCTAATTTTTGATTTTGAAGGATCAATTTCAAGCATTGAATGCCAAGAAAAACCGGAATTAAAAAACTGAATAGCACGCGCAACCAGATCATTAGAACAAATCCTTCCTCACTGCTAATAAATTTTGCTCATCCATTTTAACTTTAATGACATAGTTAGCCGGAACTAAGGATTCCGCATTAGTTTTATCAAAAAAAACTAAATAATCAGGTTTAATATTTGTATTATTTCCTCGAATTTTAATGGGATAAATGTAATAGGCGATTTCCCTCTGGTAGGTCATGCCAGGATTACTTTGTATATCCCAGTCTGTCAGTAAACGGCCATTAGTGTGACCATTTATATATTTACTCCGGCAGTTTACGGCAAATTTATAGGGAAAGCCGATCATGTATTTAAGTTTTTCCGGAGTTTCTTTTCTTGCTAGCGCATTATAAAATGCGCGAAAATAGTTTTGGTGTTGAATGAGTTGGGCCAAATTGATAAGCAGCATGACTATTATTAAGGAATGAAATACGCTTGTTTGAAATTTATCAGTTTGGAATTGATTTGATTTTATTAAAAAGGCGCGGCTCCTTAAAACGATTACAAGCCAGATAAGAATTGATAAATTTAGGATAAAATAAAATGACGCGCTATCGCCAAAAAATCCATTTATAGTCGGAGGTGGAAAAATATTTTCGAGTATGGTCATAGTTAAGTAAAAATGTTTTTCAACCGAGGGTCTGTTTCCATGATTTTGATCAAATCAGGCACCTGGTCTTTTTCAGATAAGATTGTATAAAAATCATTTTTAATTGTTGGCGCCATTTTGAAAGCAGCCACCCATTCTTCTTTTATAAATGGATCAGTTTTAATCATATCCCAAAATCCGGTGTCATCAAGAAGTTTAGCGATTTTTGTGGTTCCTTGCCCTTGCAATTGACTAATTAAATAGGTCGCTGTGCCAACTTGTAAACCGTGTAATCGCGGTTTTTTACAGATTTGATCTAAGGCATGCGAGATTAAATGTTCGCTTCCGCTCGCGGGCCGCGATGATCCGCATATGGCCATGGCAATGCCGTTTAACATGAGTGCTGTGCCTAATAATTTTATCCCGTCCAGATCATGCTCAGGTTTGGCCATAAGTTGAAATACGGTAGCATCGGAAAGCAACGCGGCAAAATCGTCGACTTGTGTGCCTTTAATTTTATGGGCCAATTTCCAGTCGTAAACCGCGGTGATCTTTGAAACCAAGTCTCCTATTCCGGACAGCCACAGGATCATGGGCGCGTTTAAGCAGACTTCCGTGTCAATGACTACGCCATACGGAATGGCTGCGGGAAATGAACGTTTTTTGCCTTTAAATTCCAGGCTGGATTGAGGACTGCAAAATGCGTCGTTTGATAATGCCGTAGGCGAAGCAACATAAGGTATTTGTCCGAGAAAAGCAACGTATTTCGCGATGTCCAGAGCTTTCCCCCCGCCGAAAGCGAAAATGGCATTAGCGGATGACGGCATGGCCTGGAAAAGTTCCTGGGCCTGGTCAAACGATGAGGAAACGACTTCGAAATGTTGAAGTATTTCTATGCCTTCTTCGTGCATGGCTTCATCAACGCGTTCGACCAAAGCAGGGTCTAATTCTTTGTTATAAAATAATACGACTTTGTATAGCTGGTTTCGTCGGGCATAAACTCCCAGCCGGTCAAGCGCACCGCGTTTAATGCGGACTAAAGTTGGTATAGAAATGGAAGTAGTTTTCACGCGGTATCTTTCTTTCGTTTTTTAAAACGATAATTTTGTTACGGGAGATCAGGAGATCTCCCCTACGAAATTACGATTATTTTTTTAAATCATGTACATTTTTGTGCTGCTCGCAGGTGCCTCCAGTACTACGCGGACATTATGTCCTTCGTAGGGGCGATCTCCTGATCGCCCGCATCAATCGCTTTTATAATTTATTTTTTTGCAGTTGTTGGGCCACCTCCGACCATTGGATAAATGGCTGAAAGTCTTCCCCTATTTCTTTGAGTTTTTGCGCTAACCAGCTTTTCGCGAAACGTCGTTTAGCTGGTACCAGTAGTGCCGGAGCCAGATCTGGCCTACCATCGCCAGCGAATGCCACGACATTTGATCGGTTTAAAGCATCACGCACGACCGCGACTTTGTTGACGCCTAGATCAGGTGAAAAAAATGGTGATCTTTCAGGCAATCTCATCAGCAGTCCTTTATCCGGATAAAATTCACCCGGATTGGCATAGACGTTTATAGATACCTGAGCAGTTTTTAAAAGGCGTTTAATATACCAGTCACAGCCGGCTGAGGCAACGGTAATTTCCCAACCGGATTTATGGAGATCAGCCACGCATGCCAATAATTTTGGTTCAATCTGCATTTTTTCTATTATTTTTAAAAGGCGTGATTCGTCCGCGCGTATACCGGCAAATATCGATCGTAAGGCTTCAAAATGCGTAATCTTCCCTTCTTCATATTGATGCCAATAAGTTCCGGCAATCTCTGGAAATTCCGCGCAGACCAAATCATAAAAATCATATTTGGTCATAGTGCCGTCAAAATCAGAAATAAGAATGTGTCGCTCTTTCATAGGCACATATTCTAATATGAATACAAATTTTCAGCAATTGATTTAGAAAGGATTTAGAAAGGATTTAGAAAGGATTTACATACTGCTTTTATTACATTTCTCCGACATGCGGATTGGAATGCATGCCTCCTTTAGGGGCGCGCATGATTATGATGAGCGGGATGCAGCATAGGAAAAGAAACATGAGGACGATGGAAAGGTCGTTGTAGGCCATCATCTCTGCTTGTTGGGTGACTAGGCGATTGACGATCGCGAGAATACTGGATTGTCCTTGCCCTCCTGCGGCCATGCCTTTGGAGGCTAGTGTGGCTGATGCTTGTTGGGCGAACAGAGTGTAATTGGGATTATATGGACTAATATTTTCGGATAAATAGGCATGGTGTATTGTAGAAAAACGGTCGAGCAGTGTCGCCATGAGCGCGTAACCGACATTCCCTCCTATTTGCTGAGTGAGATTAAATAATCCGGTCGCGGCAGTTGAGCTTTCCTTGGGCACAGAATTTAAAGTCAGTGTAGACAGAGGAATAAATAAAAAAGGCATGCCTGCACCCATTAAAAGTAAAATACTGATAATGTTGCTTGAACCAGCTATCGTAGCCAAATGCGCTAACTGAAAATAGGAAATGCAGACAACAACAATGCCGAATAGCATTAAAGCGCGCGGATCGCTGTGATTATATAGTTTTCCTACCAGCGGAAGCACAATGATCAGGGCGATCGCGCGGGGCATGAGTGTCAGGCCGGCCTGGAACGCGGGATAATTTAAAAGCCGTTGAGTAAATTGCGGCAAAATAAATGTGGTTCCGAACAAAGCGATACCGAATAAAAATATGACCATACAGCCTAAACTGAATTGTTCGTTTTTAAATACTCTAAAATTGACAATGGGTTCTTTGACGCGTAGTTCCCAGAGAACAAGCAGTGTTAACGTCGTTATGGTAAAAATGGTTCCCCATACAATAAAATTGGAGTCAAACCAGTTTTCCTGTTGTCCGCGTTCTAATATGGTCTGTAAGCCTGTCAATCCTAATGTTAATAACACAATTCCTGGCACATCAACTTTCTGTATTCCTCGGCGGAGATATACAGGGTCATGCACATAAAGCCAAACTAAAAACATGCCGATAATGCTGATAGGGATATTAATGAAAAAAATCCAGGGCCAGCCTAGCTGGTCAGTCAGCCAGCCGCCGAGCACCGGCCCGATAGCCGGAGCAACGACTACACCCATGGAAAAAACAGCCATAGCCATGCCTTGTTCTTTTCTGGGAAAAGTTTCGCGGATAATAGCTTGCGCGATCGGGATGAGGCTGCCTCCCCCTATCCCTTGAATAATGCGGTAAATGATCATTTCCGGAAAAGTGTGGGCAAAGCCGCACAGAATTGAACCGACTGTAAAAATGACAAAGGACAGCAGATAAAAATATTTTCGGCCGAGTAACGTGGACCACCAATTGGACATGGTGACCATAATAACGGCCGCGATACTATACGCGGTCGCGACCCAGGTGATGGAAGAAATATTTTGTCCGAAATTCCCCATCATATGCGGCAGAGCCACATTAACGACACTGATGTCCATAACAGCCATAACAGCGCCGAACATAACCGCCATCGCGATCATCCAGCGGTTAGGGTCAGGTAAAGGGGCGGCTGTTGTGTCTTCAGGTGTTATAGCCATGAATTTATTCGATTTTTATTGTCGGGACAACGGACATGCCTAAAGATATTGTCGTTGAATCAATGGCATCATCAATCAAAATTTTGACCGGGACACGTTGGACAACTTTTATGAAATTGCCTGTGGCGTTCTCTGACGGCAAAAGGCTGAATTTACTGCCTGTGCCGCGCTGAACACTATCCACATGCCCGTGCCATATTTTATGAGGATAAGCGTCAATTTTAATGGAAACTTTTTGGCCGGGTTTAATATGGGTTAATTGGGTTTCTTTTAAATTAGCCACCACCCAGCGTTCAGGAGGCACAATGGCCATAATCACTTGGCCGGGCTGTAAGTATGCCCCTTCTTCGGTTGATTTTCGCGTTACTTGCCCGTCAGCCGGAGCAGTAATTTTTGTATACGATAAATTAAGCTGTGCCTGGTTCAAGGCGGCTTCTTTAGCAGAGGTTTGGGCGTCAGCAATATTGACTCGTAAAGCGGCTTTATCTAATTGCTGTTGGGAAACATCGCCGGTTTCAAACAGTTTTTTAAAACGGTCTGCGTCTTCTTTAGCTTGTTGAAGTTCAGCTTCAGCGGCTTTTAGGTCAGCCGCGGCAGAAGCCACTTTGATCGCGTAATCTTTATCATCAATCAGGATTAATGGATATCCGGCTTTGATCAATTGATTATCTTTGACATTAATGTTTATGACATATCCCGCTACTTTAGGGCTGATGGGAATAATATGCCCTTCAATAAACGCGTCATCCGTTGTTACTTCTCCCAGGCTTTTGATGGCTAAGACGATCCCGATGACCGCGATAACACCGATGACGATTAAAATGCGTAAGATTTTTTTATTTTGTAATAATCCTTTAATTTTTTCTTTACTCATGATTCACCTCAGGTTGATTAAGACTGAACTGTTCTAATTTTCCAATCGCGGAATAATAATTGACCCGGCCGGTATGATATTGAGCTAATGCGGTTATATAGTTTTCTTTGGTTTGGGCAAGGTCTGATTGCGCGGCATCGACTTTTAAATTATCCTCCAGCCCATTGATATATTGATTTTTTGTATATTCCAGTTCACGGCTAGAAAGTTTTTGAGCAATGTCATTCGCGTATACGGCTTGAAGGCTGGTTTGAAGAATTTGTAGAGATAACCGGACATCTTCTTCAATTTGTATTGACACATCATCGCGGGTCATTTCTTCCTGCTTCTTGATACTGGTTTCTTGCATGATCTGCCCTTCGATGGCTCCGCCTTCAAATATAGGGAAACTGGCTTTGATGCCAAATTCTCCCACTTCATGCTTGTCCCGGTTGATGCGAACTCCTGATGTTCCATAATCACCGACTAATGATATCTTAGGCAGATGAAGGCTTTTAGCTTCCTGCAGTTTTAATTTTTTATACTCAACTCTTTGTTCCGCGATCGTGATTTCTACCCGGTTATTGAATGCCTCATCAAGAGTTTTTTGAACCGGATACGCAGGCTCGACAAAAAATAGCAATGTATCGGTTAAGCGTAACGGGCAGTCTAAGGCAATGCCAGTCACGCGTTTCAGGTTAAAATCCGCGGATTGTAAATTAAATAAAATTTTTTCGCGTGCCGCTTTTTCCTGCGCCAAACGGGTCTCTGCCCGGACTTCATCAACCTGAGTGGCCATGCCGACAGCCCGTTGATGTTCAGAAAGTTTTACAAATTTTTCGGCTACGCTGATATTTTCATCAATGGTTTTGAGCGATTCGGCATTCTTTAAAACATTCAGATACGCCATAATGGCTTGGGTCATAACCTGCCGGTGAGCAAGATCTTCGCCATAACGCGCGATTTCGACCGCCAGGTTTTCTGCTTTGGATTTAGAAAAGGCGCTCAAATCAAAGATCCGTTGTTCCAGTTGTAGACGAGCATCAAACGCGTCGAACGGCCCTAGAAGGCCGGGTAGTCCCATGGTTTGCAAATTAAACCGCTGAACTTTCATTTGATACCCTTCTATGCCTATGTGCGGCAACAAATCAGAATTGCCGGACGTGCTTTTTCCTTTGGCTTCGTTGATCCGTTCCCTGGCTAACCGCATGATGAGGTTGTTTTTCAACGCAAAGTGAATCGCTTCATTAAGACTTAGGGACTGCTGAACAATTGCTATTTGTTGCGGAGCAGGTTGATCTGCTCTCGATATATTATTTTGACAAAGAAAAAATAATATTAAAAAGATAAATGTTAATTTAGTTTTATTCATATCTCAACGCTTCTATAGGATTTAAACGAGATGCTTGCCGTGCCGGCCAAAGTCCAAACACAAGCCCAACTAACATGGAAAACAAAGTGGCGGTGATCATCGAAATGATTGATACTTTAACCGCCCAGCCAGCCGCGATCGTGATTAACGCGGAAATTCCAGTCCCCACAATGATTCCTAATATCCCTCCGATTAAAGAGGTCAAAATTGATTCAATTAGAAATTGGGTCATAATATCTTTATTATTCGCACCCAATGCTTTTCGCAAACCAATTTCGCGGGTTCGCTCTGTAACGGAAACCAACATAATGTTCATGATTCCAATTCCACCGACCAGCAATGAAATCGCGGCGATCGCGCCAATGAGCATGCTCATAGTCTTGGTACTGGACTCTAAAGCGGCTTTCATATCACTCATGTTTCTAACTTGAAACGCGCTGTCTTCATCTTTAGGAGCTAAATGGTGTTGTTTACTCATGATCTTGGCAATATCGTCCTGCGCAGGATCAACAAACTGTGGCCCCCGAGCTTGAACGTAGATTGTATCAATATATTGTTTGCCAAGCAAGCGGTACATGGCAGTGGTAATAGGAACTAACATCGTGTCATCTTGGTCACGGAACGTGTTTGCGCCATGTGAGGGCAAAATGCCAATCACTTGAAAATTGATGAGGTTAATTTTAATGGTTTTGCCGATAGGATCTTCTGTATCAAAAAGTTGTTTAACCACGGTTGTTCCCAGTAATACAACTTTGGTGCGGCTGGTGACCTCTTCATCCGTAAAAAAGCGACCGGCCATAGGGGTGGCAGCTCTGACCTGTTCATAATTGGCGGTAGAACCTTCCACGGACGTGTTCCAGTTTTTACTACCATATACGACTTGCGTCCGTCCGGAAACTGCAGGACTGACACGTTCAATATTTTCCGAATCTTGACTTAGTGCCGTAATATCTTGAAAAGTAAATTTAGTGTTAGCGCCGGATTGCATAGATACGCCATGCTCATGGGATGATCCCGGCATAACGAGTAAAAGGTTTGATCCTAAAGACGCCAATTGTTTCTCAATGGATTCCTGGGCTCCGCTGCCTAACGCGACCATGGCAATTACGGCGGCAACGCCGATCAGAATTCCTAAAATGGATAAGAATGCGCGCATTTTATGAGCAATCATGGCGGTGATAGCTTGCCGGGAATAATCCAGGAATTTCATACTGCTTTGTTTTGTTGCGGGTTTAAGCGCAGGCGGGATATTAGGGGCTGTGCTGGTCATTTTAACTTTAGTTAGTGGAGCTGAAGTTATGTCTGATAACACTTTTCCGTCGCGCATAGTAATGACGCGTTTGGCGTGGCGCGCGACTTCTGGTTCATGAGTCACGATGACAATAGTTTTGCCTTGCTGATTTAATTTTTCAAAAAGACCGAGAATTTCTTCCTTGCTTTTGGAATCCAGGTTTCCAGTTGGTTCGTCTGCTAAAATCAGCAATGGATCATGGATCAAGGCCCGGGCGATCGCCACCCTCTGCTGCTGCCCGCCGGATAATTCATTGGGATTGTGGTTCATCCGCTCTTCTAAGCCAACATCGATCAGCCGCAGCCGCGCATTATCTTTTAACTGCATGTCTCCGCCGTAAATCAATGGCAAGGCCACGTTATCGAACGCGCTCATTCTAGCCAATAAATGAAATTGCTGAAATACAAAACCTATGCTTTGGTTGCGTAAAACAGCCCAATTTTGGTCAGTTAGCTTGCTGACCTCCTGGCCATTGAGAAAATATTCGCCGGAATCAGGCCGGTCCAAAAGGCCTAAAATATGCATCAGCGTGGACTTGCCAGATCCGGAAGCGCCCATGATCGCCACAAATTCCCCCTGCTGGATCGTCAAAGAAATATCCTGCAAAGCATGGACTTCGATCTTGCCAGTCCCATAAGTTTTATTAACTTTTTTAATTTCGATCGTATTCATATGTATCAATTTTATAAGTATGTGGTTCGTAGTATGTAGTATGTAGAGAAAAACAAAAACAAACAAAAGCTTAAATATAAAACGTGAAATATGAGTTTTTGGTTTTTAATTATCATTTTTTTGTTTTTTATTTTTTAAATCAATTTTTTTTACTACATACGACATGCTACATACTACCTGCTTATTTATTTGGCCGTCTCGCCGGCATAAATGGATTTGCGCCGGTTGATTTTGGCATAACGAATTTTTTATTTTGGGCCACCACAATATCATTTGTGGTCAGGCCGGAGACGATTTCTATATTGGTATTGTCCGTTATCCCGACTGTGACTGTGCGTTTTTCAGACTTTCCTGGTCCGGTCTTAACCATAACGTAAGCACCGGTTTTTTGAACTTTAACAACATCTACGGGCAAAAGCATAATATCTTTTTTAAATTTATCTCTAAAATCAATCGTCGCGTTCATGCCTGACCGGCAAAACGCGGGAATATTCGCGAGTGTTAAATCAACGTTATAAATGGTCACATTGTTGACGGTTGTTGATTCATAATATAAATGTTCAACCACAGCTTTAAGTTTGGTGTCCGGATAAGCGTCCAAGGTGACAGTTGCTTTTTGCCCTAAAACGATTTTCCCTATATCTGTTTCATCCACTTGAGCGCGGGCGATCAGCTGATCAGATATGACCACAACAGCATCGGATACAGTGACGGTTTGCCCAGGTTGGATGGTCGCGACAATTATGTCGCCATCAATGGGCGCGACTAAAGCAATCGGTTTATATATATTTTGCCAATATTCTAATGATTGATCATTTTTTCCCCTAGCGGCATCGAGTAAAGCGGCGCGGTCGGTTGAACTCATCCAGGCTACGATTTGTCCGGTTTTAACATGGTCGCCTTCTTTGACTGTTACGCTTTCAATTCTGCCATTGACCGGCGGCTTGACTTCCAGACGGTTTTTCGGCAGGATATCTCCAGTGGTAGAAATAAAAGTTTGAATCTTGCCAATGGTTGGCGCAATTTCCTGGCTAGATGTATTGGCATTCGCTTTATTACGCGTTTTTACGAACCAAAAACCTCCAGCAATAAAGCATATCAAAATGGTCATTATTAAAAATTTATTAATTCGCATATTCTAACGTTTCTCCTTTCGCGTGAATCCAATTGGCTTCCGCTAACAACGCATTCACTTGAGCTGATAAATAAGTATTTTTAGCTTGCACCAGATTATCTTCAATGATGGTCCAGTTATCATAGGTAATAAAGCCGGTTGAATATTGCATTTGCGCGATTTTAGATCGTTCTTGCGCGGCATTGAGTGATTTAAATTGAACGTCGACGTTTTCGGATGAATTAAGTAAGATATTCCAGTTTTGCCGCATGGTTAATAGTGTATCTTCGGCCGTGATTTGTTCCTGGAATGCGGCTTGGGCTAAAGCGGCTGACGCTTGAACAGTTTGAGCTTTATGCAAACCGCCTTCAAAAATAGGCATAGTTACGGTAAATCCTGCGCCGAGTTGTTCGTTTTGCGGCGTCCATTTTGCCCCACTTTTACCCGCGTCAGCTTGGGCGGAAATGGACGGAAGAAAATTCGCGTACGCACTTTTTAAATTGTATTGAGCCGCATTATGTCTGGCAATGGCTTGTAAGACAGACGGATGATTTTTGATAATAGCGTCGAAATCCGGCTTTTGAGCCGTTGGTTCAGCTAATTTAAAATTGGCATTAACAGCAATAAATGTGAATTCTTTTCGACCGATTTGGCGGTTCAATTGGCGCTGGGCTAATTCAAGGTCGCGCTCAGCGGCATGAAGCGACGCTTCGGCTTGCGCCATACTGGCTTGCGCGGTCAGTAACGCTCCCTGATGTTCCAATCCGGACTCATACTGTAGAGTCACGAGATCTAATGAACCTTTACGGATCTGGACAATTTCTTCGTCAACTTTAATCATCTCCTGGGCTCGCATTAAATTTATGTACGCTTGTTTAAGGTTGAGTCGGATATCAACGGACGCGAATCGATACGTTTGTTTTGCCGCGAGGATATTTTGTTTTGCCGCATTAACATTATTGATGGTCTTAAACCCGTCAAAAATAAGTTGGCGGGCAGATGCGCCATATCCGAATGAATTGCCGATTGTTGAGGCGTTGCTGGATTTGTTTTTAGTCCGTGACGCTGACGCGCTCGCGTCAATTTGCGGGTACAATCCGCTGGCCGTAATATCTTTGGCGGCCCGGGTTTGCTCCAGGCTTTTTTCTGCGACAATTAAATCCGGATTATTTTTGACTGTTTCTTTGAGGCAATCGGTCCACGACAATATGGTTGGTTCATTACCAAGACATAAGGCCGGAAACAGTCCGATCAACATTAATAGAGAAATAAACTTTTTCATAAGATCTATTTTTTTATTTTTTTAGAAAGTTCGGTGGCTTGGGTTAAAAATTCATCAAAAGTATCCGTGGGGATCAAACTAATCATGTTTGGTTTTGAAATCACGATCAATTTGTCACCCGCTTTGATATTGAGCGATTTACGGATGTCCGCCGGGATTACAACTTGTCCACGTTCGCCGACGTTAACAGAACCAAAAATTTTTTTATTCAGGTCTTTGTTCATGCTTGCTCCAGGTTTGATTTATCTGATTAGTATGAAATTTCATACTAAGCATAGCATGGACAAAGACCTGATGCAAGGGGTACGTTATTTTTTTTGTTCGGCCGGGTTTTTAAGCTCAGCTTCAATTTTTTGTATGTATTTTTTAGGATCTTTCTTGAATTCGTCAATACATCCGGCACAGCAGAAATTGTAAATCTTCCCTTCATATTCGTAAGTGACCGGGCTCATGCTGTTAACATTCATGCCTGACACAGGACAAATCTTGTTGCCAACATTTACAGCAGCTGCCTTTGTGGCGTCAGCCGTCGCGGCAGGTTTTTTCATGGGACAATTGTTAGCCATATCATCCGCAAATGACAAATGACTCAATGCTAATACGAACGTTACAGTTCCTGCGATAATTAAAAATTTTTTTGACATTTAATGCTCCTTTACATGTTTAATATGTTGGTTGATAGTTTTTGGTTGTTGGTTTTTGGTAAACAATTTTTAAATTTTTTTTATATTTCTGACTTCTGACGTTTGACTTCTGACTTTTTCATTTCCCGCTTCTTCCAAATCGCGTATATTGGCGGGAAAACCAATAGTTCCATAATAAAACTGGTAAACACGCCGCCGATCATGGGCGCGGCAATGCGTTTCATCATATCAGCGCCTGTTCCTAATGACCACATGATGGGAATTAAACCCATAAACATGGCCATGACTGTCATCATTTTCGGGCGGATGCGTTTAACCGCGCCATGAATAATCGCGGCTTTAAGATCTGCGTCTGTGTTCATTTTACCGCGCAAGACAGCATCATTATATGACATATCCAAAAACATGAGCATGAATACTCCGGTTTCTGCGTCCAAACCCATGAGCGCGATCATGCCGACCCATACCGCGATGGAAACATTGTAGTGAAGAAAATATAAAAACCAAACAGCACCGACCAAAGAAAATGGAACGGCCAGCATAACAATCCCGGCTTTAACCGGCGATTTTGTATTCATATAAAGAAGCATAAAAATGATGAATAAAGTAATCGGGATAACAATTTTTAAGCGTTCCCTAACCCGCAGCATATTTTCATATTGGCCGCTCCAGATAAGAGAATAACCGGTGGGAATTTTAAGAGTCTGCTGGGTGATGGTTTTGGCTTCAGCGACAAAACTTCCGACGTCACGATCAGCGATATCAACGTAAACATAGCCGGATAACATGCCGTTTTCATCCCGGATCATGGCCGGACCCAGGCTTAAATGAATATCTGCCAATTGACCTAAAGGAATTTGCTGGCCTGCAGCAGTTGGTACAAGCACCCGACGCAATTTATCCAAATCATCGCGAAACGCGCGGGCATAACGGACATTAACCGAATAACGCTCCCTTCCTTCTACTGTGGTTGTTAAGGTATCGCCACCGATCGCGGATGTAATTATTTCTTCAACATCAGAAATTGATAAACCATAACGGGCAATGGCTTCGCGTTTAATATCGAAATCAACAAAGTATCCGCCGGTCACGCGTTCGGCATAAACAGAACGGGTACCCTTTATTTTTTTCATGATTTTTTCTAGTTGCAAACCGATGATCTCAATCTGTTTTAAATCAGAGCCAAACACTTTAATGCCGATAGGAGTTCGCACGCCGGTCGAGAGCATATCTATTCTGGCTTTGATCGGCATGGTCCACGCGTTCGTTACTCCGGGAAATCTCATTCTCTGGTCGAGATCAGCTACTACGTCTTCTATGCTGATATGTTCTTTCCAGATTGGCTTAAACGGCGTTTGCAAAAATGAAGGCAGTTTGGAATACCAGCGGTCAATTTTTCTCCATTGGTCTTCAGGTTTCAGCACAATGGTTGTTTCCATCATGGAAAACGGCGCTGGGTCAGTCGAGGTTTCCGCTCGTCCGGCTTTACCGAACACGCGTTCAACTTCGGGAACGGTTTTAATAACCTGATCCATTTTTTGCAGTAGTTTCTGGCTTTCTGTGACGGATATACCGGGCAAGGTAGTCGGCATATATAAGATACTTCCCTCATTTAATGGCGGCATGAATTCAGTACCGAGTTTTAAAAAAACTGGCACAGTCGCGAGCACAAGGAGAATAGCAGCGATAATAGTGGTTTTGCGGTATTTTAAAACCCAGCTGCAAACTGGTTCATAAATTTTGAACAATATTTTACTGACCGGATGTTTTTCTTCCGGATAATATTTTCCCACTGTAACGGCATTAAAAATTTTTGACAGCCAGGCAGGTTTAAAATTTTTATGGTCCATTCTGGTAAACAACATTCGCATAGCTGGATCGAGCGTAATGGCTAAGATCGCGGCGATAGCCATGGCAAAAGTTTTGCTGAACGCTAAAGGTTTGAACAGTCTGCCTTCCTGGTCAATTAATGTAAAAACCGGAATAAAAGCGACGGCAATGACTAAAAGGGAAAAAAATACCGACGGCCCGACTTCTTTAAGCGCGTTTAAGCGGATAACTTTGAAATCACCCTTTCGTCCCCCTTCTTCCCAAAGCTGAAGTTTTTTGTAAGCATTTTCTACCTCAACAATCGCGCCGTCGACAAGTACCCCGATTGATATTGCTATACCGGACAAGGACATAATATTAGATGTTAGTTTCAGACCAAACATAGGGATAAACGATAAAAGTACGGCAATCGGAATGGTCACAATGGGAATGACGGCTGACGGAAAGTGCCACAAAAATAATAAAATTACAAAGCTGACGATAATCATCTCTTCGATTAGTTGATGTTTCAATGTATCAATAGAGCGTTTAATAAGGTCTGAACGGTCATAGGTGGTCACAACTTCTACACCCGGGGGAAGTGAGGCTTTAACATCTTGAATTTTGGCTTTGACGCGGTTAATGACATTTAAAGCATTTTCGCCGGAACGCATGACCACAATACCGCCAACTGTATCACCCTGGCCGTCAAGATCAGCCACTCCGCGTCGGATATCCGGGCCTAATACGACTGAGGCAACGTTTTTAATAAAGATGGGCGTTCCGTTGGTTGTATTGCCGATAGAAATGTTTTCTATATCTTTGACAGATTTAATATATCCTCTGCCCCTCACCATATATTCCGCACCGGAGAATTCCACGACCCGCCCGCCCACATCATTATTTCCTTTGCGGACTGCATCCATGACTTTAGTCAAAGGGATATTGTAAGCCAAGAGGGCATTGGGATTGATATTGACCTGATATTGTTTCTGGAAGCCGCCGATCGACGCGACCTCCGCTACACCCGGCACGCTTTGCAGCCAATAGCGCATATACCAATCCTGGAAAGTGCGCAATTGCGCCAGATTATTTTTTCCGGTTTTATCAACTAAGGCATATTCATATACCCATCCTACGCCGGTAGCATCCGGCCCTAATTCGGTTTTAACACCTTCCGGAAGACGGGAATTAATTTTGCTTAAATATTCAAGAACACGGCTGCGTGCCCAATAAATATCGGTCCCATCCTGAAAAATCACATAAACATACGAAAATCCAAAATCTGAAAATCCGCGGATTGCTTTAACCTTAGGCGCACCCAGCATGGCGGTAATGATCGGATAAGTCACCTGGTCTTCGATAATATCCGGTGATCTGTCCCATTTGGAATAAATTATGACTTGAGTGTCTGACAAATCAGGAATGGCATCGAGGGGAATATTTTTTATGCAATATACGGCCCCCAGCATGGCGACAATCGCCAGGATAATGATGAGATACTTATTTTTAGCTGAAAATTCTATAATTTTTTCTATCATACCGATGGACCACCGCGTCGGTGGACCAAAGTCCACCGACGCGGAGTGTTATAGGTTATTAATTTTTTATCATACTGTTTAACTTTGATTCTGAATCAATGAGAAAATTTCCGCTGGTTATGACATCGTCCCCTTCATGAACTCCGCTGATGATTTCATAATAATCATCCGTTTTTTGTCCGGTAACGACTTCCTGTGGAGAAATTCTATCGTTGTCGGTTTTGATATAAACAATTTTCTTTGTCCCTGTATCCAGCACAGCAGATACCGGCAAAGCTAATTTCTCTCCCAAATCAGTTAAGATTTTGGCATCGACAAACATATCCGGTTTAAGTTTACGTCCGGGATCACTGACTTCAGCGCGGACTTGTAAGGACCGGGTTTCCGGATTAAGCACTTCCGGAACAGCGCTTATGCTTCCTTTAAATATTTCACCCGGATAAGCAGACGCGCTGATCTCAACCGCAGCGCCATTTTTAATCTGGCTGATTTCGTATTCATAGATCGTCATATAAACAATGGTTCTTTCGCTCAAACTCTGCCAGGGAATATTATTCTGCAACTTACGATTTTTAACTAACAGATCGATATCCGATTGCGTCATGCCTTGTAAAAGAAGTTTTTTCCGGCTGGCTTGAATGGACGGATTGGCTTGCAAACTAAAAGCTCTTAACGATCCGTTGAATGAATTTAGAGCTGTTTTCAAGTCTAATATATATTGAGCTTGATCTGCGTAAAAATCCAAAGGATAAGCCACTTTCCCGACGGTATTGATGGAATAGATCAAATGCTTTTTGGCAATTTTTTCCGTAGCGACTCCAATGAGTTGCTGCTTTTCGGGACTGACGTACACGCCGGGTTCGTTGGCAGTTGCTTCCTCGGAATAAACCGGCACATAATCCATGCCCATCGAGTCTTTCATCGCTACCGGCGAAGTCACAGTCGGATCCATAGGATTCCGGTAATATAATAATTTTTTTTCAGATTTGGTTTTAGGCGCTTCAGCCCTTTCTTTTTTGACCAAATTCATCCCGCAGATCGAACAGCTTCCAGGCTTGTCCGAAGTAAAATTAGGATGCATCGGACAATAATAAATATCCTTTTCCTGATAAGTCATTTGTGCCTGCGTTTTCGGAAAAAAGTTATTGCGCATCACAAAATATCCGCCGATGATTAAAACCGTGATGATAATAATTACTGGAAAATAATTCGCCTTTTTCATAACGCCTCTTTCGCTTCTACCAACCTTTATCACCTTTATACCTCTACCACGTTTACCACTTTCTAAGTTGCTCTCCTAGATCTTATCAGCAATTCCACAATCTCCTGAATCTTTTTCTCTTTTTCTGCTTTAGATTGTCCGCTTAACGTGCCAGCCACACATCCTTCGATGTGCTTTTTCATTACTTCGCCTTCCACCCGGTAAAGCGCTCCGATGATCGAGTGAATCTGAGTAATAATATCCACGCAATAGCGTTTTTCGTCAATCATCTTTTGGACACCGCGAATCTGGCCTTCAATTTTTTTTAAGTAGGTCAACTGTTCTTCATGGGTCGTCATTTGCGGCATATGTGGCCTTTCTTTTGTCAATCGCTTCTGCTTTACTCTCACTTTTTCCTTTTCACTTCTTCCAATGTAAATATACCATACCCCCCTATACTATGCAAGAAATATAAAAAATTATGAATTTTGGGTTATGCTGTTTATTCAACCTTAAAAGTATTTGTTTTTATTGTTTTAGAAAACAGGGAACCATTATTCATGACTTGAATTTTTAAATTATCTTATCATTCATGGTAATTTCCATTTATAAATGGACTTGTTCCCTGCCGCGATGAGATTGAGTTTGCCATCGTTATCAAAATCACCAAAAACGGGAGAGGTAAGAAATACGCTATTGGTTTGTTTAGGCCACCCGGCTACGGCAGATCCGTCGTATTTCCATAAATAAATCTTACCATTTGTGGAATTAAGCGCAATTTCTAATTTGCTGTCATGATCAATGTCGATTAAAACCGGCGAAGAAAATATTGGGTTTATGGTGGATTGCGGCCAGCCTGGCATGAGTTGGCCGGTGCTTTTCCATAAATATATGTTTCCATCAAAACTTCCGGCCGCTACTTCTATTTCTCCGTCACCATCTACATCTCCTATGGCGGGTGAAGAAAATTGGACGGAACTACCCATCTCTTTGGGCCAGCCGCGCAATTGAAAACCATCAGCTTTAAAAATAAAAACATGTCCCGCGCTATCACAAATCACTATTTCTTTTTTACCGTCATTATTTATATCGGCGACCGCAGGCGAAGTATGATTAATGTATCCGGCATAATCATATTTGTTGCTGGGTAGTTTTCTAGGCCATCCAGGAAGAGCAACTCCGTTTTTATCCCAGACATGAATTGTTCCAGCCCAATCCGCGACAACGATATCTAAAACATCATCTCCATTAATATCTGCGATAACCGGATTGGCGGATACACTTGAGTCAATATTTTTAGGCCAGCCCATGAGTAAACTGCCGTCTGGGTGAAATACATAAACTTGGTTTGGAAATGTAGAATTATTGTGATCTGTTCCGATAACAATTTCTTTTTGGCCATCTTTATCTAAATCAGCGATGGCAGGTGAGCTAGTAATGTCCCCTCCCACTAACTTCGGCCATCCTGAAACCATATTTCCATTGGAATCATAAACACAGAGCTTATTCCTATCGCATCCGCCTATGATTTCTTTTTTCCCGTCGCCATTTAAGTCGCTAATAGCCGGTGAGATTATATTAAAATGAGTATTCCAAGGAAAACCCGGGAGTAATCCTTTATTATTATAAGCGATCGTTTGCCCATTTTTAATATAGGCTAATGCCAATTGTCCGTCATTATTTAAGTCCATTAAAATGGGGTCGGAGATCTGAGAAATGGTTGAAGGAAGAATTATGGGCGTTGCTAGAGCTGTATAAGACAAAGTGTAAGTGCTGTTTTTGGGATCATAAGTTTTTAAGATTGGGGAGTAAAAGGATACTTGTATTTTCCAGGTGTTTGGTTGAAATTTTAAAAGCATCATATAGCCGTCGCCGTAATTTTGGCTTTCATAGTCTGTAAACAATTGGTGCACCAAATTGCCGTTTATTCCAGGGTTTGTTCGATGAGTTGTTGTAATAGCATCCGCAAAATGTCCATTGAGGGTCAGGATGATATTTTTATTAATTTTGATAAATTCATCCCATAGTTGTTGGCCGTTATTGTAATCAACTAAATGATAGTTTAGAGGCCCGAACAACATTCCGGTATCAATCACTTTTTCTGCATTATTGGTGAGATAAGCATGTGTGACCACGATTACTTCTCTATTCGGGTATGCATTGATAATATTTTGCGCCCAGGCTATCGCGGCAGATCGGGGATAAAATTCCAAGGCTATTACCAGATATTTATGCGTTCCCACGTCAAATTTGATATAAAAATTTTGATTACTGCCTTTGGGGTAGCTATCGCCATACCACGGTTTCTTGTTAAGTTGATTGGGTCCAAAATATGCGTCATATGTCGTTGCTATGCGGTTAGTGACATCATTATAATCGTGATTGCCAATGAGTGGCACATACGGTATAGATTTGTTACCAATAAGATTGAAACCATCCTGCGCGGTTTGGAACTCGGGTGCTCTATGAGTATTGGTCATGTCCCCCACCCCGATCACAGCTTTAATATTTTGGGTTGAGGCATTGTCCACGATCCATTGTGTCATCGTCTTCCACATCTGGGGATATTTACTGACTTCATATTGGGTATCTGGAATAACGACAATAGTGAAGTCTGGCTCGCTGGCAAGGGCAGTTTTAGTGCTGTGACTTAAAGTTAGCATTGAAAATATTAATGTGAAAATCAATACAGGAAATAAATTTTTATTTTGCTTTAACATATATGTCTTTTAATAGAAAATATTATTTATGGGAGAATACATGTGCCACTTTATTTGTTATTTAATTATAAAGACCTGGGATAATTCTTCCTGTCCAAACCATGCCACTAATTCATGAACCACGTCTAGTTTGAGTGTATAAGAAGCACCTTTTTGAAAAAGACCAGCGTTCTTCCCTATAGTCGGAATATTAAAAGTCATCCAAACTGTTTCACCTGGTTTAACATTTTTTCCAAAATCATTTCCGTAATAATTTCCAGTCTTATCAACACCGGTCAACACATACAAATCCCATCCTAATAATTTACCGTTGTTATCCCTAAGATTTTTGCCGTATTTATCACATAGATGGGGTCGGCAATCATACGCTTTGTTATTATATGTTTTGGTTACAGAATCATAACCGCTCTTCCAAGTGTCATAGCCATTATTCGTGACTTTAACTTTTAAGTTTACCGATTCGCCTGATTTGACAGATTTAGGTTGTTGATAAATAATGATTTCCGCGTCATTGTTTTTGTAGGAATAATAACCTGTTCTTTGGAAATCGTACCGGGGAATTGACCACGGCAAGGTGGTCGCATTGGGCAATTTACAAGTATAAAGATGGTTGTTGGTCGAGGTAATAAGTTCCAGTTTACTGTCCCCGTAAAAATCTCCAAAGATTGGAGCGCTGCTTTGTTGTCCGGCTGGTTTTAATTGAGGCCATCCTTCAACCGGCGATCCGGTGTAATTCCAGATATAAATGTTGCCGTCTTTCGGACTCGAATTTTTCGCATAAACTTTTTCATCGTTTGAAATGGCCGCGATTTCTAATTTGCCGTTATGATCAATATCAAGTAATACCGGAGAAGTGACATTGTTCCCTGATGTAGTTAATATGGGCCAGTTTGGCATGCTTTGGCCATTCATTTTCCATAGATAGACATATCCTTCAACACTTCCAGCTGTGATTTCTAATTGTCCATCCCCGTCTACATCTCCTATTGACGGAGCGGAATTTATTGCGCCGGCGGTGTTTTGTGGCCAACCGGTTAAAATGGAACCGTCGAATTTATAAACTAATACTCCCAGGTTATTTCCGAGGACTATTTCTTTTTTTCCATCGTTATCTAAATCTGCTACAGCGGGTGCGTTTTTACAGACCGCGTTCTTAAGAATTTTTTTAGGCCAACCGGAAAGAGCGTTTCCATTATTGCTGTCCCACACATGAATGAGACCATCTTGAGTTACAAAGATGATATCGAATGTTCCATCGCCGTCTATGTCCGCGATCACGGGATTGGCGACGAGATAAGAAGAAACTTTTTTAGGCCATCCCTCCATTAATGTACCGTCTGGATGGAAAATATAGATTTTACTCGAGTTATTCCCATCACTATTTGTTCCCACTATAATTTCTTTTTGGCCGTCTTTATCCACATCAGCTATGGACGGAGTACTATCCTCCATAGTGCCGGAAAGCTTTTGAGGCCAACCTGAAAGCATGGACCCGTTTGAATCATAAACACAAAGGCCCTTGTTGCAGCCTCCAATAATGTTTTTTTGCCCGTAGCCAGTTAAATCTACAATGGCTAAAGACGTATTTGGATTGAAGTGAGTATTCCAGGGAAATCCGGGAAGAATTCCTTTATTATTGTAAGCGTATATTTGGCCGTTATTAAGAGAAGTTAATTCTTTTTGTCCATCATTATTAAAATCCATAAATATGGGATTATTTCCAATCCCAATTTCTTCAGGATTAGCTGCTTTGAAATTTGCAATAGTCGAAAACGTAGTAAACTCAATATCTTTTCGGGCAGCTAGTTTAGTCAGGCGGGCTCCCAGCCCGGCATAATTAATCGTTCCTCCTTGCGGACTAACTTCCGTAAAATCGTACTGGTGAAATAAAACTACGATAATAGATGGTTTTTGGGTTGTAGCTGTGGTTAATGTCTTGTCGACCAAAGTTTCCATCTCATTGCCTGCGAGTCCACACTGCGCTTGCAAAAAAAGAAGTCCTGAACGGTTATCTTCTACTCCCCCGGGCCCAGCGGAAATGGTTGAATACCCTAATTTTTTTAAAGCGCTGACTGTGGTTAGATCATAAGTATTCCATGGCGGGATAAAGGTATTTATTTCTAATCCGGTCATTTTTTGAAGCAGTTCTCTGCCGGTTTTTAGCTTAAGAAGCTGGGTGTTATAATCCGCCCCATTGAATTCGGTCCAATAATCTCCCTTAGCTGTTCCAGGGACATGCGTGGTCTGATGACTATAGCCATGTTGAGCGATTTCTAATGTTCCTGCTTTAACCGCTTCCTTGAAAATATTGGCTTTTTCTTGAGTTAATGGCACTAAATCTTGTTGAGCAGGATTATGGAAGTCGCCCTTGGTTCTATACGGAATGACGCCAAAGGTTATGGGGATGTTATGGGACTTGAAAATACTAATTATGTTTTTTTCAAAGGTGGTATCGCTTAAACTCGATGGATCATCCAGTCTAAAAATGATTTTTACCCGTCCGGTACCTATTTTGGTTTGGTCCGCTTTAGTATCGTGAGTGAAAATGAGAGCTGAAAATATAAACATGGAAAATAATATGGTAAATATTTTGGGGTTGTGTTTCAGCATCAAAGCCCTCCTTATAAATTTAACGGTCTATTATTATCTGTAGAATGATGCTACAAATATGCCATATATATTTGGTTTGTCAAGGGAACGCGGGAAAAGGGAAATAATGCGGCAGAAAGAAATAACTGCGGTTTAATCCTGCCAGAAATATAATGCGGCGCAGAGAGCTAATCCTATAAGATATATTTCCCAAGAAACGCTGATGAAATAGGGATAAATCGATAGAGCGACTCCTAATAGCATTTTTCGCCAATATCCATTTTTTTTGCCGTAAACGAATGCTACAAACCCAACCCCGCCAAATATAATGCAGGCAAAGGTCTTGCCCCAATTCGAAGTGCTGTCTTTTAATAGTCCAGACAGTGCAGATTGGGCTTGAACTGAGGAGTCGTCTTTGGGTAGAATAGAATTTGTGGTTATGGCAGATTCGGCGGTTTTTAAAAAAGCGAACGCGAGGAGTATTAGAACTAAAAGGGCTAAAATGTTTTTGGTCATAAATACCCCTCAATCAATGCTTTTTTTTGTTTACGGGCTAGTTTTTTGATGTTCCATTCTCTTGATAATGCTTTTGCTTTGGAACTGAATTTTTTCGAATATTTTAATTTAACTGGCAATCTTCCTCTTGTGTATTTGGCGCCAAGTCCGGCATTATGTTTTTGTATGCGGGCTGTTATGTCATTTGTGCTGCCGGTATAATATGTCCCATCTTGGCATTGGACAATGTAGACGAAATAAGTTTTTTTTGGCATAAAGTAACAATGTGACAATGGGTAAAACAATTAAAAATCTTTTATTTATTTTTTACCAGCGATTTAATTTGCCAAAATGGGATTAGTGATGCTGCTTCAATAATTATCACGCTAATCAAAATACCGGAGTTTAATTTTTCGAATAGCAAGCCAAATAAGATCCCTCCCACCAACATGGCTAATCCGTAACTGGTGTTAAATATTCCGTAACCGGTCCCTCTTTTTTTAAGCGGGGTCAGGTCAGCGATGGCTGAGCGCATAATAGTTTCATGACAGCCCATAACTGTTCCCCATAAAGCAATACCCGTCAATATCATCCCGAAATTTTTTGAAAAGATGAATACCGGCATGATTGCGGTCAGAATAGGAATCACGACTAAAGCGTTGAGCCCTGCTAAGGGATTTTGAGTTTTGTGTTTTAATACGTCATAAATTTTTCCTATGGCCAAAGCGGCGACTGCATCGACCGCCATGGCTACGGCGTAAAATAACGGGATTTGGGTGTCAGTCAAGAGATGGTTAGCCTTGAAATAATAACCCAGTAGAACGAAATTAACAAAACCTAAGGTGGTCAGGAAGGTGAAAATATTGTATTGCCAGAAAATTTTGTTAAGGTTGTCCGTGGGAATTTGGGTAACCAAATTTTGTTCCAGCAATTCCGGATGCGGCACTCTGCGGTAGGCGATATAAACGCAAAGCATAATGCAGACAAAAGGAATCCATAAGAAAGAATACCCAAGTTGGTAATCGGCAATGGTGCGGGTCCCTTTTCCCAGGAACATAAAGAGTCCGGTAAAAATCAAAGGCCCGGTCAATGCGCCGATCTGGTCCATAACTTCCGCAATGGCAAAACCAAAACCAGTGCCGACTTGTTTGGTGGCTTGTGACAGGATGGTGTCGCGGGCAGGACTGCGTAAGGCTTTTCCCAAGCGCTCAGCGACTATGAATATGGACGCAATCTGCCAAATGCCGGTCAAAGCCAGCAAAGGTACAGAAATAAGCATGCCATAGCCGACAGCGACAAAAATCCAATAAGCTTTTGTTTTATCCGCGAAATATCCGGAAAATAAACGGATGGCATAACCGAGGAATTCACCGATGCCGGCGATGAGTCCGACCATGATCGCGTTAGCGCCGATGATTTTTAAATATGGGCCGTTAACACTGCGGGCGCCTTCGTAAAGAATATCGCCGAACAGGCTGACCAGACCAAAAAGAATAATGATCTGGAAGGCTTTCTGTCTGTCGGGATTAGGCATGTTTTGTTATCTATTAGTTATCAATTAAAATAACCGCGGTGTTCTTGGAAAATTCAAAAAATCCGTTACCGTCTATGGGAAGAGAACTGGTTTTCCCCTCTGTGTCGCGGTAAGTTAATTGTCCTTTTCCCAAAAGCGTCATAACCGGGCAGTGATGCGCCCAGATTCCTAAATATCCCGCAGCACCGGGCACAGTGAGTGATTCCACAGGCCCTTCATACACTTTTTTATCAGTAGCGAGAATTTTCAGTTTAAATGAATTCATAATTATTTTTCTAATTTTTTTGCGTTTTCAAAGACTTCTTCAATGGCGCCGACCATATAAAAGGCCTGTTCAGGAATATGATCCAGTTCACCGTTGATGATCATTTGCACGCTGCGGATCGTGTCTTCCAGTTTAACGTAACGACCTTTCATGCCGGTAAAAGCCTCAGCAACGAAAAATGGCTGGGAGAAAAATTTCTGGATTTTTCTCGCCCGGGCCACTACCAATTTATCTTCGTCTGAAAGTTCATCAATACCCAAGATGGAAATAATATCACTTAATTCCTTATAGCGCTGTAAGATTCTCTGGACATTTAAGGCGACATTATAGTGGGTCTCTCCAACGATAAGCGGATCCAGAATGCGAGAGCTTGAATCCAGAGGGTCAACAGCTGGATAAATGCCTAATTCCGCGATTCTTCGTGATAAAACAATTTTTCCGTCCAAATGCGAGAAAATAGTAGCCGGTGCCGGATCAGTTAAATCGTCAGCCGGAACATAAACGGCCTGGATGGATGTAATAGATCCGTTGCGGGTTGACGCAATGCGTTCTTCAAGAAGAGCAACTTCCGATGCCAAATTGGGTTGATAACCGACAGCAGACGGCATACGGCCTAACAACGTAGATACTTCTGAACCCGCCTGGATATAACGGTACACATTGTCGATAAAAAGCAGCACGTCTTTTTTTTCTTCATCGCGGTAATATTCGGCCATGGTTAAAGCTGATAACCCAATGCGTAAACGCGCGCCGGGAGGTTCATTCATTTGCCCAAAAACCAGAACGCTGTTTTTGACCACTCCTGATTCATTTAACTCTAGCCAAAGTTCATTACCTTCACGGGTCCGTTCGCCAACGCCAGCGAATACAGATACGCCGCTGTGCTCTTTCGCGATCGTGCGGATAAGTTCCATAACAATAACGGTTTTTCCAACGCCGGCTCCGCCGAATAAGCCGACTTTACTGCCTTTAGGAATTGGGGCCAAGAGGTCAATAACTTTCAGGCCGGTTTCCAGAATAGTCGTTACAGGCAATTGTTCTTCAAAATTGGGAGATGACCTGTGGATCGGTAATCTTTTTTCGGGATTTTGAAGCGGTCCTTTACCGTCGACTGGTTGGCCTAATAAATTAAAAATGCGGCCTAAAGTTTGTTCTCCGACCGGCACAGTAATGGGGCTTTTTGTGTCAACAGCTTCCATCCCTCTGACTAAACCTTCCGTTGGCCCTAATGCGACGCAGCGGACCGTATTATTTCCGATGTCTTGAGCTACTTCAAGCACGAGATCAATGCCCTGGTCGGGGTATTTAATCGTGATAGCGTTTAAAAGCTGTGGGCCTTCGTTTTCGGGAAATTTAAGATCCACACTGGGACCGATGACTTGGACGATTTTGCCTGCTGACATAGGTTTAACCTTTCAATGCTTCGGAGGATGATATAATTTCCAACATGTCTTGGGTAATATTAGCTTGTCTTATTTTATTCCGAAGTAAAATAAGGGCTGATAATAATTCAGTGGCATTGTCCGTCGCGCTTTTCATGGCGATCGAACGCGCGGAATGTTCCGCGGTAAATGCCTGAAGTAAAATATTGTTGAGTTTAATATTAACAAATCTGGGAATCAATTTTTCCAATATTTCCGGCCCTGCTGGTTCCAGCATGTAAGGAATTGTTTCACCTTTGGTGGGTTCGATATTCAAAAATTTATCAACCACTGGGCGGTAAACCATTCCTGTAGATAAGTGGCTGTAAACCACATAAACTTCGTCCACTTCATGTTTGGTGTAAATATCAATAAGATATTCAGAAATTTCTTTAAATATTTTAGGGGCGTAACGTCCGTTAAATCCAACAAAATTATTTATAATTTCGGTGGTTTTTTTGGAACGGAAATAACTAGCGCCGCGTTTACCCACGCAGATCAGCTTAATGTTGCCCGCCCCTTTTTCAAGGATAAATTTTTCAGCCAGGCGGATGATATTCATGTTATATGAACCGCATAACCCGCTGTCTGAAGTAATAACACATACAGCAATGTTTTTAATCTGAGTCCGTTTTTCCAAAAAAGGATTGCGGAGCGCTTCAACGCTAGTCAGCAGGTTTTTTAAAATTGTTTCAATGCTTTCCGCATAGGGCTTGATCGATGACGCGAAGTCGCTGATGCGGTTTAATTTCGCGACCGAAATCATCTCCATAGCGCTGGTGATTTTTTTTGTGTTTTCAACACTGCGGATACGGTCTTTAAGAGATTTTAATGATTGTGCCATAATTCGATACGGTGTTTGTTGATTTTGTTATTCTATGACACATGACACAGGTCACAAGACACAAGTCATAGCATAAAGTTTAAAAAGCTTTATTATATTTTTTGCTGTGTTTTAAACGCTTCTTTAAATTTGCCAATGGCTTCATCTAATTTGATGATAAGCTCATCTGATAAAATATTTTTCGCGAATAATTCGTTTTTAATATCTGGCTTTTGTTCTTCAATAAATTTGAACAAACCAGCTTCAAATTTTTTGATGGCAGTAACTGGAATATCGTCCAAGTGCCCTTTGGTTCCGCAATATATGATCATAACTTGCTGATAGAACGGCAATGGATTGAATTGATCTTGTTTTAGCAATTCCACCATACGTTCGCCACGGTTGAGTTGAGCTTGCGTATTTTTGTCTAATTCTGTGCCGAATTGGGTAAAGGCGGCGAGTTCGCGGTATTGTGCAAGATCCAAACGGAGTTTACCTGCCACTTGTCGCATAGCTTTGATTTGCGCTTTACCACCGACGCGGGACACGGATAATCCAATACTGATGGCTGGTCTGATCCCGGCATAAAATAAATTATTTTCCAAGAAAATCTGCCCGTCTGTAATGGAAATAACATTGGTTGGAATATAACTGGTAATGTCGCCAGCTTGTGTTTCGATAATAGGCAGCGCGGTGATTGATCCGCCGCCTAGTTCATTACTTAATTTGACGGCTCTCTCCAATAAACGGGAATGTAAGTAAAAAATATCACCTGGATAAGCCTCGCGGCCCGGCGGACGGCGTAATAATAATGATAATTGGCGGTAAGCCTGAGCGTGTTTGGATAAATCATCGTAAATAATCAAAACGTCTTTTCCTGCATAAGCCAATTCTTCCGCAATGGCACAGCCGGCATAAGGCGCTAAGTATTGCAGAGACGCAGACGCTCGGGATGAGGCGCTTACAATAGTCGTATAATCCATGGCACCGTGTTTTCTTAAGGTTTCTGCCAGAGTGACAACGCTCGATAATTTTTGCCCGATCGCGACGTAAATGCAGTAAACGTTTTTGTCTTTTTGATTGATAATCGTATCAATGGCGATGGCCGTTTTACCGGTTTGTCGGTCGCCTATAATCAGTTCGCGTTGTCCACGGCCAATGGGAGTCATAGCATCGATTGCTTTGATACCTGTGGCTAATGGTTGATTCACCGGTTGACGTTGAATGACGTTAGCTGCTTCTGATTCAATAGGACGGAATTTAGTGGTTTCAACTGGTCCCTTGCCATCAATAGGTTTTCCTAAAGCATTGACTACGCGCCCGACCATGGCTTCACCAACCGGAACTTGTGCGATTTTTCCAGTGCGTTTAACGCGGTCCCCTTCGCGGATATAACGGTCAGGATTATCCGTGCCGAAAATAACCACACCTACGCTCTCTTCTTCAAGGTTCAACACCATCCCGTGGATATTTTCATTGAATTCAACCAATTCGCCCATCATGACATCATCAAGGCCGTAAATGCGCGCGATGGTGTCGCCGACTTGGATTACGGTTCCGATTGAATCAACTTTTAAGCGGGTCTGGTATTTTTCCAATTCTTTTTGAATGATGGAGGTTACTTCTTCCGGTTTTAGCTTCATATCAAATCCTCAAAAATTATAGGTTATGGTTTATGGTTGTTGGTTAATAATTATTGTTTATCGGTTTTTGGTTGATAGTTTTTGGTTTTTGGAAAAAGCGAATAATTTTAATAACCAACAACTAAAATCTATGAACCAAAAATCATGAACTATTAAATGTATTTTTTGAGACCAATCGCTTTTTCCAAAAACCAAAAACTAAAAACCATCATCTCACCTTTTAAATTTTTACCGCCATTAATTGTTGTTTAAGGTCAGTCAGCCGCCTGCGGACTGAACCGTCAATGACGGTATTCCCCATGATAATTTGAATCCCGCCTAATAAATTTCCGTCGAGCTCAATGTAAAATTTAAATTTTTTATTATATTTTTTTTCCAGTTTTTCTTTAATGGTCATAATCGTGTCAATGTCTAGAACAAAACTGGTTTTGATCAAGGCTTCGGCTTCGTTGCCATACGCATAAGCGGTCCGTACAAATTCTAAAATATCGCGCAATTTATTAATGCGGTTTTTTTGCACTAAAAGTTTAACAAAATTCCGTAGATCGACAGAGAAGTCTGTAGCAAGAACGTTTTCGATTAGATCATATTTCTCGGAATACGTAATGTCCATATGACTCAGTATTTCCAAAAATACCGGATTGTTCCGAATGACATAGTCTTTCAACTGTGTCAGTTCTTGTATCGCCAGGGAAGTGCCGATAGTTTTTTTGACAGCGTGTAAATACGCGTCGGAATAACGTTGGGCCACGATTCGATCTATCATACGTTCTCTAATTTATTCAAAAAATCTTCGATTATTTTTTTATCGTTTTCATCTGTTAATTTTTCTTGAATCACGTGTTCTGTGGCAGCCATAGATATATTAATAATTTTTTCTTTGAGTTCCGCTTCAGCCTTCGCCATTTGTTGGTCAACTAATTTATTGGCGTTTTTGATAATGTCTTCTGCGTCTTGATGCGCTTTTTTACGGATTTGATCTGTGATTTCGCGGCCTTGGGCCACAGCCTCAAAGATTTTAGATTGAGCCATATCGTCAATACGGCTTAATTTTTCGTTCAATTCTATTTTAAGCGCTTCTGCATCTTTTTTTTGTTTTTCAATAGTGTCCAGTTCCTGTGCAATCTTAGCCTGGCGATCTTCCAGTGATTTTAAGATTTTGGCCCAGAAAAAATGTTTTAGGATAAAGAAAATAACTAAAAAACTGATGATTTGAACGATCAATTCGTTCAAATTCAACATCTTTAAGAGTTCCATAGTTTCACCATAGTTTCACCGTTAATAGTTGATGGTTGATGGTTTTTGGAAAAAACGATTTTTAGTCAACCAATAAACGGCAAATTCAATTTTATGACATTAAAAGTTTATAGTATTTTCATTTTTGTAAAGCCAACTGTTTTATAATCAAAAACCAACAACCAACAACCAAAAACCGAATTTATGATAATTTGCCTGACCAGATAAATGCGAATACGAGCACGTAAATGGTAATGGCTTCGATAATGGCGCAACCGATGATCATGTTGATCATAATTTTGTTTGATGCTTCAGGTTGACGTCCAATAGCTTCCATGGCTGAGCCGACTGCTCGTCCTAAGCCAATGCCTGTTCCGAGCGCGGCTAAACCTAAACCCACTGGAATTGAGAGTGCGATACCGACTTGAAGATTCATTTTTTTCTCCTCTTTTAATTTAATTTTAAAATTTATTCATCATGTGCCAACGCTAAAACAAAATAAATTGTCGTCAATAAACTAAAGACGAGTGCTTGTATAACCGCAGTTAAAACAGCCATGATATTATTTAAAAATAACAGTAAGAATCCTTTGAACCCAAAGCCCGCCATAACGGCCAGCAACGTTTCATCTCCTGACATGACGCTTCGGAGACGAAGAGACAAACTTAGCGGACGGATAAATTCTGCCAATACGTGAAGGCAAAATAAAAATACGGGTAAAATAACTGACCATGCCATGCCTCCTTTGGGACTGCCTGCCATATGGTACATATACCCTAGGAAACCCTGTTCTTTAAGTGCTGTATATTGGACATACACAAAAACAATTAAAGCTAAGGCTAACGTTGTTGACCAGCTTGTTGTTGATGATTTGATAAATGGGATTAAACCGGAAAGATTCATCAGCAATATATAGAGAAATAGTGTGCCTATAAACGGCGTATATTTTCTTCCTTTTGGCCCCATGATGCCGCAAATAAAGTTGTCAATAGCTTCCACAACAGCTTCGATCGCATTTTGAAATTTGTGAGGAATCAAGGTCATTTTTCTGGTTGCAAAAAATGTAATGACCAGTAATACACCAATAATTAAAAACGAATAAACCAGATTTTCCCAAACATAGAGCTGGTGCAAGACTGGATTATGCGGATATAGTTCTGCTAATAACCGTAAAATATCCGGCAATTCCGGTGTTCCAGTTGAAGCGACTTTATTGACTGTTTCCATATTTTTTATTTAGTTACAAGAAAATCCGACTGCTCGGTTTAGGACTTCAATGTCCAGGTTCTTTATCGAACTTTTGAGCTAATCGGACTAAGCGAATTATTTCAGCTAGACTGGCGAAGAACCCTGCAACAATGCAGATAAGTAGAACCGGCCACTTCCAGTGAAATTTTTTTATCAGAAAATCTCCTACAACAAATCCGGTTAACGGACCAGCCGCGACCACAAATGCGACAAAGGTCATAACTCCGGCAATCTTTATAGTCTGATAAATATCATTTTTATTATTTGCCATATTTTATGTGCCTATTTATGCAAAGTCAAGACTTACAGTGTATTTTTTTATATATTTCCATCGCCCATAGCGGCATGGATGAAATAATGAGAACCAGCGTCCAGTCAAATAATCCCAGCGAGTGTGTTTTGAATACAGTTTGGCAGAACGGGATATAGACGACAGCCATTTGCAGAATAAAGGATGCCAATATAGCCCAAATAAGTTTTATATTAGTGAATAAGCCGATTTTAAAAATTGATACTGTCTGATTGCGGCAATTGAGCGAGTGAAATAATTGAGAACATGATAGCACAATAAACGCGGCTGTGCGAGCGTGGATAAGCCCTTCTTTTTCAACAAAATAAATATAAGAAAATGCGGATAAACTGCACATGGCGATAAAGATACCTTGCATGAGCATTAGCCAGGCTTGTTTTTTGGTGATGACCGCTTCATTAATTGAATAAGGCGGACGTTTCATAATGTTAGGGTCAACTGGATCAACACCGAGGGCTAGCGCGGGAAGACCATCTGTGACAAAATTGACCCAAAGGATATGAATGGGCAATAAGGGAACCGGCAAGCCTAAGACTGAAGCAGTAAACATGACCAAAATTTCTCCGGCGTTACAGGACAATAAATAATGAATGAATTTTTTTATATTATCATAAATTCCTCTTCCCTCTTCAACCGCAGCCACAATGGAGGCAAAATTATCATCGGTGACAATCATGTCAGAAACTTCTTTGGTGACATCCGTCCCTGTTATGCCCATGGCCACACCTATGTCTGCTTCTTTGACAGCCGGCGCGTCATTGACACCGTCACCAGTCATGGCCACGATTTCTCCTTTGGCTTTCCAGGTTTTTACAATGCGTAATTTGTGCTCAGGAGATACGCGGGCATAAACGCTAACGTTAGAGATTATTTCTGTAAATTCTTTTTCAGAAAGTTTGTCAAGTTCTTCACCTGTTAAAGCCAAAGAATTTTGGGCAAAAAAACCTAGTTCCCGGGCAATGGCTGTGGCCGTATTTTTATGGTCGCCGGTGATCATAATTGTGCGTATTCCTGCGTTGTGGCAATATTTCATGGCTTTTTTGACCTCCTCCCGCGGAGGATCAATCATGGCCACAAGACCAAGAAAAACCAGATTGGTTTCTATTTTTGTAACTTCGAGTTTATCAAGGGATTGGTTGATGTCGAGTTTGCGAACGGCAACGGCTAAAACTCTCATGGCTTGATTGGCTAGATCAGTATTGACTTTCAAAATATTCTGGTGATCTGCTGATTGAATGGGAGTGATTTGATTGTTTTGCTGGATAAAATGACATTCTTTAAGCAAAACATCCGGCGCACCTTTGACGAATGCCCAGAGTTCTCCGTTTTTCTTCCGCAGGACAGACATGATTTTTCGGTTTGGATCAAAAGGAATTTCTGCGGAGAATATATATTGTTTTTCTAAATCATTTTTCCATATATTGGCTTTTGCCGCGGCAGTTAAGAGCGCGCCTTCTGTAGGGTCTCCAATAATTTTATAGGTAGTGTCTTCGCTTATTAATTGGGAAGCATTACAAAGAACGCCGGCTTCAAGGGTTTTTTTAAGGTCAGGAAAATCTTCAAGAGATATTGTTTTTTCATCCAAAAGAAATTTTCCGTCTGGGGCATAGCCTATCCCAGAAACAGAAAATAATTGATTATTGGTGTAAACAGCTTGGACAGTCATTTCATTTTTAGTTAGAGTCCCGGTTTTATCTGAACAAATAACCGTCGCACAGCCAAGGGTTTCTACTGAGGGGAGTTTTCTTATTAAAGCGTGGCGTTTAACCATGCGTTGGACTCCGAGAGCTAACGCGACAGTTACGACCGCAGGCAGGCCTTCAGGGATGGCCGCAACGGCTAAACTGACAGAGGTTAAAAACATATCCAATATTTTCCCTCCGCGTAATAAGCCCATCAGAAAAACTAATCCAACCAATGCAAAACAAAGATAAACAATCCATTTGCCAAACGCTTCCAGTTTTTTTTGCAGAGGTGTTGAACTCCGTTCGATGTTTTGAATCAGTCCGGCTATTTTGCCTAATTCTGTGCTCATCCCGGTATTGACCACCAGGGCCCGGGCTTTTCCGGAAGAAGTGGTGGTACCCATATATACCATATTGGCACGGTCAGCTAAAGGAACATCAGGTTTTTCAATGGGATGGATAGTTTTCTCAACGGGGGTAGATTCACCAGTTAAACTTGATTCTAATACCGCAAAATTGGGTGTTATATAACTGATCCGGCTGTCTGCTGGAACATGGTCTCCGGCCTCGATTTCGATCAGATCGCCGGGAACGAGTTGAGTTGATGGGATTAAAATTAATTGCCCGGAGCGGATAACTTTAGAATTTGGAGATGAGAGATTTTTAAGCGCGGCCAGAGATTTTTCTGCCCGGTATTCCTGAATAAATCCTAATATGGCGTTGAGAATGACCAGCGCGATAATGGCCAGGGCATCGACCCATTCTTTAAGAAAACCAGAAACCAAAGCCGCGCCGATTAATATCCAGATGATAAAATTATTAAACTGTTCAAAGAAAATTTTAATCGGTGATATTGCTTTTTTTTCCAGCAGTTTATTTAACCCGAATTTTTGCAAACGGGATTGCACCTCAGACAAAGATAACCCATTAACCAAGTCGGAATTTTGATTTTTTGCTATATCGTATATATTGATCTGCCATATTTTATTCATGTTGTGTTATTTGTTTTGGCTCGCTTGCTGTACACCGTATAATTGCAATAAATCATTGACATTAGTCGTTTTTAAATCAATGCCGTTTCCTTCTCCAAAAGGTAAAAGATAGATTTTTTTACCGATCAATGCTTCCGCCATTTTCATCTTAACCATGGTGGTGCCGCCGGAGCTGTTTAAGGCTTCCACCATTTTTTTGATGCCTTGAGCTTGCGCGATCCCTTCCGCTTCAATGGCTTTGGCGATTTTGGATTGCTGGTCATAATAAGCGTCCGCGGAGATTTTGGCTTTGAGATATTCTCCGTCCACATCCGCGATCATTTTATTGACCTCGCCTTGGGCGAGTTGTACCCGCTCATTATATTCTTCGACTGTCGCTTTTGTTTCTGATTTAAAACGTTCAGCCATTTGATCCGCGACTTTTTTATCTTCAATGGCTTTTTGATAAGCGCCATTAAAGCGATAGTCTTTAGGCAAAACATTTTCGACGATAATTCCATACGGATTAAGGATCTGGTTCAGGTCTTGTTTTGCTAATTCTGCTTTTTCGGTACGTTTATTGGCAATATAAAAATCTTCAGTTTTTAATTCCCCAAAGAGTTCCCTGGTGACGTTACGGGTGATGGGGCGCACGAGACGTTCTTCAACCTCTTCATTGCTAAAACCCGAATTTTGTAGGATGTAGGGAGCTTTTTTAGGATCAATACGGTAAGCAATAATAACATCTAAAGCGATATCGTTCCCGTCAATAGTTTTAAAAATTAACGCGTCATCTCCGGAGCGGGACCCTTTATCATTTTGCGCGGTCATTTCCATGTTCTGGAGTTTGGTATCATAAGTGTGCCAGCCATTAATGATCGGCGGGAAAAAATAAGTCGCGCCGGGTGCGTAGACTTCTTGAACCACGCCTTGAGGCGCGATAGGTGACCATTTAATGACGCGTACCCCCACTTCTGTTGAATGAGTTTGATGCGGGAAAAATAAAGCAAATATGAAAATGAAAATTGCCACAATTAATAAAACCGTCATATAATTTTTTTTCATGGCTATTCTTTCTTTTCAGCAGATTTAACACCAAATAATTGCATTGTTTTATCCAAATTTAAAGGATTCATGCCGTTGGTTCCGGTCGAGGGGAGCATGATCACATCCAGTCCTTTGTATACATCCGCCATTTTTAATCCAATTAAATTTTCTGAACCTTGGTTTTGATATGCTTGATTAATAAGTTCAGTCTTTTTGGCTTCAGCCAGACTCATCAACAGATCAGCATTGGCTTTTTGGGTGCGGACGTATAGATCGCGATCAGCGTTCTTTTTGACCATATAAGCCTTGCCTTCTTCGAGTTTGACTTTGATATTGGCTTCACCTTCCTGCCGGACTTTTGTTACCAGAGCTTGTTCTGCCGAGGCTTTGGTTTTAGATTGATTTGTAAACACCAGCTGGTCTTTTAATTTTTTTTCTTCGATATTTTTTTGTAATTCTTCACTATATCTAAAGTATCTCACCAGCACATGGTCTACCACGATTCCTTCAGGATTGAGTTCGTCATTGAGCAATTGTTTCGCTTTTTCGGTTTTTTTAACGCGCAAAGGGCTATTATAAAATTCTTCAGTCGTCATTTCACCCAAAGCTTCTTTTAATTTTGGTTCCACTTTGGGTATGATGCCATTATCTTCATAGAGTTTCCCTGGCCCAACCGTGGATATGACTTTATAGGGATCTATAATGTGATATAGAATTGTGACGTCGACGTCAACAAAAAAACCGTCAGAGGTTTGAATATGTGCTGCTTTTTCTCTGCGGGCATTATAGGACGCGGTGATCTCGTTATTGGTTAATTCAAAGACTTGAATATCGCGGGGAAAGCGGTGCATCATTTCGCAGCCAAAAGGCATAAGAAAGTGATAACCAGTTTTATAAATGTTTTCATGAATACCAGTTTTAACGCCGATGTTGACCTGTTTAATTCCGTATTCATTGGGCTTAATATAAACAAAACAACTGCTGGTAATAAAATAAAGCACGATAATTCCGATTAAAGTAAAAATAACTTTTTCGCTATGCAAATTGCGGTGGTTAATGATATCGCCGGGTTTAAGGTCTTTCCAATCCATTTAATTACTCCTGTCTGGTTTGTATATAAACGTATGTAGCATGTCGTATGTAGTAAAAATTAAAAAAATATTTATGAAAGGAAATATGAAAAGTAAAACATATAAAATAACGCATGCGTAAATGATCAAACTTAAATCAATAGGATTATTAGTCTTCCTGGATCAGTAATATTCAGCAAAAAATTATAATTTATCATCCCCGAGGGCCTTATATACTCTCATATCGAGTACTATTGTTGGTCGTCTGTGAACAGTTATCAGTTATATATTTTTTTCTTGGATTCCCACTTCTACTGGAATGACTAGGGTATGACAATTGCATTTTTCTCATTGTTGTGTTTTTGTTCTTCCTACATGCGACATGCCACATACTACATACGCTACAAAATTTACCTAATGTTCATCACCGGTACTGGTTTGGCATTAACTTCAGTTACAAAACCAGCAGATGAGTGACTGCACGGGGATCCGGAGTTATCATCGACCGTTACATTGACATTGTATTTACCGCTTTTGACAAATGAATGTTTGACGATAGGGCCGGACGCTTTTGTTCCATCGCCAAAATCCCAGACATAGGTCAGATGATCCCCATCAGGATCGCTGGAAGCTGAAGCATTGAATTCGGTTTCGATACCAACACAACGGACTTTATTAGGGCCGGCATCTGCGATAGGCGGGGTATTAACACGAACCTGAACTTCCGCGGTAGCGGTGGAACAATTGGTGCCTTTGCTATCATCCACAATGACCGTGGCCCGGTAAGCGCCGCCTTGATTATATTTGTGAGCGATTTTGGATACTCCCTTACTGATTTCGCCGTCACCAAAACTCCAATAATATTCTAATGTTCCTCCATCTGGATCATTGGCTGATGCTTCGAATTGCACGGGAGAAGTTGAACATACAAATTCTTCTGCTTTCAGTGATATGGTAGGTGCAGCATTGACGGTAACGGTTTTTGTGGCTTTAGATTCTGGACACATTTTATTAAGTTCATCGGCAATGCTTAAGGTGGCCTGGTAGGTTCCTGGTTTTATATATGTATGGGTCGTAGTAAATCCATTTTTGCTTTCTCCATCCCCAAAAATCCAATTCGCAGAGACTGTTCCCTTTTTATAGACTATACTTTTACTACCGTCAAAAGAAACAGGTTCTCCAGGACAAACTAAAGCTGGTTCTCCGGCAACAGCGAGTGGTGCCTTGCTTAATTTAACGGATTCGAAGGCAACAGCGGTTCCGCAGCCGACGTTGGTATTATCTTTGACGATTAATTTAACATCATAATTTCCAATGTCTTTGTATTTATGAGAAGTTTCTATTCCTTCTGCGGAATCTCCATCGCCGAAATCCCATAAATAAGTCAGTTTATCATTATTAACATCAGTTGAATTCGCCCCGCTGAAATTAACAACGTAATCGGCTTCTTGGCTGACGCATTTTAGAACTTCTTCTGGACCAGCACTCGCCGTTGGTGGATTATTGACAGTTATTTCTTTCTCAAAAGTTTTCTTACTGCAAGCGGTTTTTCGATTGTCATCAACAGTTAAACTGACTTTATATTTTCCGCCTTTAGCGTAAATTTTGGAAATAACAGGAGAACCATTATTTTTTGTTGTGTCTCCAAAATCCCACTCATAGCCTAAATCTTTGGTAATTTTATCATAGCTGGCGGTTGCATCAAATAGAGCAGGTTGGTTTGAGCAAATTACCTCAGGCGCGGTAAACGTAGCATAAGGCGGTATATTTGCCCGCACAGTTTGCGTGGCGATTGATTGGGCAAATTCAGATGAATCAATATTTTTTTTGACTGTTAAAGTGGCAGTATAATCGCCGGATTTTTCGTAAGTATGATCAACAGTCGTTTCTGTACTGGTTTGACCATCGCCAAAATTCCATAGAATTGAAAGGCTTTGATTATCTGGATCATACGAGCCGGTCGAATCAAAAGTAAAAACATTACAACGTTGACTCGTGAGAGGGGTTTTAGCCTCTTCGGCGGAAATCATTAAAGGAAAAAGAAAAGAAAGAATCAAGACCCGGCAAAAGCAGGAAAACAGTTTTTTCATATAACTTCTCTCCATTCGTACACTAGGTAGATAATTAATATATACAAATATAAGATAGCACGAAATAAAAGTTAAGAAACAGAATTTTAAAAAATTCTGCCAATCATATTTTGCCCTTCAATTTTTTCTAAATGAACAGGAACAATTTTATTTTTTAAGTTATCATTTGATTTTACCAGGACGCGGACATATTGGCTGGTTAACCCGCTCCAGATGCCTGATTTTTGCTGTTCAAAAAGAACGGGAATGCTTTGGTGAAGAAGCGAAGAAAAAAAATGTTCACGTTTTGCTAAACTGAGTTGAAGAATTTTTTGACTGCGTTTTTTTATGATGGCTGGCGCAATAGGGTTTGGTAAATCTTTGCTCTTAGCTAATTTCCGGGGAGAATAACTGAATACATGAATATAGCTGAGCGGCAGTTTGGATAGTTTAACATATGTGTCTTCGAATTCTTCATCAGTTTCTCCAGGAAACCCAACTATGATGTCTGTTCCAATGCCGATGCCGGGTACCATTTGGATCACAAGAGAAATAAAATTTTCAAATTCTTTGAATGTGTAGACTCTATTCATGGCTTTTAAAATTCGGTCATTACAGCTTTGCGCCGGTGTATGCAGGTGATGGCATAATTTATCATTTTGCGCCATGAATTCAAAAATTTTTAAATCAACAGTTTGTGGTTCGATGGACGATATTCTAATCCTCTCTATGCCCGGAATCGTGGATAGAGCTTTGATGACATCCAGGAGATTTTTATTCTCATAAGAATATGTTCCGGTGTTAACACCGGTCAGAATGATTTCTTTATATCCGTTTTGGGCCAGCTGTTTTGCCTCTTCCATTATATTGTCGAAAAGCCGGCTTCGCGAGCGTCCGCGCGCATAGGGAACTTCGCAATAAGAACAAAAATAATTACATCCATCCTGAATTTTAATATTGGCACGGGTATGTTTGCGGCTATGTTCTGTAACGGGTATGGTAAAAGCATGTTTCGGGATATTATCGACAATAAGCATGGGTGCTTGATTGTTTAATGATTTTTTTATAATATTTACCAGTTCCATTTTATGCGCATTGCCAACAACCCAACGGATGTTGGGATGAGTAAATAATTCATTTTTTTGAGTTTGCGATTGACACCCGATGAGCGCGATTTGAGCCTGGCTATTAATGCGGATAATTTGGTGGATTAGCTTCCTGGTATCCAGGTCGCCTTTCGCTGTTACGGTGCAGGTATTAATGACAAAAATCTGGGCATGCTCTTTTTGTGACGCAATCGGAAACCCTTCTGCTTTGAATAACCCCTCAAGCACAGAAGTTTCCCCCTGATTAAGCCGGCAGCCGAAGGTATGGAAGTAAATTGTTGGTAACATCGATAAGGTACATTGTTAAATGGTTGCTTAAATATTTTTACTCAGTATAATAAATTAACTTTTAAAAAGCAAGATAAGGATCTCCGCGTCGGTGGGCTTTGGACCACCGACGCGGTGGTCCAACGGTAAGGTTATGAAACTCGGAAAATTGGATATAGATAAACCATTGATCATGGCGCCCATGGAGAATGTGACTGATGCTCCTTTCCGGGCTATCATGCGCAGGCTCGGCGCGGATATGGTTTTTACGGAATTCACGAGTTGTGAAGCTTTGATCCGTGATATTGCCAAAGCGGATAAAAAAGTGACCATATTTGAAGAAGAACGACCGATCGGTATACAAATTTTTGGAAGCCATATTGATTCGATGGTACGGGCCGCTCAAAAGGTTGAGCAGTTTGCGCCGGATTTTATCGATATCAATGCCGGATGTTGGTCTAAAAGCCATGTCAGTCGAGGAGAATGTGCCGCGCTTTTAAAAGACCTCCCTCATTTCGAAAAGATCGTTCAGGCGGTTGTTAAATCCGTCTCTGTACCAGTCACAGTAAAGACGCGATTAGGTTGGGATCAGGATAGTATTGTTATTTTAGATGTGGCAAAAATGGTGGAACAAGTCGGGGCGCAAGCATTGACTGTGCATTGCCGCACGCGGAATCAGGGTTATAAAGGAAAGGCGGATTGGAAGTGGTTGGAAGAAATCCGTAAAAAAATCGTCATCCCTCTTATCGGCAATGGGGATGTGAAAACGCCGCAGGATGCGAAATTTTTATTTGATCTGGGCTGTGATGGGGTCATGGTCGGTCGGCAAGCTGTCGCGGATCCTTGGATATTTCAGGAAATAAAAGAATTTTTAAAAACCGGAAAAATCCCTCCGATTAAGCCCTGGAAAGAAAAAATTAAAATATGTCTTGAACACCTGCAATTATCAGTAAAATATAAAGGTGAGGCTCATGGCGTGATTACTTTTCGTAAGCATTATTCGGGCTATTTACATGGTTTTCCTCACGCGGCAAAATTGCGGTGTGATTTAATGCAGATGATAAATTTTGAAGATATCCGCCAGACATTGGATAAAATACAAGGATGGAATGAATGAAAAAGATTTTAAGTCTTTTATTTCTCATGGGTATGCTTTTAATTAATTCATCAAAAGCTGAAACTCTCGTCTTGGTTTCTGGTAAAGAAATTATAGGTAAAATTGTTTCCAGGACAGATTCTACTGTCATCATTGAGAATGATCAAGGCCGTAAAGTGACTTACTATACGGGAGAAATTAAAGAAATCAAAGCTGATGATGGATCAGTGTTAAGTTCTGCGCCGGTTGCGGTTACTCCTCCGTCTGCCGATGTTTCGGCACAATCCGATACGACCACTCCGGCAGTCCCTATTTCTCAAACAAAAAATGTTTCTACCAGCGGAGGTTTAATAAGTTATGGCGAAGATCCGATTGGTTACTATTTAAAGAAGGAAAATGCTCCGGAACAAGTTCGTAAGGTTTATAAGAATTCAAAAGAATATTATGATGAGCAGTTCAAAGGCCGGATTGAGGAACTGCCTGGGAATATTAATAAATTTTTTACATGGTTTGATAACAAATTTCCTGGTGTAAGGGAATTCCTTAGAGTGAACATAATCGAAAAAATTTCCAGCTTCATTAAATCCGGGGAAATGAAAAAATGGGGAATATTGTTGGGGATTTATTATCTGTTTTTCACTATCCCTTTTGTAATGTTGGCCAGAAGATTCCGCGAAGATATGTTTTGGTCTATGGTCCCCATTGTTAATGTCTTCATGTTGTTAAAAATTGCAGAGCGGTCGTATTGGGAAATATTTATTCTTCTGATACCTGGTTTGAATATTATTTTATGGATTATCATTTGGATGCGTATCGCGCGTTTGTTGCAGAAGTCAGGCTGGTGGAGTCTGTTAATGTGTATCCCGCTGGTTAATATCGCGGTGCTCTGGTTTCTGGCGACATCAAACAAAAATTAAAAATTTATAATCTTAAACTCGCCGGCTAGTGATCCACTGTTCGGTTAATGGCGAAGATTGGATCGGTATTTTTTTGTTTGGGTCCATTGCTTGCCATGCTTCCATAATTTGTGGCGCGGAATTTTTTTGTTTTGAAAAATATTGAACGAGACCGGAAACTTCTAAAAGTGCCGCAGGATTAGTTTCTTTTTTTGGATTTATAAATATTAAAGTAGGCCCTTGTTTATCCACAAACTGCACAACGTAATCCTCTGGATGAGCGTATTTTATGAGCTGCTGGTTTTCTTCATCATCCCGTCCCAAAATACATTTGTTTTCATTGTCAATGCGGTAATGCCGCCCCCACGTTAAAGAAATAATATCGTTCAAATCGCGGTATCCGTGTTGAAACAAATCTTTCATCCGGTTGCCGAAATTTTTGTCCGTAAGTAAACATCCGCCAGCTGGCTGTGGAAAAGAAGTAATGCCGAATTGCGCGGCCAGCTCCCTTTGTTGTTTGCGGGAACGACCGGATATGGCTAATAATTTATTGCGGTCGATCTTTCCTTCTTGCTCCGGTATGGTAGCAGGAAGCAGTTGACCGCATAATGGCCTTAATAAACGTCCTGCCACACCGCATTTACGGTCTATCAATTCCAGCGCGTGCTTGACCTGCGACATAGGTCTTTGTCCCAGCACTTCGCCGGTAAACACAAAATCCGCGCCAATCTCCCTCATGTATTCGCCCGCTTTGGTTATCATGAAAATTTTGCAGTCAATGCACGGATTGATCGCCGACCCTCGTCCATATTTGGGATTTTTAACCATGTCGAGATATTCTTCATTAAGTTGAACCACTTTAAGCGGCAAATCCGCATAGTCGCAGGCAGCTTGGGCATTAGTGTAATTGCCGCAGCTAAAAGGCAAAGCAAAAAAAATGCAATGCACGTCGATCCCCATGTTTTTAACCACCTGGATCACCACACTGCTGTCCAACCCACCGGACACTAAGCCGACGGCTTTGATTTTGTTTGAAGATGACATAAGGTAATGATATTAACAAAAATATTTTATCAAGCAAGGGTAATTTATCGACACATATATTTTCTTGAAATTTTTTAATATTTTATGATATTATATGCTCCCTTAAATTTTAGTGAAAAATTATACAAAGGTTTGAATTATGTCAGCGAAAAAACAGAAAACTAAGCAATCTCTTAATGGCGCGCAGGCATTAGTAAAATGTCTGGAAATGCAGGGCGTTGAATATATTTTTGGTTATATTGGCGGGGTCGCCATTCCGATTTTTGATGTCCTTTTGGACTCCAAGATCAAGCACATACAGTCGCGGCATGAACAAGGTGCCACGCATATGGCGGATGGTTTTGCCCGCGCTACCGGGAAACCCGGCGTAGTTTTGGTGACCAGCGGGCCTGGAGCGACGAATACAGTGACTGGCATCATGAACGCGTATATGGATTCTGTTCCCATGATCGTTTTGACAGCGCAGACGCCTACGACGGCTTTAGGCAAAGATGCTTTTCAGGAAGCGGATATTTTTGGCGCGACTTTACCGATGGTGAAACATAGTTATCTGGTGAAAGATCCGAATGATGTGCCGCGGATTATTAAAGAAGCATTTTATATAACTCAAACCGGCCGTCCTGGTCCGGTTTTGATCGACGTGCCAAGAGACGTTTCAGTTGGGATATGTACTTCTGATCTTGATCCGAAAATGGATTTACCTGGCTATACAGTTCCTACCCGCGGTAATTTGGCAGATATTAAAAAAATGGCTAAAATGTTTCAAGGGTCTAAAAAGCCTTTGCTGTTAATTGGTCACGGCGCTGTTATCTCTGGCGCTGGTAAAGTTGTTAGAGAATTAGCTTTGAAATTACAAGCTCCGGTTATTAATACGCTCCTGGGAAAAGGCGCATTCCCTGAAACGCATCCACTCTCTTTAGGTATGGTGGGTATGCACGGGACTGCTTACGCGAATAAGGCGCTGATCAACTGTGATCTGATCTGTTCGATCGGCAGTCGTTTTGATGACCGCATCAACGGCAATAATGATGAATTTTGCATCGGCGCGAAAAAATTGCACATTGATATTGATCCGGCAGAGATTGGAAAAGTGGTTAAACCCGACGCGTATGTAGTTGGCGACGCTAAATTGGTTGTGGAAGATCTCTTGAAATATGTCAAACCTTTAGATACTGAAGAATGGCTTAAAGAAGTGGCTTTCTATAAAAAAGAGTTCCCTCTCACTTACGATAATGCTAAAGGTTTAACTCCTCAATTTTTGATTGATGAAATGTTTAAATTGACCAAAGGTAAAGCGATTGCTGTGACTGACGTTGGCCAGCATCAAATGTGGTCCGCGCAATTTTATAAGTCAGATTATGATGACCGCAGATGGCTCTCGTCCGGCGGTTTAGGCACTATGGGCTTTGGCTTTCCTGCCGCGATCGGCGCGCAGATTGCCCGTCCAAAAGAAACTGTGGTGGCTTTTGTGGGTGACGGCGGTTTTCAGATGACCATGACTGAACTAGCGACTGTGGCGATCAATAAACTGCCGCTCAAAGTAGTGGTCATGGAAAATAAATATTTAGGTATGGTGCGTCAATGGCAGGATCTTTTCTTTTCCAAACGCTATTCTGGCGTGAATCTGGAGTGTAATCCGGATTTTTGTCAATTAGCCGGCGCGTATGGGATTAAAAGTATTCACATAAAAACTGTGGCTGAAGCAAAAGGGAAATTACAACAGGCTTTAGATCATAAAGGCCCGGTTTTGATTCACGCGGAAATTATTAGAGAAGATAATGTGTTTCCTATGATACCAGCTGGAAAATCAGCGTATCACATGATGACTGAGGCACCTAGATAAAGGACTATTTATGCAAGACAAAAAAAATATTCACACGATTAGTTTGTTAGTAGCCAATAAACCAGGCGTTTTAGTTCGGGTGTCTTTGGTGTTTGCCCGCAGGGGTTTTAATATTGATGCTCTCTCAGTTTCTCCGACTGTTAATCCGCGTTATTCGCGGATGACGATTACGGCGCAAGGTGATCCGGCTACGTTGGATCAAATTATTAAACAAACCGCGAAATTGGTTGATGTTATTCATTCTTCGGAACACAGCGGTCAGGAATCCATACAGCGCGAGTTAGCTTTAATGAAGATTCGCTGTACAGCGTCTAGTAAATCGATTCTCATGAAATTATTTCAGAAATTTAACGCGCAAGTTATTGATTCAGATAAAGATCTTATCATTATCGAGCAAATGGGCACGACTGAACAATTGGATGAATTGGAAAGTCAATTAAAGAAACACGGTGTTGTGGAAATGGTTCGCTCAGGGAAATTGGTTTTGGTCAAAGGATTAGAAGAAACTTAAAATTTAAAGCTTTTTAAAAGTGTTGTTCCGGGTATATATCCGGCATGTTTGAGATACCAGCTGATGATGGGCCAGTTCCATCCTGCGGCGAAAATGATCATATAGAGAACCGATAAAATAAATAAATTTTGCCGGTTCTTTTTTCTTTCTCCCTCATATGGGGTGGAAGTTTTCGATAATGGCCAGCTTGCCACAAGCAGAAGAAAAGACGCTGCCAGGATTTCCGCATGGTCTTGAATAAATAAAAAAATAATGATGGGCGTCAAATATCCGGCTATTGAAAAAGATACGGATTGCATTTCCCCTTTTTCATGTTTCTGTGCCCCAATATCAGCGATGGCAAATAAACTGAATGGCAGCCCGCACATTAAAATCGCGTAATTCAGCTCATGGGTTTGTATTTTGTAGATAGCTCCGATAAAAAATGGGCCGGTGGCCAGCAAGCGTAAATAATTAAGAGGTTTAAATAGCCAACTGATGGTTTCGAGTTTCATAGTAATCACGGAAACCAGGCAATAAAGACAAAAATAAAACGCTATGGTCGGGTTGGTGGTGTATAACGCCCACAAGCATCCTATTAGGCCAGTCAAAGCCATTGCCGTGTTTATGACTGAGCTATTACCGTCTAACGCATTGCGGAATTGATTTAATAGTGATGAGATTAATAGGGCAGTAAAAATCGCAATGACTGCCGAAGCCGCGTCAAACATGCCGTCCCCATAAGCTAAGCCGGCGCACAGCATTGCGGGCAAGACTAATGCCGTCAATTCTTGTTGATTAAAAAAAGAAGGTGTCTGCCCGTCATTCGCATTTGGCTCGGGATATATTGATTTAATTTCAGAATTCATAAGGCTATAAAATAATTTTGGTTGATGGTTTTTGGTTGTTGGTTTTTGGGCAACAATTTATATTTAATAAAAATGATAATTTTATAAACGGGCGATCAGGAAATCGCTACAAGATATTTATCGACTTCTATCGCGGCCATACATCCTGATCCTGCGGCGGTAATGGCTTGACGGTATTTTTTATCCTGGACATCTCCGCAGGCAAAAATACCTTTTATGCTGGTTTCGGTTGAACCGGGAGTTGTTATAATATAACCTGTTTCATCAATCTTTAATTGTCCGTTTAAAAATTCTGTATTGGGGACATGGCCGATCGCATAAAATAAACCGCGAACTTCCAATTGAGTCATCTCTCCAGTCTTATTGTTTTTAACTTGGATGCAGGTTAAAGCTTTTTCTCCGCACGCTTGTTCAACGTTACTATTCCAGAGAATTTCAATTTTAGGATTATCAAAACAGCGTTTTTGCATGGCTTTGCTAGCCCGTAACTGGTCTCGGCGTACGATCATATAAACTTTTGATCCGTATCTGGAAAGGTGTACAGCTTCTTCAACGGCAGTGTCGCCTCCTCCTATGACGGCTAAAGGCTTATTGCGGAATATTGGTAAAGCTCCATCACATACCGCGCAAGCGGACATCCCTTTTTGCCAGTATTGGGCTTCTCCGGGTATATTTAATCGTTTGGCTGTGGCTCCGGTCGCGATAATTAAGGATTCAGCCGTATAAACAGTGTTTCCACAAAAGACTTTAAATGGCTTTTCGCTTAAATCAACCTTATCAACTGTGACTGTCTCAATACGGGTTCCGAGTTTAAGAGATTGTTGTCTCATTCTCTCCATTAATTCCGGCCCCTGAATACCTTCTGGAAAACCGGGAAAATTCTCGATTTCTGTGGTGGTCGTGAGCTGTCCGCCAGCCGCAATGCCGCCAGCAGCCAATCCTTCCAACATAAGCGGATTTAAATTAGCTCTGGCACAATAAATCGCGGCAGTGTGTCCTGCGGGCCCTGAACCGATAATAATAACTTTTTCCATGATAGTATCCTTCTTTAACAATTATGATTATAGAATTTTACATGAAAATAGGAAATGTGGGGGATTTTTCGCAAAAAAAATTGCGCCCAGTATTTTGAAGACTCGGGGGGAGTTGCAATCTTCAAAAACAGCTTTGCAGCTGAGATACCGGCGCAATTTTTTAAATTTCAATATACTTTGATCTTTTGTGTTAAAATTATGCCATATAAATATCAAAAAAGCAAGGGCATTTTTTTTTAGGCGTTTGATAGCTTTTTTATGAATCGATCGACGGGCCCAAGCCCGATTTTTTCGTCACCTGATTTTGTTTCAAAGGGCGATAAACCTAATAAAGGTAGTACGCTGGGCAAAGGGATGACATCAGTGATAATAGCCTGAAAACCTTTAAAGTCTCCAGATTGCATCCGTTCCAACATGGCTGGGTCTAAATTAAATACAATTTTCGGCGCGAGCCCATCCTTCCGTTTAAAACTGACAGTGGACATGTCGATACCACCGACGTCGGATTTGTTCAGGACAGCTTTATTTCCTTTATCCGATAACCCTGCTAATAAAGCTGAATCGGTTTTGGGCTTAAGTTTTAAGTCATTTTTTATATCTTGAATAAGTGCGTCAAATTTTGGATAAGTTAATTGTTTACCTAAATCAGCCACAATTTGTCGAAACAGTATGGATTCATTTTTCACGGTTTCAAAGTTTTGCTTATCACCAGGTGAACCGTAGAGCAACGTATCTGCAAATTCAACTCCGGCAGGTCTCCCTGAAAATATAACTTTTCCTTCCTTATCTTTTATTTCCAAGGTTTTTTCCATTTTATTTGTGGGATCTTCAGGTTTTTGCGGGTTAAATGTTCGTGCAAAGATAAAAATACGATATTCCTCATTATCGTCTAAAGTAAATAAAATATTATACGAGAATTCACTATCTGCTTTTAATTGTAATTCTCGTGTGGCCGGGTTTGCATGACGTAATATGTCAATGATCGCTGATGACATTTTATTGGCATCGCGGCCTTTTAATACGAAAGTAGATGGTAGCCAAAACGCCCCTTCTTTGGGCGTTAAATATTCGATTTCGTCCGTATTGATGCCTTGAGATATTAAGGTGTCATCATTGAGCGTTTTTTCAACATGGGTTATTTTCAAAAATCCCTGGTAATGTAAATGGTCAAATGAAAAACCGGCAAACATGGCATTCAGAAACAGTCTAAAATTCACATTCCGCCCGAAAGATTTCATAATGTTTAATAACGTTAACATGTCTTCTAAGGTGCTCTGTGACGGGATTTGTGACACTTGATCATCGTGCACGATATTGATGCTGTTATTTAAGTGAGGAAAAGGATTGGCGCCGATACGATAAACATCCATTCCGTCTCTTTGATAGAAGACCCAGCGTTGAAGCGGAAACCATTTTTTAGTAAACGCTTTTGATAAATTTGTTTCACCAGGTTTTAATTTAGCCATTGCGGCGCGAAGTGCCCGAGAGGGATTAAATTGGATATCTTCAAAATAGTCCGGCATTCCGGACCGGTTGACAACCATGGAAACAGAATTTGCTTTAATATCCCGCACTATGGAATCAGGAACAACTCCTACCCGGATCTGGGACATAAACATGACCCGCAATGCTTCATAATACTTAATATAGCCTTCGTGAACAGAACGGTTCACAAGCTCCATTAAAACATCATTGACGGCAATAAAATCGTCAACTTTGATTTTTAACCGATTTAAAATATTTTGGGCATCTTCATTGATCCCGGATGCTTTTAATTTCGACTTAAATTTTTCTAAAAATTCTTCATAGGTGCTTTTTTCATCTTTCATCAGTTGGAAGATATCTTTTTCGTCGTTATTAACGGCCATTTCTTTGCGGATGGTCCGGAAAACCTTGAAGTAAACACGGTTTTCTTCACCTAATACATCCGCGAACAGATTTTCTTTCAAATCTGTGGAAGAAATTCCGTTTATGACTGACGCGAATTTCATTTGTTCGCGTAACGCTTCATTTTGGTCAAGTAAAGTTTTTCTGTTTTCTAAAATAATATCCAACGCATAATTGGCTGAGACATGAACCCGAAAAGCGTTTGGCAAAATGGGACTTTCTTTTTTTTGCAGATATATTGTCACTGTGCTGGCTTCAATATATTGACCTTCTAGTTTACCTAATAATAAATTATTTTTACCTTTCAACTCTTTATAAATTTGGGCAAAAAAATCATCGTTGACTTTCCCTTCAATCTTTCGAATTAATTTTGGCTCATTCCGGTCCGAAGAAAATAAATCTTCTTCAACTTCTTCAATTTTTAAAACTTTTAATAATGAGGCGAGTAATTGGGGATAATCATCGTGATGAATTTCAAAAGGACTGGCAATCGTGGATATCTGGGCGGCATCAGCCAAATGAACTTTAATCTGCGTTTGCTCACCGACCGGCACGATCTGGTTTGCGCTTGCATGGTGAATGATCATGGCAGAATCTGTAAACCCACCTGAAAAATATTTGCGGGCGATAATTTTTTGTGTTTTAGGGTCGTATTCTTCTCTAATTTTTTCATATACGCCTTGTTTAAAGGCGGACATATATTGTTTGTAGATGTCCACAGGTGATAGGCTAGATGTTATAGGTAATAGGGTATTGACCATATTTTTACCAATATAAACCTTATCTAAAATACTATTACGTACTACGTCTTTATACCATTTGGCTAATATCAGGGAATAATAGATTTGACGGAGTTGGGTAAAATTTTTGCCGGTGTTAACTTCTTTTTCAATTTCAGGAATGATTATTCCTTGAATTAATTGTGTTGAAACATTATTTTGTGTTTTTGTGACAGGGTGATCTTGCAATCTAGAGTAATTTTGTGGTTCGACAGGCTCACCACTGCGATTATGTTGCCCTGCAACATAATCTTGATCCGTCATGACTTTTAATTTGGCATCTGTGATATAGACGGTGTTGTTGTGCTCGTAAATGGTGGCGCTTTCTGGGAGGATCCAGACTTTGTTAAAAATATCTGAGGGAATATCAAGGAATTTGTCATCCCCGCGAAAGCGGGGATCTCGTGATAGTGATGAATAAATTTTTTCCCATAATTCCCGTCCGGATTCTCCGTCCGGCTGTATGAGTGAGGCCGTTAATTGTTTAAGAATATAATCCTGGGCGAGAAGATCCCGGCCAAGCTGGGTTTGACCTAAATTTTTCGGAACAATGCGGTCAGGTTCATTTGGCGAAAGATTGACCCATAAATCTTTTTCAGGAACAGTCATGGAAGAAAGAAAGTAATTGACGAGACGCTGGGAATTTTGTGTGAAATTTTTATCCAAAGTGGTTTTTTCATTGCCGCTGTCAACGATGAATTCAAATTGCAGGGGATTTTCCGGATGGACAGTCACGCCGCGTAATAGGGCCGGCACAAATGCCGGGCTCAGGTTAACCATAGCTCCAGGTGTTGGGAGGATTGATACATCTGCGCTGACCAATCGGGCTGGAATCAGACATTGCAGGCCGAATACCAGAGTGATGAGCATGCATACAAATTTAGTCCAGCTTGAAAATCTAGATTTAATCATTTTTTAATCCTCCAATTTAAATAAATAATTATCAAGCTAACATTTAGATTTATATTTTTGCTAATATTTCTTTCTGTTTGCCAACATTAATTCCCAATAATGGAAATGGACTTTGAATAGGCGTTATGTTGATAATAATGGGACAAAACCCATCAAATCCTCCCTGCATTATTTCATTCAGCTGGGCTGGGTCAAATTGGACTTTAAAGGTTTTACCATTGCGTTTAACGGCGATTTGATTGAGGTCGATACCGCCGTTTTGGGCCGTTAACCCGACACGATCTTTTGTCGAAGGTGCAGAAGTCATGGCATCATCCGTTTTAACCCCCCAGTAATCACGCCCATCAGCGGCCATAATCTGCCAATAATCATATTCCTGGGGAGGCAGGATCGTATCTGCCTTCTTGGGATTGCGAGATCTATTTTCATATTTTAGCCAATCATCTTCAGTAGGCACGTAATGAAAATGTTTTAATTCCCATTCGATTCGATTATTTTCAAATGCTTGTGCTCTTTTTTCAAGAGCGGCAATATCACCAACCGGTGTGGTTAAGCCGCTTTGTTTTATTAGAGAAAGGATCTTCTCTCTAATTGGTCTAGGTTCTTTAATAACTGCCTGATTAATTTTTCTAAGTATCTGCTTGTTTATTAAAAAAGGCATAAACATATCGGTATATTGTTCCGGATTTTTATTCACACCTTGTGTTAATTTTTCAAAATTACTCCACACTAGCCCCTCTACCTCATCTTCACCATGCTTAGTTGTTATAGTTTTATTAGTAGCCCGTAAACCAGCCATAATAGGGTCGAGAATTTCAGATTCTTTTTCCGGGGTTAATTGTTCAACATACAAACTTTTTTTCTCATAATTATTCACTATTATTCCAGCAGTGAGACCGGTTCTCTGCTTAATAACATCTTCAATGGCGTTTAATTTTAGTTTTTGTGCAGAATTAAATGTAAAGACTGAAATCGTATTAATTTTAGGGTTGACTTGATAAAAAATATTACCGATTGCTTTCCTGTTTGTCTGTTTCTGATCCGCTAATTGCTCATCAAGAATACTTATTAAATTTTCCTTTTGAGCAATATCCATATATCCATATTCACGCATAAGCAAAACGCCGTCATATTCATAATCTTTTCCGATTTGTGTTAGACGTAAAGGGTCTAATTCCAGAAACAATTCTCCGAATCTAATCTCTTGTTTTACTTCCTTCTTTATTGACTCTAATGATTTCTCTCCTTGTTCTGCATGGCCACCAACACCACTAAATGTGCTGGGGAATACGTCTTTGTCTGCCGCACGAAGTTCACCCAGAACATTAATCCCGTCAGAACTAAATATCATAGCATTCACATTAGGATGTTTTATACCATCACGATGAGCTTTGTAACGTGTGACAGTTTCTCCGGTTAATTTCCCGTCATTTCCGATAACGTCAAAATATTCTTTTAAATCTGCTAATGATTTTTTTAAACGTTTGTATCGAGAGTTAAATAAATTCAAATTTCCTAATGCGATTTCATCTGTGCTGCCGTTAATTAACGGAGTCAATTGATCTATGGCATTTTTATAAAACAGCAAAGCTTCATTAATTTCATCAGCGTTTGTCGCTTTGATTGCCAGCTCCTCAGCTCTACGAAAATTTATTTCGATTTCAGCGGGCATCGTCACTTTATTTAGTGGTGGCTGCAGCATGGCGAGGTCTGGGTTAGTAGTGTTCAGCTCTGAATCTTTTTCCTGATATTTCTTGAGCTCATCGGTTTTGACAGTAAGTTCTTGCTCAAGCGCTGCACGCTGCGCTTCAAGATCCTTTATCTTTTTTTGATCGACTTTCATTCCGACTTGGAAAAAACTTACGGATTTTCCATCCGAACTTGCAACCCTGAAGAATTTCCCATCTACGGAGAAATTGATATCTCTTTTTATACCATCTAGCCCTAATTCCTTAAGAGAAATAGTCCGAACCTTATTATTCCAGAAAATATAGAGTTGGGCAATCCCCGGATATAGAAAAACAGAATATTTGCCATCAGGAGAAGCTTCAAACTGCTGGTAGGGACTGCGGTCATAACTTTTAAGATCCTGGATTTCTATTACTGCTTTTTGCCAAGCTCCTTTTGATCTTTCCAAAAAGGCAACTTTGGTTTTATTATTATATTCTGAGTCAGTATATATCACAGGCTTTTGAATAACATGAAACCCTTCTTTATCCATATTAGGTACTGCCAACGGTTCGAATAGCCACTCACCAGTTCCCGCAATAAGTTTTTTATCATTATAAAATACTAAAAAATGTTGCCCGTCCGATGAAATCAAAAGATCCATAAAATGACTTTCGCCTTCATACCCTAGTATACTTTTGAAATTGATAATCTCATTTGAAAGCTGGATTCCGGCTGGGTCATGTTTTTCCACGTTAACTGTCCCTGTAATGTGAACATCTTTGAAGCTGTACGTGTACGTGGAGAGGCTTCGTTGACGCGCGACAAATTGCTCTGGGGGTGATACTTTTTCAATTCTATCTGCATTGCTTAATTCATCTTGAATTGCTTTATCAAGAACGGAAATACGTTCTGTTAGTCTTTCATTATCTTTAGACAAAGCTTCTTTCTTCTCAATCTCTTCAATCCTCAGCGCAAGCTGGTCTTTCTTAATAACGCGACGAGATTCATCCACACCAGTCATGGCCTTATCCAGGGCTATTTGTAATGCCACCATTGCCCCATCGCTTTTAACATCAGCTTGTTTTCCCGCATGGTCAATAGCCATCTTCCAAATCAACCCGCCAGAAAAATATTTCTTTGGCACAATCTGTCCTTCCGGACTGTATTCTTCTTTAACATAATCAAACACGCCTTTTTTATAGGCTTGCAAATATTGGTTATAAATTTGTTCTTTTAATGTCGGGTCTTTGAGATTAACTCCGGTGATTTTATTTTTATTGGTGTAAACAGAATCTAACAGACCGTTTTGGATGGTTTCTTTGTACCATTTGGCTAAAATTAAGGATTGGAAAATTTGACGTAATTGCGCGAAATTTTTGCCTGTGTTCACTTCTTTTTCGATTTCAGGAATAATGATTTCGCGGATGATTTGTGAGGCTAGCGTGTGGGCATTATTTTTCTTTTCTTCTGCTGGTGAATTATTTTTCTTCAATGCCAAATAATCCTCGTCTAACATGACTTTTAAAGTTGATTTGGTCACATAAGCGGCATTACCATTCTCGAATACCTGCGCTTGGTCAGGCAAAATCCATACCTTGTTAAATGTGTTTACCGGGATATCTGTGGTGCCAAATTGTTTTTGGGCCTTTTCATAAATTTTATTCCAAAATTTTTCCCCTAAATCTTTTTCAGGATAAATGAGTGAAGCAGTCAATTGTTTGAGAATGTAATCTTGCGCTAATAAATCTCGTCCTAAATCTGTTTTACCTAAAGCATCCGGCACTATGCGGTCTTTTTCATAAGGAGATAGATTAACCCATAGATCTCCTTCCGGAATAGTTAAGCCTGCTAAAAAATATTTGACTAGTTGATTAGATTGTTCTTTAACCGTTGACGTATCTTGCGGGCCGCGGCCAGTATCAACCAGAAATTGAAATTCGAGTGGTTTTTGGGGATTGACGACCAGACCTTTTAAAGCTAATGGTGCAAACGGTGTGGATAATCCAACCATAGCTCCTGGCACTGGTAAATTTAATACATCGGCTCGCGCAATCTGCACCGGCAACAAACATTGCATCCCAAATACCACGGCAATCATCATGCAGATTGATTTAGTCCAAGATGAAAATCTTGATCTGATCATTTGAATCCTCCTTGTTGAAATGTGAAAGCTCTGAAACACTGACACTTTTAATTCTTTCGAAAGCCGTGGCTTCTTTCTTACGGAATTAAATACAGACTGCCAATGTTAGGGAAAACGTTTACTTTTATATTAAAAAATATAACATGCTATTGAACGGTTAGCAAGGTCAGTTTATCGACGATAAACGTATTATTTTTTTAATTATTTTTGATGTTTTTACTAATCCGCATGGAGCAAAATTGCGGGCCGCACATGGAACAATAATCTTTACTACATTTTTTATCTGACGAGAACGTAGATTTGCGAGAATTTCTGGCTTTTTCCGGATCCAAGCATAATTTAAACTGGTCATCCCAGCGAAATTCGAATCGAGCGTCGGACATGGCATTGTCTCTAGCTATGGCTAGCGGATGTCCTTTTGCAAGATCCGCAGCATGAGCGGCAATTTTATGGCTGATGATTCCCTCTTTCACGTCGTTTTTGTCTGGTAATCCTAAATGCTCTTTTGGCGTGACATAACACAACATGGCTGTTCCCATGGCACCGATGATCGCCGCGCCTATGGTCGAGGTAATATGATCATAACCAGCGCCAATATCAGTGACCAGCGGCCCTAACGTGTAAAATGGCGCTCCCTGACAAAGCTTGATTTGTTTATCCATGTTTTCCTGAATCTTGTTGATGGGAACATGTCCGGGGCCTTCGATCATGGTTTGCACGTCATGTTTCCAGGCGATTTGCGCTAGTTCACCTAAGGTTTTAAGTTCAGCAAACTGGGCTTTATCATTTGCGTCAGCAATGCTCCCGGGACGTAATCCGTCACCCAGGGAAAACGAAACATCATATTGTTTGAGGATTTCACAGATCTCTTCAAAATGGGTATAACAAAAATTTTCTTTTTTATGGGACTGGCACCATTGGGCTAATATCGCGCCGCCTCGGGAGACAATTCCGGTTTTACGTTTTAACGCATTCGGTATATATTTGCGTAATATACCGGCATGGACAGTAAAATAGTCCACACCTTGTTTGGCTTGTTCAATAAGGACATCACGGTAAATTTCCCAGGTCAAATCTTCAATAACTCCTCCCGCCTTTTCTAATGCCTGATAAATTGGCACGGTGCCAATGGGAACTGGTGAATTGCGGATAATACATTCTCGAGTTTCATGAATATTTTTGCCTGTCGACAAATCCATGACCGTATCTCCGCCCCAGCGGATCGACCATAGCATCTTCTCAATTTCCTCATTAATGCCTGAAGATATCGCGGAATTTCCAATATTGGAATTGATCTTGGTCAGAAATTTCCGGCCAATTATCATAGGTTCAAGTTCCGGGTGATTGATGTTCACGGGGATAATGGCGTGGCCTTTGGCTACTTCTTTTCGTACCATTTCAGGGGTACAGTTTTCCCTGATCGCGACAAATTCCATTTCCTGCGTAATAATTTTTTTGCGGGCGTAATACAGTTGAGTCACATTTTTGCCGGAATGGTTTTTAGCAATCTGAAGATCAGGCAATCCTTTTGAGGGATTTAATTTAACTCGTGGATCTGAATATGGTCCGGTCTGGTCATATAAAAATAAAGCTTTACCGTTGGAAAGACTGATCTTTCGAGACGGGACGCGGATATTTTTATGAATAACGCCATCCGTATAGTGTTTGTGGGCGCCTTCAATGTCAAAATGTTTGATCGGAAGTGTTTTCATGGTTTCCACATTATAAAAGTGTCGGGAAACCTGTCAACATATTAATTTATTTAAATCCTATTAAAGCCTGTAAATTTACCGCCGGCCTGATATCAATAATAAACGGTACTAAACCATCAATTTTGATTTCCTGCAACTGCGCGGAATCTGTAGGAACTTTAATCCCATCTGGGCCATATTCCATTTTTAAATTCATGATATCGGAATTTAAGTCGATACCGCCGTAAGAAGCTTTAGTAGAAACTGCATTATTTTGAGCTAAACTCGCGTGATCAACGGGTGTAGATCTTTTTTGAACACTTAACATTAAAACCGGCAGAGACCTGGTTCCGGCAAATTCATAATATAATTTTAATTTATTTGGCTCGGTATCATCTTCGTTTCTATTTCTCAATTCTCTTTGTATTAATTTTAGAAAAATATCATTCCCTTTAACTTTTTCGATATAAATCATCGTGTAAAACATGGAAAATCTTAAAAATTTTTTATTACCTAAAGATCGCAATTTGACTTGTGTTAATTGATTATCTTTGGGGAAATTTTCATCAAAATATTGCATATCGCTAAGAATATCTTCTGAACCGGGCTCAAAAAATAATATTTGACCTCCTGGCTTGGTAATTCTTTTTAATTGTTGGAAGTATTCGTTAAAAATGCTTTTGCCCGGCAGGTTGGTATGTCTCACGGTTGAATCAGCGACAATGACATTAAACGTGTTATCCGGTAATGATTTTAAATATGTTATCATTTCATTACTCTTATCTTCCGCGGTAACCATGGAAAGTTTATGGTCATAACCAACCTCAGAATCTTGCTCCATCATTCTTTTTTCAGATAATTGAATCGCAAGAACTTGGACATGACGCGCATCGGCAGGAATAACTGTTTTAGGTGCACCTAATAACAATACTTTTTTTTCTGCGTTTATTTCTGCTAAATATGGACGGATGGATGCGGTGATATCTTCTAATTTAGGATTAGCACCTAATAAATTCGCAATTGTACCATCGAGTAGTTGATCTCTTTGAAATCCTTGGGTGGCAAGAAAATTATTATAATAGCGGTTTTCTGTGCCGTCTGTTGTTTTACGAAATCCAGCATCAAGTAAAGCTAAAAATAATTTAAATTTTAAATCTACGATTTTTGGTGATTTTTTTTCTAATATCTTGAACGCGTCGAAAATCCCTTCAAATTGAAAGGTTGCCGGATTTAGTACTTTATCAAAAATAATGTTACGATCGTTATCTGTAAATGAGTCTTTTTTTAAATAATAATTAATATCTTCTTTTTCTTCATCAATATTGACTCCAATAATATTTTGCAAACCAATTTTATTTAAGGCGTCTTCCAGCGATTGTCGTGCTTGTTGTAGATTTATGGGCCATTTATGTTCAGGGTTTTGCCTAATCGGAAGACCGTCAGTTCTTTTTAAATTACCGCGCGGATCAACAATATAATTTCCTTTTTCCAGTGATCTTAAATCAATAAAATTCATGCCATTTTTAGTCCACGTTCCTCCGGATAATAAAGTGCCTTGATTGGCCACTTCCCTTAATTCGCCGTCCGTTATGTCTTTAAATTCCCACCCGGCATTTTTCACTTGAGTTCCTTCAAACGTAAGTGTTGAACCCTCAGGGACATTAACAATGAGCGTTCCATCTATCGTGACATTGTTATTAAAATGAATTTCTCCTTCGCCATTAAAAATAACAACAGAATTATTGCTAATTTTCTGAAGTCCCTTAAATGTGGCTTTATATTCGGACGTTGTTTGCGCTATTCTTGGGTCAACATGAATGACAGCTCCAAAAGTGTATTTAACTCCTCTAACGACCACAGTTTTGGCTATTTCTCCAAATTCAGTGAGTTGTTTTTCTGTAGGCGGGCCAAAAATGCCGCCGGTTACCAAAGGTTTTATATCTTTGTTGTTACTAAATCGAACGGTATATTTATCTTCATGCGCGAGTCGATCCTCACCATTGACATTGATATTAACGCCTGCTAATTCTAGCATTTTCCGGATATTTTTTCTATGCTCTCCGCGCGCCCAGGCAAGATATTCCGAAGGGAGATCTTTTGCCTCAGCTATTAATGCGTTGGCTAAATCATTTTTGGTGGTATTAAACACATCGCGAGACTCGAAAAAACTTATAGAAACATCTTCAATTTTAAACTCATCATAGATATCTTGCATCTTGGTTTCTAGCCGGTAGTTTTCTTTGGGGTTAATGAATTCCGGCATTTTTCCCCCTTCAGTGGTGAGCAATATGTTTACATATTCTTCTTGGTCAACAGCATAAACATTTATATTTCCTTGCACAAAATCATTCGAACTAACATTCAATCCTTTTAGATTTAATGCTTTAATCACCTCTTGATCCTGGAGAACATTTTCGCGGTCAGTATACTCGATGTTTCTAATTGTGCGATGACCGGTTTCATCTTCTAGAACGGCTAATGTACCGACTTTTTCTCCGGGCTTTATCGCCACAGGGAAAAGAGCTAACTTTTTTTTGTTTTTTCCGGTTTCCGTATCAAGCATATTTCCTAATCCGGCAAAAATTCCTTTATACGCGTCGCTATTCGTGTCTTGGAAAAAAACCGTGCGTTGAACTCCGGCTTTTAGAAAAGCTGCGGCGCACCCGGTTTTATCCATCAAAGCATGAATATCTCCGTGTCCGTGAGGGTCAGTTTTGATTTTAAATGTGTCTTTTTTTACTATTTTTCCATCACTGGTTCTCATCACCTGCCCCTGACGGAAAGTACGATCCTGAAAAGATTAACAAACCTTTATTGCGTGAACTTTATAACAAATTCGGAATATACACAATCATTGGAAATTTTTTGGAGCTTATACG
>JADFYJ010000006.1 GCA_015233115.1 Candidatus Omnitrophota bacterium | reverse complement strand
TGGGAATTGGCGTTCGGCTTTTAACCGGCCAATCGTTTGTTTTTTCGAGCAACCTTTTTCTGTCGAGATCTGACACCTTTTTTCTAGACATTCCTCAGCTTTTCTTTTAAAATATCTTCACTGCCGAGAGAGTTGGTGACTACACATTCATATTGGGTTCCATTATTCGCAATTGTCGTTGCGGGTGTGGTGTATGAAGCATTGGTTGCTCCGGCAATATTGGTAAATGCCCCGCCATTGATACTTTGTATCCATTGATAGGTTGGCACAGGTGTGCCAATGGCTGTTACTGAGAAAGTTGCCGTTGCCGGAGCTGTGACTGTCGCGCTAACCGGATGAGTTTTAATACTCGGCGCTGCTGGTGTTGGGTTAACTGTTAAGGTTGCGGCAGCACTTGCCACTTTTCCTACAATATTGGTAACCATGCACTCATATTTTGTTCCACTATTAGCTAATGTTGTTGCTGGTGTTGTATAGGTAGCACTTGTTGCTCCGGAAATATTTGTAAATGCTCCAGCGTTGACACTTTGCATCCATTGGTAGGTCGGCGTGGGTACACCATTCGCTGTTACCGAAAAAGTCGCTGTTACGGGTGCTGTGACAGTTAGACTAACTGGTTGCGAAGTTATGTTCGGTGCAACTGGTGTCGGATTGACTGTTAATGTTGCCTCGGTACTTGTAGTACTTCCCGCAATGTTAGCGACCACACACTTATATTTTGTTCCACTAACAGCTACTGTTGTTGCTGATGTTGTGTATGAATCGCTTGTTGCACCAGTCATAGCAGTATATAAACTGGCGCCCGAAGCCTCTTGCATCCATTGATATGTAGGCGCTGGTGTGCCGCTGGCCACTACTTTGAACGTTGCTGTTGTTGGCGCCGTGACTGTCACATTAACCGGCTGAGTTGTGATGTTGGGAATAACATTTACTGTCAATGTCGCTATGCTGCTTGTAACACTACCAGCCACGTTACTAACTACGCATTTATATTTTGTCCCACTATTCGCTAACTTTGATGCTGCTGTTGTATAAGAAGCACTTGTTGCTCCGGAAATATTTGTAAATGTTCCAGCGTTGACACTTTGCATCCATTGATATGTCGGTGTGGGTGTGCCGCTGGCGACTACTTTAAACATTGCTGTTGTTGGCTCCGTGACAGTCACATTAACCGGCTGAGTTGTGATGTTAGGGACAACATTTACTGTCAATATCGCTATGCTGCTTGTGATGCTTCCAGCCGCATTGCTAACTACGCATTTATATTTTGTCCCACTATTAACTGCTGTTGTAGCCGCTGTTGTGAACGAAGATCCTATAGCCCCGGTAATATTGACAAATGCCCCGCCCTTGATGCTTTGCACCCATTGATATTTGGGTGCAGGCGTACCTGTGGCCACCAACTTAAATGTTGCTTTTGTTGGAGCTGTGACTGTCGCGCTGACTGGTTGAGTTGTGATACGCGGAGCTATAGAAACGGCAGCATAGGCACTGTTAATGCCTATTGCTCCCAAAAGCAAAATGACAATGAGTAATACGCGGCGGTTAAGATACTTAGACATACTAACCTCAGAAATTATTCTTGACTTAGATTCCCACTTTCGCGGGAATGACAAACATTATTTATAAGTAAAATTGGTGCTATTGCCTAACGCGTTAGTTTTTTGAATGACATGGCCCAAAGCGTCATATGTGAAATGAGTCATGTTCCCCCTGCTATCCGTCGCAGATATAACATTACCATGCTGGTCATAAACAAAGGTCTGCTTATTACCTAAAGCATCTGTAATCGTGTTTGGATTTCCATTCACATCATAATCAAATTTAATGACCTGGCCCAAAGCATCGGTTTTTGTGCTAATTAAATTAAAATCAGGCGTATAAGTCATGTTGGTTTGTTTACCAAGCGGATCAGTGATTTGAATCAGATTCCCATAATAGTCATAGTCGAATTTTGTTACATTATTTTTAGCGTCAGTAATAGATGTCCGGTTCATAAAAACATCCCAGGTCTGCTGAGTCACAGCACCTAAAGGATCGGTGTGGGAGATTTCCAAACCAGTACCGTTAAACACATACGTTGTTTTCTTCCCTAAACTATCCGTCACGACAGTTGTATTATTAGCCTGATAATCTAAAGTGACTTTGTTAACATTATCATCCCGCCAATTCATGGTTGCCCTGCCCTCTGTGTCATATTGATAATATGTGTTGTGGCCATTGGCGTTAATGAATTGGACGACTTTGTGGTTATCATCATAAATGTATTTTGTTATAGCGCCCGACGGATCAGTGACGCTGACTAAATTACCATTTATGTCATAACCATATTGAAAATTTTTGCCAGCCGGATCAGTCGCGGAGATAATATGCCCATTCAAATCAACATTTAATACGATCTGCCGGCCGCTGGCATCTTGAATATATGTCCCTCCTGGAACAGCAGGGTTATAAACAAAAGTCAACATATTACCATGGCGGTCTTTAACAGAGCTTAATCGCCCATTGATATCATAATGAGTCGCCTTGCCATTTTTATCCGTCACAGAAAAAGTATTATCAGCATTCTTGACAATGGTGGAGTAATTTCCCGGCGATGGTGTATAAATCCCGGAATTATTCATAAAATAAATTCCTGTCCCTTCTCCATCGAAGATGATCACGTTTCCAGAATTGTCCTGGGTTAAATTAACATCAAAATCTGTACGCCAGCCATAACCGAACATGCCGGTGAAGGTTGAAAAGGATCGGTAATGACGAGATAAATTCAATTTAGGCCCTTGGCTGCTCAATGAAAAATCTGTTGATGAAAAAAAATCTTCTCCTGAAAAAATATCGACCGGGTCATTGGTTATAGATTTGATAGACTGAAAGATTAAATCTTTTGAATTGAGCGGAGCATTGGAAGGGTTGGCAATCTGAGCAAAACTGGAACTTATAAATGTTGGGGGGCCATTTGTAGGAATAAAATTCTCAGACGCAGTATAATGCGCGTCATTAATGGATTGCTCAAACTGTTCAATTTGAGACTGTGTTATCATCGCCTCCAGAGTTACAATATGTGCTACGCGGTGATAATCATTTACAGTCCCGAGGTTTTCCCACGGTCCGGTAGCTTGGGTTCCAACTACAGGACCATCCCACTTACCATTAGCAGCAGGTGTTTTAGTCCAATGAAACCAAAACATCAAATGAGTTGCACAAGCCGTAAAATAACAATTATCTAAAAAAACAGTTTTATCTTCAGTTATAAAGGAAGAGATTTTTCCATTTGCAGCGGTAGATTGGATCCAGGAAAGGCCAGAGAGAAGCATCATCAAAAAAAGGATGATTTTCTTCATCATTAAAATGCCTCCTAATATTTTTTGAAATGAACTGTTTCAAATATAGCATATTTTTCATCAAAGGCAAATTTACTGAAACAGCTAGTTAATCTTCTCCGCCATGCTCTCCGCGACCAGCATTCCTGATGCTACCGCATCGATAAATGGCCGGGCATTACTCACCACGTTTCCTGCCGCATAAACCCGATTTAGAGTGGTTAAACCATCTTCATCCACTTCAATAGTTCCGTCTTCGGCAATTTCTAAACCCGGACATAGTTTCGCCAATAATCCATTGGGTTTATGACCGATCGCGACGATAACAGTATCAGCTTCTATTTCGAATTCTGAACCGGGAACTTCATCCAAAGTCCAATTTCCTTTTTTATCCAATTGAGCATAATCCATGCGCACACACTTGACGGTTTTAACAAAATTATCCGGACCCCCTATAATTTCAACCGGACGGGCTAAGGACTCCATTTTAACCCCTTCTTCTTTCGCGTATTCCCTCTCAATAGAACGGACCCGCATATCATCTTCGGTCGCCTTAAAAATCAAATGAACCTCCCGGCCCAAACGGACAGCGGAACGGGCGCAGTCCAATGCCGTGTTTCCCGAACCCACCACCAAAATTTTAGACCCGATCACAAAATTAGGAATATATCGTGAAAAAATTCCCGTCTTCATCAAATTCACCCGCATCAAAAATTCTTCACCATAATACACGCCTCCCAGGTTAACACCCGGAACATCTAAAAACCGCGGAACGGCGGCGCCTGTTGCTAAAAGCACAGCATGATATCCTTCCCGGTTAAACAATTCATCCAGCGTAAACGTACGGCCAACCAGACAATTCATTTCCAGTTTCACGTCTAAAGACCGGATATCATTGATTTCACTATCCAGAATTTTTTTAGGAACGCGAAATTCCGGCACACCATAACGGAGCATGCCGCCGGCCCGGTCGAAAGATTCAAAAATTGTGACGGAGAAACCTCGTTGTGACAAAACAAAAGCGGCGGATAAACCAGTAGGCCCGGAACCAATGATCGCGATTTTTTTAGCTGTCCGGTCGACCAGCTTTGGTTTAACCATTCTGGTTCTGCCGAAATCCGCGGCAAATCGTTCTAAGGCCCGGATGGCAATAGCCCCGTCTTTATCTTTTAAAACACATTGAGATTCACATTGGGCAGAGCAAATTCTACCGCAAATCGCGGGCAAGGGATTAGTGTCCCGGATAACCTGATACGCGCCATTTAAATTTCCATCGCGCACCTGGCGGACAAAAGCAGGAATATCCACCCCGATTGGACAACCGTCCACGCATAGGGGGGATTGACATTGTAGGCAACGGCGGGCTTCTTCCGTCGCTATTTTCCGCGAAAAGCCGAGAGAAACTTCGTTAAAATTGTTGACCCTTTTCTCGCTTTGCTGCGCGGCAACGTGTGGCTGCGGCATTGGCCTGACTCCTTAAAAGCGTTCATACGAACTTTAAAATCTTCAAAATCAACCTGGTGACCATCAAATTCCGGACCATCTGTGCAGGCTAAAATCAAATCTCCGGCAATTTTAACCCGGCAAGCCCCGCACATACCCATACAATCGACCATAACTGGATTTAATTGAACTTTAGCCGCAATATTTTTTTGTTTCGTAATCGACACGGCTTCCTGCATCATCTCAATAGCACCGATCGCGTAAACCAAACCGACCTTTTCCTTAGCAATAATCTCTTTCAATATATCCGTGACTACACCCCTGCGCTCATAAGAACCGTCATTCGTAGTAATAAAAATTTTATGGCTCACGATCCGCATTTGAGCTTCCAGCATTAATTCTTTTTTGGTTTTAGCGCCGATAATACCAATGACCTTGTTTCCTGCTTTCCGGTAAGCCCGGGCAATGGGAAGCATCTGCGCGGTACCTACACCCGTCGCTATACAGACCACCAGCCCAACCTTCTCAATTTTAGCCGGCTGACCCAAAGGACCCAAAATTGAAAAAACTGATTCATGAATCGGCAGAGAACCCAATTTTCCGGTTGTTTCGCCTTTTTCCTGAAAAATCAAAGAAATTGTTCCGCGGCCTTCAGCAGTTTCAATGACAGTCAAAGGGACGCGTTCATCCCCTTCTTCAGGACAAATGCTTACAAATTGACCAGGGAGCGCGTTCTTGGCAATATGAGGGGCATATATGTCCACGCGTTTGACATCTTCGGCAAGAATTTGTTTATTCACAATCTCAAACATAGTGAAGATATTTTAAAAGAAAAGCTGAGGAATGTCTAGAAAAAAGGTGTCAGATCTCGACAGAAAAAGGTTGCTCGAAAAAACAAACGATTGGCCGGTTAAAAGCCGAACGCCAATTCCCAGTCGAGATCTGACACCGTTTATTGCACTTTAAATATGATCCGCCATTGGTAATTATCTTCTTCGGAACTTTCCCCAATAGCGATATTTTTTATATTTTTCAAGGCTTCAATAAGCGGATAAACTAAAGTATTCAAATAATAGTTCCGGTCAGCAAGCGACGGAGTATTATCCGGCCGCATATTGTTTTCTGCCTCCTCAGCGGATTTTATCTTTTCTTGAGCAGTCCTGATATCAGCCTTGATCGCACTCATTTTTCGCGCTGTTTCCGCTGGATCTTGAGTTTTATCCGCTTCAGCGGCCAATAACTGATTTTCACTCAATTTCAAAGCGCTCTGATAATCCGCTAAACGCTGCCCTGTTCCTTTTTGAAACGCGGCTCTCTCATCTGCCCTGCGGGTTACGAAATCATTGCCAAAACTGACCAAATCTTTGGTGGTGTCTAATAGTTTTTCCACGCCGATAAAATCAAAATTTTTTCCCATATTAGATAGTCCTTTGTCCAAAGCTTTGAAATCCTCCGCGTCTTTTAACCTTTGACCCTTCTGTTCCAAATCTAAAGACTGTTTCAAAACTTTTGATTGCAAAGACAATAAAAAATAATCATCTTTAAAACAATATGCCGGCTGAAAACCCGCGCCCATAGGCACCTGAAACGCGTTAATAGTGTCGCCAGCATAACTTTCTTTCGCGGTTTTAAATGGTAAGACTGTTTCCAATTTATTTACAAACTCCTCAAAAATCTTTTTCTGCTTCATTTTCACAAAAAGGAAAAGCTTAGGCATGGGGACTTTCTGATTTCCGTAATTGATGATATCCACGCCATTCCAATATACGCCCCATTCATGACCAATAGCCGGGAGAATTTGCGATTCCAAATCCAGGCCTGTATTTCCTTTGATCGTTTGCGCGACAATAGCCGTCGAAGAACGATCTCGCCCACTTTTTCCGTTCTTTTCTGATGCTTTCAAAGAGCCCCATAATTTTGACGCGTTAAAACACCCGTCCCAATGATAAGCTAACACATCTTGAGGAATAAAAGATAATGCCGCGTCTTCCCTTGATTCACATCTATCAAAAAAAGGAGCCACGTCCGGATGCATGATTCGACGATCAAAGGTTAATTTTATTTTAATTTGATCCGGATCTCCGCCCAATCCAGCCAAAGCCAACGCCTGATACCCTGCAAAATATTTAAGATTTTCTTTTACAACTTTGCTTTGAGTCCCTAGCATGGGTTTAAAATCTTCAACAGCTTGTTCAACCATAGCATACACGGCTTCAAAATTTACAAACACTTGCCATTTAGCTCTTTGCCCTTCACTCGCCTGGCGTTCCATAAAAACGCGGTCAGAAGCCAAAGACGGTTTAACTTTTTTATATACATCCACTAATTTTTTCATAGCCTCTTCCGAAAAACCCGCAGCAAGCCAGTTACCAAAACGGACAAAACAAAATTTCAGCCCTTTCGATGGGATCAAAACTTCATGAATTTTAAATCCATTATAAGAAGTGTTTTCAAACGATGCCCCCTGAACATTTTTCGTGTTAAGATAGCCCATAAACGACTCTAAAAATTGGACATCATTAGTAACCTTACTCAATATATAAACATTAGAAAGCAATTTTGCCCCAACTAAATCCGGGCTGATTTTACTCAGCGCGGATAATTCCTGAACATTAATTTGGATTGGATAAACCGCGGCCACAACTTCTTGGCCAATTAATTTTTTAAACAAACTCTCATCAATGATGGTCTCCACATCTGCCAATTGACCTTTATAAGACGCATGTTCTCCTGGTTTAGCAAATCGACGAGCTACTCCATCAAAATCTATCTTAGAGAATTGAGACCATAAATTCGTAGCGAAAAAAGATTTAAGATTTTTTCTGACATTCGTTACTTTGGCATAAACTAAAACATCGGCAGGCAAAATTTCCTCAGCAGAATGCGCGCGGGCCGATATATAACTATGAACCCCAAAAACAATTAAGGTCACGACAATAACCAGCACACCCCAAAACCAGATCGGCTTTAATTTTTTCTTAGCCATTGACTTCTCCTGTCTAAATAAAAGTAAAAAGGTAAAGGGAAAAAGTAAAAGTAAAAGTAAAACAAAATAACCAAAAAAGAAAACAAAAATTTAAAAAACAAAAACAATTATAAATCTATGACAACTTAAAAAATTTTATCGCATTGTTATTTAATATCTCTGCCGTAGATTGTATATCACATTTTTTTAATCCACAATATAACTCTAAAGTTTTGCTTACATCTTTGGGCTCTGCTGAAAATCCTTCATCTTTATTTTCCGGCAGACGATAAAAAACCGGCGAATCCGTTTCAATTAATATTTGTTTCACTGGCGCGTGTTGCGCGGCCAATTGCGCTTCAACGCTATACGCCAAACTGGGTGTCACAGAAATCAAATAGTCTTCAGCCAAAATCTTATCTAAAATATCTAGAGGTCCGCTGTACCAGTGAAAAACCGCACGACGGATTCCCAGCTCTTTCACGATCGTAAAACAATCGTCCCACGCTCCCCGGGAATGAATGGAAACAGGCAAATCATATTTTAAAGCTTCTGCTAATAATTCTCGAAACACCTGCCGCTGTCTGGATTTAATTTCTTCGTCTTTACGCGCCCATCGATACCAAAAATCCAAACCGATTTCACCGATAGCCGTGATATCCGGCCGGTGATCCCTGATAAATTCCTTCATAGCGTTTAAGTCTTCTTTGTGAGCTTCAGACGGGTGAATACCGCAAGCTAAATAAATTTTAGACAAAGTTGAGGCACGGGCAATTTCAAGATTTCGTTGAGAGTGCAGTAAACCTTCGCTGACCGCAATCACGCCTGTGACACCTGCATCGTACGCGCGTTTAAGCGCAGCCGGGCAGTCTGAAAGCTGGTCCAAATGAGCGTGTGTGTCGATTAACATAGTGATAAACATCAACATTTCTTTTTATTCGTTTTTCCATCAATCGCTTTTTCCTTTACCTCCTTTACCTCCTTTACCACCTTTATAACCTCTACCACTTTTTTCACATGATCGCCTTGTATCTCAACCACTCCGCCTTCGGCTGTGATGTAAAACGTGCCGCCGCTGCCGGTTTTGGTTTTTAAAGTTTTAGCCAAATCTTTAAGATAAGTTTCATCTTTAGGCAAACCGCTGATCACAGTCACCATTTTTCCGTGCCGGTTAGATTTATCCAGTTTTACAACCGGAGAAAACTGCTCAAGTTTTGGTTTGGTTGGATCATACGAAGGACAAGAACATTCCGCAATAATTTTTTGACATTTAGGACAAATAGGCTTGCCTTCGCTGTTTGTAGGGAAAATGGAATCAGGAATTAGAATCACAAGACTGTCCTTTCAAGTAACAAAGTAACAAAGTAACCGAGTAACAACGCCTAAACACTACAAAAATAAAAATACTAATAACAAAAAATTAAATAAACCATTTAACAAATAAAAACCGGTAAAAATAAACCAAAATATAAAATATTTAAAGCTGTTTTCACATAGAACCCTGAAACTTGTCACATATTATCTACTGCAATATTTTTATATTCAATCATTATATTTTTTAAAAACTTTTTATCATCGTATTTTTAGACCGCTAAATTTTTATTAACAATCATTTGTGATTTTTGCTTTATCTCTGTTACTCGGTCACTCGGTTACTTTCAAGAATAAACGTCACTGGTCCGTCATTCACCAGGTGTACATCCATCATGGCGCGGAATTGGCCGGTTTCAACTTTATATACTTGATTTTTTAGGCTTTTAACAAAATAATTGTAGAGTTTCTCAGCTAATTCCGGCGGCGCCGCATCATCAAACGATGGACGTCGGCCTTTACGGCAATCACCGTATAAAGTAAATTGGGATACTACCAAAAATTCCGCCTTCACCTCTGAAGCCGAACAATTCATTTTGCCTTGGCTATCTTCAAACATCCGCAATTGCGCCACTTTATTAACTAAATAATCCGCTTCTTTCTCACCATCATCTTTAGCAACGCCTAAAAATATTAAAGCGCCAAAACCAATTTGACCGATAGTTTTCCCATCGACCACAACCTGAGATGATTTTACTCTTTGAATGACCAGTTTCATAAATGTTACATTACATTTCTATTTAAAAAGAATCAAGAACAGAATATAAAAACCATATGCAAAGTAATATCAATTTTAAAATAAATTTTATTTTTTGTAGGGGCGATCTCCCGATCGCCCACATCAGTCGTTTTTCAAATCAAATCATTCGTTTTTAATAAAAATGCGACAATTTTGTAACGGGCGATCGGGAGATCGCCCCTACGAAATTGATTACATTATTAATTTATTTGAAAGTTATTGACGCTATTGACGTCCCTGCCCCTTTGTGCTACAAAGTCACCTATGAAATTGATCCAGGTGTTAGAAAAATATAAATTTCCTTCCGAGTTTATCGCTTCCTATGAACAGACCGGTATTGTTGACCTTTACCCGCCACAAGTCGAATGCATTAACAAAGGTTTATTAGACCGCAAAAATATTTTAATGTCTGTCCCAACAGCCGCGGGTAAAACTTTAATGGCAGAATTATGCATGCTCCAGTCCTTCTTGCATAAAAAAGGACGGGGACTGTATATTGCTCCCCTTAAAGCTTTGGCTAGTGAAAAATATAATGACTTTAAAAAACGTTTTACTCCTTTAGGCATTTCGGTGGGCATAGCGGTCGGCGACAATGATTCTTCTACGACGGATATTAAAAATGCGGACATCATGATCGCTACAGCGGAAAAAGTCGATTCTCTTCTGCGTTCAAAAGCGAGCTGGCTGATTGATTGTTTAGGCGTCGTGGTCTTAGATGAAATTCATTTTATTAATGACGGTTCCCGTGGACCAACTCTAGAAATTCTAACCGCCCGCATCCGTCAATTAAATCCCAATATCCAATTTTTAGGTCTAAGCGCGACCGTCAGTAATGCCCGGGATATGGCTAACTGGCTCAACGCGGAATTAGTCTCCAGTAAATGGAGGCCTGTGCCTTTAAAAGAAGGCGTATATTTTCAGGACAAAATCCATTTTAAAGATCACGGCATCAGGCTGGTTGATAATGACAGCCCGGATGATGTCAGCAAATTGACCCAAGACACCTTGCGCGGCGGCGGGCAGGTTTTAATTTTCGTAAATTCCCGGAGATCAGCTCAAGCTGTGGCCAGAGAAGTTTGCTCTACGGTTTCGAAACATCTTAATCCTGAAGAACGGGAAATTTTAAAACACCTCAGCGAAAAAATTATCGGATCAAAAGCGGAATCAACCCATCTCTGCCAAAAATTAGCGGACGCAGTCATTCACGGCGCCGCATTCCATCATGCCGGACTTAAACCCAATCAACGCGAACTGGTGGAAACGTATTTTAAAAATGATGTTATTAAAGTTATCAGCTGTACGCCTACCTTAGCGGCCGGAGTCAATCTCCCTGCGCGGCGGGCTATAGTCCGCGACGTTAAACGCTTTGAAATGGGGACAGGTTCTTCGTTTATTCCTGTGTCAGAATATAAACAATGCGCGGGACGGGCAGGACGGCCTCAATACGATGATTTCGGTGAAGCTGTAATTGTCGCGAAATCACACTCCGAAGCTTCCACTCTCATGGAACGGTTTGTTGAAGGCGAATCTGAACCTATTGTTTCCAAACTTAATGAAGAATCTGCCCTGCGCACCCACATTCTCGCCTCGATTGCCGGCGGATATGTGTATGACATTCAGGGCATGTTTGAATTTATTTCGCACACTTTTTTATATCACCAAAACCCCAGCAAAGCCTTATTCACCAAAATTGAACAACTCTTCGCGTTTCTGGCCAAAGAAGAATTTATTCAACAAAGCGGCCAGCGGTATTTCGCGACCCCGTTAGGCGCCCTAACCAGCCGGCTCTATATTGATCCGTATTCCGCCATTACAATCCGGGACACATTAAACATGCTAAAACCAGACGACACAATTCCAGAGATCGGCATGCTACACGCGATCTGTTGCTGTCCGGACGGGCCAGTGATCCAAAATGTCGGCAAAAAAATCGCGGAAGACTTAAACATGTTCATTTCGCAATTTCAAAATGATTTTATTCTGACTCCCTCTAATTGGCCGAATCTGGAAGATTTTTATTATTATTTAGGCACCATGAAAGCCACCTGGCTTTTGCTCCATTGGATTGAAGAAGAAAAAGAAGATTATATATGCGAATTTTTCAATCTAGGCCCCGGCGACATTTACCGTCAGGTGGAAGCAACCCAAAGGCTTTTATATGCCGCCACCTCCATCGCCCATCTGCAAAGGCACAAACACTTCACCTTTCAACTGGAAAACCTCAAGAACCGCGTCCATTACGGCATTAAAGAAGAACTGCTCGATATCATCCAGTTAAAAGGCGTAGGACGGGTCCGTGCCCGCGCCATGTTCAGCCACGGCATCAAATCGATCGCTGATCTCAAAACTCTTTCTGTTAACGAATTATCTGCCATCAAAGCCATAGGCAAAACTCTGGCCGCAGATATTATGAATCAAATCGCGAAACATTAAACCCTGATTTTGCAATAAACTTAGCTTCTCGACGAATATTTTCACACGAAAAAGTGCATTGCAAACAAGACAGTCTTCAATAATGTGTATTCTAGAAAAGACTGGGGTTCAAGCCGCATTTCCACTTGTATTGCAAAATGCGGGTTAAAGTTGCATAATTTTCTGCGCCTGATTATGAAGCTCTTCATTAGCTAATGCCGCAACTTTCTTTTTAATCACCCTTGAAAAATACTCTTTCTCTGTCTTAGTCAACATTTCGGCTTTAAGCTTCTTTTTAAATAACTCTTTCTGTTTAGGAGAAAAAATTTGCGACAATGAAAACTCCAGAGAAAGATCTTCACGTTTAATATTAAGATTTCTCGCTTCAACTGCTTCAATAGTAAAATAATTCTGAAAAACCTTGATTACCCGTTCAGGATTGAAAGAATGATCGCCCACTTTAAAATTATTGCTGCCGTTTAAAGCAACTATAAAATCCTTAAATTTTTCTTTATCTACAACATCTAAATTATGGCTATACTGTTTTGCCCAATTAAAATTTAAATCATTCAACTTATAGACAGCCAAAGCTAAAATAAAAAATTGTTTAAATTTTCGCTTAATAACTTTATTTTTTAAATGCGCCTCAACTTTAGCGCAATCAAAACCCTCTTCTTTGGCAGCATTAGCCAATAAAATCGGAAAAGCTTCCAAGTATCGGCCATTATTTCCTGCAACAATTTCCGCCAACGTTTCATTAACATCAAATTCATTTGCCGTTTCTAAAAGAGGATACCCAAGCTGATTCAATTTTTCTAAAAGCTGTTTATTTTCCATATAATCCTTCTTTTTTAAGAACTCTAACAAAATGTTCTAGATTTCCTAGTACTCGTTGCTCTGCAATCTCATATTGCGCAGTCTCTCTGAATCGCTCTTCCAATATTTTAAAATCAATTTCATCCTGTTTGTTCCGCGCCAACATCAAACAATCTTCAAAATCAACACCAGTCCCCCGGAAAAGCTTACTCACGATCAAGTCATAATAATTTAATACACCAATATACAAATATGAAAACTCTTTAACCATCGAATGCTTCTCGTTTTCCAAAGGAGAATCCAAAAGTTCAGTCGTGTGAACCCGCTTCCCCTTAAAAAGATCAAAAATATAATGCTCCCCTGCTCTTTCCCATCCTGACCCAGTTTTTTGTTCATACCCTAACTGTTCAATTATTTTGATAAGATACCAATACTCTTCTTCATCAGGAACAAGAAAATCTACATCCTTAGTAGACGACTTAACACCTAACAGAGTCATAGCCGTTCCCCCGCAAGCAATGAGATGCACCTTCTTCCTTAAAAAACCGTTCCAAACCGCCAGTAATTGTAAAAGGTCATTCTATAATACATATAAATGTACGAATTCGTACAACTAATTGTATTAAATAATACAATTAAATCCGATACTTGTCAAGCTCTAAAAAGGCAAATCGCTAAACATTAACCTAATTTTTGAATAAATTTATCCGTCAAATCCTGGATTAAAGTGTTGCGCAATTCTTTTAGTACTTCTCCTTCCTTGTTATTCGCATAGGCTGACGCGTAACTTTTTTTAAGTTCTGATTCAGCTGATATTTCAAATACCACCCGTCCGGTAGCGACCTCGATCAAGGCTCCGGCCACTTTTCCTTCACTGCTGATATCATTGCTGGGAAATATAAATGTGCCGACTAAAGTTAGATCTAAAATAGACAACATATTGTAGCTCATACCATATTGAGCAGAGCCTCCAAATATAAATAAATAATCAGCACCGCGGTCTTTAGCAGCCAGCAACATTTTCCGCATCCGACTTTCAATATTCGCCTGGTCATTTTGAGAATCTTTTTGATAACTCTGTCTATAATCCGAATTAATATCTCCCCCTGCTGAAATGGGCATGATGCTGGAGAATATATTCGAATAGCCATTCAGTTTATTGATCATTTTTTCCGGCGGAGCAACTTCACCCACTTGTGCAACAGCTAAATTAATAGGATAGTCAGGCCGGGCAACTTTTTTATCATAACTTTTATTTTCCGAGTAAAGCCCATAAACAAAATTCGCGTAATTAAAGCTGCCATGTTCCCCCATCGACAAACCCGTTGTGTAGCATCCTGAAAGAAAAGGAACAACTCCCAATGTTAAAATTAATAATAACCGTTTCATATTTACCATTCCTTTTGCCGACCGCTTTTTTATAACCCCTTCATGACTCATTTCCATATTTAACTCCTTTCGCTTTAAATAGTTGACATGTCAACTATTTATTTTTTAAAAAAAGTGATAACTCATAAATAGCTATCCCTTGAATTCCTGATCCTAGTCGAGGTCAGAGATCAGACCCCCAAAATCGCTGGGAGACAATATTTTAATTTTGCCAAAATGTTTTAATGTTAAAAGATCCTTATCTCCTGAAACAATATAATCCGCCTCAGCACCCACAGCACATTCAAGAATTCTATTATCATCCGGGTCATTTTTAATAACATTGATTTTGCTGGTCACAATAACCAATTCGGAAATCTCAAAAAGTTCATGAATAATCTGCTGAACAAAAGACGCCGGAGACTGGAATTTTTTATCTATTAAAACTTCCGCTAATTCTTTAAGGATATCTTGAGAAATCGCGAGCTTAATTTTGCCGGATATCGCCATCTCTAAAATATCACGACTTTTGCCGCCAAAAATAATCGCAGAAATAAGCACATTTGTATCCAGGACAACTTTCACAGATTACCCTTTCTTGCGCCGGTAGCTTAAGATTGCCCCACTAATATCTTTTTCTTTAAGATCCAGCCTTTTAACATGGAGCGCCGCGGATTGAAAGATATCTTTCCACGCCCGTTTTCTGTCAATATACGCGCGCGCCACCTCCCGGATAAACTCTGAACGCGTCCGCGCCTCATCATGACTAATCGCATCAATAGCTTTTAAAAGATCATCAGAAAAAGAAATGTTAACTGTTTGTGTCTTCATGTTTTTACCTCCTGATAATAAGTATATACAAACTTTGTATATTCAGCAAGTATTTCTTCTTATGACTTTCTTCACTATCATTTTATCAATCTGACTCTTGAATTTCTCCGACGCATAAATACCCTTTTGCGAACTTTCCCTGATTTCTTCAAGCGCTTTATCTTTAACTTCTTCCCTCAACATAAACACATATTGCCGCCGTCTATCATCGTCCGTCTCGCCTAATGTCTGATACGCCTTATTCTCTCGCCGATCAATCAGTTTACTTTCCTCTGCGCGAATATTTAGCCGGTAACTCGACCACGTGTAATCTTCTATTTCTCTAACCATTTTCGCGCGTACAGGGTTCTGCTCAATATACCGCATCACTTCCAACATATATTCATCATCACTCACAACTGGACTATTAAATCGCCCTTGCCACACATGTCCGCTCGTCCGATATTTATAATGATAATGCCGCGTATGCGCTACTGTGATACTTTGCATAATCCGGCTAATCGTTCCCTTCTCACCCACCTGAATCAGCAAATGCACATGGTTCGTCATAAAACAATACGCAAATAATTTGAATCCATACTTTCGCTTAAACCGATAAACAATGGCTAAATATTTTTTATAATCATCTTCTTCTAAAAATATAGCTTGCCGGTTATTCCCACGGTTAATCACATGGTACGTCAATCCCGGATAAGTTATCCGCTTGCATCGCCCCATAAATTTCCCCTTTCCTCAAAGCTATTTAAGGAAATTTAGCGAGCATTTAAAATTTAAAAATAATCCGTTTTACAGACGACAATTTAACATAATGAATTTATTCATAAACCATTGAATCTCTAGTAATTCGGGAGAATTGACCATATAATCATATAATCCTATTTATCATTGGATACTCGCGTCTTCGTGTATCGAATCCCTTTTTCATCAATTAAGGTCATCGTATCATCCGAAATACTGACAATAATATCTATATACAGAGCCTTCTGAAACGGGAAAGACGAGGGAATAATAGATTGTAATTTATTATAAAGCTTCCCGTTATCAATCCACCACGACCCTTCTGCATGCTCAATTATTATCTTTTTCGAAACAGAATCCCATCCTTTGCACTCGTAACGACCTCCCGCATAAAATGTGGAAATTCCGTCCATTCCACCTATAGTCTCTGCCCAAGAACCAACTATTTTTATTCGAAGATCATCATCATTTTGTACAGCTTGCACATTAAAAACGAGTAAGTAACAAAAGACAAACATTGTTAGAACTGCCAGATTAAATAAACGTAACATCCTGTATCTCCCATTGCGCATATTATTACTTGTATCCTTTAACAAAAAGCACTAAACAAATTACGCCACATAATAAGTAGAACAGTTGAAGACACCAATAAGCAATAGGGTTTAAGGTCCGACTAACAGTTATATTTCGGAAATAGGTGCCCCCTACTTTAATCCCAAAAAGAAACCACCCAATAGCCAATAAAGCAACAATGAGAAATTTCACGTTTCCTAACATATTGACTTTCTGTAAAATTTTACTATTCCAAAGCTAATTTAGGTTTTTCTTGATCTAAAAGCGGAATAATTTGGTAAATACGCGGGCTTAAGCCTTTGATATTTTGAATTTGGGCAAGATCCTGCTGATTTAAAGGCAAAGGAATGCCTTGACCGTCGGTTTTGATATTTAAGTTTAAGAGTTGAGAATTAAGATCTATACCACCGACTTTATCTTCTGTCTTGGCTAAAACGGCACGATCTAGATTTGGTCCATATTTATTGATCAGTTTTACTGTATTATTATAAATATCACCCGGATTCATACCCAGTTCTTTCAAATAATTTTCATAATTGTAATCCCCGGATATTTTTAAAACTTTTATAGATAAACTTTTAATATATTGTTCATATAATCGATCACTGGAATACCGCTGATTCTTAAAATTGCTCGGAGAAAATACACTTTTATTATTTTCGTATTTAAAATCTATTTTATCCATGTTTTCCAACATTCGCTCCAATGCTTCAGGAGAATTACCCTCTAAATAATCATTCGTCATTAATTTATAAAATGCATCAACTCCTATTTCCACATTATTGATCCACTTGTCTTTCCGTCCTGAGTCATACCAAGCAACGCTAAAAATATTATCTCTTATTTTTTTTCCATTCTTTTCTTTGTCAGTCCCGTGGTGAGACTCTTGCTCTCCCATAGCTAACGCGACCTCATAAGGAAACACTTTGTTCGTTATCAAATACCACTTTTTAGCATATCGGGCTAACATTTCCCCAGTTAAAGGAGTCTTATTGGCATACGACAAACTATCTAAATATTTTTGTGACCGGATAGCATACTCTTCAAAATATTTATTAATAGCATCCCGTTGATACTCCAAACTATTTATGTCCGGCTTAGAAATTTTCTCTGCTGGTTCAGGTGCAAAAACTCGTTTTATTAAAACCACCCTGCCTTTTTGTAAAATTGGCGCTGGTTTTGGTTTAGAAACTTGTTCTCTTTTGTGTAACGAAAAAGTATTAACCATATCTCTTTCAAAATTCGGCGCCACAAGATGAATGGTCAGTAAAATAGCTGTAAGTATGGCAGCAGTCCGTAACATTTCCTTGGCAGTCTGCTTGACAGAAGGTCTTGGCTTAGGTGTAGGCTGATTTTTTTGTGAATATGCTTTGGTAATACGGGCCTGGGGGACTGGTTTGATGCTCTTTTGTTTAACAATTTCTGCTTTAGGCACCAAATAAATTCTAATGTGTTTCACTACCAACTTAACCAGTAATTTTTCATCAATTTCTTCCCCTGGTTTAAATTCATTAACCGCATTAATAACACTCGCCAGAAAATAATGCGTACTATCCGCGTGTTCTATTTCCCCATTAATAAATTCTGCCAAAACCGGATCATTAAAATTATGAAAAAGCCGATCTGTCACAACATCCTGAAAATCAGAATCCATCACATAATCTAAGCAAAAATCCAGCATCCGTTGTTTTTCTCTTAAAGTCTTTCCCAAATTTACTTTATATTTTTTATTCCTATTCTCCAAAGTGCTTATGATCCCCAATGCCGTTTTACTTTGAGTATCCAGCATGGCCCCGTCTTTCTCTAACATCCCCACGTTAACTTTATCATAATCGTTCATTGCCATGGCTTGCTCTGCGGTGCTTAATTCTTTCTTTAATTCATTGCTCATCAAAGCTGAATCAGTATCTTTGACCACTTTCATGGCTCTATCCAGCGCCCCTTTATCAAATCCACCTGAAAAATATTTTCTAGGAATGATCGTTTGTTGAACCGGGTCATATTCTTCTTTAACCAGATTAAACACCCCTTGTTTAAATGCTTTTAAATATTGCTGATAAATTTCATTATTTTCTTTTGGATCAGCCAGCTCGATTCCGGTCACTTTCGACTGGTCGGAATATACGCGGTTCAATACACTATTTTTAAGTTTAGTTTTGTACCAGGTCGCCAAAATCATGGAATTATAAATTTGCCTTAGCTTTGCGAAATGTTCGCCTTCATTGACTTCTTTCTCTATGATAGGAATAAGATTTTTTCTTATCAGGTCCAAAGTTTGTGGTTCGACGCTTTGGCTTTTTTCCGGAACTTGCCCGCCCATGCGGCTATATTGCGCGGCCATATAATCTTGCTCTAACATGACTTTCAAATGACTGCTTAATATCCAAACAGTATTGTCCTTAGTCCGCTCATAAACCAAGGCTTCATCCGGAACGATCCAGACTTTGTTGAATGTATTGATGGGGATATCTAACTTGTTAGACGATAGGGAAATTTTTGAGTACACCTCATCCCAAAATTTCTGCCCAATTTTGCCTTCAGGATAAAACAATGTTGAAGTGATTTGTTTTAAAATATAGTCCTGGCCTAAAAGATCCCGCCCCATTTCTGTCTGTCCAAAATCTGTGGCAATAATCCGGTTGCTTTCATAAGGAGATAAGTTCACCCATTGATTGCGATCCGGGACTGTTAAAGAAGCCAGAAAATATTTGATCAATTTATTATATTCCGCGTCCTTTTCATCAGGAGCAAGCTGGTTCTGACCTTTTTGAACAATAAAATCCATATGAAAAGGATTATCTGGCGCGATCTGAATTCCGGCAATAGTGGAAGGCTGGTAATTTGAGCTTAAATTAACCATTTCACCCGGAGCAGGCAAAACAAGGGCTTTTTGAGCTGATGCCAAAGGAATAAATGAAATAGAATTCAGGATAAATACAGCAGTCAAAATTATAGTAAATACTTTTCTATTCATACTTGCCCCTTTTCGCTACAAGACAAGTATAAAATATAAAATTACTGTTTGGGGGGTAAAACCGGAGGTTGGGGAAAGCGGTTACTTATCTTCTGTTACCTAACAAAACATCATCTGCAGAAACACGGACGACCTTTCCGTCACGCCAAATCGACAACGGGCGACCAGTCTTTTGATGTTGCAATATTACACCACGCACAGCTTTCCTAAGCGCGCACATGGCCATGGCTTGAAGAGTCATATTTTTTTTCATTAAATTGCCTCCACCGAACGAGTGATTATATCAAACATTTTTTTGTCAGCAACATAAAGTTTACCGTCTTTTTCTTCTGCAATTAATCGGGGAGCAGTACCCGAATTATCAAACAACATCCAAGAATCAAAAATGGGTCGATAAACCGATAAAAAATTATAAATACTTCGGACAAATCTTCTGCGCGCGTCATTAGCCGGGATATTATGCCCGCCTTCTGCGACTCGATCTTTGATTCGTGCCAAAGCTAGCCGTTTATCCGGAACCCACAAAAAAAATAGATGTAATTTATATCCTTTTAATTTCAACTCCTTCAATAATCTCAGATAAGTTTTACCGGACAACGTCGTCTCAAAAGCAAATTCGACTCCCTGATTAGCAAAATTATCAATTTGCTGAAGAACCAATTTCCCTGCCTTAATAGCCGCCGTATTGGGAGAAAACGGAGCCAATCCCAGCGCGATAAGATCCGCGTTTACAAAATTAGGGCACTTCACATAATCAGGCAAAAACTTTACCGCGAAAGTTGTTTTCCCTGCCCCATTGGGTCCCGCGATGATATAAATATTTTTGTCTTTCATGAATTCTTTAACTTTCAATTGTATTTCATTATATCAAACATTCGATAATGAGTAAAAAATCTTTTTCGCTTGCTACATGCAACCATGCCGCTTTTATCATATGCCAAAAAACGCGTTAACGTTGGTTAATGGCCGGATGGAAACGATGACGGGTTCAAAACCTGTCATGCTTTGGATAGAGGCTAAAAGGGCCTGATCGAATTTTCCCTGATCAGCAATTACTGCGGAATCAGATTCGACTTTCACATTCATGGTTTCGGTGTTTAAGTCAATACCGCCTTTATTTTTTTCATCGGCCAACTGCGCTTGATCTGAATACGGATAGAGTTTTTTAAATTCTGTTGTTCCTTTTATAGTTAAAAATTCCTGGTGCGGCTCTATCAGGTGAAGCAAAGTGACTTTATAATTTTTTTCATCCAGTTTTCCAAAAACTTCCACATTGTCCATCAATTTCCTCACATCTTCAACGCTTAAATCCGCGATAAACCTTTTTTGCAGATTTCCCCATCTTCTTTCCGCGTCTTTTTCAAACAAAAGCCGATAAAGTATAAAATCTTTATGCTTCCAAAATCCAGTGCTTTGCTCCTGCATGAGATAAACAATCTCATTCGGCACGATAAAATATGGCACTATTTTTTTAAACAAATCCGGATTTTGAACAGAAAGGTCATCCAGCCATTCTAAGATAAATTCGTGTCCGCCTTCAACAAAAAATGACATTAAAAACATTATCGGTCCCCGGACATCGTCAAACTCAGGGCTTTGCAATGTTTGAAGAATATCCGTCCAAACCTTTTTATAATCATCCAGCCTCTCTCCTGAAATATAAATCGCGAATGCTAAAAACATGGTAGGCATGTCAACCTCAACATGTTGATTTTTAAAATTCTTAAGCACGTTCCAAAACCAAAAACGTATTAACTCAAAATCGTCCGGAGAAATATTTTTTAAATCAAAAGAACCACCCGCGTGCCTCTCCAAGAAATCTTTTAAAAAGTCGTCCGAATCCATGTTTTTCATATTATCAATTAATTTATGCAGCCAAGCAATTTTTTCAGACGAGAGACCAGAATTATTTTGATCCGTCATGACATCTGGTCCCGGCTCTTTATAATCCGGGTAAAGTTGTTTAAAATTATTCAACACTGTAATCTGCTTGAAATCATTTCGGTTTTGAAGCAATAGCAACAAACGCTGGGTATCATAGTTGGTATGCGTTTCTCTGATGGTAACAGCGTTTCCGAGAAATTTTTCAATCTGTTCTAGAGTTAATTCATTTATAAAGGTCTGCTGAATGTTCTTCCCCTGATTTGTCCCCCAAGCATCATTGATCATGCGATCAGACATAAGATTTTCAATTTCCAACCCAAAAGAGCCGTGAGCATTATAAACTCCCTGGATCAAATTATCTGAGAGGATAAAATATGGAATCAATTCTTTAAATAATTCTGGCCGCCGGTCAACTAACCTATCCAAAAACCGAAACATATACGCATGTCCATTAAAACCAAAAAAAGAAATTAAAAACAACACGGGAGCGCGGACATTATCAAAATCTTTGTGCTGAAGCGCTATACAAATATCTTCACTTGTCTTTTCAAAATCTCCTAATTCACTGCCAAATTTATGAATTAAATATATTAAAAATGTTCCATCAATACTTTGCATCTTGGGATCTTCAATGCTTTGGGTGAGATCGAACACTTCAACAGTAATCTTTTTAATCTCTTGAAAAGATACGTCGTCCATGCTGAACTTCCGTCCAGAATAACGTTCAATAAAATTTTTTATAGCCGGAGACTTTACTTTAATTTCTTCAAGTACATTTTTGAGAAGAACGACATCTTTGGGCAACGACGGTTCTTTAACAGATACTGTTGATTCCTCTGGATATAATTTCTTAAAATTCTCCAATTGGGTAATAGCTGTAAAATCAGGATGGGTTTTTAGCAAATCCAGGAGATACTTATCCTTAAAATCACTTCCAGTAGATTGTTGAAATTTCAAAGCATTATTTAAAAGATGGCTGATATCATCTACGGACAAAGCCTGAATAAATTTTTCTCTTAGTGGCTTTTTTTGAATTTCTCTTCGGTCATAAAATTCAGGAGATAACAAACGAAACAGCATTAAATCCCGGCAAGCATGGCTAGCATTGATTATTCTGTCGCTTAAAATAAAATAGGGAGCTAAATGTTTAAACAATTCAGGTTCATTGTTTGACAAATATTCCAACCAATCCCAAATAAATTCATGCCCGCCAAAAACAAAATAGGCCATCAAAAACATTAGCGAGCCACGCACACTATCAAACTCTTTATTTTGTAAAAGCTTAAGTATTCTCGTCGCATCCTGATCAAACTTTCTTTCCGATCCACCTGCAGCCGTAATTAAAAGCATTGAAAAAACCCAAGGGGTTTTTAAAGTATTTGATCGATCTAAAATGCGTAAGCCCTGTAATACCTCTTCCAGTTCTTCGCCAGAAACAATTCGCGGATCAAATTCTTTTACCCCATGTTTTTCAATAAATTCACCGATTTCCGGAGAGCGTTGCTTTAATTCGCTAATCACCCTTTCCAAAAATTCCACATCTTGTTCTGCATTTGCAGGAATAGCTGAAATATCAATAGGCCCCACGACTTTCATTCTCCGGCATTGATGGGCAGAAAATCCAGTTAAGTCTAAAGTAGCCTCTATTTCACGCGGAGATTGAAAACGTTTTTCCATTTTCATCGCCTTGCGGGCAGCATCTTCAAATTGGTTGATAAAAGGCCTGACATTCATATTTTTTGATTTAAACATGATCCTGAGTTCAGGATAATTGTTAATATTAAAACTTTGAGGATCTTTATTTTCGAAAGACGCGTAATATGCCTTTTCTGCCTTAACCGGATGATATTGCGTTCGGGGATCGCTCCAGCCAATCAATCCGCCTTTTCCATTTTGCGCTTTTTTATCAAAATAAAAAATAAACGGTTCTCCACCATACTGTGGATCTTTGGCAGAAATAGACCGGGCAGCTCCGGGCATAAACATAATTTTTAAAATATCCGGATTGCCTTCAACTTGCGTCTCAATGTGCATAGAATATATCGCGTCAGATTTATATTCTTGAATTTCAATCGCGCCGTAAACCGCATCCTGAGGGATGCCGCGGTCCAGCCGCTGTTTATACGCTTCATAACTCCACATAGACGCGTAAACTTCTTTTAAATAGGGCTTTAATTCTTGCACATTTTTCACCCGGATATTTTCGAGTGATAGATACGTCCCCGCGCCCACACCGGGATATTTTTCCAAATCCTGATCATTAGTAATCAGACGAATAGCCAAGGGATTTTCAAAAATCCATTCAATGGCTCTGGCCTTATAAAACATTTCATCCAATTCATTGAGCGACTGAGAGAAAATATAATCTTGCATTTCCTTTAAAACTGTTTCCACTTCATGTCTTGAAGATGTGTCGGAAAAACCGCGGATCTTATCTAATATTTCATAATATTTGTCGGAAAATTTAAAACACCGTTCCATTAATCGGAAGGTTTGCATCAAAAACTGCGGTACGTCGGAAATTTTGTCTTTTTTTACGATGTATTGATTTAGCGCTTTAGTTCCCATCCAGGGTCGCAATTCTTCCATGGTATCCGCGTAATCATCAAGAGGACTCTCTGAACTGATGATATCCGGGCCAGAGTAACCATCGACCTTATCAACCTCTACTTTTTGAATTTCCTGTAAAGAGTCAATTGGGTTTACTTTTTCTCCTACTTCATTGACCGGAATAATCCGTCCTTTTCCATCTTCAACTTCTACTCTTACAAAAATATCTTTGTTCTTTCCCTGTCTTTCGTACTCTTTCCTAACTGCCTCAAAAAACTCATCCGCGTTGGGCAAAAATATCAATGGAATTCCTGATATCCGAGCTTGAGTGATAATATGCTGACCGCCGGATTGAGCAAAAATAATGGCAGAGGCTTTACTGCGTGCCGCTGTAATCCATGAATAATCCTGACGAACAACCACAATATCGCTTTCCTGAACCTTATCTTTAAAAAATTGTTCGGCCTCCCATGAATCGCCGCTTAAAACCACGACCCTGCCTAGTGCTTTACCTGGCAAATCGCCATTCAAATCATTGGCTCCGAATGTAACGAGATATTGGCCGAAAAATAAATTTAATTTGTCAGAAAATGATTTTAAAAACGCGTTTTGGTTTGAACTCATTTTATCGCCCAAAATTTTATTCATGCCTTCTTCGACAGCCTGATATTCCTTAAATAATATCCCCCACGATTTCATGGCAGGTTCGATGTGCTGACCACGGAATTCCGCGCTGGTGTTTTTCAAATGATTAAGAGCCTGAGCAATCCCTTCGTCAGGATCGAATTGATTGGAATGACGACGTTCGAATTCTTTTTGGTAAGACACAATGGCAGACTGCAGCAGCGGCTCCATCATCTCAATATACTCAAGGCGGCCGCAATAAATCAACATGCGGTAGACCCAATCCGTATAATTAAAATACACGTTTACCATATCATGAATACGGGATAATACTGAATCCAGAGCAGCATTCGACTCAGCTGTTATTTGCCCTTGAAGGTCTTCAATTTTACTGCCTAGCCTTGCGATATTATTTTTATGATCGTGGAGACTTTGACGAAAAGCATAGGAATCAACTGATCCATTAAATCCTTGACGCACATTCGAAAATTTAATACCTGTTTTGATTTCTTCAATTAAACTTTGCACTGCGCCAGTATTTAAAGACTGCCCCAAAGACACTTCATTAAGAGATTTCTCTAACTCTTCCCCAATATGCATTTCCCTATCATTGATGCCGCTTAAAAAATACCCCAAATTAGAACCGTGAACCACGCTGGGTTCACGGCCATGAACTCCATGTAGTTCATGGTCTACAACCAACGGCTCCAAACCCTCTGGCTTTTGGTAAGGCTTTTGTTTAAATTGCCTATCCATTAAACCAAACAAATTATCTTTAAATCCGGCAGGCTGTTTCTGAATATAATCCAAACCATAACGTATCTTGACCTCATTATTCAAATCCTGATGAACAGGATCGTACCCCGGAATATTAAGTTCTGACACCATACTGCCGGAAACAATGCCGATTTTACCGGTAAAATTCCGTTCAACGCGCAGTTGATTGACCAATTCAAACGCATTGTGTCCCTCTGCAAACTGAAAATCTATCAAAATTAAAATATCATCATCAGCCACCTGATCCGCTTTCATCGCCGCGTACTCTTCCATTACTTCGTTGATGGATGAAGCTATAGTCACTTTGTTAAAATATCTAGACAAAATTCCCTGCATATCCTGACGAAAATCCGCGTGATCATCAGCTACAATAATTCTTTTATGCCTATAAGAAGCGAACCTCTCTGCCCATGAGTCGTCTTGATTAATATCGTTTGAAGTTGTGGTGGCTAAAGAGGCACGATCTGTATTTATTGCGTTGGATGTTCCGATCTCTACCACTTTGGCCGTAAAATATTTTTCTTTTTCAGCGAACATTTCCCTAATAACTTGCTCTAAAAATGCTTTATTTATTTTAAAGCCTTGTTTTTGCGCAAATTGCAGGACTCTTTCATCCTGGTGTTCCATGGTAAGAAATGATTCTAAGCCCCAAATCATGAAATGATCGGCTAATTGCTTCTTTAAGTTTTCTTTTTGCTTGGCGGTTAAAGGCTCTTTAATGTTTTCAAACAATTCTGGCGGCATTTCTTCAGGAGGCATGCCTTCCAGATCAAAAGTCCTGAATAAATTTTTTCTTTTTGCCAGGCGTTCTTGATCTCTAGAATCCCGCACCATCGCTTGATCTGATTCAGGCAGAATATCTTTGATGGATAAATTTTGGGCTGCTTTATTTTCCGGATTTCTTTTTTTAAGCTCGGACAAGAAACGCGGATAAAGAAATTTTTCTGGTTTGTTATGCACAAGGGCAATTACCATATCAAGGTTTTCGTGACTTATCCCATTTAAGCTATTGAGCCGTATCAGAGCATTCACCATATTCATGTAAAGCGAGTTGTTACCCCGTCCAGGACCGAATAGATAGCCTTGTAAAAGAGCCAAATAATATCCTGCAATTTGAGATATTTCTTTAGATAGATTTTTGTTAACGCCATTATGTTCTTGCAATAATTCTTTTAAGCTTAAGAATAATTTTTTATTTTGTTCTGACGTTGAATTTAAAATTCCTGTTTGCAAACCATCATCATGCCCTGAATCAGAGGCATAAAGACCGCGTGCTCTTCGCAGGGCCGAATGCATCTGCGATATCCGCTGAACGTAATCATGGGTAAAAAATTCCGGATTAAGAATCATATCTCTGACTAAAAACAAAAAATATCTGCGGACCACAACATTATTATTCCAATAATTTTGTTGATTATAAATTGAACCCCACCGCCGCACTGATTGTTCATCATCCGTAGGGCCATATGGTTGTAGTGAAGGCGACCTGATGACTTCTTCCCAAGGCACATCAGTTGCCATTCGCCAATTAAAATTCGGCAGTTCCTTTTCAAAAGCTGCTATTTCATCGTCACTTAAGGCTTGATGTTTATTGATTAAATCGCGCGATATATCGTCCATATTTTGACGCGCCAGCAGGGCTTGGTCTGAGCCTAAAATTTCCGCCGCCCAAAGAAGCGCGTAAACTGTTTTCCAACGGGTGATATCATTATTTAAAACTAAAGGATTACCTTGATACATTTTCAGGTATTCAGCTTTGTACTCAGAATGAAAGGCCAGAATAAAGCGTCCAAAAATATGAAAGAAAGACGCATTATTATCATTCGGTTTTAACATTAAAAATTGCTCTAAGGTTAAATTTTCTGCTAACGCGCCAGGCGCGGTTTTCAATAACTGGCGGGCTAAAATAATTTTTTTGTCATTGCTTAATTGATTTATTTCTTCAAACATTTTGACTGCTGGCTCAAAATCGGAGTTTAAAAAACTTTCAATTAACACGCGCGTCCGCTCTTTTTTTTCCTTATCTTCCTCTGCAACAAAAACCCGGTCTAAAAACCCTTTTATCCCTTTCCCCATTTTTAAAGTTCCGGCTAATGCGGCCTGATCAATGGCAACAGAATTTTGCGGTTTCAAATCTACGTCAACTTCATACGGTTTTTCAAATTGAGCAACCACAGGTCCCTGCATAGTGTTGACCACCATGGCTGAGTCTAAATTTTCAAATCCTGCTCCTCCGGTGAAATATTGACGGGCTACGATCTGCCGGGTTTGGGGGTCGTATTCTTCTTTAATAAATTTATGCAGGCCATCCGTAAAGGCTTTGAGATATTGGGCGTAAATTTTTTGTTTGGCTTGTTTGTCGGCAACGTCGATGCCGGAGATTTTGTTTTGGTTAATATAATTTTTTTGTAATAATCCAATTTTACGTTTCATCCATGTTGCCAAAATCAAAGAATGATATATTTGACGAAGCAGGGAGAATTCGGAGCCTTCGTTGACTTGTTTTTCAATGGCGGGAAGAATTAACTGTTTGATTAATTGAGTATTCTCCGCCCCCTCAAATAACACTTTTAATTTTGCGCTTTTGACATACGCCGCATTCTCTTTTTCGACCACTACAGCTTCACCTGGGACGATCCAGACTTTGCTTAAAATTCCAATGGGGATATCTAAACCCCTCACCCTGCCCTCTCCCCGGAGGGGAGAGGAAACATTTTTATACACACCATCCCAGAATTTTCGGCCGGTTTCATTGTCCGGGTTTAGCAGACTCGCGCTTAATTGTTTGAGGACGTAATCCTGGGCTAAGAGGTCGCGGCCCATTTCGGTTTGGCCGAATTTTTCACTCGTGATGCGGTTTGGCTCTTTAGGATTTAAGTTGACCCAAAGTTCATTAGCTGGGACAGTTAATCCGGCGAGGAAATATTTAATTAAACGGTTAGATTCAATTTTTAAATAATTGGCATTTTGTTCAGATTTCCCTGCCTCCAAAATGAAATCTATTTTTAAAGGAGAAGCCGGATCGATCCGCAATCCTTTCAGCAAAGGCACTTCTATGTTGGCCGGTGCAAGTAATGGCATGACCGCGGGTGCGGCAAAAAGCGGTTCGACCGCATTGGCATAGGGCGCAAACGCGGAAAATATAAAAGTAATACTTAAAATTAAACTAAGGACACGCTTAAACATGAAAGATACCTAATATATATAAGGGAATTTACGTCAAGTATGCCATATAATCTTGATTTGGCAAGGCTCTGAAAATTTTTACAACAAAGACAAAACTAACGGCAAAATATTGAGATGCGGGGATGATATTTGTAAATTTTTTAAAATATTTTGATCCGCCCAGAGGAATTGTTCATGTTCAGAAGTAATTTTGACTTCTTGGGAGTCACCTGAAACAAGGGCAAATAAATAGGCCATCTGATAATCGCTAAAATCCATTTCAGCAGAACCTAATACTTTTTCTGGTTCGACGACCATTCCGGTTTCTTCCCGGAATTCACGTTTTAAAGCATCCATAAAATGTTCTTCAGGATCAACTTTCCCTCCCGGGAATTCCCACAGCAAAGGAAAAGTACGGCTTTTAGCAGAACGCTGCAGCATGAGCACTTGTTTTTGCTCATTAATAAAAATCCCGCGCATGACGAGGTACCAAAGTTTCATAGGTATTTCCCCGCCTTAATTCGTTTCTCCAGATGATACACCAAAAAGTTATTGAGGATAAATTTTAATTCCTGTTGGATTTCTTTATGCAATTTCAATTTTATGCATTCTGACCATTTATGCGATTCGATATAGAGCATAGAGGCGATCGCGCCTTTGGATACGACTACAAAAGATGTTTCTCTGGTCGGGCAAGTCGGGCAAACCAACCCGCCTAGCCGCATGCTGAAACGCACCCGGCCGTCAATTTTTTTGCCGCATTTGACGCATGAATCAATATGCGGGCGGAAACCTGAATATAATAACACCTTAATCTGAAACGCGTGGACCAATTTGTCAATATCAGATGATACCTCCAAAGTGTTCAAATAATCCACCATCAATTCATAAATTTGCTGATTCGGCAATTCCGGAGCCATAATGCTGTCCACTAATTCCAAAATATAATTTGCCGCCACATTTTTCCGATATTCTTCCCGCAATTTAAAAAAATATTGTTTTAAATCGCATTGGCTGATCAGGTGCAGAGTGCTGTGACTATATTCGTAATAAACAATTCCGTTGACGGAAAATCGGTCCACGCTGCTGCCGAATTTGCGGGGATCTTTGCGGATCCCTTTCATAACGCCGGAAACTTTGCCTTTTTCAAGGGTGAAAAAAGTCGCAATCTTGCTGGTTTCGCGGTAATCAAAAGTTCGTAAAACTATAGCATCTGTAGATATAATCATATACCCAACAATTGTTGCTCTTTTTCTCTCATTTTTTTAATATCACTTGGACGGTGATCATCATAGCCTAATAAATGCAATATGCCGTGAATGATATAAAGTTTGAGTTCTTGATCTGGAGATGTTTTATAAATGCGGGCGTTTTTAACCGCCTCATCAGCAGAAATAAATATTTCACCACGCACGCGCTGATCGTCCGGTTTATCCTTTAAGTCAAAGGTCAGAACATCCGTCGTATCATGATGATTCATGTACCGGCTGTTCAAAAACCGCATTTTCCGTCCGGACACAAAAACAAAATTTAAAGATGCTTTTACAATTTTTTGCTGGTTTAAGATTTTCTGGACGTTCAAGATGACCCGCTTGGAGTCGATTTTGATTTTATTCTGAAGATTAGTAACGTGTATTTCCAATTTTTTATTTTATTGCTTATCGCGTTTTGCTTTTTTTTGATTAGACTCTGTTACTCTGTTACTCGGTTACTCTGCGACCGAGGACGCAATGTCCGAGTAGTGCCGTGAGCTCCCGCGAACGGCGCACGTTGTTACGTTTTCTTATCAGGATACCTAACACGAGCGTGGTGCATAGCTGATAAAATACGCGTAAACGTCTTGGAAATTTTATCGATTTGCTGTAAGGTCAAGGTGCATTCATCTAATTGTCCGTCGATGAATTTATTATTAACCACTTTCTTAACTGTTTCTTCAATTCTAGCCGGATTAGGATCATCCACAGAGCGAACCGCTCCTTCCACGGAATCGGCCAGCATGCAGATCGCGGTTTCAGGGCTTTGCGGTTTAGGGCCGGGATAACGGTAATCTTCTTCCTTAACCACTTCCCCTTCCTCAGCAGATTCCAGGGCACGCTGATAAAAAAAATGGACCAGGCTGGTACCATGATGTTCGGTGATAAAATCAACCAGACGGGGGTTCAGTTTATATTTTTTAGCTATTTCAACGCCTTCTTTGACGTGGTTTAAAATCACCAAACGGCTCATGGTAGGCTCGATAAAATCATGTTTATTGCTTGGGGTATTAAACTGATTTTCCGCGAAGTAATCCGCTTTAATTATTTTGCCGGCATCATGATAATAAGCGCCGACTCTGGCCAGCAAGGGATTCGCGCCAATTTCATCCGCGGCTGCCTCAGCCAAATTACCGACGACCAACGAATGATGATAGGTTCCCGGCGCTTCCATGATTAAACGTTTTAAAAGCGGCTGATTGGAATCGGACAGTTCAAAAAGGCTGTAATTGGTCAGTACCCCAAACATAGTCTCAAAAATTTTGAGTGTGGCCGCTACCATAGCCGCGGATATCAAACCATTCCATACCAGAGGATATAATTTACTATTAAGAAAATCCTGCGTTATAAACTGTTCCAGTCCACAACCGGTAATAAACAAACTCATGGCTCCTGCCGCGCTGACCATGATTCCGGCGCCAATCAAGTGGCCGCGGGTGCGGGCACCTTTAACGATCATGGCCGCGGTCAGCCCGCTCACTAAAAAGATCACCATCATATTAAAATTACCACCCATGATCAAGCTGGCGGTCATACTGCTCAATAAAGTTATCAAAAAAGTCAATTGGATGTCATTAAACAGCAAAATCACCAGCATAGAGAATCCCGCGACCGGAACATAATAACCGGACAACTGGGTATAGTGGCTGATGAAATCCGTGACAAACATTAATAATGCCAGGAGCAATCCCAAATTGAGGAACAATTTCGTGGTGGCTTTATGGAAGTAATTAAGATAAATCGCGACGATGAAATATAAAATCGGGATGCTTAAAGGAAAACCGATTTTCCAGCAAAAAAAAGTAAATAAGACAAAAAACGAAAACCCCGTCAAAGGCCCGGAAAAATTTTCCTTGTCGCTTTTATGCTCGGGAATGGTCATGTTCGTATGCCTCAATGATCTTCTGCACTAATTCATGCCTGACCACGTCTTCCGCGGTCAAAGGAACGAATTTAATGCCCTCAATGCTTTTTAAAACTTTTTGAGCATCTGATAAACCATTAGGGATTCCTTTAGGAAGATCGCTTTGCGTCGGATCCCCGGTAATAACGGTCTTGGAATCAAAACCCAGACGGGTCAGAAACATTTTCATCTGGTAAGGAGTGGTATTCTGAGCCTCGTCCAAAATAACAAACGCGTCGTTCAAGGTGCGTCCCCGCATAAAAGCCAAAGGCGCGACTTCAATGATACCCTGCTCAGTCAATTCTTCAACCTTATCCCCTTCCATCATGTCATACAGCGCGTCGTATAACGGACGCAGATACGGGGAAACTTTTTCAACCATATCGCCGGGTAAAAATCCTAAACTTTCGCCGGCTTCAATAGCCGGGCGGGTCAATACAATACGGCGGACTAAGCCTTTTTTAAACGCGTTAACAGCCATGGCCATAGCCAAGTAGGTTTTACCCGTGCCTGCCGGTCCAATACCGAACACAATATCATTTTGCTTAATGGCTTCCACATATTCAAACTGACCTTTGGTCTTGGGCATGACCAACTGTCCCTTAACCGAAACATCAATCTGTCCTTTGGCCAATTTTTTAAAATCAACAGCGCCGTCGCCTTTAACCATGCGGAGAGCATAAGCAATATCGCGAGTCTTGATGCTGACACCACTTTTAACTATGCCGAATAAATACTCAAAGAACTGGCAGGATTTTTCCACCTGTTTCTCATCGCCAATAATCTTAAGACCCTCATTCTGACGAGAAATCTTGACGTTTAATTCTTTTTCAATCAAAATCAAATTCTTATCATATTTTCCAAATATCGCCTGAAGATCATAATTACTTTCAAAAATGAGATTGCGTTCCATGAGCCTCCAAGTTTACAGGTTAGGAATCTTAATTTTTAAACCCGCTTTGACATGATCAGGATTTTTAATGACATCTTTGTTGAATTGATAAATCTTGTACCATTTTTTACTCGACTTATAAAACTTCACAGCAATCTTCTGCAAGGTATCATCTTTTTCAACGGTATATGCCGTATAAGTCCCATCACCTGACGGCTGAGCAACAGCTTCAGTTTCCGTTTTATGTGCTTTTACCGCCGGAGCCTGATCATCAAAATTAGGAATATTTAATTTAGGAGCTTCTTCTTCGACCGCAGTTTTGTGTTCTACTACCGGCTGTGAAGCTTCACTTGGTTGCGACTCGCTTGCTACCTGGCCTTTTGCGGTTTGATAATTATATTCGTAAAATTTCTGGTCAACGCCTTTTGCCGGTTTGGTAACTTCCATGACAAAAACTTTACGGGTTTTCTCACGATCTTTATTCAATTCCGCAGCAGACGGAGTACCAGCCATATATCCGGCATTTCCCTGAGTCAAATCCTGGTCTACGCGTTGACGGTCATCAATAAAAGCCTTGACCTCGACGCCTTTAGTTGTTGAACAAGCGCTTAACATTAATGTGCAGAACGCAACTCCTGCAAATTTCACGAATAAGTTACGCATTTTTATCTCCTTTTTTAATAGTCATTATGCCCAATTCCTGTAACTGTTTCTGATCCACCGTCGAAGGAGCATCAGAAATAGGACAACTGCCTTTTTGTGTTTTCGGGAACGCGATCGTATCCCGGATCGATTCACAACCGGTCAATACCGACACCAGGCGATCAATACCATAGGCCACACCCGCGTGAGGCGGCGCGCCATATTCGAAAGCTTTTAACAAGAAACCAAAACGATCCAATGCCTGTTTCTCGTCAATGCCAATAATTTCAAAAATTTTCTTCTGCATGTCCCGGTTATGAATACGGATCGAACCGCTGCCGATCTCCATTCCGTTTAACACCAGATCATACGCTCTAGACGTAGCCTTGGCATATTCGCCCTTGTTTAATAATTCCATATCCGCGTCATTGCACGACGTGAACGGATGATGCTCGCTTTCCCAGCGCTTTTCTTCGGCATTATATTTAAACATCGGAAAATCCGTAACCCATAAAAAGGCATATTCCTGCCCCGGCTGGCGGATATCCGGTTTATCGCTCTGATATTTTTCCATAGCCTCATGGTGAGTCATGCGCGGGAACGGCGTCGGAAGATCAACACCCTTGATCTGTTTGAATATTTCTTTGTATAACCCTTCCGTCAATGCGAATATATCTTCTTCGTCGACAAAAGACATTTCCATATCCAGCTGGGTGAATTCCGGCTGGCGGTCAGCCCGTAAATCTTCGTCGCGGAAACATTTAACAATCTGATAATAACGGTCAAAACCTGAAACCATTAAAATTTGTTTGAATAATTGCGGCGATTGTGGCAAAGCGTAAAATGTTCCAGGATTCAAACGGCAAGGCACCAGAAAATCGCGCGCGCCTTCAGGAGTAGATTTCGTTAACACCGGAGTTTCCACTTCAATAAACTGCTGTTTATTTAAACATTCCCTGATAATGGAACACATTTTATGCCGCACCTGCAGCACATTAAATACTTTTTTACGACGGAGATCTAAATAACGGTATTTTAACCGCAATTCTTCCGCCACATTAACTTCATCTTCTATTTCAAACACCGGCACTTCGCTGGCATTTAATATTGTCAATTTTTCCGCGCAAAGTTCAATCTCGCCGGTCGGGACATCCGCGTTAACCATTTTGGCAGGGCGCGCTGAAACTTTTCCCGTGATTTTGACCACAAATTCCGGCCCCAATTTCTCAGCCGTAGCATGCGCCTCTTTACTGACCGACGGCACAAACACCACCTGAGTAATCCCGTAACGGTCGCGGATATCAATAAAAATCAATTTCCCGTGATCACGGCGTGCCGCAACCCAACCGCACAACGTCACTTCCTGATTAGCCTGCTCTTTGCGGAGCTCTCCGCAAGTATGTGTACGCAACATTTATTTAAAATCCTTTCAAAAAATTTTATACTTCACGCATTTAACAAAAACAAACAGATTAAGGTAATATTATACAGATTTTATTTTCTTTATCAAAAAATATTATCGTATTAAAATTTATTCTTTTATGGTTCGGGCGATCAGGAGATCGCCCCTACAACAGCGACGTTCACTCACTTACCACTAAAAAATTCGGTTCCTCTTAAATTTTTTACTGCTTCAAAGGCTAATTCGAATTGCGAATGTTCATCCATGTTTTTTACGGATACAGCTTGCTTGTTCACTTCATCCTCGCCGATAATCATGACAAAGCGCGCTTTGGCTTTATCGGCCTGACGCATTTGAGCTTTCATGGAACCTGAACGAAAATCCATATCGCACACAAATCCCTGACTGCGGGCTAAAGCCATAAGATCAAACGCTATTTTAAAGGTTTTTTCATCAAAAGCGACAAAATAAAAATCAACCCTGTCCTCTTCAATTAACGCAACTCCCGGCAGTTGAGCTAAAGCAAGCATAATCCGTTCCATACCCAGAGCAAAACCCACAGCTTCCACTTCAGGCCCGCCCAGCTGACTGACTAAAGTATTATAACGGCCGCCCGCGCCCAAAGCATCCTGACTGCCTAATGACGAATCTGAAATCTCAAAAACCGTATGAGTATAATAATCTAATCCCCGCACCAAATTCAAACTTTCCTCATAAACCACGCCCAAATCCGTTAAAAGATTTTTCACTGTCTCGTAATATTTCAAACTCGCTTCAGATAAATAAGATCGGTCAATCTGAACTTTACGCACCACGGCTTTACAGGCTTCATTCTTACAATCCAAAATGCGGAACACATTGCGCTCGAAACGGTTTTGACAATCCGGGCATAATTCTATGACGGACGGCTGAATTCTTTCTTTTAAAATTTTCGCGAAATTGTCTTTATCTTCCGCGCTACCTAATGTATTGATTTTTAATTTTGGCTGGGACAAACCTAAACTTTTTAAGATATTGATGCTCAAAGATATGACTTCAGCGTCTAAATAAGGCGAACCGGATTGAGGTCCAATCGCTTCCACCCCGATTTGATGAAATTGACGCAAACGCCCTTTTTGTGGACGCTCGCCGCGAAACATGGGCCCCACATAAAAAAGTTTGGTTAAGCTTTCTTTTTTATCCAAACGGTTTTCGATATAGGAACGTACGACTGCAGCCGTGCCTTCAGGCCGTAATGATAAACCGGATAATTGAATTTGTCCCTGTTCATCTTTGGCCTGACTCGCCAAGTTCAACATTTGTTTCTGCACCACATCACTGGTCTGCCCCATAGAACGGGCAAAAAGGCCGGTCTCTTCAAAAATAGGAGTACGGATTTCTTTGTAATTATACGCGTTAAGCACAGACCGCGCCTGGCAATTGACTTTATTCCACAAACCAATCTCCGCAGGAAGGATATCGGCGGTGCCTCTGGGAACTGAAAAAATTTCACTCATAAGATAAATTTTGATTGGTTAATGGTTTTTGGTTGTTGGTTTTTGGATTGAAATTTTGTAAATTTGTGGTTGTTTAAATTCAAAAGCGGAGTATCAACTCCGCTTTTTTAGAATTTATTTTTAATAAAAACTAAATTTTTAATTATTTTATTTTTTGTTTCATTTCAAGGCCGGGCTTAAAAACTACTACTTTACGGGGAGGAACCGGAACACTGTCCCCTGTCCGCGGATTCCGGCCAAAACGGGCACGGCGTTCTTTGATCTTAAAAACCCCAAAATTACGCAACTCAACCTTTTCATTCCGCATTAAACTCTCAATGATAACATCAAATGTCTTTTGAACAATTTTTTTAACATCAACTTGTTTGATGCCAGTCATGTCGGTAATCTTCAAAACTATATCTTTTTTCGTCATTTTATTTTCTCCTTGCAATGCGGTAAGTATAGTAGCAACAACATCTTATAGTGTCAAGCGATTTTAAAACGTCAAGGTCACATTCTCTTTGCCTACCAGCGTTTTCAGTTCTGTCATTAATTTTTCATTCGGGGAAACGTATAGATTTTTTTCTACTAAAATCTGAACAGCTCGGTTATCTTTGGTTTTTACTTTAAGATACACAGGGACACTTCCAGGATAATGGCTCAAACGGTCTTTCAAATTTTCAAATACGGACCTTCCGGAAAAAGCCAGATCTACATTAATGGCCTTGATCGACGAATAAATGTCATGTATATGTTTGATGTCATCGGCAATAATATTGGCTGAACCATCGCGGATATTGATCTTTCCGGTAATAAAAACCACTTCTCCGTCTAGAATCTGGTCGCCGATTTTTTCATACGTTGATGGAAACAAGACCACTTCAGTCTCGCCTTCCATATCCTCGACTTTGAGGATCGCCATTCTCTCCTGCGTGCGTTTCGTCACTGTCAATTTAACACCTATAATCATGCCGACCAACCGGACATTTTCTCCATCTGAAGCCACCTTTAATTTCTTGGTGTTCATTCCCGTAAACTCTTGTATTTCAACCTGATACTGCATCAAAGGATGTCCGCTCACGTAAAAGCCCAAAATTTCTTTTTCAAAAGCCAGCATTTGATTCTTGTCCCATTCACGGATATCAGGAATTTTTCCCACATCATTATTAAAACTGTTATCACTTCCCAAAATATCAAAAAACGAAACCTGGCCGCTGGATTTTTCTTTCTGATTCTTTCCCGCCAGTTCCAAATGACGATCCAACACAGCCATAAGCTGGGAACGGAATATTTTTAAACAATCCAAAGCCCCGGCTTTAATGAGACTTTCCAATACCTTCCTGTTGACTAAACGCAAATCAGCCTTTTCACATAATTGAAAAAGTGTCTTGTACCCGCTGCCCCGGTTTTCAATCAAAGAGTCAATAGCTGTCCCTCCGACATTTTTTATGGCTAACAATCCAAAACGGATGGCTTTTTCATTGATCACACTAAACCGTTTCTGACTCTCATTAACATCCGGAGGCAGGACTTCAATTCCCATAGCGTCAGTTTCTTTGACGTATTCCACGATTTTATCCGTGTTCGCAATTTCGCTGTTAAGCAAAGCACACATAAATTCAACCGGATAATTGGCCTTCAAATAAGCCGTCTGATAAGAGATCAAAGCATAAGTCGCGGAATGGCTTCGGTTAAAACCATATCCGGAAAAATGGTCAATCAGATCAAATAAACGTTCCGCTTTTTCCGGCGGAATCTGACTGTGGGTCTGGCATCCCTCAACAAAAGATTTACGCATGTCCTGCATAACACCCTGGTCTTTTTTGCTCATAGCCCGGCGTAAATGGTCTGCCTGAGTCATGGTAAAATTGGCCAGCGCGACTGGAATTTTCATAACCTGTTCTTGATAGACCATGATGCCGTAAGTGTCTTTCAGGATCGGCTCCATCTTGGGGTGATCATATTGAAAAGACATTTCCCCGCGTTTACGTTTCACAAAGTCATCCAGCATGCCGCTGCCCATAGGACCAGGACGGTAAAGCGCTTCAATAGCGATGATATCCTCGAACTGATCCGGTTGAGATTTGCGCAACAAATCACGCATACCCGCGCTTTCCAACTGAAACACTCCAAACGCGTTTCCCGCACACAATAGCTGAAAAGTTTTCTTGTCATCCAGCGGAATATTAAGAATATTGATATCCAGTTTTTTCCGTTCTTTGATAATCCGCAAAGCGTCATGAATAAGCGTCAGAGTCTTTAGCCCCAGAAAATCCATTTTTAAGAGGCCGATCTTCTCCACAAAATCTTTTTCAAACCCTGTCGTAATCTGGTCATCAGCCGTTTTATACAACGGCACATATTCCATCAATGGTTTATCCGCGATCACGACTCCTGCCGCGTGCATTCCGGCGTGACGGTTCAATCCTTCCAGCACTTTAGCAATCTCCATAATATCCGCGGCAGCCCGGTCCGTCTCACAAAGCTCTTTTAATTTCGGTTCTTTTTCCAAAGCCTGATCAAGCGTGATCCCTAATTCGTTCGGCACTAATTTCGCGATCCGGTCCACATCCGAGTAAGGGACGCCAAAAGCCCGTCCCACGTCACGAATCACAGCTTTCGCTTTCATAGTTCCGAACGTGATAATTTGGGCAACATTTTCCCTGCCATACTTGCGGTTCACATAGTCAATAACTTCCTGCCTGCGTTCGAAGCAAAAATCGATATCAATATCCGGCATCCCTTTCCGGTCAGGATTCATAAACCGTTCAAAGATAAGACCGTATTTAATCGGATCCAAATCTGTAATGCCCAGCAGATAACTGATAATACTTCCGGCGGCAGAACCGCGGCCTGGACCAACCGGAATTCCCTGACTCTTGGCATACGCGATAAAATCCCAGACAATTAAAAAATATGGAATGAATCCCATTTTTTCAATAACCCGTAATTCATAATCTAAACGCTCTTTCAATTCCGGTGTCGCGTTAGGATAACGGCGAACCATCCCTTGTTCACATAATTCCCGGATATATTGAGATTGAGTCTTGCCTTCAGGCGGGGTAAAAACAGGCAGATGATATTCACCAAATTTAAAATCAACCGCGCATTGCTCCGCGATCTTTAACGTATTCGACAATGCCTCTGGAACTTCCTTAAAAAGATAAAACATTTCATCCGGACTTTTGAAATAAAACTGGTCGGACGACATGCGCATCCGCTTGGGATCATCGAGAGTGGTTTGCGTTTGGATACATAACAGCGCGTCATGCGCGCGGGATTGACTCTGCTCAATATAATGCACATCATTGGTCGCGATCACCGGTATATCCAAAGTTTTGGCGATTTTTAAAATTTCCCGGTTCACCACCATTTGTTCGGAAATCCCATGGTCCATGAGTTCAAGATAAAAATTTCCCCGTCCGAATAATGATTGCATTTCATCCGCGATTTTTAACGCGGAATTAAAATTGCCGTCTCTGATGCATTGCGCGATTTCCCCTTTTAAACACGCGGATGAGGCGATCAATCCTTCTGAATGCTGAGCCAGCAATTCTTTATCCATGCGCGGATGATAATAAAATCCGTCCAGATAACCATGCGAAACTAATTTAATGAGATTGTGATACCCTTGATTATTTTTGGCGAACAGGACGAGATGCGACAAATTCCCCCGTTGTTCATTGGAGCGGTCAAACCGGCTGCCTTTTTTTACGACATATCCTTCGCAGCCCAAGATAGGCTTAATATTTTTCTTCTTAGCCGCTAAATAAAAATCCAGAGCGCCGAACATGTTGCCATGATCCGTCATGGCCACAGCTGGCATCTGATATTCAACAGCTTTACGCATAATGTCATCTACCCGACAAGCACCGTCGAGAAGACTATATTGGGTGTGGACATGAAGATGGACGAAATTGGACATATTAAAATGGGCAGCTCGTAAAAGAGTAACAAAGTAACCGAGTAACCGAGTAACAGAGCAAAATTTATAATAAAACTTTAAAAAAACAAAAAAAAATAAAGCTTTAAAAAATTACAAAAATCCCCTCAAAAAGCAACAAAGTGAAAGGTTATCAATAACCCAAAAATTAAAAAAATAGCCTTACAAACCTAAAATAAAATTTAAAAATTATAGCAACCATAAAAACCCAAAACAACCGATAAAAACAATAATATAAATAATTAATAATCTTATATAAAATTTAAACCAAAATCACAAAATTAACAAATTAAATACAATTTTTCCTATTGCTTGTTTTCTATCATCCAAATATATTTTTTTGCCTATATCTTGTAACCTTTTTCCCATAGACGTTTTTAGCATTAATCGTTTTTTCTTTGTCACTCTGTTACTCGGTTACTCGGTTACTTTTTCCTATTCCCACTCAATCGTTGCCGGCGGTTTCGAGCTAATGTCATATACGACACGATTCACGCCTTTGACTTCATTGATAATGCGATTGGATATTTTTCCTAACACTTCATAAGGAATTTGCGCCCAGTCAGCTGTCATGCCGTCAATACTAGTCACGCAGCGGATCGCGATGACATTTTCATATGTACGCTGGTCACCCATGACTCCAACAGTCTTGACCGGAAGCAATACCGCGAATGACTGCCATACTTGATTATATAAACCAGCTTTTTTAATCTCTTCCACCACCCGTTCATCGGCTTCGCGCAAAATCTCCAAACGTTCGCGCGTAACCTCGCCCAAAATACGTATTCCTAATCCAGGTCCTGGGAATGGCTGACGGTTCAACACTGTATCCGGCATAGCCAAATGTTTGCCGATAATTCGCACTTCATCTTTAAACAATTCTCTAAAAGGCTCAATCAATTCCATTTTCAAAGACTTAGGAAGCCCGCCCACATTGTGATGCGACTTGATCACAGCTGAAGGCCCGCCTTTGGGTGATATGGATTCGATCACGTCAGGATATAATGTGCCTTGAGCTAAAAATTTTACATTCTTAATCTTATTGGCTTTTTCCGTGAACACATTGATAAATTCATCGCCAATAATTTTACGTTTTTCTTCCGGATCAGTCACGCCTTTCAACCGCTTCAAGAAATTGGTTTCAGCGTTCACTGTGCTCATGTTCATGTTAAAGTTAGTCTTAAAAGTTTTTTGAACTTTAGACGCTTCATCTTTACGCAAAAGACCGTTATCAACAAAAATGCAATACAAACGGTTCCCTATGGCTTTATGAAGTAAAATCGCAGCCACGGATGAATCAACTCCGCCGCTTAAACCCAACACCACTTTGCCATCTTTAACCTGTTCTTTAATCAAACGGATAGCATTATCAATAAATTTATCCATGGTCCAACGAGGTAAACATCCACAAATACTATTCGCGAAGTTGCTCAATATCTGAGCGCCGCGCTGCGTGTGAATAACTTCCGGATGAAACTGTACCCCATATATTTTCTTACTCCGGTTAGCAATCGCCGCGACTTCCGCGTTCAGAGTATGGGCAATCTTCATGAAACCTTTTGGCATAACCTTGATTTCATCGCTGTGACTCATCCAGCAGGTCATGTTCGTCGGTAGATTCGCGAACAAATCTAAATTACTATCCACAAATAACTCCGCGCGTCCAAATTCGCGTTCTTTACTTCCCTGAACTTTTCCACCGAATATATGACTAATCACCTGCATCCCGTAACAAATACCCAAAACCGGAATGCCTAATTCGAATAACCCTTTTTGAGGAATAGGCGCGCCTTGATCATAAACGCTCATCGGCCCGCCGGACAAAATAATCCCTTTCGGCTGCATCTCTTTTATTTCATCTACCGTAATAGTGTAAGGAACAATCTTGCTGTATACTTTAGCTTCGCGGATACGCCGGGCAATCAGCTGAGTATATTGAGAACCAAAATCAAGCACAATGATCAGATCTTTGCTTTTCTGTTTTTTAACCCGGACAGAAAGTCCAAAACCTTTGACCTTGACCTTAGATCCAAGTCCAGCATGATGGCCAGATCTAAAAAGGCCTTTACGTTTAGCCGGTTTCATGACTTGTGCGGGTTTCATCACTTGCTTTTTCGCTGCGACTGCCTGTTTTTTTTGTTCTTTTTTCACTTGTTTTTTTACCATAGATGCATGCCTCATTTAATAGTTTTGATAGTATGTAGTTCGTAGTATGTCGTATGTAGTAAAAAAATTAAAAAATATAAAAAAAATTTTTATACAGGAAGAGCTGAGTTCTCCATAGCATTTCACACCAATCGCTTTTCCCTACATACTACATACTACATACTACATACTACATGCCACATACCACATACTGTTTCACTATTTCCCCATCCCCACCCGCTGGCCTACCTGAAACACTTTTCCTTCGGTCTGAATCGATGGAGCAATAATCATCTCCACATCATGCATTTCTTTCAAATTTTTAGCACCCAAAGATCCCATGGACGTTTTTAAAGCACCGACCAAATTTTGTGAACCATCATCCACATTCGCTGGTCCCAAAAGAATTTGCTCTAAAGTTCCGGTCGTTCCCACCCTGACCCGTGTACCGCGTGGTAAATTCGCGTGAGACGTAGCCATACCCCAATGATTACCATGGCCCGGAGCTTCTTTCGCTTTAGCAAAAGCCGACCCGACCATGACCCCGTCAGCACCTGAAGCAAAAGCTTTACAAATTTCTCCTCCTATACGCATGCCGCCATCTGTGATAATCGGAACATAGCGTCCGGTCCTCTTATAATAATGATCGCGGGCTGCTGACGCGTCTATCGTAGCTGTAATCTGCGGTACACCAATTCCCAACACCCCGCGGGTCGTACATGCCGCTCCAGGACCAACACCAATCAAAACCCCGCTGGCGCCTAATTCCAAAAGAGATAACGTCATTTTGTATGTAACAGCATTACCAATCATAACCGGAATTTTTAATCCCGAACATAACTCACCGTAATCACACACTTTATATTCCGTGGAAATATGTTTGGCTGAAGATACCTGGGATTGAACCACAAAGCAGTCTGCCCCGGCTTCTTGAGATATTTTACCAAAACGTTCCGCGTGCTGAGGAATACAGCTGATAAAAGCCGGTACATTCGCCGCTTTAATCTGCTCAATCCGTTTTGAAATCAAAGATTCTTTTATAGCGGGCTGATATAATTTTTGAAGAAGTTCCGTAGCTTTTTCAGTCGAAGCTTCTGCGATTTCATTTAAAATCTGGCTGGGATCTTCATAGCGGGTCTGAACACCGTCTAAGTTCAACACCGCAATACCGCCTAACTTACCCATAGCAATCAAAAAGTTCACATCAACCACACCATCCATGGCCGCAGCCATAATGGGGATGCCAAATTTCATATTACCAATTTTAAGAGTCACATCCACTTCATTGGGATTTATAGTTTGCATGCCCGGCACAAGCGAAATTTCATCAAAACCGTAACATCTACGAGCCCGCCGGTCTATCCCGATCCATTCACCCATGTAAATCCTCCATTTTAAAAAAGGTGTCAGATCGAGATCAGACACCATGTTTATGCGATTATTATCTCTTTTAAGGGCTAAATATATATTATTTGGAAAGATATACTATATTAGTTTTGCCTTCAATTGTCAACTTTTGATTTTTTAAGGTGATATACCATAAAGTGTGTAAATTCGATCTTTGTCATCCCCGAACGCTTTAATCGGGGATCCAGTTGCAAGATTTTTAAAAAGGCGTATCTTTCTGTTTGGATATATCAACCAGGGTTGACCCATGTCAGCCCAGAACAGAAAGGATACGCCATGTATAACACTTTTGAAACTTTAAAACACCGATGGTCCAGAGTCAAGGATTTTATGAATGTGCGGATTTCAACACGGTGAATCTTATCTGAGCCGGCATTCAAAATTACGTAAAATGCCGCAATTTTAGCGCGTTTTAGCAATGTTAATTGATTTTTTTGATCTTTTCCTGTAGTTAAATTTTTCTTATCAAAATTTATAATACGCAATAATTCTTCAAAAATATTTGTTATTGCTACTTTTTCACCATTCATAGCCGCTCTGGAAATAGATAAGCGTCTATCAATTTCTTGAATTCGCCGCCAAAGTTCTTCTACCATTTCCGGATGAATAACTTGTTCTCTGACAACTTGATTCGCCCCTTTCAGACTAACATTCAGTTCATGCAAAGAAACTACGACCAAACTGTTATTCGTTTGACTTAAAACCGCTTTATCCTGATCCGAGATTTGACTTATAGGAACAATTGCTGTTGTCTCATTCAACTGAGCATAATCCTCTCCACCGGTAAAATATTTGCGGCTGACCATTTCCTGTTTAAGAGGGTCATATTCTTCTTTAATATAATTCGCCACACCTTTTTTAAAAGATTCTAAATACTGGTCATAAATTTTTCGGGTGATCTGTTTGTCGCTCGTATCAAACCCTTTGGTTTTATTTTTATTAACAAAGATTTGGCCGAGCAGAGACTCTTTCATTCTTTGTTTATACCAGGTAGCCAAAACCATAGCGCTATAAATTTGCCGAAGCTGGGCAAAATGCGCGCCTTCATTGACTTCTTTTTCTATGGCAGGAATGATAATTTGTTTTGTAAAAGATGATAGACGATAGATGGGAGAAGATAGATTAGAAGCGGCTGATGATGTTGTTTTGTTTTTTGTGGCTTGTCTATCGTCTATTTTCTCTTTTCTATTTTCTTTAAAATATTCATCTTCCAGCATGACCTTCAATTTAGCCTCTACCACATACGCAGTTGAGCCGTTTTCATACACTTTCGCGTGGGCTGGAACGATCCAGACCTTGCTTAATAGATCTGGAGGAATGGCTAAATTGTCAGATGATAGAGAATAGACGGGAGAAGATAGATTAGAAGCGATTGTTGATGTTATTTTGTTTTTTGTTGCTTGTCTATCTTCCAAAAAAATGGTGTCAGATCTCGACTTTAAACACTTGTTTAAAAAACATAAGACAGCGCAAAGCGCTGTCTTATGTTTTTTAGTCGAGAGCAGACACCATTTTTTTTACATCATTCCGCCCATGCCACCCATGCCGCCCATACCCGGAGGCATTCCACCCGGCATTCCGCCCTTATCTTTTTCAGGAAGGTCAGTAATTAAGGCTTCAGTGGTTAACAATAATGACGCGATAGATGCGGCGTTTTGTAACGCAGTACGGGTCACCTTGGCCGGATCGATAATACCGGATTCGATCATGTCGCCGTAAACATCTTTGTTCATGTCATAACCAATGTTATCTTTTTCATTCTTTAATTTGTCGACAATCACAGAACCTTCGACACCAGCATTCTTGGCTAATTGGCGGATCGGTTCTTCTATCGCGCGTTTAACAATTTCCGCGCCGGTTTTCTCGTCGCCATCTAATTTCAAAGTATCGAATACACCTAAGGTGCGCAGTAATGCCACTCCGCCTCCAGGAACAATACCTTCTTCTAAGGCCGCGCGGGTTGCATGTAACGCGTCTTCTACGCGGGCTTTCTTTTCTTTCATTTCGGTTTCAGTCGCAGCACCGATACTGATAATGGCCACGCCACCGGCTAATTTAGCTTTGCGCTCTACTAATTTTTCTTTATCATAAGAAGAATCAGTCGCGTCAATCTGCGCGGTGATTTGTTTAATACGGCCTTTGATCGCGGTTTGATCGCCGTGACCTTCTACGATGGTGGTATTATCTTTATCAACCTGCACTTTTTTTGCGCTTCCTAAATAAGTTTCATTCACATTTTCTAACTTGATACCTAATTCTTCCGTAATAGCTTTGCCGCCGGTCAAAACAGCGATATCTTCCAACATCGCCTTACGACGATCGCCATAACCCGGAGCTTTAACAGCTACGCAAGATAAGGTTTTGCGCATATTGTTCACAACTAAAGTAGCTAATGCTTCACCTTCCACATCTTCAGCGATAATGACTAAAGAACGGCCAGCTTTAGCGACTTTTTCCAAAAGCGGAAGCATGTCTTTAATATTGGAGATCTTTTTTTCGTAGATCAAAATGAAAGGATCTTCCATTGAGCAAGTCATCTTTTCCATATCTGTTGAAAAATACGGAGAAAGATATCCTTGATCGAATTGCATCCCTTCAACCACTTTTAATTCAGTATGGATGGTTTTAGATTCTTCGACCGTAATTGGAGCATCTTTGCCTACTTTGTCGAAAGCTTCAGCAATTTTTTTACCGATCTCAGCATCACCGTTAGCCGCGATGCATGCCACTTGTTCAACTTCTTTAGTGTTGCGGGCATCAATTTTCTTGGCTAATTTACCAATTTTTTCAATCACTTTAATCACGGCTTTATCAATACCGCGTTTTAAAGCCATTGGATTAGCGCCGGCTGTTACGTTTTTCAAACCTTCCTTATAAATCGCTTCAGCCAAAATGGTGGCTGTGGTAGTACCATCGCCAGCGATATCAGAAGTTTTTTCAGCGACTTCTTTGACCATTTGCGCGCCCATATTTTCGAATGGGTCATCTAACTCAACTTCTTTGGCTACAGTCACACCGTCTTTGGTGACAGTCGGTGAGCCGAATTTTTTGTCAATCGCCACATTACGGCCTTTTGGTCCTAATGTCACTTTGACAGCGCGGGCCAATTGTTCCACGCCGCGCAATATCGCGCGTCTTGCTTCATCATCATAAATTAATTGTTTAGCCATTTTATATCCTCCGTATTTTTATTTGTCGGGGGACACGAAATTTAAAGTGTCGGTTTTTGGTTGTTGGTTGTTGATTTTGCTGTTGAAATCATCCGTTTTTTCCAAAAACCAAAAACTATCAACCATCAACAATAAAACATCATGTTCCCCTATTTATTATTTTTTGACTATTGCGAAAACATCTTCTTCGCGCATAATTAAATATTCTTCGCCTTCTTTGGTGGTCAGTTCAGTACCGCTATATTTGCCATACAAAACCTTATCGCCCACTTTGACTTCCAACGCGATCACATTGCCTTTGTCATCTTTGCGGCCTTTACCAACTGCCACGATTTCACCCTCTTGTGGTTTTTCTTTGGCTGTGTCAGGCAACACAATACCGCCCTTGGTCGTTTCCATTGCTGCTAGTACTTTGACCAGGATCCTGTCTCCTAATGGTTGAATGTTCATGCTCCTCCTCCTTGATTTATGGAATTAAACGAAAAATGTATAAAAATACGTTATTAGCACTACTTTCGCCAGAGTGCTAATTTACCAAAAAAAATGAATTTGTCAACTAAAACATTTCATACCGAAGACTAGCATACTCATGCCCCTAAACACCAAATCCTGATCATACACACAATACGGAGGCAAACCTTTGCGGATTAATGGCGCGTAACCGCCGGTAAGGATAACCTTGGTTTTGGGTCCCAATATTTCCTGAAATTGTTTTATTAACCCGTCGCACATGGCGGAATAACCGTTGAACAAACCACTCAAAATACTGTCTTTAGTGTTTTTGCCAATCAAATGTTTAGGCTTGGTAAATTCTTTTAATTGCGGAAGTAAAGCTGTTCCTTTAAAAAGCGATTCGGCTGACAAGCGGATACCGGGCACAATCATTCCTCCCTCGTAAGTTCCTTTTTTCGAAACCACATCAAAAGTTATGGCTGTACCTAAATCAATGACCACAGTAGGGGTCCCATATAAACATTTCGCGGCATAAGCTACCAGCAAACGGTCTTGCCCAACTTGTGAAGGCTCATGATAATGATTGGCAATAGGCACGATAATATCTTTCCCAATTCGTTCCACATTAATATCCACAATTCCTTGAACATAGCGGATAACAATGGAATTAATTTTGGGCACAACACTGCACATCAAACATTGGGTAATCAAGGGATATTGTTTATGGATCCGGGATAAAACCTTGTCCAATGATGAAGCCAAAGCAGTTTTGGTTTGTTTGGAAAGGATGGAGAAATTGTCAACCACCTTTCCTTTTCTCATTACCCCGAATGAAATCGAGGTATTTCCAATATCAATCCCTAGTAACATATTATTATCCGATCTTGCCTGAAAGGTTTAAATAGTAACAAAGTAACCAAGTGACAGAGTAACAAAGTAAAAACAAAAAAATTATATAAAATCTCTAAACAAAACCTCAAAAAAATTATTTTATATCGCCTATCGTTTTTTCCAGCAATCGCTTTTGCTCTGTTACTCTGTTACTCGGTTACTTTTTTTTACTTCTTCAATCTTATCCCTTATTTGCGCGGCTTTTTCGAAATGTAAATTTCGCGCGGCCTGTTCCATGTCTGCTTCAAGTTCACTGATATAAGAACTAAGGTTATATTCTGCCTCACTTTGGCCTACTGCGTCAAGTAGCACTTCGTCACCCTCTTCAACGGCCAAACTTTCAATCCCTTCACTCAAAGCTCTAATAATGGTGGTTGGTGTAATATGATGCTCCATGTTAAACGCCAGCTGAATTTTTCTTCGACGCTGGCATTCAAAAATAGTCTTGGCCATAGCCTGGCTGACTGTATCCGCGTACATGATGACAATGCCGTTCACATTACGCGCGGCGCGGCCTGAAGTCTGAATCAAAGAGGTTTCAGAACGTAAAAAACCTTGCTTATCCGCATCCAAAATCGCGACGAGAGACACCTCAGGTAAATCAAGCCCTTCCCTTAACAAATTCACTCCCACCAGACAATCGTATTTCTTCAACCGTAGATCTTTTAAAATTTTAGTCCGGTCTATGGTTTGAATATCCGAATGCAGATATTTCACTTTAACGCCGCGATCCGCTAAAAATTCACTTAAGTCCTCAGACATTCGTTTGGTTAAGGTCGTCACTAAAACGCGTTCATTACGCTCTGCGCGGCTGTTAATTTCTTTTAACAAATCCTCAATCTGGCCAGTGGTCGGGCGGACTTCAATCATGGGGTCAACGATCCCGGTCGGACGGATAATCTGTTCCACGACTTGGCCCTGGGCATCTTTAATCTCATACGGGCTAGGCGTGGCAGACACATAAATGCGTTGATCCACCACTTTTTCAAATTCCGTAAATTTAAGCGGCCGGTTGTCCAAACACGACGGTAAACGAAAGCCGTATCTAACCAGAGTTTCTTTCCTTGCCCTGTCGCCCGCGTACATTCCATTTAATTGCGGGACCGTCACATGAGATTCATCAATCAAGGTAATAAAATCCTTAGGAAAATAATCAATCAAACAAGACGGACGACTGCCTGGGGGCCGCTCAGACAAAACCCGTGAGTAATTTTCAATGCCATTACAATACCCAATACTCCTCATCATTTCTAAATCATATCTGGTCCGGGACTCTAATCGCTGAGCTTCCACCAATTTTCCGTCTTTCTGCAGCAAGGCAACTTGTTCTTTCATTTCATTCTCAATCTGCAGACAAGCTATTTCCAGACGGGGATGAGAAATAATAAAATGTTTGGCCGGATAAACCGCGGCTTGGTCTAAGCGGACTTGTTCGTCGCCGGTTAAAGGGTCGATTTGGCTAATCCGTTCTATTTCATCGCCGAAAAACCTGATCCGTAACGCATCCTGACGATAAGCCGGAAACACTTCCACAGTGTCCCCTCTCACCCGGATTTTTCCGCGGCTAAAATCCACGTCATTACGTTCATATTGGATATCCACTAATTGACGAACCATTTCATCCCGATCAATTTCCTGACCCACCTTCATCTGCAGCAGATATTGAGTGTAATCTTCCGGTGAACCTAAATTATAAATGCATGAAACGCTGGCCACCACGATCACATCCCGGCGGGTCATGAGACTGGTGGTTGATGATAAACGCAGACGGTCGAGCCGGTCATTAATAGCCGCGTCTTTTTCAATATACAAATCAGTTTGGGGAACATACGCTTCAGGCTGATAATAATCGTAATAGCTTACGAAATATTCCACCGCGTTTTCAGGAAAAAATTCTTTAAACTCAGAATACAGTTGGGCTGCTAAAGTTTTATTGTGGGAAATTACTAAGGTCGGACGGTTTAAGCGTTCAATGACATTCGCCAGAGTAAAAGTTTTCCCGGAACCAGTGACACCTAAAAGCACTTGCGCTTTGGAACCATTTTTCATGCCCTGATACAATCGCTCAACCGCATCCAATTGTTCAGTCACTGGTTTAAATGGACTTTTTAATTTAAAAGCGTTCAATTTTACTTTAGAGTTTGATTAATGTCTAGGTTATTGATCCTTCGTCCGGCCAGTGTTTTCTCGATGGAATCAAAAAACGTCTGAGAAAATTCTTTACGGCCGTAGCGATAAAAACCTTTGAAAGGGAAAGAATTGACTTTCAGATAACGCAGTTCAACCTCGGTTTGATCAGCCGATCCTTCGCGGATATACACATTGATCCGGCTGTAACGGGTGCCGACAAAATATGGAGTCGCTCTCACATTGCTCAATATCAAAAGCTGACGTTTATCGCCAAATTCCGATGAGGTACTATATTCATAAATCGTAGGCGGCACTTCTTTTTCAATGGCCCAGCCAGTTTCTTTCATCGCGGAACGGACAGCATCGAGAGTCTGATCATAATTTCCGTAGAATCTTTTAACATAAGGATTTTTAGACTGAAGATATTTCGGAACTGAAGCCGTTGAACATCCCGTCAATAATATTGCGCATCCTATGGTTAAAAGCTTCTTCAACATGCAGAAACCTCCTGAATTAAAAAATGACAGAGTAACAAAGTAACCCTGCAACAGAGTAACAAAGTCAAAACGCATAAAAACAATAAAGTCACAAAAAACTTAACTTAACAAAATATTATCTAAGATCACACCCTGCTTTTGCAAGAAACTTTTCATATCTTCGGGCAGCTCAGCTTTCACGGAAACAACTTGACCCGTCACCGGATGCGGGAAATCTAAAAACATTGCGTGCAGCGCGGTTCTGCGAAAGCTCAACTGAAAATCACGGCCGCGTCCATATTTACGGTCTCCAAGCAATGGATACCCTTTATCGCTAAAATGAATTCTAATCTGATTTGTCCGTCCAGTCAATATATTGACTAAAACAATGGCAAAAGTTTTTTCCTGAGCAATAACCTGATATTGCGTGACTGCCATTTTTCCGTCGTTAATACCAAAATGCTGCTGCTCCAAATTCACAACTTTACTTTTGAATTCCCCGGTTTTATTTTTCAGCAATCCCTGAACGAACGCAAGATATTTTTTATTCACTTTATGCTGATGAAACAAATCCATCATCTTCTGCTGATTTTTTTTACCCTTGGCATAAATAATCAGACCGGAAGTATCCCGGTCCAGCCTATGGCAGGGATGCAGTTTACTCTGATCTTTTGAATACTGTTCATTCACAATATTCGTTAAAGTATGATCTTCCCCCTTGGGAGTGGCGATCACCAAAAGACGGGCAGGCTTATTAAAAATCATCAGCTCATCATCAGAATAGACTACCGGAATGAGTTTAATAGATTGAGCCATTCAATGATCAGACATTCTTTTTCAAAACATGATTAACATAATCAGCCAAGGCTTCGGAATTTTTATCCGACATCTCATTAAAAAAGACCGCCACGTTAAAATGATCTTTTTTGTCTGACGGTTCCACCCGCACGACCACGCCCTGACAAATCATTTTTTTACTCACGGTTTTACCATTTTTCTGAAGAGGCAATAATAATTGGATCTTCATCTTAGTCATAGGCTCGATATAACCTTGAACCTGGCAATAAGCGCCGGAACGGCTTAAATTGAAAGTCTCAGTGACTGAATCCCCCAAATCATGCGAAAGCTTTAAAGGAACATTATTCTTGATCCGTTGATGCTGACGACGTTCTGTATTTGGTTTATTAACATTCACAAGACTGCTCCTTACGCGGCTGAGGGTTTTGACTCTTCAGCTTGTTTATTATTGAAACAATTCTTGTTGCAATAATAATTGCCGTTACGATAATAACGTTTCTGCTTTTTCATAATTTTTTTACAACCAGCACAATTTTTAACGACTGCAACTTCATCTGCCATTTTGATTCTACTCCTTGCTAATTATGTTATTCTAAAAATTTTTTTAATACTTTCGAGGAAAATGTATCCTGCACAAACTTGACGCCCACATGAAAACGGTCATCCGCGAGCTGTTCCACCCACGCCACTTTTCCTTCACATTCCACGATCTGTTCCCGACCCAGCGGAACAGTCAGCAACATTTCAGTCCCCACCGGCACAAATTGAGAAAAATTGATCTGCAATCCGCCCACGCTTAAATCGCATGATAAACACCCGCCAAAATGCCCGGGCTTTTTCAGTTGATATTGCACTGGCTCATGAAACCGAATACGGTTACTTTGTCGTTTCTCATACTGTGCAAACACTTTTCACCTCTTCCCGATTTTCGTGTGAATTATAACATAAACCCGGGTTTTGCCTAGTAAAATTCACCGAAAAAAGCAAAAATAAAATTTTGCTTTTTTTGCTTAATCTTTATTTTTAATCTGTGCTATAATTCACTTAATGTATAAAGCCTTTTACCATCTTAAGGAAAATCCTTTCAGTATCACAGCTGATCCGGGATTTTATTTTTCCAGTCCTAAACATGAGGAAGCGTTCAGTCACCTCAAGTACGGGATCATGAACCGGAAAGGGATTATTGTTATTTCTGGTGAGATTGGAACCGGAAAAACTACGCTTTGCCGGATACTCCTCAATAAACTAGATAAAACCGTCAAGACCGCGCTGATTTTAAATCCCAGCTTCACAGACCTTCAGCTTTTAAACCTAATCCTCAAAGATCTCGGTATTACCGGTAAATTTAAAAATAAATTTGATCTGATGAACGCCTTAAATGATTTTCTCATTGAAGAGACGAATAAAAATCATAATGTCGTCCTAATCATTGACGAAGCGCAAAACTTAAAGCCGCGACAGCTGGAACAAATCCGCATGCTTTCCAATCTGGAAACAGAAAAAGAAAAATTATTGCAAATAATTCTCGTCGGACAGCCGGAACTCAATTACATGCTAAATCTTCCGGAATTGACCCAACTCAATCAACGTATTTTTGTACGGTATCACTTAGCGCCTTTAGAAAAAGCTGACATGTCGGACTATATTCATCACCGCATAAAAATCGCCTCCCACTCTCTCCCTTGTAAAATTACCTTTTCATCTAAAGCGCTTGAACAAATTTACCAGTTATCCAACGGCACACCACGGCTGGTCAACATTTTGTGCGACCGGGCTTTATTGGCGGGTTTTATCGCGGAATCAACCGTCATCGATGAAAATATGGTACAGAACAGTGCCGAGGAGGTATTTATCAAATGAGCATCATTAATGACGCGCTTAAAAAAACCCAAAATGTTATGCAAAAGAACACGCAAACCAACCAACCAACTGAACAACCGAATCCGGTTGGAAATGACCAATCATTTATTTCGCCGTTGCCAATAGAGCCCAACAATGAAAATCATGGAATCATGATCAAGATCTTGGTGGGTGTCTGTCTTGTCCTTTTATGCATCACGGTCTACAACACTGTCGCGATCAATCACAAATCAAAAAATTTAACACAAAAATCGCCTTCACCGGTTACGGCATCAAAAGTGTCAACTCAAGCAATCACAGCATTACCCACAGCTTCGGTGCCTCCTATCGTGCATACTGCTCCGCCGACACAAGCGCCGACTTTTGTGATTAGCGGCATCATGTCAACCGGCACTAAAAAAGTCGCGCTCATTAATGGTGAAGTGTACGAGACCGGCGCAGAGATAGATGGTTACACAATCCAATCCATAGACCTGCAATCCGTAAAATTAGTGAAAGACGGCGTGGAGCTTACGCTAAAAGTGGCGAAATAATTAAATAGCATATGGCATGTAGCATATAGCCAAAAACTAAAAAATACTGACCCACATTGACAATAAAGCTCTTATGTACTATATTATGTACATAAGGAGGTTATAATTATGAATTTAATTACAGCGACCTACGCGCGAAATAATTGGTTTGAATTGATAAAAAAATCCATAAACGGGCATAATCCTGTGCATATTACATCTAAAGACGGGAATGCGGTTTTGTTGTCAGAAAATGATTATGAAGATTTAATGGAAACCCTGGAATTGTTATCAGAGCCGGGACTTCTTAAAAGCGTCCAGCAAGCGAAAAAAGAAATCAAACAAGGCAAAGTTTATTCAATGGATGATGTTTTTAAAGACTAGCTATCATGTACAGTATCCAAATCACTCACCAAGCAAAAAAAGACATTGAAAAACTCACTCCGAAGCTTAAATTAAAACTCAAAGAAATCCTCATTAATCTGATCGCCCTAGATCCGTATTCTGGAAAAAAATTAATCGGTGATCTCTTTGGAAGTTATTCATTTCGCCTCAACATAAAAGACCGTCTGGTTTATTCGATAGATGAAAAAGCAAAAATTGTTTACATTGAACGCGCTAAGACGCATTATGGCGAGTAATACTATTTAAAAAGCGCTGGTCAGTTAAGACCAGCGCTTTTGTTATACTTTAATCTGAGGTTATCTACCGCCAAGCGTCGATGAAGGCGCGAGACTATTTACTTTACTTAAAATTTGGCTAACATTGTCATTGACTTTTCCCATAGCCTGACCAACTGTCTGAATATCTGTTTTTGTGCTAACAGTCTTCATTGTTGACTGAACTTGAACAATTCCCCTCGCAACATCTTGAATAGTATCCGGGCTCTTAACTTCCATAATTTGCGCAATTGCAAACTTCTTTAAGATCGTATCATAATTCTCAAAATATAACCGCACTAAATACTTTCCTTCTGTTAACACACGCATGGACATAGGATATATAATATAAGCTCTTGATCCAAATGATGGAACGCCGGGATCTGTTAAAGTCGAATCATCCCGAGGAAACATTTCCACTTTAAAACTCTTCAAAGGAGCTTCTTGCCCTACAGCATAAATTTCCAATTTTGATAAATGAATCTTATTGGAAAAATCTTTATCTGAAGTATTAGTTATGATAACTTCCCCAGCCATTGAAGTTGAATTTGTGGTAATGTCTCCTTTGGTCACTGCGTCATACGGTTGATATTTAAACACCATATCCGCTAACCCTAATTTCACCGCTCCTGCCAAAATTAAAACTAAAAAAACGATTTTTAATACCTTCTTCATTTTATTCCTCCTTGTTGTCATTCTACCAAAATTCAACCCCTGAACTAAGTAAGCCACATTAAAACATTCAAACAATGGTTAAACGCCAATATCAAGAAAACGTTTTCTTAGACGATGAGAGCACAAAAAATTTAAAATATTTATTTTTACTGCTCAAAAGGAGGATTAAATCTGTCGCAAAGCGGATTCAATGATATGACTGGGGATGGCTTCAATCACTTCTACTTTACCAATTTTACGCATAAGAACCAGGCGATTCTTGCCGGATATGAATTTTTTATCACGCCGCATTAGACTCATGATATCGGATAATTGGACATTTTGAATAGTTTCCGGAAGGCCCATATCAGTTAAGAGTTGATTTAAGCGGACAACATCTTTTTTAGGAACTAATTTTAATTCTAGAGAAATCATGGCTGCCGCGCGCATACCAAGCGCTACTGCCTCTCCATGCTGGTAACGGCCAAACTTACTGGCGGCCTCGACCGCATGCCCCACTGTATGGCCAAAATTAAGAATCGTGCGTAAGCCTATGGTTTCTTTTTCATCTAGAGCAACAACCTCGGCTTTGATCTTACTGCATTCTGCCACCACTAACTCTAACAATTTCAGATCAGCTTGAAGCAATTTGGAATAATGCTTTTCCAAAAATGAAAACAAATTGACATCACAAATCACACCGTATTTTACAGCTTCGCTAAAACCGTTTAAAATTTGCCGCTGATCCAAAGATTTTAAAACGGCCACATCGGAATAAACCATCCGCGGCTGATAAAAGGCGCCTACCAAATTTTTCCCCACTGGAAGGTCTATCGCCGTTTTTCCGCCAATCGCGGAATCAATTTGCGCGAGCAAGGTCGTTGGCACTTGAATATAAGGAATGCCGCGCTTATAGATCGACGCGACAAAACCGGACAAATCCCCCACCACTCCCCCGCCTAAAGCGATAATAAATGGTTTTTTATACACATCAAACTGCGCGATCTTTTGAATGACATCAATGGCAACCTTAAATTGCTTGCTCTTTTCCCCGTCCGCCACTTCAATGACATGCGACGATATGCCCTGCGCTTTTAAACTCTTAGATACTATTCCGCCGTATAATTTATTAATCGCGGAATTCGTGATAATGACCGCGTCCTGACCGCATTTTAAAGCTTTGATATGCTGGCCAATATCTTTTAATATACCGTTTCCGACGATAATAAAGTAGGGATTAGACGTTATTTTGACTTGAATTGTTTTCACTATGATCCTAAATTGACGTAAAAATTTTTAACTGTTCAATCCTTAAAAATTCTTTTTTGTTTTCAGTTATCAAAACACCTTCATGGCTAATTACTGTAGCCGCAATTAATAAATCCATAGGCCCAATGATCTCTCCTCTTTTTTCTAATTCCGCTCTAATTTGGCCGTAAATATTTGATGCTTTTATATCAAAAGAAACAACTTCAAAGGGCTCTAAAAAAGAATTAACCTTTTCTAAATTTTTATGACTATTTTGGCTCTTAAATGCTCCATGAATCAATTCCGCGCGGACAATAGTGGATATTTTTATTTGACTCGGATGATAATACTTTATTAAATGTTCAATAACATCTTTATGCCCTTTTAAAAAATCAATACAAATATTTGTATCCAGGAAAAAAATCACATTTCTTTCCTTGTAACATCCTGTTCATAAGAGCCTTGATGAGCCCGGACAAAGTTATCCTCTTTGATACTCCCGCATAAAGATAAATATTTTTCCGGCCATTCGTCAATTTCTTTTTTTTCTAAAATACTGGTAATATATTTTGATAACGATTCTTTTTTTAGTTGAGCTCTTTTTTTCAGTTTAGAAATTAAATTATCTTGTAAATATATTGTCACTTGCGACATAACTATTCCCTCCTTAAACAAAGTATACACCGTATAAATTATAATTTCAATTATAATTTATAATCCATTTAAAACAAATTTCAAGTTAAATTCACATTAAGAATTTTAGCTAATAATTCGACAAACGGCCACACAATGCGATTCATGAGTCCCAGATACAACAAGATAATTATAATAATAATTCCATAACGTTCAAGCCGTGCATACTGAAGCGCTATGGCTTTAGGCAATAAACCCAAAACCACGCGGGAACCGTCTAAAGGTGGAATTGGAACCATATTAAATGCCGCGAACCCTAAATTAATAATCACAAAAATACCCAATCCATCCTGCGCCATTCCCATAGGAAAAAACTTGCGTATCGCTAATAAACCAGCCGCGAACATGACATTAGCTACCGGACCAGCTAACCCCACCCAAATAATATCCCGTCTAGGATTGTTCAGGCGAAAAAAGTTCACAGGTACAGGCTTCGCCCAACCAAAGACAAAAAGATTCATACCTAAATAATTTAAAAGCATTAACACTCCCGGTAATATAATCGTGCCAAGAGGATCAATATGTTTCAATGGATTCAAAGTCAACCGTCCTGCTTCTTTTGCCGTAGGGTCACCCAAACGACACGCCACCCACCCATGGGCATATTCGTGAATAACCATAGAACAAAAAAACATAATAATGACGGAAAAAAGTTCTAATAACATAAGTAATCCTGGTAACGTATGTGGTATATGGTATGTCGTATGTAGCAAAAACAAAAACCGATAAGCAAATGACCAATAAAAAAATAAATTAAAAAAAAACCTAAAAAATAAACATCTACTAAAATATATTATTTAATATAAACATCCAAAATTTTTCCTGCTAGTAATCACCATTAATACTTTTCACAAATCGCTTTTTTCACCACATACGACATACCACATACCACATACTTTTTTATTACAATTGTAATTTGATGGTATCTAATTCCAGGACAGGAGCTGAAGCGGTATATTTTTCCATTGCCGTCCCTTCGACCTTAACTGTAAAATTCGCGAATTTAGGCAGTAATTCATTCAACCCAAAAATATAACAAGCAACCTGGCCATTATCTGTCACCTGGTATTTAACATTTTCCAGCGATATGTCTTTCACCGGCTCAAGGATACCTATAAAACTCAATTTATTAATTTGCTCCGGAGCAGAATTAGATTTAGCAGGAATAGGACAAAACGCAGGGATAACCTCTTGGGTTGGTTTTATTAAAGCTAATTGTACGGATTGTTTAAAACTTTCCACATCCTGGTTGACAAACTTTACTGAATCTATTTTGACCCACCCAAAGCTATTAGGAACCGAACGAATTTTATACCATTCATCCTTCTTTTCTATAATAGATATTGTGTCCCCTTTTACGACTTTCCCTACCGCTGTTCCATTAATATCCGCTTTGGCACGGACATTCACCTTATCTCCCAGAACCAGACCTTCCTTATTATCCGCGCCAGGTAGGACATACTTCACCGCAATGAATGAAACCGCATCCGCAGGCAATTCAACCTTGTACCAAGAGTATAATTTTCCGACCACGACAAACTGAGTGTTATGATTGGCTTGATAGAGGGATTCGAAATCTGAGCTTTGACCGGCCCGAATATGGGTATTGTCAGAAACGGCCTCTGCAACGAAGGGAAACTGTTCTTCGGCAGAGACCACATTTGACATGAGTGAAGTGAGTGCGAAAACGCACCAAAAAGAAAATATAACTATTTTTTTTAAAGACATACTCATGAAGACAAATCAGAAAACTACTTTTTAGCCGCTGGTTTCTTTTCGTCTTTCTTGTCTGCTTCTTCCGGAGCTTTAGCCGCTTTACGTCTAGCTTTTACCCGTATACTTTTTGTCTTAGGCAGAGCAGTCACATCCTGACCTTCAACCCAAGAACCTTTTTTCATCATATCTTTGATGCGTTCAATACGGGTCATAACCGAACGCTGCTCAGATCCTGCCAATGATACTCTTAATGAGGGGTGTAACGACATTTTCTAAATTCTCCTTACTAAACAATCTTTGTATTTCTTTTTTAATTTTGAAGTAAACTGCAAAGCCGCCTGTTTTCCATCGAACTTACCAACGCACACGATCACGTGCTTACCCTTGTTCATCACAAAAGTTTCTTGGCCGGTCGCGCCTTTCAAGTTGGAAGCGGCTTTTTGAGCCATTCCTCCCTGTTGATACGAAGCAACCTGAACCGTATAAACGTTTTCCGTGTTCACTTCCGCGAGCCGCATAGGCCCTTGCGGCTTATCCGTCTTGACTCTCGACTGCGATGAATCAACCGGGCCGCGACTGGCAGCCAAAAGCTCTAAATTTTCAGCATTAGCGGAAATCGGTTTTGGAACCACCGGTAAAGCTGTTTCCTTAGGTGAAGACCCGGAAACAAAATCTTGTACCGCCACGTTCTTTCCGCGTTCAACTCCTACCGAAAAACAGATCACACCTGTAACCACGAAAATAATGCATAAGACAATAATGTTTTCCGCGGTTACTGTCAAGCTTTTTAATTGATAGCGAGTTTCGACAGATTGGCTAGCCTGTTTCGCCGAATCTGGAAACAATTCGAATTGCGATTCGTATCCCATGTTCTCCCCCCAGAGATCATTATATTTGTTTTACTCTCTAAAACTCAAGTAATTTTTTATTTTTTTTTGTTGAGCTAAATCTATGAATGCGTTGACCACATCCGGATTAAATTGCGTGCCGCTATGAGTTTTCAATTCCGCGATAGCTGAATCGACGGACAAAGACTTTTTATATGGCCGTTCCGTCGTCATCGCTTCAAACGCGTCCACGACCGCCATGACACTGGCTCCGAGCGGGATCTGTTCTTTTTTTAACCCCGACGGATAACCTGAACCATCATACTTTTCATGACGGTAAAGAATAATCGGCAAAACCGGTTTTAAAAATTCGACGGGCCGAATCAGCTCCGCGCATTTCGTTGGCTGTTCCTGAATAACTTTAAATTCCTGCGGCGTCAATTGACTGCGTTTGGATAAAATTTCATAAGGGACATCCACCGCCCCCGCGTCACGCAGCACACTCGCGTAAAACAAGGCATCCAGCCCTTCCTGCCCGACATTTAATTTTTTAGCCAAAGCCTCGACGATCTTAAAATACGCCGGGGTATGCGGCGTGGCAAAGGAATGTCCATGCCGCTCCAAAAGCTGTCCAATAAATTTCACACTGCTTAAAATAATTTTTTGCTGCTGCTCGCTGAGCTGAATATTACGGATCGCGGTTACAGATTGCTCCGCCACGACCTTCAGCATTTCCCAGTCCGCTTCGGTAAAAGCCGGTTTATTTTTTTCCCGTTTAACAAAAATAGCGCCAATATTGTCGTCGGCAACCAGAGGTAGACCGATAAAATGTTCTTCAAAAACTACAAACCCTTTCGAAATCTTTTTTTCTTTAGCGGTTATTTGCTGCAGTTCTTTTTTCTTGGTAAGAAGAATATTAATTTTATTGTTAAAAACAGCGATCAGCTCAACTTTATTGTTCTCGCGATTTAAGATATGCACGGACGCGTAGCTAGAATCAATAAATTGGCATAACAGACGCGTCAGCCGCAGCGTCAGCTCACGCAAATTGTAGGTCGAATTGACCAGTCGGTAAACCATATGCACGGCTGACAATAACCGTTTATATCTTTTGATATGGCTCGAAGATTTTTCTATACTCATTTAACGCCATTCTATCCGTCATGGAGGCAATATAATTGCAAATGATTTCGTGCTTCTCTTTTTTGTCGAATTTTTTATCCCGCGGGTAAATGCTATACGGCAATTGTTTAGGATTATTTAAATACGTTTCAAACAATGTCTGGATAACCCGCTGGGCCTGCGCTGTCATACCTAAGATACGATAATGAAAATAAAATTTTTCCTCAACTAATTTCTGTAAATAATCACGCTGGGTTTTTATCCCGTCGCTAAAATTAATCACCGGATTATCTATATATTTCAAATTATAGTCTTTTATGTCTTGCGAAGAAAGAAAATTTAATTGGATAAGTTTTTTTTCTGACGCGTTCAACAAATCGCTAACCTGGCGGTCAATCAAGGCCCGCACGATTTGATATTTAAACATTTCTTTATTGTCCTGCCCCACCGTCACTGGCAGACTGCGGCAAGCCTCCTGCCACAAAATACTTTCTTTCAAATCTTCCGGCGTTATACATCCTGACGTTATTCCATCGTCAATATCATGCGATAAATACGCTAAAGAATCCGCGATATCCACGACCTTAGCTTCCAAAGTCGGGCCTTTATCTTTAAAGCGGCCGGTTGGGCCGTGGTGATCGTAATCTGTCTCATGCTTCAATATTCCCACCAGAACGTCTTCCGTCAAATTAAGTCCGTCAAATTGAGGATACCTTTTTTCCAGACGGGTCACAATTTCAAAACTACGGAAATTATGGTCAAAGCCTAAGCCCACTTCTTTCATGATATCGTTAAGCGCGGTTTCGCCGGCATGGCCAAATGGTGAATGGCCCAAGTCATGCGCCAACGCGATCGCCTCGATTAAATCTTCGTTAAGCCCTAGATTACGCCCAATGGTACGCGCGATCTGCGCCACTTCGATCGTATGCGTCAGACGGGTGCGGTAATAATCTCCCTCGAATATAACAAAAACCTGCGTCTTATATTCGAGTTTCCTAAACGCCTCCGAATGCACAATTCGATCCCGATCACGCTGATAACACGTCCGGTTGCTGCTAAGCGGTTCCGCAAATTCGCGGCCAACGCAGTCCCGGCTATGCATGGCGTAAGGAGCTAAAACTTTATTTTCATTACTTTCTATTTCTTCTCTGGTACGCATCGCTTAGCATTTTGTGTAAGGTTATTAATGATTGAGATATAACTTTGGTACCGGTAATCACCGGCATAAAATTAACATCGCCGCACCAGCGCGGAACAATATGAACATGCAAATGACCCGGAACCCCGGCACCGGCCACATGCCCCAAATTGATCCCGATATTATAACCTGCCGGCTCTAAAACCTCATCGAGAATTAATTTAAACCGCTCTACTAAACCAAAAAGTTCTTTTTTTTCCGCCGGAGTCATTTTTTCCAGCTCGCTCACATGACGGATCGGCATAATCAAAAGATGGCCGTTGTTATACGGATATAAATTCAATACCGCAAAACATGCCTCGCCTCTCATCACAATAAAATTTTGTTTATCTTTTTTCTGTTTAAGCATCCGGCAGAATACACATTCTTTATTATTTTTAATATCCTGTGTGATATATTTATCCCGCCAAGGCGCCCATAATCTTTGATTTTCACTCTTCAATTTTTATGATCCTCCCTGTCACCTGATCATCTTCAATATCTAATATTCCATATGAACAATATGGCGCGCAAACTTGATCCGTCGGACTGCCCGGGTTAAAATACAAAACTCCATTAATTTTTTCCTGACACGGGCAATGAGAGTGGCCAAACACCACCACATCCACCTTGTCATCAGCGAATTCTTTTTTAACAAAATCCAAAACACGTTTCGACGGGCCTTCGCCATGATACACGCCAATTAATTTTTTACCGCAGCGCAATATCTTTTTCCGGGGGAACATATTCTTGACCCCAGCATCATCCATGTTGCCCTGAACTCCTTCTAATTTCGCCAAAGGCTGAAGGACTTTTAAATCATCTAAAGTGCAGATGTCACCCGCGTGGATGATGAGATCAACTGTTTTGAAATCTTCAATCATCACGGAAGGTAAAATTTTTGAATGGGTATCCGATAAAACACCGATTCTCATATCGATATCAATGGTTTGTCAAATAAGGCTAATAAAATATTCAGTTCACATTCATTCCAAACCCAAAAATGTTCTTGCAGGGCGCGGATACGGACATTATCTTCAATATGCGCCAATGAAATAATAACGCATCGTTCCGGCCGCGGAATCTTTTGAGAAGCTAAAAGGATTTCCGAAACATCACTTTCCGCCAGATGTTCTTTTTTGGTGATAATAAACCAACTCTGTTCCGCAGTTTTGGCCATAATCGCGTCAAATACTCCTCCGGTTTTGCTCTCTAATTGCACGATTTCAACTTCGGAAAATACCGGCAATTTATACTTGCGTCCATTCAGATCAAATGATTCATTATCAAAACACATCAACAAATCCACAATCCGATCCGGTAAAGTTTTTTGAGCGCAAAGTTTAAAATTATCGAATATGGCGTAAAATTCCGCGTTAAATGAAAGCCGTTGTTTCTCAGGAAAAACCACCACATCTTTTAACCGGCGCTGAAACACATATTTAACCCAATATTTAAAAAGTTTATCCTGAAAATAATAATAATTACCGTTCTTGCGCACCACTCCCTGTTCTAAAAGCCGGTTGATTTTAAGATTCACCTGCGATTTTGAAAACCCGGTTTCATCCACAATATCCTGAAACTTACTTTTGCCATTGGCGATTACCATCAAAACCGACGACATCATTGGACGGTGCTTATCATGGCAGAGCTCATTAATTATCAGCTCAAAATGCCGGCTGATGACCCCCCAACGGTTGAAAATAGTATCTTCGACCGCCTGGGTCAAAATCGGCAAGTACACTTCAGATTGAGAGAGGACGGCGCTTAAATTGATCAATTCCTGACAAATCAGATTTAAATATAATGGATACCCGCCACAAAAATCCGCTAAAAAACTTTTTAAAAGCTCACTAATCCGCAAATCTTTTAAATGAAAACCTATAAAATCCTGACTCACTTGTGGATCTAATGGAAATATTTCCACCTCCTCAAAACTCCCAAACAATAAGGAAAGTTTTTCACCCAGGATCTCGCGCGCCTGCGTCGGATGAGAGCTCGCGATAATATACAAACATTTTTTCTGAGTCATAATCTTTTTCCCCAAAACCTGAAACGCGTGGGGCAGACCAAAACTATCAATCACTTGAAACTCATCGATCATCAGCACACAACATTTATTGGCTTCCGCGGTGAACACCTCAATGAGCATCAATAAACCCAAATAACAGTCATTCCATTTTCCGTCGGTAAGATTTTTCTGAATACCCCGGATCAATTCAATAGAATGCGGAATCGTTTTCTTCAGGCTTTCCATCAAAAGCGAAATATCGTCGTGCAAAGGGATATTTTTAATCCGGCCAAAATCATAAAGAAGACAGGTGATGAATTTAATGCAGAAATAAGAAAAATCTTTATTTTCCAAGTCTAAATAGACGGTTACTACACTCGTGTCGTCGGAATTGTGGTATAAATATTGCAGAAGTGAACTTTTACCTACAAAAGGAGCGCCTAGAAGGGCGACATTCTGCCGGCAGCCTTCTTTACAATCGCTAATCCTTTTACGTAATAAATCTATGGCCTCTCGACGGCCAAAAAAATTTTGGTCATTATCAATAGTCATAAAAAAACCTAATTGCACTTCGGGGACGCAGGCATCAATCCCTATGGCAAATAAAATAACGGATTATGCTCAATCGAACCTTTTCGTATCTGAAAATGCAAATACGACCCTTTACCGCTGTCCCCCCCTACCACCGCTATTTCTTGTCCTTTAGCCACTCGATCATTCAACCGGACTTTCAACTGCGCATTGTTCGCGTAAACTGTCCGATATCCGTCGCCGTGATCAAGAATCAATGAATTACCATAACCCGGCAAATAACCAGCTAAAACAACTTTCCCAGAACGTGCGGCCCTGACCCTGGTGCCTCCGGGAACTTGAATATCAATCCCTTTGTTCGCCAAATACTGCCGCCGGTTCCCAAAATATCCTGTCACTTTTCCATTAACCGGCCAGGAAAAATCCCCTGACTCTTTATCTTTGGACGATACTTGAGGAACAATTTCTTTTACTGTATCTGCACCTGGTATAAAAAGCAACTGATCTTTTTCCAGCTTCGCCACATCTGGAATATTATTAACCCGGATAATATCTTCTAAAGCCACCCCATAAGTTTTTGAAATATTCCAAAGCGTTTCATTACCCCGGATTTTATGATACACCCCGCGCCGTTCCGGCTCCGGATAATTCGCCATCCCCCCATTTTCCGTCGGAGTAACAGTAGAGCATCCGGCCAACAATCCTAAGGATGCGACTAAAATCAGTAAAGTCAGTTTTTTAAAAGTCATAAAATTTATCGCATCCTAAGTATGTAGTACGTAGTATGTCGTATGTAGTAAAATCAACTGATAAAAAAATAAAGAATTTAAAATTAATCACCCCAAAAAACATTAAGTATTTAGATTATATTCTCTATCCTTTTCATTTCACACAATCGTTTTTTACTACATACTACATGCCCCATACCACATACGATTTTTTCAGAGCGAGGGACGGGAATCGAACCCGCATATTAAGCTTGGGAAGCTTACATTCTGCCACTGAATTACCCTCGCAAAATTTTCTTTAATAAACTTACTTCTTCCAAAAAATTATCTGAGCAGCATAATGAACGGCATACCGCAACCCGTTTTAAACCTTTATCGACGATTTGCCGGACATTGGTCTGATCAATTCCGCCAATCGCAAAAACCGGTATCTGGATTGACCGTGCTACCTCAGTTAGAAGCGTTTGATCCATCGGACAGCGTTCAGGTTTGGTTTTCGTTTTATAAACTGATCCCAATCCAATATAATCCGCTCCTGCCTCTTCAGCCGCCCGGCAATGTTCCAACCTTTGCGCCGAGGTTCCGATCAAAAAATTTTTCCCCGTTAATCGCCGCACATCCCCTGCAGAAATATCGTTTTGCCCCACGTGCACGCCGTCAGCCCCGCTTAACAAGGCAATATCCACCCGATCATTTACGATAAAAAGCAGTTTATGATTTATATATTCTACAATTTTCCGCGAAAATTCCAACACCTTTTTCGCCGACGAAATCTTATCCCTTAATTGCAGAATATCTACTCCGCTTCCGACGGACTTTTTCACAATTTCAAACAATTCTTCATACGTGTTAACTTGAGCATCCAAGATCACGTATAAATTAGATTCGTTCAACAACTTTTTTTTCAACGGCATAGACCTGATAGCGGATTTTCTTCAAATCTTCCGCCAATTTTTTGTCCACTAATTTAAAAAATTCTTCCAGCACCCGTACGGATTCTTTGACTCTTTGGCAATTGGCATAAAAAATATCCGCCACTTTACTGCGCGCCATCTCGGTCGTTGTGGACGGTTTGCCCACATCATTTTCTATATCGCGACTATTTACCAGGGCCGCTGGCCCTAATTTTTCAACCACCGCATTTAACTGGTGCCGTAAATCTTTGCATTGCCGGCTGAGCGGCTTGCTATCCAAAATAAACCGGCAAATATCTTCACAAACCCGCAACCCTTCTTTAGCGCGGTTTAAATTCGCGTCGATGACGCGGATAATTGGGTCTGCGGTTTTAACTTTCACAATCTAAAATCTTTTTTATTATATTCGTTGTTGAAAACCCATCCACATATTCGACAAATTCAACTTTGCCGCCGCTAGCAATGACCGCGTCTGAGCCGGCGACAGGTTTCCCTTTCCAATCCGCTCCTTTAATCAAAATATCCGGCTTTAAAAATTCAATTAACTTTTGCGGAGTATCTTCGTCAAAAAACGTCACAAAATCCACACACTCTAAACCAGCCAATAATCTTAAACGTCCGCCTTCTGCGATAATCGGACGCTTGGTTCCTTTAATAGATCGCACAGATTTATCACTATTGACCCCGATCACCAAAATCCGGTTATTTTTTTTCGTTTGCTCCAAATACGTCACATGCCCGAAATGTAAAATATCAAAACAACCGTTTGTAAACGCAATTTTCTTGCCGGATTTTTTCAGCGCATTCAATTTACGCTTCAACGCTGCCGGAGATAAAATTTTCTTGGAACTGTCCATATTTTAAATACCACTTTCCACCAATTCACATATAGCATGGCCGATGCAGATGTGTGATTCCTGGACGCGGGCAGTGTTTTGATCGCGAACGACAATACTCATATCCGTCAGGGATTTTAATTTACCGCCGTCACGGCCGGTCATGGATACAGTGATCAATCCTTTAGCTTTGGCTTTTTTAATGGCGCGAATGACATTTTCAGAATTCCCGCTCGTTGATAAGCCGACCGCGACATCTCCGGCATTTCCTAAAGCCTCCATCTGCCGTTCAAAAATCACGTCAAAACCATAATCATTCCCTAAAGCAGTAATAATCGAAGTATCTGTCGTTAAAGCGATCGAGGGAAAAGCAACGCGTTCTTTCTGAAAACGGCCGATCAGTTCCGCGGCCAAATGCTGAGAATCCGCAGCTGACCCACCATTCCCAAAAAATAAAACTTTATGACCCGCTTTTAAAGCCTTTATGATGGCGTTGACCACCCGCACAATCGTATCGGCATTTTCAGAAAACGCCGCTGTTTTTACGGCATTGGATTCATCGCAAATTTTTTTTAATTTATTTAACATATATATTCCTTACGAGGTCATAGGCGATAGGCTATAGGTAAAAAATCCAATAAAAAACTTTTTTAAATTACGTCCTTGGTCGCATACAAAATTATTCGTAGGGGCGATCTCCTGATCGCCCGCATCAATCGTTTTTAAATAAAAACCAAAAAACGATAATTTTGCAACGGGAGATCAGGAGATCTCCCCTACAACAGCGTCACCTCTAGCCTATTGCCTATTACCTATTTTAATCAGAAAACAATTTCGCGATTTCAAACAAAGCCTGATCTATGGCTTTATGTTTTCTTACCGCTTCGGCGATACTTACTGAGCAGATTTGACCATCATGTAAACTCACCATTTGGCCAAAATTGCTTTCTTTAACCAGATCAACCGCTTTCACTCCGAACTGTGTCCCAATCAAACGGTCATACGCGCTTGGCGTCCCGCCCCGTTGAATATGTCCTAAAACACTGACCCGGGTTTCATAACCGGTTTCTTCTTCAACGCATTTACCAATAATCTCGCCAATGTGGGGAGTATGGATGAGCGTTTGCCCCCGTTCAGGCTCAACCGTTCCTTTAATTTTGGCACCTTCAGATACCACGATCAAGCTGAAATTTTTTCCTCGGCGATGACGAGCCTTAACTAAAGCACATGTTTCTTCGATATCGATCGGAATTTCCGGAACTAAAATAATATCCGCGCCACCGGCAATCCCTGCTTCAAGAGCAATCCACCCTGTATATCTGCCCATAACTTCGATGACAATAATCCGATGATGGCTTTCGGCAGTAGTATGCAAACGGTCAATGCATTCCGTTGCCACGTTGACAGCTGTATCAAATCCAAACGCGTAATCAGTCCCGCACAAAGCATTATCAATAGATTTCGGAACACCGACAACTGGAATAGAGTGTTTTTTATAAAGATCCAGCCCAATCTGTAGAGTATTTTCGCCGCCCACAGCTATGATGGCGTCGATGCCGCTACGCCTAAAATTTTCCACAACTTTAGCTTCTTTTTCCGGATATAACGGCGGCTTTAAACGGCTGGTTCCCAAAATCGTACCACCACGGTCTAAAATGCCTGACGTCATACGAAGATCCAAAATCTTCATGTCATTGTCAATCAACCCGTTCCAGCCATTTTTAATTCCAGTAACTACAAACCCTTCCTGCATAGCTTTTCTCACCACCGCCCGGATTACAGAATTCAGTCCGGGACAATCCGCACCGCCTGTCAATATACCAATCTTTCGCATAACTTCTCCTCATTTTAAAAGTAACCGAGTAACAAAGTAACCGAGTAACAAAGCAACAAAAAAACATAAAAAACAAAAACTCAGTCATTAAAAAATCCCAAACAAAAAAATTAACTAAACCCGGATATAAGTTTTCTACCCCAATGTTTTTTCAACCAATCGTTTTTTCTCTGTTACTCGGTTACTTTGTTACTTAAATTTCTATATTCGGTATCCTCTAAACGGAATATGAGGTTCCGCATTTGTTGAGTCGGTTTTCTTTTCTTCATTCGGCGTACGGCTGACATACGAAGGAATAATCCGACTGACATACACCATGACATCGATCTTTTCTTCCAAACCGATCGCGTCTTGAATTTTATCCCTCACTAACACTTGAACACGCGAGGTTAATTCAGGAATATTAACTTCTTTATTTAAATTAATTTTAAGACGGCAACGCAGATGTCCGCGGGAGGCTTCAATACTGGCTCTCACTTCTTTGATCTCATCCAACCGGAGTACAGCCCGGCGGGCAGATTCTTCCAGCGCGGCTAATGACACACTCACCCGGCCATAAGGATTGTCAAACGCAATGATCTTATCCCGTCTGACATTGACGGAACAAAAACGATAAAACAAGAAATTAATAAAAAGCATAACACCTGCAGTGATCGCAATGATTAAACGGATCTGGTCCATGGTATACGCCATAGCCGCCAATTTCACCAAATAGCGAAAATCCAACCAGCGGAAAACAAACAATAATAAAAAGGCTGTTAAGAATAAAACCAAAGTTACATAAAACAAAACCGCCAATCTCATAAAAAATTTCATCACTTCCCCCTTTCGATGCTCCAAACGCGAATATCAATGGTTTTGATATTAATGGTGACAGATTTAAGAATATCTTCTTTGATTTGATTTTGAACTAACTTGGCCGTGTCATTAACATTTAAGCCATAACGAACAGCCAAATTAACTTTAACTGTGAAATTATTAGTGGAATCAACCCGAATTGATAAACCCTCAGCTGCAGATTTATCAAAAATAGATAGGATCTTGGACCAAAAACTTCCAGAACGGTATAGATGTGCTCCGTCGACTTTGTCCACCGCAGCTCGGATAATCTGCGCTAAGACAACATTGTGTACCTGAACAACACCAATTTCTTGACTCTTGTCTTCCATGCTTTAGAAATCCTTCGACGCACTAGCCCTCGTGGTCCTTCATGAACTTCTCAAGAAAATGAGTTGAAACCTTCCCTTGAATAAACGAAGGGTGGTTCATAATCTTTAACTGCAACGGAATCGTCGTTTTAATCGGGCTGATATAAAACTCCTGCAAAGCCCGGTTCATAATCGCTATGGCCTCATTACGGTTACGCCCATAAGTGACCAATTTCGCGACCATCGAATCATAAAAAGGACTAATTTTATATCCCGGATAAATATGCGTATCAATTCTCACACCATTACCGCCGGGAAGATTGAGATGTTCGATCGTTCCGGGCGACGGCATAAAATTTTTATCCGGATCTTCAGCGTTAATGCGGCATTCAATAGCCGCGCCTCTGATGACAATATCTTCTTGAGTATACGCTAATTTTTCTCCGCACGCAATCTTGATCTGTTCCTTGACCAGATCGACCCCAGTCACCATTTCTGTGACAGGATGCTCGACCTGAATCCGGGTATTCATTTCCATAAAAAAGAAATCACCGTGCTTATCAAGTAAAAATTCTATCGTTCCTACGCTTTTATAATGAGCCGCTTTTGCCGCCTTGACAGCTACGTCTCCCATTTGTTTTCTTAATTCCGGAGTGAGTGCAGGCGAAGGAGCTTCTTCCAGCAGTTTTTGATGCCGTCTTTGAATACTGCAATCACGTTCTCCCAAATGGATGGTATTTCCGAATTGGTCAGCCATGATCTGAAACTCTATATGACGGGGATCCTCAATATATTTTTCAATATAAACATTTGGATTACCGAAATTCGCTTCCGCTTCATTCTGCGCGACGATAAATGAACTCACCAAACTCACATCATTATGACAAACCCTCATCCCTTTACCACCGCCGCCTGAGGCAGCTTTGATAATAACTGGATATTTGATTTGTTTAGCAATGGCCAAAGCTTGTTCTTTATCCTCAATAATACCTTCACAGCCCGGCGTGACCGGCACTCCAGCTTTTCTGACCGTCTCTCTAGCTACCACTTTATCCCCCATCATCCGGATACTCTCTGGCGACGGACCGATAAACGTAATCTTACAAGACTCACAGATCTCCGCGAAATGTGCGTTCTCAGATAAAAATCCGTATCCCGGATGAATCGCTTCCACATCCGTCACTTCAGCGGCAGAAATAATCGCCGGAATATTTAAATAACTATCTTTACTTTTGGCCGGACCTATACAGACGGCTTCATCAGCCAGGCGCACATGCAAAGAATCCCGGTCAGCTTCAGAATAAACGGCGACAGTCCTGACTCCTAATTCACGGCAAGCACGGATAATACGTAAAGCAATTTCACCGCGATTAGCGATTAAAATTTTCGAAAACATATTTTATAAAACTCTCTTTTTGATTAAACCTGAATTTTGCATTTGCCAAAATTTATCGCAAATTCAAAGGTTAAACTGGTTCGAGATAGAATAATACTTGGCCAAATTCGACTGGATGGGCATTTTCCGCCGGAATTTCTACCACTTTACCGCGGACTTCAGATTTGATCTCGTTCATCAACTTCATAGCTTCAACGATACAAACCACTTGTCCGGGTTCCACGACCTGCCCGATTTCCACGTAAGGCGAGGCATCCGGTGATGGAGCACGATAAAAAGTTCCCACCATCGGAGAAATAATCTTTTTTAAATGATCTTTTGAAGCGGCTTCCGGCTTGACTTCCGCCTCTGCTGGTCCTTTAACCGCTAGGGCTGGGGCCGCCATATATGACGGATGCATAGCCACTGATGTAGGTAAACTGGCAGCTAATTTCTTGAGTTTAAGCTTAGACCCTTCCTGTTCAACTTCCACTTCTCCAAGCTCATTCTCATTCATCAATTTAATAAGTTCTTTAATTTCTTTTAGGTTCATTGCTTGACCCTTTCGATATAAGTACCGCTGCGGGTATCAACTTTGATTTTATCCCCCACATTAATGAACAAAGGCACTTGCACTGTCGCGCCCGTGTCAATCGTCGCCGCTTTAGTGCTTGATTTAGAAGAATCCCCTTTAAGACCAGGATCTGATTGAACAATTTCCGTGATGATAAAAGTCGGTAAATGCACTTTCAAAATATTTTCATTATAAACTGTGCCAACCACTTCCAAATTTTCCTGTAAAAAACGAACCCCATCTCCCATCATACTAACTGGAACAATTTTTTCTTCATAAGAAGTCAAATCCATAAAATGATAGTCATCACCGCTGCGGTAGAGGCTCTGCAGTTTGCGTTCTTCTAAAGGAAGGTCTTCTAATCTTTCCGAAGTTTTAAAGGTTCTTTCCAAAACCTGCTGGGTTTTCATGTTACGCATGCGGACGCGGACAAAAGCACTGCCTTTACCAGGCTTCACGTGGCTATAATCTTCAACCACAAAAATATTGCCGTCTACCATTAACCCGATGCCGCTACTGATCTCATTGATTGAAATTGCCACTTAACAATTCTCCTTCCTGCTTTTTGACTAAAATCATTTCTTCTAATCTAACCCCAAATTTTCCCGGTATATACACCCCCGGTTCCACAGTTACAACCATACCCGCTCTTAAGACCGCGTCACTTTTTGAAGATAAAGCCGGCGCCTCATGAATCTCCAGCCCCACACCATGACCGGTTGAATGACAAAAATACTTCGCCAAACCATTCTTTTCCAGATAATTACGAGCTTGCCGATCCACTTCTGCTACTGGAACGCCATCCCGGATAATTCGTATCGCACACGCTTGAGCCTGACGAACATGCTCAATAACTTCCTTTTGAAGTTCGGCTATTCTACCCAAAACAAACATACGTGTCAAGTCAGACTTGTAACCTTTATATTCGAAACCGATATCCACCAGAACTGCTTCATTATCAAGGATTTTCCGCTCAGTTACCAGGGCATGAGGATAGCAGGAATTGCCCCCCGAAGCAATAATAGAATCAAAAGAAAAATTAGTATTATTTGTTTCAATAAACTTCTTCAAATAGATAAGTATGTCTTTTTCCGTAAGTCCAGGCTTGATCCGGCGTTTTAGCATACTTAATACCTTTTGGTGAATCTGCAAAGCCTGGCGGATATAATCCACCTCTTCCGGAGTCTTGATCGCCCGCATATCTTCCACCAAATTATTGCAAGCTTTGAGTTTAATTTTCGCCTTTTTAGCAAATCGTTCTAAATGTGAAAACTCAAAAACCGTCACATAACGGCTATCATATCCCAAGACCTTAACCCCTTGGCTATGAGCCAGTTTTAAGCTTTCTTCAAACTTAGAATTTTCAAAAAGCTGAACTTTTACAGACTTAGGTAAACCTTTCTGGGCTTCGAGCTTATACCGGCCATCGGTGATGTAAAAATCTTGTTTACTCGTAACCAAAAACCATGATTCGCTGGCAGGAAACCCGGTCAGATACCGGATATTCACATCACGGTTGATCAGATAGGCGTTGATTTGATGTTTATGGAAATTAGATTTTAAGGTGGAAATATGCTTTGGCATAATTATGTATTGTGTCCTGAATTAACTGAATTCAAATACAGGTCCCTGAGTTGTTTTCAGAAATAATTTCTTCCCACAACGAAGGTTCTAATTTCATCTTTCGGCCGAGCCGCTCAACCGAGGCTCGCACTTCCAAAGGCATTTTGGAGCATTTTAGTTTAAAGCTCAGGCACAAGGTTTCAAAAGCCAAACCATATTCCCCATGCGCAATAAATCCCGTGATTTCTTCTTGATCATCGGCAGGCAAGGAGCCGCCGACAACGAGCAAGATTTCCTTCAATTCTTTTTCGAGAGCTGCATAGTATTCATTTGTATGCATTCCTGATTCCTCCAAAGAATGGTATTCCGGGGACACGGACTTATCTCGGCAATTCCGCGCAGTAAGTATTTCGCCCCCAACTCTTCATTTTTCCTTCTCTCTCACAGACTCGCCCAATAAGTAATATTCATGCAATTTCTTTTCCAATATCTTTTTAGGAATAAGCTTTGTTTTATACTCAGCTACCAAGGCTGGAGAAAGATTTCGGCTCAGCGCGTATTCTACCACTTCATCATCTTTCGACTTACACAGAATGATGCCTACACTGGGATTTTCATCCGGCTTTTTGACATCACGGTCAAGCGCTTCAAGATAAAAATTCAACTGACCGATATATCCCGGCTTGAAATCGTCTATTTTCAACTCGAATAAAACCAGGCAACGCAGACCACGATGAAAGAATAGCAGATCAATGAAATAATCGCTTTTCCCTATTTGCAAACGATATTCTTGGCCGACAAACGCAAAATCCTTGCCGAATTCAAGAATAAAGTCTTTAAGGTTAGAAACAATACTTCGATTTAAATCGCTCTCGCTGTGCGCTTCGGGGAGGTTGAGAAAATCGAGGATATAGGTATCTTTGAACACATCTACAGCATCCGGACGAATTTGTGTCAACAGTGGTGACACTTTTTTCTTTGAGATCATCACTCGCTCAAAATAGCCGCTATCAATCTGACGCTCCAGTTCACGAACAGAATATTTCTCTTTAATAGCGAGGCGCAGATAAAATTCTTTTTCTTCAATGGTTTTAGTTTTGGCAAGTATATGCAAGTGACTGGACCAGCTTATTTGTGTCAACAGTGTTGACACAAATTTACTACCCCGATAGGATTCGTAAAACTGCCGCATCCGATAAAGACCGCGACGGGTAAAACCTTTAAATTCAGGGTGGTGAGCCTGGATAAAATCAGCAAGATTGTCAACAACAGAATCTCCCCATTCAGCCGAAGCAAGTTTCTTGCTGATGTACTCACCCACACTCCAATACAGCTTCACAAGCTCAGCATTAACGCTTTTGATGGCGTTATACCGAGACGCGTGAATCATCTTAATGACGTCTGAAAATTGATGGTCAAATCGTTTAGTTAATTTCATTTATTTTATTATCCCTGCCAACGCTTCCTGCCTTAACACACAACTTTGAATAAATACGGACTGTCCCTATATATTAAAACAAATCTGAATGACTACCGATTCGGAATAAATACACGTGAGTCTCAGTCACTTGATAAATTAATAGCCAATCTGGTTCTATATGACAATCCCAACACGGGATCCAATCACCGACTAATGCATGCGGTTTATATTTTAAAGGCAGTCGGCCTTCACCCGAAAGCAAATCAACCACAGCTTTTAATTTTGATATTTCTTTTTTGCGTTTTAATAATTTTTTTAAATCACGGTCAAATTGTCTGGTAGGAGAAATAATTCTCATTCGGCATCGATACCTTTAAGATACTCATCAAAACTTTTGAATTCCCTTAACTTAGCCGTGGTTACTTCATTTAACGCGCTGATCGTTTCTTTATTAGGGATTTTTATTTCAAAAGGAATGCCTTTGGTAAGAGCAATTTGCCTAAAATATATCCGAATCGCTTCCGATTCAGAAATGTCCAGTCTTTTTAATACAGATCCGACTTCATTTTTTAATTTCAAAGCGACTCTGGCCTCAACCCTTGATTGCTTTATCATCTCTTTATCCTTTCCAAATAAAGTGTACTACAAATCCCGTACACAATCAAGGATCTACTTCTCACTTCTTTTTTCTTTTTTCATATAAAAGCCAATCATCAATCCCTGCCAGCTTATCTATTTTATCTTCCAATTTAGTCAACGCAGAGAGTTCTTTTTTATTCGCGGACATACAGCCCTGGTAATGGACAATTTGTTTTATACTGCCGTCTTTTATAACCGTTGTTATAGTTGTCGCCTGATCTGTCACATCTTCACAATCATATTTGCCATCCAAATCAAAAAATTTTGTATTCTCCAGTTCACGCCATATCAGAGCCAGCTTATCGGAAGATATTCTTTTAACATGCGGCCCCATGGCCTTCACATATTCTTTTCCTAAAAAATTAATTTTCCCGTCAGGATAAATGGTTAATTTATAAGCAGGGCAAGTCCCAAAGCACCCTCTGCGCTCCAGGATAATTTTTGTATCAGCGGAATCTAAATTTTGTGCTTGTGCCCATGCCAAAGAAACTGATAAGAGCAATCCAAGTAAAACAATGCCATTTTTTTTGTTCATATGTTTAGCTCCAATAATTAGGGACAGACCTATTTATTTTATTATCCCTGCCAATGCTTGCAGACCTAAGACATAACTTTGGGGGCCAAAACCGCTGATTTGGCCTTGTGCCACAGGTGCAATAAGCGATTTATGACGAAATTCTTCCCGGGCATGGATATTGGATAAATGGACTTCGACAGTAGGAATCACAACAGCAGCAACCGCGTCACGGATCGCGATGCTGGTATGAGTGTAAGCGGCGGGGTTGATCAAGATGCCGCTAAAACCTTCGGCTTTAACTTGACCAATTTTATCTACAATTTCACCTTCATGATTAGATTGGAAAAACTCCAAAGATACCTGATGCGTTTTGGCTGCGACAGTAAGAAGTTTATTAATATCTTCGAGCGAGACTTTTCCGTAAATACCAGTCTCCCGCTCGCCCAGCAAATTCAAATTCGGTCCATTGATTACAAGAATTCTTTTCATGTCTTGTCTCTTTTCATGGTTGATGGATTATAGTTTTTGGTTTTTGGACAAAAACACTTTCAACAACCAACAACTAAAAACCGCTTTTATATTTTGGCTCCAGCCTCCACGTACTTCATTTGCAATTCAGCGAGTGAATTTTCTAACAAATTCGCTTCTTCTTCAGTAAGATTGCCCCGGGTTTTTTCTTTCAACATCACCAAGGTATCAATCAATAATTTCGCCTGATCCAAATTTTTTTCTTCTTTGTTGGTCGACGGATTAGGTATTTCTCCTAAGAAAACCATAGCTTGATATCCCAAACTCAAAACATAATTCAAAAAATCAATTTCCATATATCTCCTTTCAATATTATCCTATTTCTGTCCATCCACTTCAAATGATATCACCACATTAAACGTCAATTCCGGATATTTCAAATCTGTTGGGAACGCCGGAAATGGAGCGGAATCTTTTACACTTTGCATGGCAATAGTCTTTAAATAATCATTCGCCCGCGTACGGGATTCAATCACCCGCACTGCCGCTAATTCGCCGCGACCATTAATCACAAAAGTCAAATAAACTTCTCCTGAACGAAAATCCGGATGATCCACATAATAATATGCATGCTCTTTGATGCGTTGGCGTATCACCTGATTATAATTCTGATATTTAGGATTACTAATTTCCTGGGAATCTAAAAGCGGAATGGATACTTTTTCTTTTGTCATGTGCCGGGTGACATGACTAAAATCGTGGTCCAGTTTAAAATCTGTCGGAGTTTTTTCGATACTTTTAAAACTAGTTTTATCAAAAGCTAATTTGGAAGAATCTTTAGAAAGAATATCCAAATCTTTTTTAGGATCCGGTTTAAAGTTTTTTTTCGCCATTTCCAGTTGTTTTTCAATAATCGCTTTGGATTTATTCCGGGACACATTATAAGTCACTTCAACAGCTTGTTTCTGATGAACAGAAAGCAAATGGATATGCCAGCTCAACCCCAGTATCAAAACGATATGGATCACCAAAGAACTTATCAAACAAAATGTAAAAATACGATTGGACATATAATAAAACAGGCGATAGGCTATGCCCTCTTATTGCCTTTTGTCTCCTATTAATTGTTTTGTTAAAAACTGGATGAATTTTATTGTATCACGGACGGGACGGACTTTGCTAAGTTCCTGGCCGTAGATCGTCTTGACCGGGACCGCGTCAATTTTTATCCGCCTCCTGGCGGCCTTGATCAAAAGTTCAGATTCAATTTCAAATCCGTCCGTATTGAGTTCGAAATATTTCAAGACATCGCAACATATATACCGGTACCCGCATTGACTATCAGCAATTTTTTGTTTACATACCAATGAAATTATCCATGACATCAAGCAATTGACAGTATATCGCAGTAATGGCATACCCTTAGCATTCGAGAGGCGGTCACCATTGATAATCCCGCATTCTTTAGATTCAGCTTTAGCTAAAAATTTAGATAAATCCTCCGGATCATGCTGACCGTCGCCATCCATAGTTACCACTCCCTGATAACCACGATTGAGAACCCAATTAAATCCTTGTCTGAGCGAAAATCCTTTGCCTTTGCATTCTTCATTGCGAAGCACAACTGCACCGGCATTTTTAGCCGCGTCTGATGTGCCATCCGTTGACCCGTCATCAACCACCAACACTTCCAGATTTTGGGCCCGTAAAGTTGTTACCAAAACACCAATAGCTCTGATCTCATTATGAGCTGGGATCAAAATACAAACTCTCATGATTGCCAAAACTCCTTAAAAACAATCCATTGCGATGGATATTTTTTAATAATGTCTTCCAATGCCTCGGTATACTGATGGATAATTAAATCTTCATAAACCCCGAATTTTTTATTTTTTTCAAGTTTAATATCTTCAGGCGTGACCGGCGGATAAACATGCAAAACAAAATGCCCTTGCCCCTGCCTAATTAAAAATGTCGGGATAACCGGAACATGGGCACGCTGGGCGAACAATGCCGCGCCGCGAGGAAGAACAATTTTGTGCCCGAACAAATCAGCCGGACTGCCGCTTCCCGTAAAATCCTTATCGCCGACAATGGCGACAATGCGGTTGTTTTTTAAAGCCTTCAAACACTCCTTGACCGCGTAAGCAGTTGACGCCACTTCGATACCGCACAACAAGCGTTGCTGATCAAAAAAATTATTAACTAATGATTCTTTGTGCTGTAAGGCCACAGCCGTAACCGCGCACCCTTTTTTAGCCAGCAGAGCGCCGCCCAATTCCCAATTCCCGATGTGCGCCGTTAATATAATCGCCGGCTTGCCTGTTTTGACATATTGCTCAATATGCTCAAAACCCCGGAATTCAAACCTCTGACCCAAATCCTTATCATTAACCAACCGGAACATCATTAAAAATTCGACCAGATAACAACTAAAATTCTGAAACACGGCCCGGGATGCCGCGTCTAAATTCTTCATCTCCGGATCAATGGCGAGGAGATTGCGTTTAACAGCCTCTTGCTCGGTTCGTTTAAAAAAACAATAAACTTTGGCTATCCCTTCCGCCGCTTTATAAGACCATGTTAACGGAAGAACATTGACCAGAAATTTGAAAAATTTAAAAAATATAAATCTGAGCATGGTATTAAAAAATTATTATGGTTGATGGTTGATTGTTTTTGGTTTTTGGACAAAACGAATAATTTAACCAACAACTAAAAACCAATAATATAATGACATTGTGCTTTTAAAAAAAACTAATGTTTTAACCACAAACCAACAACCATCAACCGATTTTTTACAGTTGTTCCATGATCAAACGCGCGATATCCATGGAGGAATCAGGATAAGAAAATTCCAACGCGGCTTTACGCATCGCGGCCAGCCGGGACGGAGTCTTCAATAACACTTCGATCTCTTCCCCAATATCACTGGCGCTGTCTACACGGATCGCGATGCCATTTTTAATTAAAAAATCCGTATTCCTCATTTCCTGGCCAGGCAAAGGATCAATGATCGCCATAGGCAAACCCTTAACCAGCGATTCAGCTGTGGTGATCCCGCCGGGTTTCGTGATGATGACTGAGGCCGCGTCCATATACTCATCCACATTCTTTAAAAAACCCATCGGCATAATTTTATTTTCAGATTTTTTAACCAGTTTTTTTAATTTATCAATAACCTTTTTGTTATTACCGGCCAAAACCACAATCTGAACCGCTGTATTAATTTTGCTCAAAGATTTAACAATTTTTTTAATCGGTCCCAACCCTTGTCCTCCGCCCATCACTAAAATCAAAGGAATGGACGGATCTAATCCCAGGTTGCGAGCCGCCGTATGCTGTTCATGCTTTTGCGCGAATTTATGCTTAACCGGAATCCCGTATACTTTAATCATTGGCGCGGGGACGCCTTTGGCCATAAAACGCTCTTTAGAATCTTGAGACGGCACCACATAATAATCCACCCCGTCATTAATCCAATAAGAATGCGGCGCGAAATCCGTTAATACCCCGACAATTTTGAAATCCAAATTGTGCTGGCGTTTAAAGTCCGCGACCATTCCGCACGGGAAAGCTTGGGTGCATACCACCACACTGGGATCATGCCGCTTAAATAAACGCTCAAGTTTGGCATGACTGCTTTTAAACAAAAACTTTTTTATATTCTGCGACCGTTTAAAAAATTTCGGATTATCGTATAAATAATCCCATAATTGAGGCGTGGTTTTGATCACGCTCATATAGGCCTGATTGACCATTTTTTCAAGGATGGGATAAGTATAACCAAAACCATTAATCGCCGGCGTTTCCAGCGTCGGATCAATGGCTTTGAGAGATTTTTGAATCGCAATCGTCGCCTGCCTATGGCCGGATACTTTGGTGATATACATTAATAAAACACGTTTGCGTTTTGTTTCAACCGCGGTCATGATCTATGCCTCCTCAATGATCGCTAATTTCCCGCCGATCACTATGTCTTCGCCTGCTTTTACAGCTATTTTTTTCAATTGTCCCTTATGCTCAGACGGAACATTGAACGTCGCTTTGTCCGTGGCAATCTCCAGCAGATCGTCGTCAACTTGAACCATGTCGCCCTCTTTGACCAGCCATTCCACGACCGTGGCCGATTTGATGCCTTCTCCCAAAGAGGGCAATTTTAATTCGTATAATGTATGTTTTGACATATCTTATCCTAAAAAGAAAAAAGTGAAATGTGAAAAGTGAAATGTAAAAAAATGTTTAGCTGATTATTTTGGATTATTCTTTTTTAAAATCAATTGTTTTTTCATTGGAGCACCAGCGAACAATACAATTAACCTTTCACGTCTCACCTTTCACCTATTACCGTTTCAACCAAATGTTAAATTAAATTCCCGCCGAAAGTTTTCTTTCAAACGGGATACAAGTTTAATTTTATCAATTGATGTTGCCTTAATCCGCGCCAAAGAAGTCATTTCCACATCAAGTCCGCAGGGCCGCATCACAGAAAACAAAGATAATTCCGTGTCAATATTAAGACCCACGCCGTGAAAAGAAACCCATTTACGAACCCCGATACCGATTGACGCGATCTTTTTCCCGCCGACCCATACACCCGTCTTCCCGGGAATTCTTATAGCCACTATATCAAAATCACTTAATAAATCAATGACTACTTGCTCTAATTTTCTCAAAAAAACATGCAGATCCCGTCCATAAAAATTAAGATCAAATATCGGGTAAATCACCATTTGCCCCGGACTGTGCAGAGTAATATCCCCGCCTCGGTCAACGCGAAGAACCTCAATCCCCCGGGATTTAAGGATCTCTTCATTCACCAGAAGATTGCCGGGTTTGGATGTCCGGCCGCACGTCAAAACCGCCGGATGCTCGCAGACTATTAATTTCTGCGGATCATTCCTGCTGACTTTATCAACCAATTCTTTCTGACGCTGATACGCATCCTGGTAAGAAATCAAACCCCAATCCAAGAATTGGCACAAATAATTTGTCATAATTTATAGTAACAGAGTAACCGAGTAACAGAGTAACAAAGCAACAGCGTAACAGAAATACAAAGCAACAACGTAATATTGTGACAGCACAAAAACGTTAAATTTATAAAACAAAGCATAAACGTGGCGTTGCAAAAAATAATTTAATAAAACGAGTATAACTAAAAAATATATTTTCAAAAAATTTTAAAACAAATAACAAAGTTTTATTATTGCTGTGCCATCATCGCTTTACCATCAATCGCATTTTCTCTGTTACTCTGTTACTCGGTTACTTTGTCACTCTACGCGATTCCATCCATCCACGCTTGCTTCAACTTCGGATTATTAATCCATGACAACACATACTCGGTAAATTCTTTACCCGTCACTCCGGTATCCCGCCCGGTTATGACCATGTTCTTTTCAAACTGACCGCACACATCCAAAGCCATTTCAATTTTTTCCGCTTGCTCCATATATCCGATATGACGTAACAACATTGCGCTGGCGCGGATCATGGAACAAGGGTCAGCATACTTGGCTCTGCCTTCTTTAACCATGCGCGGCGCACTGCCATGAATGGCTTCAAACATGGACCACCGATTTCCAATATTGGCGCTTCCCGCTGTCCCTACTCCGCCTTGAATCTGCGCGGCTTCATCCGTTAAAATATCGCCGTATAAATTCGGCAGAATAATCACTTGGAAATCTTTTTGCCGTTCCGGATCAATCAATTTCGCGGACATAATATCCACATACCATTCTTCCATTTTGATTCCGGGATATTCTTGCGCTATACGTTTGGCCACTTTAGAAAAACGGCCGTCAGTGGTTTTAATTATATTTGACTTGGTCACAATCGTAATTTGCGTCTTTCCGTTCATCCGCGCGTATTCAAATCCCATCCGAATGATCCGTTCTGAACCTTGCTCCGTAGCTACGGTAAAATCGACACTGATATCTTCGGTGACATCAAAACCTTTTGATCCCAGCACGTATGCCCCTTCAGTATTCTCCCGAAAAAAACACCAATCAATTCCCATTTGCGGAATTTTTACCGGCCGGACATTCGCAAATAAATCTAAAGCGCGGCGCATGGCGACATTCGCGCTTTCGATGTTAGGCCAGGGATCTCCGGCCTGCGGTGTAGTCGTCGGGCCTTTTAAAATAACGTGACATGACTTAATTTCTTCTAAAACAGCATCGGGAATTGCTTTCATGTGTTTGACTCGGTTCTCTATGGTCAAGCCCGCGATATCCTTGATCACCACTCGTCCGGCCTTCATATCATCCTTTAAAACAAACGTCAGAACTTCCTGGCTTAATTTTGAAATAACTTCCCCGATGCCATCTCCCCAGCAAGACCCTATTACAATAGGTTTAAGTTTAGAAAAATCAACTTTTTCAGCATTCTGCTTCATCTTCTCTACCCGTTTGCACTGGTCCAAAAGTAAAGCCCCAAATTTTTGTTTTGCTTCTTCAATCATTGATTCATGCATAAAAAAACCTTTCTTGATAAAAAAGTAGAGAGCACAAAGTTTTGCACCACTCGCGGAGCTCCTGGTACTACGCGGACATTACGTCCTTGGTCGTAGGGGCGATCTCCCGATCGCCCGCTTACAAAATTTTCGTTTTTTTTACTTAAATGAAACTAAACCAAAAACCCCTGGAATGTTAAATTTATAAATCTTTTATAGTGCGGGCGATCGGGAGATCGCCCCTACAACAGATTACAAACTATTAAATATAAAGTATAGAATATAGTTTAAAAAAGATAAAGTATAAAGAATTTATGCGGATTATTTTACAGAAGATATACGGACAGCCTCATCTCTCGTCTTTTTCCTTACCTGGCCCTTTTTGCTGACTCAAATTTTGATGCAGCAATTGTTTAAATTCCTGAAGATCTTTAACCTGAGCAAAAGCATCCTCATAGGTAATCAATCCGCGTTCGTAAAGAACCGCCAAACTTTTATCCATAGTGTGCATGCCGTATTGGAAACCCGTTTGAATAGCCGTCGGAATTTGCTCAACCGCCCTCTCCCGGATCAAATTCCGGATAGCTGGAGTAGCGACTAAAACTTCACTACCCATAACGCGTCCCCCGCCAATTTTAGGAATCAAGGTTTGAGAAACCACTCCTTGAATTGACGCGGATAATTGCAAGCGAACCTGCTGCTGCTGATGAGACGGAAATACGTCGATAATACGTTCAATGGTTTGCGCCGCGTCAGGCGTGTGCAGTGTGGCTAAAACCAAATGCCCGGTTTCCGCGGCAGTCAAAGCCGTGGTGATGGTTTCCAAATCGCGCATTTCTCCGACGACAATAATATCAGGATCCTGACGCAAACAACGTTTTAACGCTTCAGCAAAAGAATTAGTATCTGAAAAAACCTCGCGCTGTTTAATTACAGAGCGTTTATTCGTATGAATATACTCAATGGGATCTTCGATGCACATGATCAGACATGACCGCTCTTCATTGATCAAATTGATCATTGATGCCAGAGTCGTTGTTTTTCCGGAACCCGTTGGCCCGGTAATGAGAACCATGCCGCTGGGCTTACGCGAAAAACTGATGACCGCGTCCGGCAAGCCTAAAGATTTAAAATCAGGAATGTACAAGGGAATGCGGCGAAATGCGGCCTCAACTGAACCGCGTTGGATATGAACATTAACCCGGAAACGTTCGAGGTGTTCCAACGCTAATGAAAAATCCAGTTCTTTATCCTGTTCAAATTTTTCTTTTTGCTTATCAGACAGCACACCATAAACAGCAGTTTTTAATTGATCTTTTTTAAGAGGAGGATAATCAAGCGCCACTAATTTTCCGTCGATACGCAAGATGGGAGGCGTGTTTTCCGTGAAATGCAAATCTGAAGCTTGTTCATCAACCGCGATTTTTAAAAATCGTCTAAGATCCATAAGCCCCCTTGTAAAAAGTGATAAACGTTTTTTCCTTTACCACCTTTACAGCCTTTATCACTTTTTTGAAATCCATTCCTTAATTCGTTTCACGCCTTCAGTGATTCGTTCTTGTGAAGTCGAAAAACTCATCCGGATAAATCCAGGAGCTCCAAAGCTGTCTCCCGGTATGGCCGCCACATACTTTTCTTCCAAAATAGCTTTCGCAATTTTTTCTGAATCACCTACTGCTGAAAAATCCACAAACAAATAAAACGCGCCTTCAGGTTTAATACACTTTACCTTAGGACAATCTAAAAACAAATTGTAAATTAAATCTCTTCGTTTACGAAATTCGTCTCGCATGCCTTTGGTAATTTCTTTAGGCTCATTAAGCGCTTGTAACGTGGCATATTGACTGATCGTCGTTGGATTTGACGTTGAATGGTCTTGAAGTTTTTGTACTACCTCCATAATTTCTTTCGACCCGGCAGCATAACCAATCCGCCAGCCCGTCATGGCATAGGCTTTTGACACACCATTAACCGTGATCGTCAAATTATAAATTTCTTTTCCCAAAGACGCAATTGACGTATATTCGGTGGTATCGTAAATCAGTTCTTCGTAGATTTCATCACTAATCACATAGATATTATTCTTGACACAGACATCAGCGATAGCTTGTAATTCTGCCTTAGAATAAACCATACCTGTGGGATTAGACGGAGAATTAAGGATAAGCAATTTGGTCTTGGAAGTAACGGCATCGGAAAGCTGTTGTGCCGATAATTTAAAGCCGGTGGATGCCGTCGTTTTAATATACTTCGGCACACCACCGGCAATTTTGATCATTTCTGGATAGCTGACCCAATATGGAGAAGGAACAATCACTTCATCTCCGTCGTCAACTAAGCACAATATAACATTATAAATCGAATGCTTGGCACCGCATGAAACAACTATTTGATTCGGCGCATATTCTAAATTATTATCGCGTTTGAATTTCGCGGCAATACTTTTTCTTAACTCTATAATACCGGAACTAGGAGTATATTTGGTTAAACCGTCGTTAATAGCTTTGATCGCCGCTTTTTTAATTGAATCTGGGGTATCAAAATCCGGTTCGCCTGCCGCAAAATTAACCACATCGAACCCTTGAGCTTTCAATTCCTTGGCTTTAGCCGTAATGGCCAATGTTGTGGAACCTACCACCTGCTCAATTCGCCGATTAAATTTCACAGCCGCTCTCCTTTTTTATTCGCCGCGTTTTCCAAACATCCTCTTCATAACGCCGCCTTTTTTCTCTGAAGTCTTTTTGTCAGCCACTTTCGTGTCCGCGGTTTTCTTTTCAACGGCTTTCTTTTCCGCCGTTTTCTTTTCAACCGTTTTCTTCTCTTCAGTTTTTTTAGGCGCTGCGACTGCTTCGGATTTCTTGACAGCTGTTTTAGGTTCTTTCTTTTCTTCGACGCGTTTTTCAGTCAATTCAAGAAATACCATTTCCGCGTTATCTCCCCGGCGTTTAACCCAAGGAATGATTCGCGTATAACCGCCTGCACGTTTGGCAAATAAAGGAGCTATAGTTCCAAAAAGACTGCTAACTAAAGCATGATCTTGCAAAACCGCAAAAGCCTGACGCTTGTGCGCTAATGTACCTTTTTTACCCATGGTAATTAATTGCTCAACCAATTTACGGGCTTCTTTGGCCTTAGCTTTAGTGGTACAGATGCGTTGGCACAATATCGTCGCTTTAGCGATATCGCGCATCGTGGCTTTTCTATGACTTTGCTGCCTATTTAACTTATTACCAGATAGACCGTGTTTCATTTTATTCTTTCTTCCTTAATTTCTTCGGATCAACTTTCATTCCTAACTGTAATCCCATAACTTTTAAAAGATCGTCGATCTCGGTGAGAGATTTTTTACCAAAATTACGGAAAGTTAAAAGTTCCGCTTCAGTCTTTTTAACCAAGTCAGCAATGGTCTTGATATTCGCATCCTTCAAACAATTGGCACTGCGAACCGAAAGCTCCAACTCGGAAATCGGCAAACGCAATTTTTCATAAAGCAACTTCTCTTCATTCGAAATATCTTCTTCTTCCTCTTCTTCTTCGGGAAGCTGACCATAACTGACAAACACATCTAAATGTCGCTGTAGAATATTAGACGCGTAAAGTAAAGCTTCTTTAGGATTAATACTACCGTTGGTCCAGATTTCTAACGCCAGCTGATCATAATCTGTTTTTTGCCCGACGCGTGTATTCGAGACATCATAACTGACTTTAACGATCGGAGTAAAAATAGAGTCAATAGCAATCGTATCCGGTTCAGCATCTTTTTTATTGGCTTCGGCCGGCACATAACCGCGCCCGCGGGAAACTTCCATTTCCACGACGAATTTGGTATCACGGGTCAAAGTGGCAATATGCAGATCCTGGTTCAATACTTCGACCATCTCGTCACAAATAATATCCCCGGCTTTGATCACGCCTTTTTTATCCGCGCGAATAAAAATCTTTTTAGGGACTTTGGAATGAGAACGGATGACTAATTGTTTAATATTCAAAATGATCTCAGTCGTAGATTCCATAACGCCTGGGATGGTCGCGTATTCATGACGAGCGCCTTCCACGCGTACGGATGTGACTGCGCTTCCTTCAATGGATGATAATAAAACTCTGCGTAATGAATTTCCCAAGGTAATACCATAACCCCGTTCGAACGGTTCTGCGATGAATTTACCGTAGGTATCGGTATAACTTGCTTCATCACAATCAAGCCTCTTGGGCATCTGAAAATCACGCCATTTAATTCCCATGTCTTCCTCCTGTATCCCGCGCCAAAGTCATGCGTGGCGCCGGCCGTTCATAAATTATTTTGAATAAAGCTCGACGATCAACTGTTCTTTGATCGGGAAAACAATGTCTTCACGCACGGGTAACCGTTCGATCATTCCTTTAAAATTCTTAGCGTCTACTTTAAGCCATTCCGGAATAGTCCGGTCTTTCGAGCATTCAATATTGCTCTCGATGAATTTTTTTGATTTATCTTTCACGCGGACTTCCACTTCATCGCCCTGTTGCACATGATAAGAAGCGATGTTGACTTTCCGGTTATTGACAAAAACCATCCCGTGGCTGACAATTTGCCGCGCTTGCGGACGGGACGTGCCAAAACCTGAACGGTAGATCACGTTATCCAAACGGGTTTCCAATAATTGAAGCAACACAGTACCTGTGACACCCTTGGAAACAGCAGCCTTTTCGTAATAAAGACGGAATTGTTTTTCTAATAAACCGTACAATCGTTTAACCTTTTGTTTCTCACGAAGTTGAATACCATAATTGGACAATTTCGTGCGTTTTCCCGCGCCGTGTTGACCCGGAGCAAAAGGACGATTTGTCTGCGCGCATTTTTTGTGACCGCAAATGCTGATTCCTTCTCTGCGGCATAATCGGCATGCTGGACCCGTATATCTAGCCATCTATTTTTCTCCCTTTCCTACTTTTAAATTAAACTCTGCGTTTTTTCTTAGGACGACATCCGTTATGAGGCAGAGGCGTTACGTCTTTAATTGATGTGACCACAAGCCCTGATGCTTGTAATGCGCGGATCGCTGATTCACGTCCGGCGCCAGGCCCTTTGACCAAAACATCAACGGTCTTAATTCCTAAGTCTTTAACCTTTTTCGCAGCATCAGCACTCGCGACCTGAGCGGCGAAAGGAGTCGATTTCTTAGAACCGCTAAATCCTACACCACCGGGAGTTGCCCAGCTGATGACATTACCTTGAGCATCAGAAATACTCACAATCGTGTTATTAAAAGTCGCGCAAATATGCGCCACGCCGTGAGTGATCCCTTTGAGGACCTTTTTCTTGGCCTTATCTTTACGCTTAATTTGTTGTTGCTGTTTATCTTGTGCCATGGACTGCTTCACCTCAATTATTAATTGTCAGTCTTCTTCTTTAATTTAGCTCCGACCTGAGATCTCTTCCCTTTGCGTGTTCGCGCATTTGTTTTGGTTCTTTGCCCACGCACCGGAAGACCTTTACGGTGACGCATGCCTCGATAAGAACCGATCTCGATCAAACGCTTAACATTCTGAGCTATATCCCGGCGGAGATCCCCTTCAACGACATAATTCGATTGGATAATCGCTGTAATACGGGCCACTTCTTCATCGGTTAAATCTTTAGCCCGGCGATCTAAACTGATATTGGCTTGCGCCAGGATCTGCTTGACATTCGTCCGGCCAACCCCGAAAACATACGGCAAAGCTGCTTCAATCCGTTTTTCCCGAGGAATATCCACACCTAAAATTCTTGGCATATCTCTACCCTTGTCTTTGTTTATGTTTTGGATTTGTACAGATCACCCGGACCACTCCACAACGGCGAATGATCTTACAATTACCACAAATTCTTTTTACTGATGACTTTACTTTCATATTATTTAACCCTGTAGATAATCCGCCCTTTTCTCAAATCGTATGGAGACAATTCCATTTTAACCCTATCTCCAGGAAGAATACGGATGAAATTCATACGGATCTTTCCGGAAATGTGCGCCTCAATAATGTGGTTGTTCTCCAACTCCACTTTAAATTTCGCGTTAGGCAACGCCTCTTTTACAACACCTTCAACTTCTATTAGATCTTCTTTTGCCATTTTTACCGTCTACTGCGTTAAAATTAACGGGCCATTTTTTGTAATAGCCACCATATGTTCAAAATGGGCTGATGGTTTTCCGTCCATAGTCACCACTGTCCATCCATCATCGCAAATCCGTGTCTTCCAATCCCCTTGATTAACCATCGGTTCTATGCAAAAAACCATTCCCTCTTGCAAAATAGGACCACGTTTCGGAATACCATAATTAGGAATTTCAGGATCTTCATGAAGTTCTCGTCCGATTCCATGCCCAACAAATTCGCGTACTACAGAAAACCCGTTACTTTCCACATAAGTTTGAATCGCATGCGATATATCCGACAAATAATGGCCAACCTGTGTTTGTCCGATGCCTTTGATCAATGCCCCTTCTGCGACTAAAAGCATTTTTTTAAGATCTTGGTCGATCGTTCCAATCCCAACAGTTACAGCCATATCCGCGTAAAACCCCTTATGAATGATCCCCGCGTCGATACTCACCAAATCGCCCTCTTTGATCAAACGGCTTCCCGGAATACCATGCACGACTTCATCATTAATGGAAACACAAACATTGGCCGGATAACCACGATATCCTTTAAACGCGGACTTGACTTTGAATTGCTTCATGATCATTCCCGCCAAACCATCAACATCTTGAGTCCGCATTCCAGATTTTAAAGAGCACTTTAATCGATCTATAATACCGCGTAAAATCTTTGCAGCTTCCTGCAAGATTTTTAAATCTTCTTTAGTTTTAATGCTTATACTAGCCATTTTTAAGGATGCGCAAAGCCATCTCTTTAACTTCCTGAGATTCTTTATCCGCATTCACCTTTTTTAGCTTATTTTGCTTGTTGTAAAATTCAATGATCGGCGATGTACTTTTTACGTAAACATCCATCCGATTCTTGATGGTTTCTTCTTTATCATCCGCACGCTGATATAGTTCACCGCCGCATTTATCACACACGCCTTCTTTTTGGGAAGGCATATTCGTAACATGAAAAACCGCTCCGCAAGACTTACACACCCGACGCCCTGTCAAACGTTGTAAAACGACCGGCAAAGTGGCTTCCATATATAACGCACAGTCCACTTGAGTTTTCATAGTACTTAATATTTTATCTAAATCTTCCGCTTGCTGAACTGTTCTCGGAAAACCATCCAACAAATAGCCATTCGTTGTTCCGCCGCAATTCTTCAATTTATTTTCAACTAAACGAGTGACCAATTCATCAGGAACCAAACCACCGCTTTCGACATAACGTTTGGCTTCCAAACCTAATGGCGTGCCGCCTTTCATTTCCGCGCGAAGAATATCTCCGGTTGAAATGTGCAAAAGGTTTAACCCGTCTTTAATAGCTGCAGCTAAAGTTCCTTTACCTGCGCCTGGAGGCCCTAATAAAACAACTTTCATTATCGTCTCCCCCTTAAACGTTGGCCGGATTTCATAAAACCATCATAATGTCTCATCACTAAATGTGATTCGATTTGCTTCATGGTGTCCAACATAACACCTACGATGATCAAAACTCCGGTGCCTCCAAAAAATGAAGCAACTAAATACGGAACTCGGAAAGATGCCATAATAGCATCCGGCATAACAGCGATAAAACAAATGAACAATGCGCCGGCTAACGTGATACGAGTTAAAACAAAATCCAAATAATCAGAAGTTTGCGTTCCCGGTCGAACACCAGGAATAAAGCCGCCGTGTTTTTTCATATTTTCTGCAACCTCAATAGGGTTGAATACAATCGCTGTATAAAAATAACAGAAAAACACAATGAGTAAACCATAAGCGCTATAATAAAACCAATGACCGCGTTGCATAAATGATGCCATCTCCCGTAACCATCCAAACGGCATAAAACTCGCGATAGTCGCAGGAAACATCAAAATAGATTGAGCGAAAATGATAGCAATAATTCCGGCTGTGTCAACCTTTAAAGGAATATAAGTTGCTTGCCCGCCGTAAACTTTTCTTCCGACGACCCGTCGAGCATACTGAACAGGAATCCTGCGCTGAGCCTGCGTAATCAATGTGATCGAAATAATAACACCGATTAAGAAAAATATCATGATCAACAAAGTCAGTGGTTGAATCTGCTGTGCTCCGCCGCTTTGCTGAGGAGAAATCAAATTGGCTAACATGCGGACCGCTGAAGGCGCGGCGGAAATAATACCAGCCGCAATTATAATAGAAATACCGTTTCCGATCCCCCGTTCCTGAATTTGCTCACCCAGCCACATCAGAAGAATCGTACCCGCCGATAAAGTCAAAACTGTAACTACGCGAAAGCCCAACCCCGGAGTATTAACGAGTTGCAGATCATGAAAACCGCGTTCCAGCCAAAGCGCAATAAAAAATGATTGAATCATGGCCAAAAACAAAGTGCCATAACGAGTGTATTGATTAATCTTTTGGTATCCTGCCTGTCCTTCTTTTGCTAATTTTTCAAGAGTAGGAATAACTGCCGTCAGCAATTGCATGATAATTGAGCTGGAAATATACGGCATAACGCCTAAAGCGAATAAAGTCATTTTTTCCAAAGAACGGCCAGAAAACATATTCATAACGCCGAACACATTACCGCCCATACCATGTTCCATGCGCTGAAAATACTCAGACAACATCGCCCCATTCACTCCGGGAACAGGAATATAACATCCAATTCGGTAAACAACAATAATACCTATGGTAAAAAGAATTTTGGCGCGTAATTCAGGAATTTTGAAACAATTAACAAATGAACTAATCATAGCTAATTATTACTTTTCTTTTTTTCCAACTGGTTTATTTCTTTCCGAAGGTTTTTTTCTTTCTTCTGATTTCTTTTCTTTTAGCGTGACTGTACCGCCAGCCTTCTCAATCTTCTCTTTGGCTGACTTGGAAATACTCACGCCCTGCACTGTCAATTTTTTAGTCACTTCCCCTGTTCCCAAAATTTTGACTGGACGGTTAAGACTGGCTATTAAAGAAATCTTTTTCAAAGATTGAGCATCAACCACATCGCCGCTTTTAAAACGGTTGAGATCATCCACATTAACCACCTGGTTCAACACCGGTCTAGGACAACGGAAACCCACTTTAGGAATACGTTTGATGATCGGATTTTGACCACCCTCTAAACTACGCATGATGCGTTCGCCTGAACGCGAACCTTGTCCGTCTTGGCCACGGCCAGAAGTCTTTCCTCGACCAGAACCAGGTCCTCGGCCAATAATTCTTTTGCTTTTTCTTGAACCTTTTGGTGAAACTAATTGGTGTAATTGCATTAAATCTTATCCTTACATATGACGTTGGTTCTTCTTAATAATGGCGATTTAATAAATGGTGTCAGATCTCGACCTGAAACAATTTACTAAAAATTAAAACTTATCGCCAATTAAATGCTTTTCGCCAAATCTCTGTCGAGATCAGACACCGTTTTCGCACTTTTTAATCTCATGATCCCATCCATGGTCGCTTTAATAACATTGACCGGATTATTGGATCTGTGACACTTAGATAAAATATTCGTTATCCCAGACGCGTCGCATATCGCGCGGACTGGACCTGCCGCGATAACTCCCGTACCTTCGCCAGCCGGTTTTAATAAAACCCGGGCAGCGCCACATTGGCCGATAATCTCGTGAGGGATGGTTGTTCCCTTCATAGGAACCCTAATCATATTCTTTTTAGCTTTATTCATGGCTTTCTTAATAGCCGTAGATACTTCACTCGCTTTAGCTTGAGAATAACCAACTTGACCCTTTTTATCCCCCACCACGACTAAAGCACTAAAAGACAATTTTTTACCGCCCTTAGTAACTTTTGTAACGCGGTTGATCTTAATCACTTGTTCGACGAGACCAGAATCTTCTTCCGCTCCCGCGTTTAACATTTCACGGCTTCTGCGGCGGGCAATCGCGGCGGTATCGTCCTCTTCTGAACCAGAACGACGACGGCCATCACCTTTACGGGTAACAGCGGCCTTGATCTTTTCTTCGCCGGAAAATTCCGGTTTTTTCACCTCTTCCGGACCTACTTTTTTATTTTTATCATCCATTGGCTTTTTCATTATGACTAAAACTCCATTCCCTGATTACGTGCCGCTTCAGCAAAGGCTTTGATCCGGCCGTGGTATAAATACCCTCCGCGGTCAAAACATACTTTTTTAAACCCTTCCTTAATCGCTTCAGCAGCAAAGATCTCACCAAACTTGGTTGCGCCATCAACATTCCCGCCACTCTTTACTGAAGCTTTTACGGTCTTTGAAAGCGTGGATAGCCCGAATAATACTTTACTGTTACCATCGTTTACAATCTGCGCCGACATGTTTTTTAAACTGCGGTGTAAACATAATCTTGGTTTTTCCGCCGATCCAACCACTTTCGCGCGGATTCTTTGATGGCGAAACTTACGTTTCACTTCTTTATCGTTCGTCTTACTCATAATTATTTCTTACCTGCGGATTTACCTTGTTTTCGTCTAATAACTTCTCCGACATAGCGGACGCCTTTGGCTTTATAAGGTTCAGCCGGTTTAAACGCGCGGATCTCCGCGGCAGCCTGCCCCACCTTAATAATATCTGCCCCTTCAATGGAAATTTGAGTTTGGCTCGTCACTGTGGCTTTCACATCAGCTGGCACCACAAATTCGATCGGATGACTTAAACCCAAATTAAATGTTATCTTGTTTCCTGCCTGTGCCGCACGGAAACCTACCCCTTGAATTTCCAAATCTTTTCTATGACCTTTAGTAACGCCTATGATCATGGCCTTCAAACGCGCACGGATAGTCCCATGATTAGCACGGGTTTGTTTATCCTCGCCTAAACGAGTTACTACCAACACGTCTTTATCCTGTTTGACAACTATTTTCGGGGGAAGAGGTAGACTGAGTTTACCTTTAGGCCCTTCGACTAATATGTCAGACTTATTGATCGTGATTTTTGCATCTTTTAAAACTTGAACTGGGATCTTACCTATTCTCGACATATAACTCCTGCCAAAATTGTTAACTTAAAAAACAGCGATTAACTTTGAACTTCGCCCGAGGACGCAATGTCCGAAGTAGTGCCGTGAGCTCCTGCGAACGGCCGACCGAGGACGAAATGTCCGAAGTAGTGCCGTGAGCTCCCGCGAACGGCCTACCAAATGTAACATAAGACTTCTCCGCCGGCACTTAACTTTTTAGCTTCACGGTTGGTCACCACGCCTTTGGACGTTGAAATGACTGCCGTACCTAAACCGTTCAATACTTTTGGAATTTCGTCTCGTTGAACATAAACTCTTAAACCTGGTTTTGAAATACGCTTCAACCCAGTAATGGCGGAAGCTTTTCCCTGATATTTCAAATAAATCTTGTATGTGCCCTGCACATTATCCTTCATCAAACGGAAATCTTCGATGTAGCCATCCGCCTTGAATATTTCAAGGATTTTTCCCACTAATTTTGACGCAGGAACATCAACCGTTTCTTTACGGACTTTGATGGCGTTTCGGACATTTGTTAAAAAATTACTAATCGGATCACTTAATGACATATTGCCTTTTTCCTTTTACCAACTTGCTTTTTTCACACCCGGAATTTCACCCTTCCAAGCCAACTCTCGGAAACAAATACGACAGAGCCCAAAACGGCGTAAAAAACCGTGCGGACGGCCGCATAACTGACAGCGGTTATATTTTCTCGTCGAAAATTTTGGTGTTCGTTTACATTTAACAATTAATGATGTCTTTGCCATGCTTATCCTCGTTTACAATTATTCGCCCAAATGCGTTTTCTTACGGAAAGGTACACCTAATATTCTTAATACTTCACAAGTATGTTCTTTCGGCCCTTTGTCAAACACGATCGTGATATCCATCCCTTGGGTATGGGTCACTTTTACTAAATCAATTTCCGGAAAAATCGATTGTTCCTGAAGTCCTAATGTAAAATTGCCACCTTTATCAAAAGATTTAAATGATAAACCATTGAAGTCACGGATTCGCGGTAAAGCGAAAGTGATCAAACGGTCCAAAAATTCATACATGCGGCTACCGCGTAAAGTAACTTTACAGCCAATCGGCATGCCTTCACGCAGTTTAAAATTAGAGATCGCTTCTTTAGAACGGGTAATAACAGGTTTTTGCCCGCAGATGGTGGTCAAATCCTGCACAGCCGAGTCCATGATACGCATATCATTGATGGCTTTGCCCACACCCATGTTAATGACAATTTTAGTTATTTTCGGGACAGCCATAACATTTTTAATCCCGAATTTTTCTTTCATTTGAGGAATGACTTCCTCTCTATATTTTTGCTGCAACCGTGGTCTCACTATATTACCTCTCCGCTTTTTTTACTGATTCTTACTTTGGAACCATCATTCAAAATCTTAACCCCGAAACGTGACGGTTTATTTAATTTTTTATCTAAAAGCATAACATTAGAAATATGGATGGATTTCTCGATATCCAAATGGCCACCGTTCGGATTTTCTTGACTTTTACGAACCGCTTTTTTTTGGAAATTAATGCCTTCCACCAAAATCCGACCTTCAGCCAGCATCACTTGTAAAACTTTTCCTGTCTTACCTTTATCTTTTCCTGCAATTACCATGACTTGATCATTTTTTTTAATCGACAGCATCTTAAATTACCTCTGGAGCTAAAGAAACGATTTTCATATAATCTAAATTTCGCAATTCACGCGCCACTGGTCCGAAAACGCGGGTACCTTTTGGGTTACCTGCATCATCAATTAAAACCACGGCGTTGGTATCAAAACGGACATACGTCCCATCCGCACGGTGAATCGCAGATTTGGTCCTGACCACAATGCCTTTGGCCTTTTGCCCTTTTTTCACCGCCGCATCCGGCGATGATTCCTTAATATTAACCCGGATCGTATCACCAATCCCCGCCGTCCTGCGATTCTTGGCATTTAACACGCCGATCATCGAAGCCTTACGAGCGCCGGTGTTATCCGCGACAACTAAAATGGATTTTAATAAAATCATAAGTAACCTTTTGTAGAGTATGTGGTATGTGGTATGTGGTATGTGGTTTTAAAAACGTATCTTTTTTACATACTTAATACTGCGCACGACATACAGCTTTTATTATTTTTCTTTTTCTACATACGACATACTACGCACTACATACTACCTTTATTATTGCTTCGTTTTAAAAACTTCTTTAATAATCCAGCGTTTATCTTTTGATAACGGGCGCGTTTCCATGATTTTAACCTGGTCACCAGTCTTTGTTTCGTTTTTCTCGTCATGCGCCTTAAATTTGCTGTGCTTTTTCATGACCTTGTTGTACTGATCATGTTTTTGTGAGAACGCCACCTGCACCACGCGAGTCTTGTTCATTTTGTCGCTGACGACGATTCCTTGAAACACCTTACGTCTATTTTCTCGTGCTTGCGTCTCGCTCATTTCCCTTTTTCTCTTTCCTTTAAAATAGTCATAATTCTCGCAATATCTTGTTTTAAAGATTTAAAACGAGCCGGTTTCTCAACTGTACCAATTCTTTTTTGAGCATTGAGATCGAAAAGCTCTTTTTTAAATCCCTTAATTTTTTGGTTTAACTCTTCGGTATTTAAATCTCGAAACTGATTTGCTTTCATTATCCACCTCAAACGTCCAGAAGGGACTATTAAAATTAAACTTGCGTCCGTGTAATAAATTTAGTTTTAACTGGTAATTTAAATGCAACAACTCTTAAAATTCTTTTCGCGAAATCTTCAGGAATACCGCTCATCTCCAATACCACTTTACCGCGGCGGATCGGGCAGGCCCAATGATCGTGTTCACCTTTTCCCTTACCCATACGGGTTTCTGCCGGTTTTTTACTGACCGGTTTGCTAGGGAACATATTGATCCACAATTTTCCTGCACCTTTGACTTTACGGGCAATGGTTAAACGGCACGCTTCTACGTGGTTCGCCTTCACCAAACCATTTTGCAATGATTTCAGTCCAAACTCACCATAATGCAATTCGCAACCACGAGTCGCAATCCCGCGAGTTTTCCCTTTTTGGGACTTACGATATTTAACTTTACGAGGCATTAACAACATCTAAATACTCCTTATATTTTTATCTGGCCGGTTCCTGGACCGTCCCTACACTAGCTTTAGCCGCTTCTTGACGTTTCACTTCTTTAATGACTTCTCCGTGATTGACCCAAACCTTAACCCCAATGATACCGTATGTGGTTAATGCTTCAGCAAAACCGTAATCAATATTCGCGCGCAACGTATGCAAAGGTAGTTTTCCCACGTGATATTTTTCCTGACGAGCCATTTCCGCGCCATTTAAACGTCCGGCACAACGGATTTTAATTCCTTTAGCTCCGGATTGCATCGCCTGATCAATAACTCTTTTAACGGCGCGGCGGAAAGCCACACGTTTCTCTAGCTGAAAAGCGACGTTCTGAGCAATCAACTGCGCGTCCGTCACTGCATTTTTTACTTCACGAGGATCAATCATAATTTCTTTAACAGAAATCTTTCCCAACTCGGCACGTAAACGATCAATGTCAGCTCCCCGACGGCCAATAATCACACCCGGACGTGCTGTATAAATAATTACTTTGATTTTATCAGCCAAACGTTCAATAACAACCTTGGAAACTGACGCTTGCGCGTATTTTTCTTTGATAAATTTTCGGATTTTTTGGTCTTCTAAAAGGCTTTTGGCATATTCATTCTTCTCCGCAAACCAAAGACTTCTCCAGTTTTCCAAATATCCAAGTCGCAACGCTATAGGATTTACTTTTTGCCCCACAGAAACTCCTCTTTTTTAACAGTCCTTATTTTTTTATTTTTACGTCTAATTCTACGCTTAAATGCATGGTCTTTTTCAAAATTCTCATAGCCCGGCCGAACGGAGCGGATCTAAAACGTTTCCAATGCGGGCCTTGATTTGCCGTAATTTTAGAAATGATCAATTGTTCTTCAGCCAAACCTTTTTGTTTAGCACTAGCAACAGCAGAATTTAAAACTTTTAAAATTTTATCCGCTGATCCTTTTTCGACCTGTGCCAAAATTGCCTGGGACGTTAAAACATCCTTCCCCCTGATAAGGTCTAAAACCAAACGGGCCTTGATCGGAGATCCTCTTAAAAATTTTCCATTAGCTTGCGAAATCATATATAAATCTTCTCTTTTAACCTGTTAACTTTTTAAGTTTTTTGAGCTGCTTTTTTCGCTTTAACACCGCTATGCTGTTTAAACGTGCGAGTTGGAGCGAATTCACCTAGTTTGTGCCCGACCATATTTTCCGTCACGAACAACGGAACATGCTTACGTCCGTCATGAACCGCAATAGTATATCCCACAAATACAGGGGTAATCACCGAACGCCGGGACCAGGTCTTGATGGTTTGTTTTTGTCCACCGTCGACCATCTTCTGTATTTTCTTCATCAACGCTTCTTGAACAAATGGACCTTTATTAATTGAACGTCCCATTACTTAGCCCCTCTTCTTCTGACAATGAATTTATCCGAATACTTACGTTTTTTTCTAGTCTTGAACCCTTTGGTTGGTTGTCCCCAACGGCTGACCGGATGAGGATTTCCTTGTGGAGATTTACCTTCACCACCACCGTGTGGATGGTCATGAGGATTCATAACTACCCCGCGGACATGACCGCGGCGGCCTTTCCAACGGTTACGACCAGCTTTTCCAATAGATTGGCTATCGTGTTCCACATTACCAATTTGTCCAAGAGTCGCACGGCAATCCACAGATAATTTACGAACTTCACTCGACGGCATCCGGATAAAAGCCACTTCACCTTCGCGAGCCATGATCTGGGCTGAAGTTCCGGCAGAACGGACCAATTGTCCCCCTTTACCAGGCTTCATTTCTATATTGTGAATAGCAGAACCTAACGGGATTTTACTCAGCGGCATACAATTACCCGGGCGGATCTCAATATCTTTTTCGAAAGAACTCATCAGCTTGTCGCCGACTTTAATTTCCAAAGGAGCAAGAATATAGGATTTTTCACCATCCGGAAACTGAATCAACGCAATACGTGCTGTGCGGTTTGGATCATACTCAATCGCGAGAACAGTTGATACTTCATCTACACGCTGACGGCGAAAATCAACCAAGCGGTACATTCTTTTATGCCCACCGCCGCGCCAACGACACGTGATGCGTCCATAACTATTCCGTCCACCCGTGCTTTTTAAAGGCATGAGCAATGATTTTTCCGGATCTTTTTTTGTAATTTCTGCGAAGTCGGTTAAAACCGCGTGACGCAATCCATTCGTAATTGGTTTAAATCGCTTAAGTCCCACTTTATCTTACCTCTATTTTTTGACCTTCTTTGAGAGTTACAATGGCCTTCTTCCATGAAGGCGTTTTGCCTACCGCCTGACGAACCCGTTTGAGTTTTCCCGGCATGGTCACCACATTAACTGACTGCACCTTTACCTTATAAATTTCTTCTATCGCTGACTTAATCTGAATTTTGTTTGCAAAGGTGGCAACATCGAAAAGATATTTACGATCTGGCTCGAGAGCCAATCCTCTTTCCGTATGAACTAAACTTTTGATAATATCGTAACAGGTTAACACTTTTCGATACGCTCCAATATTTTTTGAAATGCTGTTTTAGTAACTAATAATTTATTGAATTTCATCACATCGTACGCGTTTACATCTTGAGCCCGTACTGCATTAAAGAACGGAAGATTGTTAGTTACGCGGTCAATTGAGGCATCGCTTCCTTCAAGGCAAGCTAATACTTTACCTTTAAGCTTTAAATTTTTCATAATTCCCGCGAATTCTTTTGTCTTATTCAAAGGACTTTTAAAGTCCTGCACGCAGACCAGAGATTGTCCTAAAAATTTCGCGTTTAAACTTTCACGTAAGGCCGCACGACGTACTTTAACAGGAATCGTGTAACCGAAATCACGTGGGTGTGGTCCAAATACTACGCCACCCTTATGCCACAATGGGGACCGGGAAGAACCAGCGCGAGCCTGACCTGTGCCCTTTTGTTTAAAAGGTTTTTTACCGCCGCCGGAAATTTCTTTCCGTACCTTGGTGTTGACTGTACCTTGACGTAAACATGCTTGGTACATAACGACCGCCTGATGAATAATATCAGATTTTACGCGACCGCCAAATACACCTTCTGGTAAATCGATCTGCTCGACCTCGGTACCATTAATATCTAAAACTGGAAGTTTCACCACACTAACCTCTTTTTTCTTTAATGACTTTAAAATCTTTATTTTTTCTTCGCGGGAGCTGCTTTCTTAGCACCTGCGGCCGCTTTTGCCTGTTTCATCGGGTTGACCTTCTTGGTGATGACCACTTTCACCTCATCCAAAGCCTTGAACGAGCGTTTAAATGATTTATTGATCTGTACCAAAGAATTGTTTGAACCCGGAATACCGCCTTTGATCAAAATAGTATTGCTCTCCACATCGACATCCATAACCCTAAGATTCTGAACTGTCGCGGTCGCATTGCCCATATGACCGGGCATATGATGGCCTTTGAGCGTGCGTCCTGGAAAAGTCGTTGAACCAATCGATCCGACTCGTCTATGATGCATAGACCCGTGACCACCTGGACCACCTTCCCAATGCCAGCGTTTCATACCACCTTGAAAACCTTTACCGACACTAATCCCAGTTACATCCACAAAATCTCCGGCGCGGAATACATCAGCTTTTAATTGCTGACCTACTTGATAATCTTTATTATCGACCGAAGAAATTTCCCGGCTGTAACGCGTCGGGGCAACCCCTATTTTTTTGAAGTAACCAGCATCTGGTTTATTCACATGGCTGGCTTTGATTTCTTCAAAGCCTACCTTCACCTTTTTATCTTTATCGTTAAGCTCCAAGATCGTGCAAGGACCTACCTCGACGGCTGTGACTGGCACTAAATTGCCATCCCTGTCAAAGATCTGAGTCATCCCGATTTTCTTACCTAATAATCCTTTTATCATCGGCCCACACAACCTTATTGTTTAATCTCAACATCCACACCGGCAGGCAAATTCAATTTTCTTAATGCCTCAACGGTTTTTGATGTCGGTTCCAGTAAATCAATCAGTCGCTTATGAGTTGCTAACTGGAATTGTTCACGTGCTTTTTTGTTGATCACCGGCGACTTCAGCACAGTATAGAGTTCTTTCTTCGTAGGTAACGGAACCGGACCAGCCACTTTCGCGCCAGTACGGATCGCGGTATCCACGATTTCTTGCGCAGATTGATCAATCAATCTGTGATCAAACGCCTTTAACTTAATTCTAATTTTTTGCATTTTATCTCACCAATATCTTATTCAATAATCTCGTGGATAACACCAGCTCCAACTGTTCTGCCGCCTTCGCGAATAGCAAAACGCAATTCTTTTTCGCAAGCGATCGGCTCGAGCAATTCCACGACCATTTCTACGTTATCGCCAGGCATACACATTTCTTGACCTGCTGGTAATGTCGCCGTACCCGTGACGTCTGTCGTACGGAAATAAAACTGCGGTCTGTAACCAGTGAAGAACGGAGTATGACGGCCGCCTTCTTCCTTGGTTAAAATGTATGCTTTAGCCTTGAATTTCTTGTGCGGTGTAATAGAACCGATAGCTGCTAAAACTTGCCCGCGTTGAATATCATCTTTACTAACGCCGCGCAAGAGTAAACCTACGTTATCTCCAGCTTGTCCTTCGTCCATTTCCTTGCGGAACATTTCCACACCGGTAACAACCGTTTTACCGACTGTTTTGCTCAAACCCACAATTTCAACTTCTTCTCCAACATGAATCTTACCGCGTTCAATACGACCCGTCGCTACAGTACCGCGGCCGGAAATCGAGAACACGTCTTCAACAGCCATTAAGAACGGCTTATCTAATTCACGAACTGGATCCACAAAGTAATCATCAACCGCTTTCATAAGGTCTAAAATCGGCTGAATGGCTGCTGGATCTTTAGGAGCATTTAACGCATTTAAAGCGCTACCGCGAATAATCGGAGTTTTGTCGCCGTTATAGTTATATTTGGAAAGCAACTCTCGCAATTCCATTTCAACCAGGTCTAACAATTCTGCGTCTTCAACCTGATCGCATTTATTCATGAAAACGACCAATGAAGGAACGTTTACCTGACGAGCTAAAAGAATGTGTTCTTTGGTTTGAGGCATAGCACCGTCGGTAGCAGCAACGACGAGGATAGCGCCATCCATCTGAGCAGCACCAGTAATCATGTTTTTGATATAGTCAGCGTGTCCGGGACAATCAATGTGGGCATAGTGACGTTTATCAGTTTCATATTCCAAATGCGCGATATTAATCGTAACACCACGTTCACGTTCTTCCGGAGCGTTATCAATAGAATCATAACTACGGAATTCCGCTTTACCTTGATTTGCCTGTACAGCAGTAATCGCAGCAGACAAAGTTGTTTTACCGTGGTCTACGTGACCGATCGTACCGATGTTCATGTGCGGCTTATTACGTATAAACTTACCTTTAGCCATGTGACTGCCTCCTTTTTATTTGGAAAAAATATTAGTAACAAAGTAACCATGTAACCGAGTAACAAAGTAAAAAAATAACAAATAACTAACAACAAAAAAATTATTTTACCAAAGAACAAAACAACAAATCGAATAATAATTACCAAACATAAACAAAAAAAACCAAACTTTAATTTTAATCAAATAATATATTTTTTAAAACCTAATCACTTTTTATACGCCAACGCTTTCACCATTCGCTTTTCACCAACCGCTTTTTCTCGGTTACTCGGTTACTCGGTTACTCTGTCACTATCTTTTATGTCCAGACGCTGTTCTTTCGCCGATAATTTTATCAGCTATGAATTTTGGAACAACATCGTAAAACTTTGGTTCCATCGTATATGTCGCGCGTCCTTGTGATAACGAACGTAATGCATTCACGTAATTAAACATCTCTGAAAGAGGAACCTCGCATCGGGTCACTTTCAAATGGCCGCGTTGACCTAAACTTAAAATTTTAGCACGGCGCTGATTCAAGTCGCCGATCGCGGAGCTCATGTATTCTTCCGGAGCTACCACTTCGATATCCATAATCGGCTCAAGGAAAATAGAACCAGCTTTTGCTAAAGCATCTTTAAGTGCGTTTTTGGCGGCTAACTGAAAAGCCAGCTCATTAGAGTCAACATCGTGATAAGAACCATCCACAAGAGTAACTTTTATATCCACAACCGGGTATCCGGCTAAAATACCGCTAGTCAAACCCATGCGTAAACCTTCATCAACGCATTTAATAAATTCACGAGGAATCGCGCCACCTTTAATCATATCAACGAATTGATAACCAGTTCCTCTGACTTCCTGAGGTTCAATATCAATAACACAGTGACCATATTGACCGCGTCCGCCAGATTGGGCAATGTGTTTACCCACTACACCCGTTACTTTACGCTGGACAGTCTCTTTATAAGCAACTTCAGGACGGCCTACACTCGTCTCCAAATTAAATTCGCGTTTCATACGATCAATGATAATTTCCAAATGAAGCTCGCCCATACCAGAAATAATACTTTGAGCGGTTTCATGATTATAGGTGCAACGTAAGGAAGGATCTTCATCGAGAAATTTCTTTAATACCATACCCATGCGGTCTGAGTCAGCTTTAGTTTTTGGCTCAATCGACATGGAAACAACCGGTTCAGGAATACGCATATTCTCAAGTAAAATTTTCTTAGTTTGATCGCACAAAGAGGTTCCGGTTTTGCTATCTTTTAAACCTACCAAAGCGATAATATCTCCGGCTGATACAGAAGGAACAATTTCCTGACGGTTGGCGTGCATCAAAACCATTTTAGAAATACGTTCTTTACATCCCTCAGACGCGTTCCAAACTGAATCTCCAGAATTAACTGTTCCGGAATAAATACGAGTATAAAATAATTTACCAACGTAAGGATCTGTGGCAATTTTGAAAACTAATCCTGAAAAAGGAGCGGCAGGATCTGGAGCACGAAGTTCTTCTTCTTTAGAAGAAGGATTAATTCCTTTAACCGGAGGAATATCTAACGGAGAAGGTAAATATTCAGTCACAGCATCTAAAACAAATTGAACTCCTTTATTGCGCAATGCGGTACCGCAAAGAACTGGGACAAACGTACAAGCAATAACACCGCGGCGGATAGCACTCTTGATTTCTTCAACCGTTACCGGTTTTTCTTCTAAAAATCTCTCCATAATCATATCATCAGCGTCTGACAAACGTTCCAGCAATTTGTGCCTCATCTCAGCGACTTTAGCTTTAAATTTTTCCGGAACAGGTAAAGTATCAATGTCTTCGCCCGCATCATCTTTATATACGTAATATTTTTCTTCAATAATATCAATAATGCCATGAAATTGGTCTTCGTGGCCATCCGGAAGCTGAATCGCGGCAGAATTTGCGCCTAAGCGTTCGTGACTCTCATCAATAACGCGCTCAAAATTCGCACCTAAACGGTCTAATTTATTAACGAATAAAATACGGGGAACACTATAGCGGTCAGCTTGACGCCAGACAGTTTCGGTTTGAGGTTGAACACCGCTGGTTCCGCACAAAACCACAACCGCTCCGTCCAAAACTTTTAATGAACGCTCGACTTCCATCGTAAAATCAACGTGTCCGGGAGTATCGATCAGATTGATCTGCTTGCCTTTCCAAAAACAAACGGTACTCGCCGAGGTAATCGTGATCCCGCGCTCTTGTTCCTGCTCCATCCAATCCATAGCGGTATTACCATCATCGATATTACCCATTTTATGGATAACGCCGGTGTAATACAAAATACGCTCAGTCGTCGTGGTTTTACCCGCGTCGATATGGGCAATGATCCCAATGTTACGATAATCTATAAGTGGTGTCTTAGCCATAATAATTACTCTTACTTTTCTAAATCAATTTAATTTTTAAACATCAGATCAAAGATTGACGTTCAAAATTTTGATTATATATTTTTTTAAAATAACTGTAGTTAAACCACAATACTAAAAAAATCCCCAACGCAATCCGACTAAGTTGGGGAAAAGTATACCATTACCAACGTAAATGTGCAAATGCTTTATTTGATTCCGCCATTTTGTGAACCTCGTCGCGTTTTTTGATCGCGGAGCCTTCACCTTTATAGGCAGCCAATAATTCATCTGCTAATTTATGTTGCATGGGACGACCCTTCTTTTTGCGAGCATAGTCACGCAACCAACGCATCGCTAAAGCATTCCCACGCGGAACCGTTACCTCGATAGGGACTTGGTAGGTTGACCCACCGACGCGGCGTCCTTTAACTTCAACTCTCGGACGTACGTTTTCGATAGCCTTTGAGAAGATCTTTAATCCATTTCCACCATCCTGGATTTTATGCTCTAAGATCTCTAAAGCGCCATACACGATTGACTCCGCCACTGTCTTTTTACCAGAATCCATTACGGTATTGATAAACTTGGACAATAAACGGCTGTTATATTTGGGATCTGATAACGGTTCTCTTTTTTCAGCACTACGTCTTCTCATATTTACTTATTCTTTTCGCTTTTAGCTCCATACTTGGAACGGGATTTCTTGCGCTTGGCTACGCCAGCAGCATCCAACGAACCCCTAACGATGTGATAACGGACACCCGGCAAATCTTTGACACGTCCACCGCGGACTAACACGATCGAGTGCTCTTGCAAATTATGGCCTTCGCCAGGGATATACGAAGTCACTTCATATTTGTTAGATAATCTCACCCTGGCAATTTTGCGCAAGGCAGAGTTTGGTTTTTTGGGAGTCATGGTTTTAACTTGTAAACACACTCCACGTCTAAACGGACAGGAAGTCAGGGCCGGAGATTTACTCTTCGGTCGTTTCTGAATTCTGCTCTTTCTGATCAACTGTTGTATCGTCGGCATATTTCACCATTTCTACTTCTTTATAAATATTTAAACCAGTACCCGCAGGGATTAAATGTCCTACAATGACGTTTTCTTTCAACCCACGAAGAACGTCAATTTTACCAGACGATGCCGCTTCTGTCAAGACTCTTGTTGTTTCTTGGAAGCTGGCCGCGGAAATAAAACTCTCCGTCGTCAAAGACACCTTGGTAATCCCCAATAGCTGAGGCGTTGCTTGTGCTGGTTTCCCTTTTTTCTTAATAACGTCCTCGGTGACTTTTTTAAATGTCACACGATTAACCATTTCACCGACGAGGAATGGCGTATCGCCAGAATCTTCGATCTTAACTTTTTTCAACATCTGTGAAATAATTAACTCAATATGTTTATCATTGATGCGCACACCCTGCAAACGATAAACTTCCTGAATTTCATTGAGGAGATATTCCTGTAAAACTTTATCCCCGCAGACCCTTAAAATATCGTGCGGCACGACTGGTCCGTCGGTCAACTGCTGGCCGGCAAAGACCTTATCATTTTTATAAACGTTAGGATGCTTACCGTGCGGAATGGTGTATTCGGATGACATACCTGTCGACGATTTAACAATAATTGTCCGTCGACCACGCTTATCTTCGCCGAATTCCACAATACCGTCGATCTCGCTAATAACAGCCGGATCTTTAGGTTTGCGCGCCTCAAACAATTCGGCCACACGCGGAAGACCTCCGGTAATATCTCTCGTCTTACCTGCCACGCGGGGGATCTTCGCGATCAACTCACCGGCGCTGACAGTCTGCTTATCCTGAACCATAATGTGAGCGCCGATAGGAATTGAGTAAATTCCGACGATCTCATCATGTTCATCCGTAATAATAATCTGCGGATGGTATTCCTGTTTATGTTCCACGACCACGCGTTCCACAACTCCGGTAATCTGATTCTGTTCTTCCTGAACCGTCACATCCGGAATAATATCCTCGGAATTAACCTTACCTTTCATTTCCGTAATAATCGGAACAGTATAAGGATCCCAAGTGACGAACACTGTATCTTTTTTAATTTCCGTCCCGTCGGCAAATTTAATAACTGCGCCTTGCGGAAGCGGATAACGTTCAAATTCACGTCCGAATTCATTATTAATACTCAGCGCTCCGTTGCGGTTCAAGACAATAAATTCATTACCTTTAGCAACTACGCGCAATTGATGATAACGGACGATACCTTCATTTTTTGCTTTATAGAATGATTGTTCGATTGAACGGCTCGCTGTACCACCGATGTGGAACGTACGCATGGTTAACTGTGTACCAGGCTCACCGATACTCTGGGCGGCTACGATACCGACCGCTTCACCTATTTCAACCAGACGCTGAGTCGACAAGTTACGGCCGTAACAGCGCGCGCACACACCGTGTTCTGACTCGCAGGTCAAAACGCTGCGGATACGGACTTTTTCAATACCCAAATGTTCGATAAATTCTGCTTTTTCTTCAGTAATAATTTCGCCGGCTTCAACAACTTTTTGATCAGTTACGATATCCACAATGGTATCCAGAGCGACGCGCCCAATAATACGCTCCCTCAGACTGACCACCATTTCATCGCCTTCAACGATAGCAGAAACCGTGATACCATTTAAGGTGCCGCAGTCTGCTTCATTAATGACAATTTCTTGAGCCACGTCCACCAGACGGCGGGTTAGATAACCAGCGTCTGCCGTTTTAAGGGCCGTATCAGCCAAACCTTTACGGGCACCATGGGTCGAGATAAAATATTCCAAAACCGAAAGACCTTCACGGAAACTAGCCGTGATTGGGTTCTCAATAATTTCACCAGACGGTTTAGCCATCAAACCGCGCATCCCAGACAACTGACGAACCTGTAAGCGAGAACCACGAGCGCCTGAATCCGCCATAATAAACACCGGATTCATCGGATGCATTTGTTTAAACAAATGATCTGAAATAGATTCTGTCGTGTGGGTCCAAATATCAATAACTTTGTTATATCGTTCACGGCCAGTAATAATACCGCGACGATATTGCTCATCAACCTTGGCTACTTCAGCGGTAGATTTTTTAATGATCTCACCCTTCTCAACCGGAACGGTTAAGTCAGCGATACCAATAGAAATTCCTGCCAACGTCGCCTGTTTGAAACCCATATCTTTTAGATCATCGAGGAATTTAACAGTCCTGCGCTGACCAAAACGTTTATAGCAATCCGCAATGACCGCCCCGATTTTCTTTTTATCGAGAAGCTCATTCACGTAACCGTACTCTTTATCCAAAATTTGATTAAAGATAACCCGGCCAACTGTGGTTTCAATTATATGCGCTTTTGTATGCTCATCCACATTAGCTTTTTCGCCGCCGGCCTGTTGAATGGCCTGCTCTTGACTGATAATCATGGAGGGCTTTTCTTCACCCCAAACCGGACGGTCTAAACGTAATTTAATGCGTTTTTGCAGACCTAAATATCCGTCGGTATAAGCGACTAAAACTTCTTTCATATCCGAATAAAGACGACCGTCATCTTCGGTTGACTCATCATACTCTTTTGATAAATAATATAAACCAAGAACCACATCCTGTGACGGAGAAATGACCGGGCGGCCATCTGCCGGTGAGAACAGGTTATTGATAGAAAGCAATTGTAACCGGCACTCAATTTGGGCTTCTAAAGAAAGCGGAATATGCACAGCCATTTGGTCACCGTCAAAATCCGCGTTAAAAGCCGCGCAAACCAAGGGGTGTAATTTAATGGCTTTCCCTTCAACCAAAACCGGATAAAACGCTTGAATACTCAAACGGTGAAGTGTAGGCGCGCGATTGAGCATGATCGGATGGTCTTTTAATACTTCGTCGAGCATATCCCAAACTTCGACCTTAGCGCGTTCCACCATACGTTTGGCGCCTTTGTTGGTGTGAACGTAACCTTTTTCGCGCAATTTACGAATAATAAACGGCTCAAATAATTCCAAAGCCATCTTTTTCGGCAAACCGCATTGATGCAATTTTAATTCAGGACCGACTACGATAACTGAACGGCCGGAGTAATCTACACGTTTACCTAACAAATTCATACGGAAACGACCTTGTTTTCCTTTTAACATATCTGACAAGGATTTCAAAGGACGGTTTCCAGAACCTAAAACCGGACGGCCATGACGGCCATTATCCAACAAAGCGTCAACCGCTTCCTGCAGCATACGTTTTTCATTGCGGCAAATAATTTCCGGAGCTTTGAGGTCCATCAATTTCTTTAAACGGTTGTTGCGGTTGATAACCCGGCGATAAAGATCATTAAGATCAGATGTCGCAAAACGTCCACCCTCTAGAGGAACTAAAGGACGCAAATCCGGAGGAATAACCGGAAGCATACCCAAAACCATCCACTCGGCCTGATTCCCGGAACTTTTAAACTCTTCAATAATCTTAAGAGTCTTAGATATTTTTTTAGCATTCGCGCCGGTAGGATTAGAATTCTCTAAATCTTTACGCAATTTTTTACATAAAAGATCCATATCCATCTCTTTCAATAGATATTTAACAGCTTGCGCGCCAATTTCAGATTTAAAACCTCCGCCGTATTTGACGAGGGCATCCTGATATTCATCTTCCGACAAAAATTGTTTCGCTTTTAATGGCGTATTGCCCGGATCAATGACCACATATTCTTCATAATAGATCAATTTTTCCAGGTCGCGCAAAGAAATCTGCAATAACGCGGCCAAACGTGAGGGCACCGCTTTATAAAACCAAATATGGGTCACAGGACACGCTAACTCAATATGTCCCATTCTTTCACGGCGGACAGCGGAACGGGTTACTAAAACACCGCAACGGTCACAGGTGATCCCCTTGAATTTAATGCCTTTATATTTGCCGCAATTACATTCCCAATCACGGACAGGTCCAAAGATCTTCTCGCAAAAAAGTCCATCCTTCTCCGGTTTCAAAGTGCGGTAATTTAATGTCTCCGCTTTTCTCACTTCTCCGCACGACCATGCGCGAATGACTTCCGGTGAGGCGATCTGAATTTCAATACGATCTTCGGCTAAAATATCAGTCTTTTTCTTTGCCATATTTATTTCTTTTTATCTTTTTCTTTGGTTTCTTTGGATTTTTCAGCGCTTTCCGCTGCTTCCTGCTCTTTAACTTCATTCGGACATATCAATTTGATATCGAGACATAATCCTTGAAGTTCCTTAACCAAAACATTGAAAGACTCTGGCGTTCCTGTGGCCAATTTTTGCTGGCCTTTAACAATTGCTTCATACATTTTGCTCCGGCCAATGACATCGTCGCTCTTAACTGTCAACATTTCTTGTAACGTATAGGCAGCGCCGTAAGCTTCCAGGGCCCAAACTTCCATTTCCCCGAAACGCTGACCGCCAAAATGCGCTTTACCGCCTAAAGGCTGTTGAGTAACTAAAGAATACGGCCCAATAGAACGGGCGTGGATCTTTTCGTCGACTAAATGATTCAATTTCAACATATACAAATATCCAACAGTCACCTCTTGATCAAACGGAATACCTGTATGACCGTCGTATAATTTCGTTTTACCATTTTCCGGCAAACCAGCCTCTTTCAAACATTCATGAATTTCCGCTTCGGTTGCTCCGTTAAATACCGGAGTCACAGCGTAAAAACCTAAAGTTTGAGCCGCCCACCCTAAATGGGTTTCCAAAAGCTGTCCCACGTTCATACGAGAAGGAACACCTAGCGGATTTAACACGACATCGACCGCTGTCCCATCTGCTAAAAACGGCATATCTTCACTCGGAAGGATACGAGACACAATACCTTTGTTACCATGGCGTCCGGCCATCTTATCCCCTTCGGAGATCTTCCGTTTGGTCGCCACATGCACTACAACTTTTTTCAAAACGCCGGAAGGAAGTTCATCGCCTTTACGGACGCGTTCCACTTCCTGCTCTTCTTCGCGTTCCAATTCCTGCATTTTATCCTGGTAAAATTCCAGCAATTCATTCACTTCGGGATGATCGGTCTTGCGCAAATCCATCTTTGCCAGCTTTTTCGCGTCAATTCCTAACATCTCGCATAATTTTCTATTTTTTTCGTCTTCAATAAATAAACGTTCCTGCACATAATACGCTTTGACTTTTTCAACCGCTTCTCCATCGCGTTTTTTGTCGTCTTTGGATTTACGGCCGCGTTCATTGCGCTGGAACACTTCAATATTAACAATCACACCTTCCACACCAGGCGGCAGGGTGAGTGATGTATCACGGACATCATCAGCTTTTTCACCGAAAATCGCGCGAATTAAACGCTCTTCTGGAGAAAGTTCTTTTTCGCTTTTCGGCGTAACTTTTCCAACCAGAATACTTCCCGGCTTCACTTCAGCACCGATGCGGACAATACCTGTCTCATCCAAATTTGCTAAAGCTTCTTCGCCGACATTGGAAATATCGCGGGTAATTTCTTCATTCCCCAAACGGGTTTCCCGGCATTCGACTTCAAAACGTTCAATATGGATTGAAGTAAACGCGTCTTCCTTGACTAATTTTTCATTTAATAAAATCGCATCTTCGAAGTTATATCCACGCCAGGGCATGAACGCGACCAAAACGTTGCGGCCTAAAGCCAATTTTCCGTCTTTGGTCGAAACACCGTCGGCAATAACTTGTCCTTCTTTAACTTTATCACCCACATTGACCAAGGAGCGCTGATTAATACAGGTATTGGCGTTGGTTCTCTGGAAAGAAATGAGCGGGTATACCGTTTCATTAATAACAATTTCTTTGGCATCCACTTTCGTGACGATACCAGCTTCTTTGGCAACCACAACTACGCCGGAATCTTTCGCCACTTTCGCTTCAATGCCGGTACCAACCAACGGCACCTGCGGTTGAAGTAAAGGGACAGCCTGGCGCTGCATGTTAGAGCCCATTAACGCGCGGTTTGCGTCGTCATGTTCCAAAAACGGGATCATGGACGTAGCCACAGATACGACCTGATAAGGAGAAACATCCATCAAAGCCACATCTTTAGGCGCTATTTTAGGAAAATCAGTTTTATAACGGCAAGTAATAATTTTATCTTTAAATGTTCCGTCTTCTTCCAGCGGTGTACTCGCCGGAGCAATATATTCGCCCTGATCTTTATCAGCGGTGAAATACGATGTTTTATTTGTCACCTTACCGTCTTCAACCTTGCGGTAAGGCGTCTCAATAAATCCCAGTTCATTTACACGGGCGCAATTTGTCAGCGATGAAATTAAACCAATATTTGGACCTTCAGGCGTCTCAATCGGACAAACCCGGCCATAATGAGTTGGATGGACGTCGCGTACTTCAAACCCTGCGCGTTCACGGGAAAGACCACCCGGCCCTAAAGCGCTCAAACGGCGTTTGTGCGTCATTTCGGATAACGGGTTAACCTGATCCATAAATTGAGATAATTGACTACGAGAGAAAAAATCTTGAATCTGGTTTGAAAATAAACGGGAGTTAATCAAATGGTGTGCGGTTAAATTTTCAAAACTGGTCATGACCACCAGACGTTCTTTAATGGAACGTTCCAGACGAGCCAAACCGATACGCACCTGATTTTGCACTAATTCACCGACAGTTTTAATACGGCGGTTGCCTAAATGGTCGATATCATCTGTCTCGCCGACCCCTTCGCGCAAACGCATTAAATAGCGCATAACTTCGACGAGGGTGGCAATGTCTAAAACACGATTTTCGAGTAATACATCCATGCCGAGTTTACGGTTGATGATATGGCGACCGACTTTGCTCAAATCATAACGTTTCGGATCATAGAATAAACGATAAAATAATGATTCTGCCACTTCCACCGTTGCCGGCTCAGTAGGACGCATTTTACGGTAAAAATCTAATAACGCTTCGTCTTTTGATTTAGTGTGATCCTTTTCAAAAGTCGGTGCGAGTTTATCAAAATCATCTCCGAACATCTTACGTACTTCTTCTTCGGTCGAAAGACCCATAATACGCAAAATCTGCGTTGCCGGAAAATTACGACGGCGGTCAATATAAGCTAACAGTATGTTGTTCAAATCATACTTAACCTCGAACCAAGCTCCGCGAGACGGAATGATCCTGCCATGGTAAATACTTTTTCCAGTCGGATGCAATTCTTCTTCAAAAGAAGCACCAGGCGGGCGCTGAATCTGGGAAACCACCACCCGTTCATCACCATTAATGATAAACGTTCCGGTATCCGTCATTAAGGGAAAGTCACCGAAGTAAACTTCCTGCTCTTTGATATCCACCGGCGTAATCAAACGCAGCTTTACCTTCAAAGGTGCGGCGTAATTCAACCCGCGGCTTTTGCATTCTGTAGCATTATATTTTTCCCGTCCTAAAGAGTAGTTTAAATATTCCAAGCGTATTTGCCCGTCATAACTCTCTAAAGGAAAAACTTCACGAAAGACTTCTTCTAAGCCATGATCTTTGCGCTTGTCAGGGTCTATTTCCCTTTGCAAAAAATGCGCATATGATACAGTTTGAATATCCAGTAAAGACGGGAGCTCAAACGTGTCTTTATGCTTACTAAAGTCGCGTATTTTGAAATTTTTCATATATATGGCGATCTTAACCGTTCGGTATTGGTTTGATTAAATTAACATCACCTGAAACATAATATCGGGGGTTTTAGTTGGAAGTTTATAGTTTTTGGAAAAAGCGCTTATTTTAAACAACTCCAATGCTTTAACCAAAACTAACAACCATCAACCAACAACCATCAAATTTACTTTAATTCGACTTTGGCGCCGGCAGCTTCAAGTTTCTTTTTGATTTCTTCAGCTTCAGCTTTAGCGACAGATTCTTTTACAACCTTCGGAGCGCCTTCAACTAAATCTTTGGCTTCCTTGAGGCCTAAACTGGTGATGGTACGGACTTCTTTAATGACAGCGATTTTGTTGGCGCCGCCTTCAACTAATACCACATTGAATTCCGTTTTTTCTTCAGCTACGGGTGCTGCTGCGGCCGGACCTGCGCCCATCATGAAACCTGCAGGCATCGGTGCCGCGGCCTTAATACCAAATTTGTCTTCTAAAGCCTTCACGAGATCGGAAAGCTCAAGAGCCGTTAAACCTTCTATAGATTTAACAAGTTCTGCTAATTTCGGAGAAAGATCCTTTACTTCTGACATTTTAATTACCTCCATTTTTTTCACTTAATTGTTTCAATATTGATAATAAATCTCGATTCTTCGCGATGAGGGCGCCAGCCAACCGTGTTAGAGGCGATTGGATAGCTGACAATAACTGGGACAAGAGCACCTCTCTCGAAGGAAGATCTGAGAGCCTTTGTACATCTGTCTGCTTTAATTCTTTTCCATCGAGCAGACCGCCTTGAAGCATGGAACCTTCCAATGCTCCGGAAAATTTAACCAAAATCTTGGATACGGCGGAAGCGTCATTATTGGTATAAATAAACGCCGTCTGACCGGATAAACGATCCGCTAAACCAGGACAATCAAAATCTTTAAGAGCTAATTTAGCAATCGCGTTTTTCGACACCACCACTTTTGCTTTAGCCTTGCGCAATTCCTTACGCAATTCAGTCAATTGCTTAGCAGAAAGTTTCTGATAATTCAAAACAAAAGTCGCCGAATTATCACGTGCCTGAGTCTGAACGCTTTCTAATAATTTTTGTCGGAATACTTGGCCTACTCTTTTCATACTAATATCCTCAAGCCTGGTCCCATGGAAGTACTCAAAGACAAACTCCGAATGAAGACGCCTTTGACACTATTGGGTTTGGCAGTGTTAATAGCTTCCATAATAGTTTTTGCGTTATCCAATAATTTATCCTTAGAAAACGAAACCTTTCCAATTCCGACGTGGATACCGGCTTGCTTATCAGACTTAAACTCAATTTTACCGGCTTTTAATTCTTTTATAGCTTTTTCCACATCCAGCGTAACTGTCCCGGCTTTTGGTGTCGGCATCAAACCACGCGGACCTAAAAGCTTACCTAATTTACTTAAGTCTCGCATCATATCCGGGGTTGCGACCACAACGTCAAAATCCATAAACCCAGCAAGAACTTTAGCAATTAATTCTTCACCGCCGACCACATCGGCTCCGGCGTCGCGCGCTTTTTTCTCCACTTCACCCTTACAAACTACGGCGATACGTACCGCTTTACCTAATCCGTGAGGGAGAACAACTGTCCCGCGCACTGATTCTTCATTTTTTTTAGGGTCAATGTGTAAATGAAAATGGAGCTCAACCGTCTCGTCGAATTTCACTTTAGGAAATTTCGCGATCAAGTCAACTGCTGCTCCCAAATCCATCGGCGTTTTCTCTCCGACAACTAAGGAAGCTGACTTCATTCGTTTACTTACTTTTAACATATTAGTCCACCACCTCAATACCCATGCTCCGAGCTGTTCCGCGGATTGATAACACCGCCTGCTCCATCTCATTGGTATTTAAGTCTTCCATTTTAGTTTTTGCGATTTCTTCCACCTGTTTCCCGGTGATCTTCGCGATCTTTTCTTTACCGGCCAAACCAGATGCCTTTGCCAAATTCGCGGCTTTTTTAATCAAGACCGAACTTGGCGGAGTCTTAATGATAAAATCAAATGACTTATCTTTATAGACCGTAATAACCGCGGGCAGGATGAGGCCTTCTCTCCCCTTGGTCTTTTCGTTAAAGGACTTGCAGAAGCCCATAATGTTAACGCCATGCTGACCTAACGCGGGACCAACCGGCGGCGCAGGATTTGCTGCCCCTGCAGGTACATACAATTTAATTTTTGCGACGACTTCTTTTGCCATATTACACTTTTTCCACTTGCCAGTTTTCTAGTTCAACGAGTGTTGACCGACCAAAGATCGATACACTCACCTTAATTTTTCCTCTATCCGGAAACACTTCCATCACGGAGCCGTTAAAATTAGCAAAAGGACCCTCGGCAATTCGGATCGCTTCGCCGATATCAAAGGTTGTTTTCGGTGTAGGCTTAGTTTCCGTATCTTCGGTACGTCTTAAAATTGAATCAACCTCTTGTTCAGAGATTGGGGTAGGCTTGCGGCCCGGTCCGATAAAGCCAGTAATTCCGGGAGTACTTTTTACCAGATACCAGCTGTCCTTATTCATTTCCATCTTGATCAACAGATAACCGGGAAAAAATTTCCGTTCCGTAATGCGCTTTTTTCCGCCTCGGACTTCCGAAACTTGCTCGGTGGGAACCACAACTTCATCAATATATTCTTTAAGCACGGAAGCGGCAATCTTGGTTTCCAAGCCTGCTTTAGCTTTTTCTTCCGCCCCGGTCTGAGTATGAACAACATACCACTTTCTATCGCCCATATATCCCTTAACTAATAATCGTTGTTATAATTTTAGCCAATACAAAATCTATGAAAAAAATAAAAATTGCCACAACCGTAGAACTGACCAATACGATCCACGCCGCTTCCAAAAGTTCCCGACGGGAAGTCCAGTTTACTTTTTTAAGTTCTGTGATGACTTCCGCGACAAATTGTCTAATTTTTTGTATCATATCCATATCTCACAGGCCAGGTAGGACTCGAACCTACAACACTCGGTTTTGGAGACCGATGCTCTACCATTAGAGCTACTGGCCTAGTTGTTACTTCTTCATTTCTTTATGAGGTGTATGCTTGCGTTCAGACGGACAATATTTTGAAAGCTCGATGCGCTCGGGATGCTTTTTTTTGTCCTTCATTCCGGAATAATTTATACGTTTACATTCTGTACATTGAAACTGGATAGGTTCTCTCATTATCTTACCGTCTGCTATTTTGGGTTGACCACATGAATTAATAAAAATAAATAAGCCCCCGACCGGACTTGAACCGGAGACCTCGTCCTTACCAAGGACGCGCTCTACCGACTGAGCTACAGGGGCAAAATGCCCACGCTACATTACAGGCAGAGTATTCTAATAGACAACCAAGTATATACAAAAAATTTTATTTGTCAAGGCTTTTTGAAAATATATACTTAGCTATGAAATTTTAAGAAAACGGCGTTTTCCGACCTTGATGATTCCGGGACGAAGCGGCCATTTTTCATCGGTGATCTTTTCATTATTAACACTGATCCCGCCCTGCTGCATTAGGCGGCGGACCTCATTCCGAGACCCGACCAATTTCAGATCCACCAGTAATTCCGCCAATGATAAACCAGTCTTTGCTTGAGCCAATGAGAATTCCGTCATATCCTCTGGATTCTCTCCTTTGGCAAAAACCCGCTCAAATGCTTCCCGGGCGGCCTGGCCAGCGTGTGCGTCATAATACTGTACTACAATCGTCTCAGCCAATTTCATTTTGGCTTCTTTCGGATGCATCTGATGCAACTCATCCAAGTTGAGACTCGTCAAACATTCCGCGTATTTAAACATCAGCTCATCGCTGATAGACATAATCTTACCGAAAATTTCTGAAGGCTGTTCATTGATCCCGACGTAATTATTGAGCGACTTGCTCATTTTATTTTCGCCGTCCAAACCTTCCAAAAGCGGGGTCATCATCACGACCTGCGGTTCCTGGCCGTAAGCCTGCTGAATCTGCCGTCCCATCAACAAATTAAATTTCTGATCGCTCCCTCCCAGCTCAACATCCGCTTTCATCGCCACTGAGTCATACCCTTGCAACAAAGGATAAATAAACTCCAACACACTGATCTCTCGCCCGGCATCAAAACGCTTTTTAAAATCCGATCTCACTAACATCTGCGCGACTGTTGATTGCGCGGTTAAAGCCACTAAATCCTGCGGCGTCATTTTTCCCAGCCAATGACTATTAAAAACCACTTCAGTTTTTTTAGGATCCAGGATCTTGAATACCTGCTTCGCATAGGTTTTCGCGTTTTCTTCAATAAACGCGGGTTCCAAACGCGGACGCAACTGATTTTTTCCCGTCGGATCTCCGATTAAAGCCGTAAAATCCCCAATCAAAAAGAAAACTTTATGCCCTAATTCCTGAAACTGGCGCATCTTGCGCAGTAAAACTGAATGCCCTAAATGGATATCCGGCGCCGTCGGATCAAACCCCGCTTTAATATGCAAAGGTTTGCCGGTTTCCTGACTTCTCCGCAATTTCGCCTCGAGCAACTCCGTATTAATAATCTCGGTCGTGCCGCGGGAAAGGTCGGTGATAATTTGTTTAATGGATGACATAAAATAAATAGTATGTAGTATGTCGTATGTGGTATGTCGTAAAAATAAAATTTTTAAAAAACAAGCAAAATGAAGTAATACTTAGTTATATCGTAAAGCCTAAATATAAATAAAAATAGAAATCAAAATTTTTTAAAAATATTTTAAACAGACTAAAATTTCTATACGTTTCACACAACGCTTTTTATCTATATTTGCTCTAATATATTTATTATTTCACAATCAATTGCTTTTTCACTACATACGACATACCACATACTACATACTATCTTTAAACTCTCGCGCTTACGCCGATCTTCATTTGTTCCACGTCCACTTTAATGATGCGGACTTTTAATTTATCGCCCGGTTTCAACGCTGTGGCTTTTTCTTTATCAATCTCTGAAGAATAGACCAAAGCTTCCACGTCTTTTTCTAATTTGACAAATACGCCAAAATTAGAATTCAAGACCACTTCCGCTTCCACTTCAGAATCAACCGGATATTTAGCCGCTAATTCAGGCCAAGGATTTTCCATCAATTGCTTTAAACCTAAATTAATTTTGCGGTTTTCAGCATCGACACCTAAGACAATAACTTCTACTTCTTGCCCTTTAGTCAACACATCTTGTGGATGGTTAATCTTTTTAGTCCAAGACATATCGGAAATGTGAATCATGCCTTCCAAACCTTCATCTAACTCAACGAACGCGCCGTAATCTGTAAACCCGCGAACTTTACCCTTAGCGCGGAAATTTACTGGATATTTGTCGCCTGCGCGTAACCACGGATTATCTTCGAGCTGTTTCATGCTCAAAGAAATACGTTTGGAATCTTTATCAACATTAATAACCTGCACTTCAATCTGATCTCCAACTTTGAACATATCCTGCGGATTAACCAGTTTTTTCTGCCAGGTAATTTCTGATGAATGCAATAACCCTTCAATACCTTTTTCAATTTCCACAAACACACCGTAAGACATGACATTAACGACACTGCCTTTAACACGGGTACCTGTCGGATATTTATCGTAAATATCAGCCCAAGGATTATCTGAAATCTGTTTTAATCCTAAACTGACTTTAGATTCTTTTTTATCAAAATCTAAAATAAGCACTTCCACTTTATCGCCGATTGAAACCACTTCAGACGGATGATTAATACGCGTCCAGCTCATATCGGTAATGTGCAATAACCCATCCACTCCGCCTAGATCAATGAATGCGCCAAAGTCAGTAATACCTTTGACTGTACCCATGCGGCGTTCGCCTTTTTTCAATTCATCCCATAAACGGTCGCGGACTGCTTCGCGCTCTTTTTGAACCACTTCACGTCGGGATACGATTAAATTACGGCGGGCTTTATTTAATTTGGCAATAACAAATGTATATTCATTAGCCAAAATCTGTTCGGAAGAAACACCTTTGAACGCGGACAATGACATCGGCAAAAATGCTTCGACGCCTTTGATATCAATAATGAATCCGCCCTTAACCTGCTTCACCACGCGGCCGATAACCTGGTCGCCTTCATTTATATTATCACCCAGGTTCATCCATCCACGAAGCCTTTCAGCTTTGTTATGCGATAGAACCAGGCGGCCTTCTTCATCTTCGATAGACTCAACCAACACGTCGATCTGTGTCCCGACTTTAATGTCTTTAGGGCTTCTGAATTCTTCAATTGAAACAAAGCCTTCCGACTTAAAACCAATATCGACTGCCGCTTCTTTATCATTGAAGCCGACGATAGTGCCGGTTACGATCTCTCCTTCCTTAATTTCTCGGAACGTGCCTTTATACAGTTCCTCCATCACGCTGCGATTATCTTGTACCATTTGTAAATACCTCTTTCCCTTTCGTCATTTTCCGGACTATCCGCCCAGAAGGCAAATATTATGGCAAAATTGTTTGATTTGTCAATAGGAAAGATAGCGGAGCATGCCGGAAGTTAAAAGTCAGACGCCAGAAGCTAAAATAATTGCCCAAAAAATTATTAATAAATTACTAACCAGCCTTATTCTTTTTATCCAGCGATAAACCCAAAAGCGGCAGGACGCTTGGCAAAGGCGTCACATTTGTGATAACAGCCTGAAAACTTTTGAAATTTCCAGATTGAAATTGTTCCAGCATGGCCGGGTCAAAATTAAAAATAATTTCATGTTTACCCTGCACCACGTGGGATGCAGGGCTTGCTTCCCGCTTAAACCCAACCTTGGTCATATCAATACCACCAACGTCAGAAAGTACTGCGGAATCAACTATTTTTAATTGAGCGGCTGTTCCTTCGACATCAGTATCAACATTTCCTACTGTTAAAATGTATGCTTTTTCTTCCGGTTCATCCTCCGGTAGAATCGTAATAATAAACCTTTTATCGTCAGGATCTCCAACACTAAAATCCACAAAATGTGTTATCGTGCCGCTCACATTGAACAGGATGCTTTGCCCTGCCGGCAAAAAGCTTAACTTAACGGTTTGCATGGTCGTGAGTAGTGGATTAATCTTCGCGCGATTGAACGGAATTAACTCCCCCGGATGCTGTTCGATCTCGGGTTGAGCAACAACCGGCTCCTGTTTTTGTTCATTTTTCACAGCCGTCGTCCCGCTATCAATGATAATTTTTAATGTTGCTGCCTGCTCGTCAATAACCATTCTGGTTATATCACTCAGCCGCTGTCCGTGTTCATCCAAAAAGAAAAAGTTATTGCCCTGCTGGTCCACGGACTGTTCTTTACTCAAAATATTATTTAATTCATAAACAAACTTTGCAAACTGGTAAGGATCATCCGCAACAACCCGGCTGGGAGCCTGGCCGTCTGAACCTTCGATCACCACATGAGAAAAATTCACAGTTTTAACCTGCGACACTATAACAGAAAGCAATTTTACAAAATTGACATTTATTTGCGCGCCTGCAGATATGTTACGAAAATTTTCCGCGGCAGGAACAAACTCTTCAAAACTATTAGGCTGTTCTGCGACCCAAGCTAAAGACGCGGCAATAATACAAAATTGACGTAAATTTATTCGCGATAATACATGATACATTCTTGTAGAATCAAAACCAGGTTCAATGGTCTTAAAACGATATATCACATTCCGCATCAATTCATCATAATAAACCTTAGGCTGATCTAAATTAATATCCCCCCAACTCACCAAACCCTTGATCCTTGACTTAATAAAATCAGCGCTCATAACATCCAATTTTGCATCGATATCATTCGCGTCAATATCTATCTCGCTTAACTGCTCAATAATTTCATCCTGAAATTGTAAAACTGTTTTGAAAGGGGCCGCTGGAGAATACGCGGTTTGATCAAAAAATGTGATGCGTTTAATTTGCTGTAAAATGTCTTTTAAAAGCACCCCTTGTTTCACTAAAGTTCTTAATCGGGCATCGCGGAAAAAATCTTTCCAATCATTAAAGTTCATTTCTCCCATAAACATAAGGCCCAAAGGCAAATGATACCGCACCAGCAATTTAATCAGATCCGCCTGCTTCGTGTTAATCAATCCGCTCGCAACAAATTTTTCAATAACCAGGTTTTCCGTTAAAAATTTATCACTTAACTCTTCATGATTTTGCAAAGCAACCACTTTGCCGACATCATGAAAAATAATGCTTAACAACCACACCATTGAATCATCCGGAATTTTCGTACGCTGATCCAGCCAAGCCGTTAATACCTGCGTTACATGCAAAGACAACTGCTGTAATCTTTTACGGTCCTCTTCCTGTAAAATTTTACCCGGATTCGCAATGGCAAATGCCTGCTCATAAATATCAGGCAAATCCAAATGATTTATAAACGCTTCCCGGCTATATTCACCTTTTTGAACATTCGGCAGCATAGAAACAGCCAGACGCATTTTTAATATAAAGGAAGGGTTAAAAGCGGCAACCTTACTTGACATGGCCTTGTCTTTTACGCTACCAATAGGTTTTCCTTCAGAATCCAAGTGATATTTTTCTAAAATATCTTGTATTGGAACTAACTCACTTACAGGAAGAAACTGTTCTTGACCACCAATGTGAGGCATAGATACTTTCGTGTAGTGACGTTCCTGTAACAATTCTGTAATGGATGAGGCACCGCCTATTCTGTAGAGATACTGGGATAAATAGGCAAAAACACCTCTCCTCATAAGCACGAGTAAATCCCTTAATATAATTTCACCGGATGCGCCACCATTTATTTTTACGTTTTTCATAACTTTATCAAGCCAGTAAGGGCTATCGAAAAATACTTGTTTTTCGTAACGCTTCAAAGTTTCTTCTACTACGTACATCCCTTCCTTATAATCCTTAATATTTTTTGCGGCAAAAACCTCTTGCTTAATAAATTCCGGAATTGGTAAAAAATCAAACCGTTCCTGATTTTTGGGCGTTCTGGTATTGAGGAAGCCAAGAATTCTCCCGTAAAATAATAATAAACTTGTTACGTCCAGATTCGGAAGCCGCTTCTTTAACATAATGAATTGCTGCTCCATCGCAGAACTTAAATATTTATCTTTAATCGCAGATGAAATGCTGCCAACACCCTCAATGTCAGAAAGCGAATTCATTGAATAGTCAGCCAATTCCACTGTAATCAGCTTTTGTTGTTCATTAACTGATCCCTTTTTAACCATAGCTTTATCGGCTTGCTTAATGATCATGGCTGAATCCCGATGCTCCTCTTCCCCATACCAAATAAAACAACCATCTGTATTTGATAAAACATGTAGAAAATCCCCCGTGTGAATTCTTTTGACACCTAATTTTTTTATATTATCTGTTTTACCTATAACCCAAGTGGGTTCTTCTTTAAATGAGTCCGGCTTTGTACTAAAAAATGCTTTCATAACCCGATCATCCTGTTTCGGTTCAATGACAATCCCGCCCATCTCAATGTTATCCCAATCTTCATGGCGAATTGCATTTTGGTACTTTCCTTTAATAACGACCTTGGCTTTGGCAGAGAGTTCATTTACAAAAGAATAATTTTTGGTAGTCCAAATATCATCACCAGCAGGATAATAAGCTAAATCCTCCGCGTCTTTAATGACAAGAATATATTCTGGATGTTTACTAATAAATCTCCTCAATTCTTCTCTATATTTTTCCCGGGCTTGATCTATTAGATTTTCATTCAAATCACTTAGTCGTCTTTCCTTTTCGATTTCACCACTTCTTCTCGCGAGGACCAATTATTCACTCAAGGCTCGATATTTTGGATCTTCCTTATATTTTGTGACACTATCTAACCCATCTAAAACTATAACCGGCAGATTATAATCACCATAACCAAGTACCGCATTAGGCGTCATGATGGTTTGATATTCAGGATAACGAGCCACGTTGTTTGGATCGCCAATAGGAAAATTTCTGGATTGAAAAACATAAACCTTTTTATCAATTTTAGAAGACGCTAACTCAATTTGTTGAAAACCATATATGTCATGAATCTTTTGCGCAGTTTTTCCAAATTCCGTAAGAACTTCCTGGATACGTTGTGGTAAAGAATTTTCTTCGAGTGATTGAGTTGTTTTATCAAACAATATAATTCCGCCATCATTTGTGTCTGGGATAATATAACGAATCTCAATTTTATTAGGATGGATTTGGCTTTCTGTAAAAAACATACCAAACACTTCCACGTCAACTTGTTCCATCAAAACCGCATCCATTGCTTTTGGATCAAAATCTTTAATAGCATTGGCTTTCAAATATTTATCTAATTTATCATTCCAATCTGGTGATGCTGTTTCCACCATATCTTCATATGCCCAATCAACGCTTAATGGATCTTTATCCCATTTGCCCTCGGCATCAGGCCGTATACCATCAGGAATATCTTCGAAAGCCAAATAACTGACTGCTGAGTAACTGTTAAATATACCAGGAAAGGGATGTTCGCCGCCTTCCATAGGATGCGCACTGCGGACAATAACCGGTTTTTTAAAAGAATCAAAAACCCGCCTTAATTCATCTGTAATTTCCAGTTTTCCCGTCCCATTAGATTTTATGACAAAAAATTTCGGAACATTGAGCCCCTTCCGCATTAATTCAATCACTTTCCTAGGCTTTTCACCTAAGGCTAATGGGTCTAAATTGCCAGCGTAATCCGGTAAAATAATTTGTTGCATCGCATGATCAGACAATGTAACTTTGCCTCGACTTTGTTCGCCTACTTGTGCACGGGTTATCTGCGCGGCGTCGGCGTGTTTGATGGTCATGGCTGAATCGTTTGAATCATTCCTGCCTTCCAAATTTTGTTTCAGCGTCCGTTGGACGCCTTCGGCTAAAAGTAAGGATTTGATCAGCATTGAGGCAGATGACAATATCGGATATCCAAACCGGTCTGCGGCTAAAAAGATGCGGTGTACAACAGGAAAAATGCTTTCGCCTTCCCTTCGGAATCTCAGAATTGAAGAGACTTCGGTTTTAAATCCGATCTCATCCGCTTCAATATTGTCGTCCATATCTGCATATTTATGAGCAAACGTCATTATATGCGATATGATGGAAGAATATGGCGTCTGAATAATCAACCCAAGAGCTTCTGCTTCATACACAAGGCGGTCAACCATAATATAAGGCTGTTGCTCTTTCCACCCTTGAATACTTTTTGATGTGAGGATTTCAGATATTTTTGCGTGTAAACTGTCACGGTTATATCCTGTATTCTGTATCCCTTTTAACTCAAGAAAATCCAAAATTTCATCAATATTAAGGGGTGTCGTTTCAACCATTTTTTTAAGCACATCATCAAAGTCCAAGGTGGATTCAAATGATATTTCAGATTCGTGATCTTTCTGTCGATTTTCTGTTTTTCGGATTGAATCCGGGCTAGATTGGGGTCTCTTCTGATTTTTTTGCTCTTGATACCAATAATAATTAAATAAACCCCATCTTGCCATTTTCGCAGCAATTTTGGATTGTAAAATTTTCCCTATAGCATGGTACATGACCTGATGTAAACCGCGCTGCTCTCTATGCTGTAAAATTTGAACCGCCAAATTTACCAAATCCCTTCGCACGGACTTCGTCAAATACCCCACCTGACCAAAATCAAAAAGAACAATCTCACCGGTTTCTTCAATATAAAAAATATTTCCCGGGTGGGGATCCGCATGAAAAATTTCATCTCCTAACGCCTGTAAACCAATTAAAGGCAATATCTTTTTCGCTAGGCGTTTTCTAATTTCAGTGTCCGTAACTAAAGTTATTTTAGTTCCATTGATAAAACCCATGCGAAGGATCTGCTTTTTACTTTCTCTAATTTCAGGTTTAGCAAACCCTTTTGGAAAATGAGGGATCATATCGCGTGCCTGCTTTGCTTCAGTATTCATATCCAGTTCTCTGAGCACTGCTTTTTCAAATTCCTTAAAAAATCTTACAGGGGATAACCGGATAGTTTCATTGCCGGCAAAAAAAACTTTGTTTTTTTCGAGTTCACCCATAACTTCCCGCAGCGTTTCAAGACCTTGACGAATCTTTGCTTCTTTGCTTGGAGCCACGATTTTCCAAGCTTCCTGCTGACCATTCTTTAAAGTCACCAAAAATGTATCGGCGACAGTACCCACATTAAGCCGTTTTAAATAAGGATTATCTCCTTCCTTGATATCCTGCCGCTTCTCACATAAATTTTCCAAAGGACCATAATTATCTTCAACAACAGACACGATTTCTTCGATCGGCGCAGGTTTTCCACGGTCTTGAAATACTTCAAATGATTCCCGGAAACCTTCAGGGACCATATCCGGACGGGTACTTAAAAACTGCGCTGCTTTTTCAATATGCGCTAACTCAAAAAATTTCCGATATGGCAGCGCAGCAACCCATTCTTGAAAAATTTCCCATAACGGCTCTTGATCAGTTTTCAGCAAATAATCTTTGAAGTCATCCCAATTTTCAAAATTCTTAGCACGCAGTTCTTCCCTCCCAGTTTCAGTTAAAAAATCATTTAACACTTTAAGAGGATCTTTTCTTAATTCGTCCGGCAGCCTTTCTTGATAAGATGGATTTAATAAACCTGCCGATGAATAAAATTCATTTGCAACAGCTCCCTCTTCTGCTTTTGACATACGGATAAACAAATGAAACAACAAAAATTGTGCCAGCAACGAATCATTTTTCTCCATACCAGTTATTAGACAAAATGTCTCGGCTAATTTCTTACTCTTCTTAATTTCTCTGATAAGTGCCGGAGAAACAGGAAATTGAATTTTATTATAAATAATCCGTTCAGAATCATTTAAATTTTTTTCAGTTATTTCTGGTTCTTGACTTACAGAAATGTTGTCTAATGTGACGGCCACACTACTTTGTTCGCCTTCTTGCGCCTGAGTAATCTGCGCTGCGTCGGCTTGTTTAATGGTCATGGCCGTGTCTTGAAACCCGCCGGAAAAATATTTTCGGGCTATGATTTGCTGAGTTTGGGGGTCGTATTCTTCTTTAATTTTGTTGTAAACGCCTTGTTTGAAGGCGGACATGTATTGTTTGTAAATATTGGCCGGAGAAAGTGTTTGGTTTGGGTTTAAATCAAGGCCGTCGACTTTATTTTTTCCAATATACACTTTCTCAAGCAGACTGTTTCGGACTACGTCTTTGTACCATTTGGCGAGAATGAGTGAATAATAAATCTGGCGAAGCTGGGCAAAATTTTTGCCGGTGTTCACTTCTTTTTCGATTTCGGGGATGATAATTTTTTTAATTAAAGAAGTTAATTGGATTCCCGCTTTCGCGGGAATGACAGTTTGTTTAAAACTAGTATTATAATCACTATCTGTCATAACCTTCAATTTCGCGTCTGTGATATAGACGGTATTGTTGTGTTCGTAAATGGTCGCGCTTTCGGGCAGGATCCAGACTTTGTTAAAAGTGTCTAAAGGGATATCTGTCGTGTTTAATTCTTTTTTAGCCCGTTCATAAATTCTGGACCACAATTCCCTGCCTGCTTCTCCATCCGGCTGCATTAAAGAAGCCGTTAATTGTTTTAGGATATAATCTTGAGCCAGCAAATCCCGGCCCATTTCAGTTTTGCCTAAATCTTTGGAAACAATCCGGTTTGGTTCGTTCGGGGAAAGATTGACCCATAAATCTTTTTCTGGAACTGTCATAGACGCGAGGAAATAATTTACCAACTTTTCCGTTTCAATTCTTATTTCCCTTTGTGACCTTGTGTCTTTGTGACCTTGTGACTCCGCTTCGCCCTTATCTAAAATAAAATCAAAGCGAAGCGGATTATCAGGATGAACAGTCATGCCGCGCAATAAAGTTGGAACGAATGCCGGACTCATGCTGACCATTGATCCAGGAGCCGGAAGGGTTAAGACATCAGCTTTCGCGGCTTGCAAAGGATAAACGCATTGCAAGGCAAAAATCACTGACAAAAAAGAACACACCAATTTAGTCCAAAAACTAAAACGAAATTGAGACATAAACTATCCCTTGTCTTATTAGAATTAGCGGAAATATAACATATATATTGATAAGGGGCAAGGTGACTTGAAAATCTATTTTTTCAATTCATATATCTTCTGCAGAACAGCATAAGCGATTTCTTCGCGGGAAAGGCCTGGATCGAAAGAAATGGGTTTTCCGAAAGTTAAGGTGACGGGATGGCGTTTCATGGTTTTAGCGCCGCGGGGCATGACAATATCCGTTCCTTCGACACAGACCGGAACGACAGGTAAATGCGTTTTTTTAACCAGAAGGCCGACTCCTTCTTGTATTTTTAATTCTTTCCCTTCCGACATGCGCGTGCCTTCGGGGAAAATTAGTACTGGTTCAGTTTTTAACCGGTCTAAAAACACCCGAATCGCGCCCAAATCCGTTTGGCCTCTGCGCACCGGAAACGCGCCTAACGTCAAAAGGACCCAGCCGAATATTTTGTTATTGAATAATTCTTCTTTAGCGACGAAATTCAAACGCCTGGGGCAAGAGATCGGAATTAAGACCGGATCAAGGTTACTAAGATGATTACCCGCGATAATAAACGGCCCTTTAGCCGGAACATTTTCCCGTCCATATACCTTAAGCGGAAAATGCAACCAACGAGCGACATGCAGAACAAAGATAGATATCCAGTAGAAAATCTTATTGAACATAGGTAAACCGCGTGCCCCAAATACAAGGTTTGTGTTTAAACCGAATCCCAGAGCGAGTTTCCTTGGCGCTTCGCCAAGGTTGTTTGAGCGAAGGATTTGGTTTAAATGCAAACCGCCAAACCGCGCGCTTTATTATTACGCTGTTAAAAGTTTTTCGCCGATTTTCAACAAATCTTTTGCCCGTTGCAATGATTTGGCTTCAGAATAAGCGCGGACTAATGGTTCAGTTCCTGACGGACGGAGCATCAGCCAGTCTTCATTCTCACAAACCAGTTTTACGCCGTCAAAATCTTTCACTTCCACGACTTTCTGACCTAACAAAGTTTTTAAAGCCTTAGCTTTATCAATATCAAATTTGCGGCCGACCAACGATAGATCAGCGCGTTCATAATAATAACGGCCGTATTTCTTTTCCATATCCGCCACAATCTGTTTCAAGTTCTTTTTATAAAACACCATCATCTCAACCAATAATAATCCAGCCAAAGTTCCGTCGCGTTCCGGGACAAAACCCTGCACGCCCATGCCTCCGGCCTCTTCACCGCCGGCAACGATTTTACGCGAAACCATCAGATCAGAAATATATTTAAAACCCACCGGCGTTTCGAACAAATCAATGCCCAACCCGGAAGCAATATTATCAATCATAGTCGTTCCGCATGTCGTCTTGACCACTCCGCCTTTTTTTCCTTTATTAGATATCAAATGCAAAACCAAAAGGCCTAATATTTTCTGCGGAGACACAAATTCACCGTCGGAAGTGATAGCGCCGATGCGGTCCGCATCGCCGTCTAAAACCAACGTGATATCAAACTTTTCTTTTTTCGCGCGGGCCATGGTATTTTGCAAATATTCCGGTATAGGCTCCGGTTTTCCACCGTCAAACCACGGGTTAATTTCATCGCGCATCATGGTCAGTTTAATGCTGGAGTCTTTTAAAACCTCTTTCATTAAATGACGACCGCTACCGTGCATCACATCACATAACACGCGGAATTTGGCGTTCTTAATTTTTGACTGGTCCAAATATTTACGGATAAAAGCCGCGTGCTCAATTTGCAGATCAACCATAATAATTTTTTTGGCTTTTTTCGCTTCATCCAGTTTCATGATTTTCACATCATGCTTTCCGATATATTTCTCCAAACGGGCGGTAACATCATTGCTGGCTACGCCGCCTTCTTTCGTGCGGATTTTTATCCCGTTAAATGAGCCTGGATTATGGCTGGCGGTAATCATGATGCCGGCTACGCTTTTTTTGCGCGTAATGCCATAGCTTAACGACGGAGTCGGACAATCGCTCGACGATAAAAATACCGAAATACCATTGGCAGCTAACACCGTCGCGACAATTTCCGCGAATTTGGCCGAGGAAAAACGGGTATCATATCCGACGCATACGGTTTTTTTCTTTTGAATGGGTTCCAAATCATCCTTCACCCATTCACTAACAGCCTGCGCCACGATGGCAACATTTTCAAAAGTAAATGTATCAGCGATAACCGCTCTCCAACCATCTGTTCCGAATTTAATAGCAGGTTTACTCATATGATGACCTTTCGATTTTTCATATTTTAAAAATGTTTATTTTGAAATAAAAAAACGGTTTAATTTATTAAAAAATAAAACAAAAAAACGATAATTTTGTAACGGGAGATCAGGAGATCTCCCCTACAACAGCAAAATATTGTTACACTTTAAATAATCGTTTCTTTCGTAGGGGCGATCTCCCGATCGCCCGCATCAATCGTTTTTAAATTAATGACTTTTCATTCAATAATGGTATTTTTAAAAACAACCAAAACGATACTTTTCTACAACGACTTGAAATCACTCTACGACAAATATAGTTTATGCGCCTTAATATATTGCAAAACTTCCGCAGGTATAAGATACCGAATACTGGTCCGTTGCGCAATGTTTTTTCTGATATATGTGGACGAAACCTCCAAGCCCGGCATTTTTAAAAAACGCGCTTTTCCGTCACTCCGGCAAGGCGCGGATTCTGGCCGGCTCACCACCACAAATTCGGTGAGCGCCATAAGCTCGTCGATATTTCTCCATTTGGCCAACCCCGCGTAATTATCTTCACCGATAATAAAATAAAATTTTGTTTTAGCCGGGTATTGGCTAATCAGATATTTAACTGTGTCAACACTGTAGGATTTTCCGCCTTGTTTGATCTCAAAATCACAGACTTCAAATTTCGGATTTTCTCCAGCCGCGATCTTGAGCATTTCATAACGGTGATGAGCCTCAATCACGCCTTTAGCGGATTTATGCGGCGGCAGAGCGGAAGGGACAAAAATGACTTTATTTAATCCCAGCTTTTCAATCGCGTAATCCGCCACAGCCAAATGCCCGACGTGAACAGGATTAAAAGTGCCGCCTAATATGCCGATCTTGTTCACGAACGGACCTGACCTTTCCCGTACACCGTATATTTGTAGGACGTCAGCCCTTCAATCCCCATAGGACCTCGGACATGGATCTTATCTGTGCTGATCCCGACTTCCGCGCCGAAACCGAATTGATAGCCGTCAGTAAAACGCGTAGACGCGTTCTGATACAGGCACGCGGAATCTACTGAACGGAAAAATTCCTCCGCTTCAGTCTTGCTTTCCGTAACGATCGTGTCTGAATGACGCGACCCATAAGTATTGATGTGATCAATGGCTTCTTTCAAAGAATCCACCACTTTCACGGCTAAAATGAGATCCAGATATTCCGTCGGCCAATCTTCTTCTTGCGCGGCTTTAATGCCTTTGACAATCGCTCTGGTCTTAACATCGCCGCGGATTTCAACCCCCGCTTTTTGAAAACGCTCAATCATGACCGGTAAAAATTTCTTCGCCGCTTGTTTATGGACCAGCATGGTTTCCATGGCATTACACACGCCCGGACGCTGGACTTTCGCGTTAAAACAAATATCTTCCGCCATTTTTAAATTGGCTTTATGACTCACATACGTGTGGCAAACGCCTTTATAATGTTTAATGACCGGAATGCGCGAATTCTCGCCAACGAAACGGATCAAGGCTTCCCCGCCCCGCGGAACAATTAAATCAACATAATCCGTTAAGCCCAGCATCTTCAGCATGGAGTCACGGTCAGTGGAGGCAATCATCTGAATGCTTTCCGCCGGAACTTTAGTCATTTTTAAAACATCTTTAAGAACCTTAAAAATCGCATTATTAGAATTAACCGCCTCTTTCCCGCCTTTGAGAATAACACTGTTGCCGGATTTCAAACACAACCCAATGCAGTCACTGGTCACATTCGGACGCGATTCATAGATAATGCCGACAACGCCGATCGGACAGCGGACTTTTTTAATCACCAGCCCATTCGGACGTTTGTAAACCGCCATAGTCTCGCCAATTAAATCAGGTAAATTCGCGGTATCAATCAAACACTCAGCCATTTCATGAATCCGTTTATCATTCAAAACTAAACGGTCAATTAAAGCCTGGGCATAATCCGCTTTTTTTGCGGCATTCAAATCTTTTTTATTTTCAGAAATCAAATACGCGGATTTAGCCAGCAAAGCCTTGGCCATTAATTTGAGCGCCTTATTTTTTTCAGACGAGCTGACCGTCGCCAAAATTAAGGAAGCCTGCTTAGCTTTCTGCGCCATTTTGATGATGTTATTAGACATATTATGTTCCTACATTTACACTGTTCGTAGGGGCGATCTCCTGATCGCCCGTGACAAAATTATTGCTTTTTGATTTTTATTTAAAAACGATTGTTGCGGGCGATCAGGAGATCGCCCCTACGACGTTTTATTTTTCGTAAAAATATGTTCCGATATTTTCCCCATCTAAAACGCGGTTTAAAATATTTTCAGTCTGGCCGTGCGCGATCACACAGGCTACCTTGGATGCGGTCGCGATTTTGATCGCGTCAATTTTAGATTTCATACCGCCTTTGGACACATTTTTGTTAACTGAACCGCCAGCCACACTTTCTATTTCCTGCGTGATCTCTTTTACTTCACGATATAATTTTTTATCCGGAGTGCGCATGTCATATAAACCGTCCACATCCGACAAAATAAGCAATAAATCCGCGTCTACACAGCTGGCCACTAAAGCGGATAATTTATCGTTGTCTCCGAATTTAATTTCATCGTTGGAAACTGAATCATTTTCATTAATGATCGGCACCACACCCCACGACAACATGGTCTTGATGGTCTGGCGGACATTTTTATGACGTGAATCATTACGAAAATCATCCCAAGTTAAAAGTATTTGTCCACATTTGGAATTATATTTATGGAATAAATCATTATATTTGCGCATGAGAATAGCTTGGCCTGTGGAAGCATAAGCTTGTAGCTGGGATAATTCAGACGGACGCTTTTTACATTGCATCTCGCCCATACCCAATGCTATGGCGCCGGAAGAGACTAACACAACTTCATAGCCACGTTTTTGCGCAGAACATATCTGTTCCACCAAACGGCGCAGGCGGGTATTACTTGGCTTAAATTGCTCATTGGCGATTAAGCCTGAGCCGACTTTAACTATGACTCTTTTGATTTTTCTGAGGAACGTTCTTGACATAGGACGGCACGGATCTCTTTCACTAGCTGGTCTAATCCCTTTTTATCCTTTGCTGAAACAGCAATAATGGCTTCATTATAATGCTTTTTAAAACGTTTTAAATGATTTTTTGCTTCAGGTAAGTCCATCTTGTTAGCTACCACAATCTGGCTTTTAAACGGCAATGTTTCTCCGTATGAATTCAATTCATGATTTAATTTTTCAAAATCCTCTAGAGGGTCACGACCTTCAGACCCTGACATATCCAGCACATGGACCAAAATCTTGGTGCGTTCCGCGTGGCGTAAAAACCTGTCGCCTAAACCCCGTCCGTCATGCGCGCCTTCAATAATACCGGGAAGATCAGCCACCACAAAATCCAATTTCTCATCCAATTCATCCTGCACAATGCCTAAAATCGGCTGTTTCGTGGTAAAAGGATAATTGGCTACCGGAGATCTGACTTTCGAAATCGCGGAAATAATAGTCGATTTCCCCACATTCGGAAAACCAACTAATCCCACATCTGCCATGACTTTAAGTTCGAGCAGAATTCGATGTTCTTCACCCGGCACGGCAGGTTTAGGCGTATGCTTATATTGATTCCCTATGCCACCATGCCCGCCTTTCGCGATAATAATCTGCTGGCCGTCTTCGGTCATATCTTTAATCACCAGCCCGGTTTCCGCATCACGGATAATAGTTCCAACCGGAACTTTAAGTATACGGTCTTCGCCCTTACGCCCGGTTTTGTTATTACTGCTGGCATTCCCGCCTTTGGACGCTTTATAATTCTGTTGATATTTAAAATCCAAAAGCGTGTGATGCGAGCGTGAAGCCTCAATAATAATATCCCCGCCTTTGCCGCCGTCACCGCCATCCGCCATAGGCGCGCGCGACAAATCGCGATAAAAACTCTCGCACCCCTGCCCGCCGTCACCGGCCTTAATTTTTATAATTGTTTCGTCGACGAACAACATATTAAACCTATCGTTAATTTTTTACCCATAAAGTAACAAAGTAACAAAGTGACCGAGTAACAGAGCACAAAAAAAGATTACAAAAAAACAATACTTGTAAAAAACAAAATCAAAGTAACAGCCTTAATATTAGTTTTTTATTCTGTTGCTCTGTTACTTTGTTACTCGGTTACTCTGTTACTTTTAAAGATTCAATTAAAAAGAAATTCCGGTTTTCCCCATGAAGGCCAACCGGAATTTTTAAGATTTAGGAAGCTATCGCTTCTTCCAAAAATCAAAAACTATCAACCATCAACCGGTAAAATAAATTTTACCCCTGAATTTTAATAATATTCAACGCTGTCAAATCAGCGCGGTGTCCGTGGATTTTTTTCCAATTGGTACGTTTACGAAATTTAAACGCGATTACACGTTCTCCTCGCGTGTTTTCCTTAACCGCAGCCGCAACTTTAACATCTTTCAAATACGGCTGGCCAAAACGCACATCTGTGCCGTTTTCATAAGCTAACACATCCAGCTGAATTTCTTTTCCAGCGTCTTCCGGAAGACGATTCACTTCGATCAAATCACCTTCAGAAACCTTAAATTGTTCAGATCCGATTTTAACAACTGCAAACATAAACTGCCTCCATAGTAAATTTTGTTAAGTGACAAAGTAACCGAGTAACAAAGTAACAGAGAAAAAAACAAAAAATATAGGAAAATCTCTGAACCTAATTAGTCTTGCCGTAATTTATCGTTTGCCAAGTATAAGCAATAGATCCCTTTTCGTCAAGAGGAAAAAAGTACAGAGTAAACAAAGTAGATTTTTTTCCCATCAATCGCTTTTCTTTTCACTCTGTTACTCGGTTACTCGGTTACTCTGTCACTTTTAAGGAATTTTTACCCTGCCTCGCCCGCTGCAAAAGGGGCATCGGCCGAAAGATATTGATTCTACGGTTTTGCCGCTGCGTTCTCTGGTCATCTCAACCAAACCTAACGGAGAGATTTTATAGACTTCGGTCTTGGCGTAATCTTTCGCCAAGGCTTCTTTTAACGTGTGCAGCACCCGGCGTTTATTATCTTCTTTGACCATATCAATAAAATCTATGACAATAATACCTCCCAAATCCCGCAAACGCAGTTGCCGCGCGATTTCCGGCACCACTTCCATATTCACCATAAACGCGGCTTCTCCGGGAGAAGCCCGGGTCTTAAACCTGCCGCTGTTCACATCAATCACCGTAAGAGCTTCAGTCTGCTCAATGACCACATACGCGCCTGACTTAACCGGCACAGTCGGCTCATAAATGGTACGCAAATCATCCATGATTTTTTTGGCTTCAAACAAAAGCTCTTTGCCCTGATAAAATTCAATCTTACCCACCATTTCCGGGCCGATCAAAGTCTGCACGAATTGACGGATGCGCGTATAATGCTCTTCAGAATCAATGACCAACTTATCCACTTTTTCCGTCAAATAATCCCGCACCATTTTCCAGGTCAATTCTCCTTCTTCATAAATCATGACCGGAGATTTTTCCGTCTTAGACTTTTTTAAAATCTTCTGCCAAATATCATGCAAAAATTTAGCATCGCGCACCAGCTCCCGTTTGCCCTGGCCGCTGCAAGCTGTCCGCACAATAAAACCACCGCTTTTAATAAAACTTAAACCCGCGATGACCTCCCGCAAACGTTTCCGCTCTTCACCTTCTTCAATTTTTTTAGAAATCCCCACCTGCTCGTCATAAGGCATATAAACAATGAACCGGCCCGGCAGAGTGATATGCGTGGTCAAACGCGCGCCTTTTTCGCCAAACGGTTCTTTGACCACTTGAACCAAAACATCCTGCCCAACTTTCAAGGGCAAATCTCCAGAATGTTTTTTAAACCGTTTATTCGATCTAGGGGAGGGTTTAGGCGGCTCAGGTTTGACTTCTACCTTTGGCTGGGGATTAAAAATCTTTTCAATAAAATTAAGCGGTTCTAATTCCTGATCCGCGTCAACCCGCGGGCTCACCACATCCGTTAAATACAAAAAGCCATTTTTAGCCTGCCCGATATTCACAAACGCGGCGTTGATCGATGGTAAAATAGATTCGACTTTTCCCTTATAAATATTTCCTAACAACGGCTGGTAACGGGACACTTCAATGTGAAATTCATCTAACCGTCCGTCTTGTACTATAGCGACCAGCTTTTCGCCTTTCTGCGTTTGAATTAAAATTTCTCTCGACATTTATTTTCCTAATATTTTTATTTTATAGACCCGCTATCCCTGCCGACCGGCAGGCCAGCCAAGCCCTATGATTTTCCTGTTGTTGCAACCACTGTACTCGGCGATTCCGGAGTGACAATGTGCGGAGTAATAAAAATAATCAAATCCGTCTTTGTTTCAGTCGCACTTTTATTTTTGAAAAAGTATCCAAGTAAAGGAATGCGCGACAAAAACGGCACATTCGTTCTGGTATCATTCTTTTGCTTAGTAATTAAACCGCCTATAACCAAAGTATCACCGCTTCTAATCAAAACTGTCGTCTTTGCGGATTGGTTATTTATAATGGGTATGTTCACACCTTCCATCGCCACATTATCCCCCCTGCTCTGAATTTTTGGCTCAACTTCCAAAGTCACCATTTCAGCGCTGTTGACATGCGGGGTCACAATAAATGAAACTCCTATATCCTGGTAATTGTAACCGGAAAGCTGAATCGTGTTGGTCTGCTGACTAAACGAGAAAGTAGGAAGCGGATATTTCAGCCCCACATCAATCTTGGCGGTCTGATTATCCAAAGTTGTAATGCTTGGGCTGGAAAGAATATTGGTGCTGCTGCGGCTTTCTAAATATTTCATAGTTGCGGAAAAAGAGGTAAAATCTAAAGTTCCATAACCAAACGCTGAGGTAGGAGCGGCAGGGAATTGATCAGGAAAATGAACCGTAGTCACTGTCCCATCCGAATTCACAGTGCTCGTTGTGGCATCATTTTTTGAAGGAGCTTTAGATATTTGTTTAAAGGGGAATAAGTAAGGCCGCTTCGGACCTGATATAGATACCTGCGGATTCCATTTGATCCCTAAATCATCTCCATTATTAACGTCTGTTTCCACAACTTTCCCTTCGATCAAAACCTGTGGTGTCGTCCGATCCAATTTTTTAATCACGCTTTCAATCAGCTCAATCCGGCTAGCCGTATCTGTCACGATCAAGGTATTGGTGCGTTCATCCACTTCCGCACTCCCTTTCTCAGACTTCATTTTTAAAATGGAAGTCAACACATCCGCGGCTTTCGCGTAATTTAAAGAAAAAGTTTTGGTGATAAATGTTTCTTGCTCTGCCAGAGCAATAGAATCTTCCCGCCGTTTTTTCATACCATCCACAGTCATAACCAAAATAATATTACCCTTTTTTTCATAAGCATAGCCATAAGTTCTTAAAATAACATCCAAAGCCTGTTCCCACGGAACGTCATTAAGCTGGATCGAAACCACACCCGTTACATCTGGAGCAGGAACAATATTAACCCCGCTTTTAAATGCCAAAATTTTAAGCACATTCTTGATGTCCGCGTCTTTAAAATCCAAACTCACATTACCCCCCTGACTAACTTCCGCCGTTATAGGCACAGCAGGAACGCTGGTATCCGAGGAAACATAAACACTAGCTTCCATAGGTACAGCCGTTACACCGGTAGGAGTTGATTTTATGGGAACATTTTTTGAGGGTGAAGCCCCAATGGGAGTTGAAACAATTGGGACATAAACTGGCCCTGATTCTTTTGTAGGTGACGCGGCAGCCTCTGCTGAAGGCGCGGTAGCTTGCGCCGCAACTGAAGCCGCTGCCGGAGCCGCTGCCGGAGCCGCCGCCGATCCAGCTGTTGTTTTAGTTTTTTCTTCCGCAAAAGCCGCAGCTGTCATGGCGAGTAAAAAAATCACGCTCACAAGCAAAGTTTGGTTTTTCATATCACTCTCCCTTATTCATTTTAACTTCAGAAATTTTCCCGCCAGCTGACAAGATAACTTTATCTGTTTGAATCTCTACCACCATATATTGTCCCAAGAGTTCGCCTTTTTTTACAATCTTCCCGCCGATAATGGCCATATTGTCCCCTGCCTTACCCATAATGATCCCTTCAATATTTAATTCCGATAAAGAGTATTCCGTGTCGAAATTAAGAATGGTGCCGCTCGTGCTGACCAAACTCCAAAAAGGATCACGTTTGTTATGGTCATTGTAATCGAGCGCAGGCTCAGCCGCATAAGCTACCGCCGACATCATAACAACAAATAATAAAAATAATGATTTCTTTTTCATGTTTGTGTTTTTTTTAAAAACCAGGGCGCCCCTACGTTTTTGATCAGTCGTTTTTTCCTTTACCACCTTTATCACCTCTACCACGTTTACCACTTTTATCATTTCCCCGCATCAAAAACCACGGCATTCAATGTAATGGTGACTTTTTGCAAACGCTGGATTTCTGACGGAAAAATGGAATATTTTTGCACTTCTATATAAATATCGCTCATTTCTAACGCATTTAAAAATCTGCCAAAATCATGATAACCACTCCGCCCGTCGATTAAAATAGGAAGCCGGTAATATGATTTCCCCTGACTGTCCATGATTTTTTGTTGGTCAGACAAATTAGGATTAATCTGATCCAGTTTCACATTGTATTTATTCGCCAAATGCGAAATCGATTCAATAACCACAGATACTTCTTCTTTGGGCCGGATCCGTAAACTTAATTTCTCCGTGTCTTTGGTTAAATCCGCGACCTGCTTCTTGTATTGGTTAATTTGTTGCCGGTCATTTTTCAATTTTTTGATATCCTCCCGCACCAGGTCAAGCTCAGGAGATATTTTTGATAAAGATGCTAATTGCGGGTGGATAAAAATAAAATAGCACAATAAAAATACCAGTAACAATATCCCACCAAAAATATAATAGCGGGTTTTTTCATCCATGTTTTCCACAAAAGCCCGATATTTTTCTAATAGTTCCACTTTTTTCATTTTAAGACCACCTTGATCGAAAACTCTGATACATCAACGCCGCTCACTTTAACAGATTGAATATTTCCCAATTCCACATCTTTAAGCTCACTCATAAAATCCGGATTGTTTTTCAAATTCGCGACAAAGGCATGAATATTCCTTAATTCCTCTCCCTGCTTTGAAAGCGCCCGGCCTTTAATAAAAAGACTGGCGTCGCCCGCATCAATTCTGATCAGCCAGACGCCTTTGGGAATAACATCTGTGATGATATTCAACTTCCGAGACCAACGGATACGGTTCGCGTTGCAAATTTTTTGTACATCTTTCTTAATGGACTGCAAAGAGCGCAAATCACTTAATACCGCATCAATTTCTTTTTTCTCCGGCTGTAATTGTTCCCACTGTTTATTCAATGACCGCAGCTCAGCGGCTTTGCCCAGGTTCGCGAAAACCAGTACCACATAAATACACAACAGTAACATTAATAAACCACCGCCTAAGCCAATGATCACTTCCAATGGCACACTCAGGCCCTTCATAAAGCCGCCAGCTGTACGTTTTTTCCGCGCTTCCGGTGGTGTGAGGTTAATTTCAATCATAATTATATAATGCGAGCCCGAGAGCCACGCCTAATTTCATGGATTCTTTTTTTATTTCTTCCGGAGAAATATCCGAAGACATTTTCACCAAACTTAATGGATTCCAATAGACTACCGGGATTTCCAAATGTTTTTCTACCCGCGCCGAGAGACCTTCCAGCTTTGAAGCGCCTCCCGTTAACAGCAATTTTCCAACTTCAAAATTCCGTTCTGTTGAAAAATAATCAAACGACAATTTTATTTCCTGCACAATATTCGTCACCGCAGAGTCGCACGCGTCGAGCATTTTTTCCAGCTGATCGCTGGGCGAAGTTTTTAATATCTCCGCCTGATTCATGTCCACCCCCAAAATATTGCTGATGCGTTTTGTAAAATCACGACCGCCCACAAAAATATCGCGCGTAAACCACGGTTTGTCTTTTATAAAAATGGATAAATTGCTGATGGTTCCTCCCATGTCCAAAACCGCCACAGCTTTTTCAGACTTGGCCTCTTCACCCGCACCGAGAGTATTCATGACATTGGCCAAAGCCACCGGATTGAGCCCGATAAAATCCACCTTATAACCCAAGTCACTTAAAAGTTTTATCCGCAGATCAATGATATCTTTTTTGGCAACCGCAGCCATCACATACATCAGTTTTTTCTTGTTCTCATTATCTATGATGGAACAGTCAGAATAAATTTCATTCTGCGCAAAAGGAAAATATTTATCCGCTTCCAATCCGAAAGAATTCTTCATGTCCTCGACAGACATGTGCGGCATTTCAATATAACGGATCAAAGTTCCCCGCCCGGAAACTGAGGTGTAAATGGAACGTTTTCCAGGGCCTAATTTCGACAACATGGCCTTAAGCGCGCTCGCGATGTCATTATTATCGACCGGACGAATTGACCAATTCACAACCTCATAACTGTCCTGTTTTTTAATCAGTTCTATGAGTTTGCACTCGCCTGTGCCAATGTCAATTCCCACCGACGTTTCCGCAGATCGTTCCGGTAAAAACCGTTTAATTGTTTTAAAATAAGTATCTAAAAATTTGTTCATTTTATTAGGGTAAAATTATGAGTTAGAATTTATACAATGGATTATAGCAAAAAAACAAGGCAGGCAATATTTAATTCAAATTTAATTTATTATTTAAAAAAGTAATGCGCCTTTCCAACCAACCGCTTTTTCATTGTCACATTGTTACACTGTCACGCGTTTTGTCATTGCACCAAAATCGGGCCCCGCGGTGCATCACTTTTTTCTTCACTGACCACTGGAAACGGCCGTTTTATATGCCCATGTTTTCTGGGTAAAACCTTTGGTTGCGCTTCAGAAGATACTGGCGCCGCATCATCAAACTTTGGGTCAGCCTTTGGTTCTGAAGATTTTTGAACAGGGATGCTATGGCCAACTCTCGGCACATTTAACGCGTCTTTCATTTGTCGGGATACCCAATGATTGACGAGTAATAGCATGAAAATAATCGCTCCGGCTACAATCATCACTGTCGCTTTATTCGATTTCATTCTAAAAGCCCTCCCTCCAAATCACTTTATCTGTTATATCCGTGGAAAAAGCCACTGACGCTTTTAAAGGCGGAAAATATGGCGGAGATTGTCCGGCTCCGGTCCGCGAATCATAAACAAAATTTCTCGCGTAACCAGTCAGCATACTTTGAGTCGACCCGTCAAACGTCCCAAACGCGCCATAGTTTTGGGTGATAGATCCTCCTAATAACGTCACAGTCCCGCGGGGAGAACCAGAATTGTAACTGTCAACCTGGAATACCCCTTTTTGTGCCACGACTACACCATCAATGGTCAAATCACTATGCGCGCTTGACGGAACCGCGACGCGCACATCACCGTTCCACGATAATATTCCTAACAAATTCTTCGCGCCTTCCGCCGACGGAGGAATATAATCGTCATCAGCGGGGTTTCCGACTTGAGAGGTGAAATCCGAATACACAATATTATCGGTAATCACAATATCCGCATCACTGGAAACAGTCACTTGCGTATCTTGTTGTACTGTCCCCTTTAAACTAGTTATTTTTCCATCCGTATAAATAATAGTTCCTTGATTACTCGCCCCATCAGGTAAGCCGACATAAACCACATCCGCTAACCCTGCCTGTTTGACCGTTGTCGTCAAATGGTCTTGATCCACAATAATCGTTTTAGTTGTACCATTAGCGCCTACGGTATAATTCGCATATCCATTCGAATCAACGGACATCTGGATGGTTGTATCTCCCCGGGTAAATATTCCTCCGGTTACTCTGGTGCCATCATTCGGAATAAAAACTCCGTTCCCGGAAAGAGCAACCGCCCCCTGAGCTTGACTTGAAAGATCAGTCTGCGCAGTGGATGAATCCAGACTCACCGCGGGATAGTTACGGGAAAACGACTGATTAAACACCGGGACATCCAAAGTTGAATTGTGGTCGCTGGCCAATTGTTTAATATTTCCGCCATTATAAAAATTGGCCAGATTATTAGTCTGCGTGACCGCACCGTCAAATTCCGGTGTTCCGGAAAAATTGAGCTGATTATTGGATTGGACCGGCCCTCTAAAATAAGTGTTATTATTGAACCATACTAGCGTTGTATTATCTTTGAGTTTTTGTTGCTGAACGCTCACCGCGAATTTCGCGATATTATCTTTTTGTACGGTCACTTGAAAATCACCCGTCGCGGACATAATTTTATTTACGGCCCCGCGAATACCCCACACGACAATTTTATAATTATAGAAAAAATTCCAGGAAGAAGAGGATACAGAGACCGGCGTGCTTTTGGGAGTGATCGTCACGGTATAGGTATACGCGCCATCTCCCAATACTGTTGTCCCCAAGGTATTCGATAATTGCGTCTTATCCACGTTATATGTAAAATCATTTACTCCTCCCGAAAGCGCACAATTAAAAAGGAAGTCTAAAGGTTTATTGGCCCACGCGTAGCCCTGAATCTCTGTAGCTTTAGTTTGAGGATTGAACGCGCTGTTAACGTTCGCGTAAAGGTCGGTATTGATAAAATGTTCTATCTGCTGCAAAGCCGCGTTTGCTCCTGCCTCGGCGTAATAAAAAGCTTTTGTCGACTCGCGTTCCTTTTTCGCCATCAGGCCTTCATTCAACGTCCGCACCGCGACGATGCTCACAAACACAATCAGTACGGTAATCAGGTAAAATGTGAAGATCATGGCCACTCCTTTTTTATTTTGGAGCGGTTTCAACATCCGTCGCATCATGGCACTATTGTTCATGTCTCACCTCTTATTCCGCAGGTTCACTTCAAAGGTCGTGGTCATTGGCAATACCGTCCGACGGAAATTCGAAATACCCGAAGCCGTCAAAGTCAGCGTGATCAACGCGTTTGAGGCCGTATCAAAGGACGCTTTAAAACCAGGCACATTCGCGCCCATAACGTCTTCGCGCACCACAGTTGTTCCGTCCGCGCCCAAAACTTGACGGACAAGTTGATACTGCTGGACCGGATTATTTTTATTCAATTGGGTTAAATCTGTATTTAACTTTAACTGGTATACCAGCCAAGTGTAATCAATAGTCGCGCAATTGTTATCATGATCCATGCAAGTATAATCTGTACATCCATACGTTAAAGGCGCGCCCCAATACGCTACATCCGCCGTAGAATTCATAATACTTCCCCCGCTCTGACACACAACAGGAATAGAAAACTTGAGGACATCAGAACTATTGACTCCCGTGCCCTGCGAAATAAATACTTTCATGTTCGTTCCATCTGATCCGCTTTGCTCTAATTCACCCGCGATCCGGTCCCTTAATGATCGCAAATTACTTTGTAAATCAATTTTCGTATCCGACAAAGTCCACACTTCACTCCCCCGGCCTAACAGACGAAATAACGCGCTCATTAACATCATTAAAATCGCGATGACAACCATCAGCTCAAGAAGGCTATATCCCGCGCGGTTATTATTTTTTCGTTCATTAGTAATCATAAATTATCCCTGTAATTTCAGCCGGGGAATCTAAGCGGGTATTAACCACCAGAGTATCTTCCCCCACTTCAAATTGACCGTCTAAATTTTTGTCTTCTCCCACAATAAGTCCGCTTTTTTCTCTCCAGGACACCTCAACCGTTACAGTCAATAATTTAGGATTCGTGATATCCGCGTCAACATAGCTGACTCCTTTACCGTTAAGGCCTGGTGTAGGAAAAATAATTCCATCATATGTCAGGAGAACTTGATTAAAAGGAATATTATTGTGCAAGCGGATTTGTTCCATGCGGGTTTTCGCGAGCGACATCGCGAGAGAAGAATTGCGGGCTAATTCAGTCATCTGGATACATTTAATAAAAACAATTATTACTCCCAAAAAGAAGACAGCCAATATGCCGCACGCCACCATGAGCTCAACTAAACTCATGCCTGAATTATTTATCTTCTTCCCCATCCCCCCTCCAATTTTGACCGCGTTGAAGTTCCTAGCTTCGCACGGAACTAAATTCGCTCAAATCACTTAGTTCGCTTCGCTCTCTAAGTGATGAGCTCATTTATAAAAAAAGGGGCTTATTGCTAAGCCCCCGCCAATTCACTTTATATCACCACAATTAGCGTAAAATGCCTCCTGTTGTAACTGTGAATGTTCTGGTACCTGTGCTGGTTGAATTATTAGTCGCCACAATCGTGTAACCCCCGGTAGCCAAAGTACAAGCATAGGTGTAACCGCTAAGACTTAGACCGCAATAAGCCGTATTCAAATATGGCGGTGTAGCACCCGTTAACAAGTTCTCAGCGTTCGGATAAAGACCGTTATTCGCTGTTGTATAAGTTTCAATAGACGTTGATAGTGTTTTTAATGTGCTTTGCGCTAAAGCTTCGTTAGCCGAAACTTTGGCTCTTAGCAAGTTAGGAATCGCGATCGCGGCTAATAACGCGATAATCGCCACAACGATCATGATTTCCACCAGCGTAAAACCTTTTTGTCCTCTTCTCATCTGATCCTCCTTGTTTGGTTTAGAGCCGCTGGCTAAAGTTTTCGGATGCGCTGACGGTATAAAGAATGATTTATAAGACCGTTTCGTATCCTCCGAATTACCGTAACCAAATGGCCCCTTTCACTTTAAAATTTTTACTGCATTGATTTTACTCTCACCTCCTTCCCCTGTCAAACAATATTAGCAAAAAAGCCTATTCCCCTTTTACTAGGAATAGGCTCACAAATTTTTTTCTCGCGGCAACTGGCTACCCTCTACCTCTGGTACAGGGCCCTATAGCTTTGTGTCCCATCCTTACGGGTGGTTTACCTTTCACATCTCTTAGCTAAAGTATATCATCCTTCTTGGTGAATTGCCAAACTACTTCTTATACTCCGGCCTTGGAACATAGCGCGTATGCAACAACTCATGAGCTTTATGGCTCAAAGGATGGCCCAGAAATTCGTCATATAATTTTTTCACATAAGGGTTATGATGACTGCATCTTAATGTGGATTTTTCATCGTCGGAATATAGCCCTTGAGTGCGTTGGGTGCGGACCGCGTCCGTAATACCGTAAGGCTGACCGCCTCCGCCGATGCATCCACCCGGGCAAGCCATAACTTCGACGAAATGGTAAGGCATTTTTCCTTCTTTTTTGCCTTGACGAATTTTATTAATGACGTATTCCACATTACCCAAACCATGGGCTACAGCAATCTTAATTTCCGTCCCTTCTATAAATACCGATGTTTCTTTCACGCCTTTTAACCCGCGGACATTTTCAAATTCTACCCGGCCGAGCTCTTTTTGGGTGACCAAATGATAAGCAGTACGCAAAGCCGCTTCCATAACCCCTCCGGTTGCGCCGAATATCGTCCCTGCACCAGTATAATCGCCCATGATATGATCCGGTTGTTCTTCCGGTAAATTCGTAAATTCAATTCCTGCCTGTTTGATCATGCGGATCAGTTCCCGAGTCGTGATGACAATATCCGTATCCTGGTATCCTGAAGAATACATAGATTTACTGCGTTTAAGCTCATACTTCTTGGCTGTACACGGCATGACCGAAATATTTACGATCTTAGCCGGATCCAGGTCATTTTTCTGAGCATAATATGTTTTGGATAAAGCACCTAACATCTCCTGCGGGGACTTTGCCGACGAGAAATGCTCGATCATATCCGGGTCAAATTTCTCCATATAATCCACCCACGACGGACAGCAAGTCGTGATCAAAGGCAGCGGGCCTTTTTTATGGACAAATCTCTGCACAAATTCTGATCCTTCTTCCATGATCGTCACATCCGCGGAAAAATTCGTGTCAAATACCGCTTTAAAACCTAAGCGGCGTAATAACGTATATAATTTTCCGGTTAAATTTGTGCCTGGAGGCAAACCGAAACCTTCGCCAACCGCAACCCGCACTGCCGGCGCGATTTGCACCACACAATATTTGTCAGGATCCTGAAGAACTTTCCAAACTTTCGCCGTATCATCCTGCTCAAATATGGCTCCGGTCGGACAATGCGCTGAACACTGGCCGCAACGCACGCAAGGAGAATCTCCCAATAAAATATCTCCGGCTGGAGAAATACGTGTATCAATCCCCCGATCCAAAAATGATAAAGCCCACACATCCTGCACATGCTGGCACATCTCAACACAGCGTCCACATTTAATACATTTTGACGGGTCTAAAACAATAGCATCCGTAGACGTATCTTTGGGGATATCCGGCACAACTTTAGGAAAAGGAATTTCGCGGATACCAAAATTAGATGCCATAGTCTGCAGTTCGCAATTATTATTGCGGCCGCATTGCAAACAATCGTTAGGATGGTTGGATAAAATCAATTCCAAAACTGTTCGGCGGGTTTCTACGATCTCCGGGTCATGAGTAATAATATCCATACCTTCTTCAATTGGAGTACAACACGCGCGCAGCATGCGGTTATTCCCCTTCATCTTCACAATACAAATCCCGCAAGCTCCGGACGCTAAAACATCCGGATGCTTACATAGAGTTGGAATATCAATTTGGACTTTCCGCGCCGCGTCCAGGATAGTCATCCCGTCCTGAAATTCCACCGCGAACCCATTTATATTTGCTTTACCCATTTGAAAAGTACTCCTTGTTTTGTCTAATTTAAACGTATGTAGTATGTGGTAGGTGGTATGTAGTAAAAAATTCAAAAAATAAAAGATAGATAATAAAAAATTGGAAAAAACGAATGATTTTTATTTGCTCATCAGCTCTTTGCTCTCTTCCTAACCTAACTTTCAATGAACACTTTACCATCATTCACTTTTTCTATATACTACATACGACATTCTATACCCATTATCTCGAAATTGCATCAAACTTACACGCTTCAAAACACCGGCCACAACGCGTGCATTTTTTCTGGTCGATTAAAAATCCTTCTTCACGGCTGCCGCTGATCGCGTCGACCGGACAATTCCGCTGACACAAACTGCATTTTTTACATTTATCCTGAATGATCGTAAATACGAACAAGTCTTTGCATTTACCTTGAAAACAGCGTTTATCCACCACATGCTGTTTATAATCCAATTCGAAATAACGCAGCGTTGACAGCACCGGATTCGAAGCGGTTTGGCCCAATCCGCACAAAGAGGCTTTTTTCATGGCAAAAGATATTTTGCGTAAATTATCCAGGTCTGATAATTCTCCTTTACCCTGAGATATTTTCTCCAATATCGTCAGCATCTGCTTCCCGCCGATACGGCAAGGCGCACATTTTCCGCATGATTCATCCACGCAAAAGCCCAGATAAAACTTGGAAATATCCACCACACAATCGCCTTCATCCATGACGATCATACCGCCTGATCCCATGATGGAGCCGAGCTTGCCTAAATTATCATAATCAACAGGCGTATCCAGAAAATTCTCCGGGATAACCCCGCCCGACGGACCGCCGGTCTGTACAGCCTTAATTTTTTTGTCATCCAAAATTCCACCGCCGATATCAAACACGATTTCACGCAGCGTCGTCCCCATAGGAACTTCGACTAAGCCCGAATGTTTGACTTTACCGGTCACGGCAAAAACTTTGGTCCCGCGTGAGGATTCCGTACCGATTTTCGCGAAATTTTCCGCTCCATTTAAAAAGATATAAGGAATATTCGCTAATGTTTCCACATTGTTGATGATCGTCGGCTTATTCCACAAGCCTTTGACAGCCGGAAACGGTGGACGGGGACGGGGACAGCCGCGTTTTCCTTCGACAGACGCGATCAATGCGGTTTCTTCCCCGCACACAAACGCCCCTGCGCCTAAACGCACTTCCAAGTCAAAGTCAAAACCTGACCCGAAAATATTTTTCCCTAAAAATCCGGACGCTCTCGCCTGCTCAATCGCTTTTTCAACGCGTGCCACAGCCAGCGGATATTCCGCGCGGATATACAAAAATCCTTTAGACGCGCCAATGGCATAACCACCGATTGTCATCCCTTCCAACACGGAATGCGGGTCACCTTCCAAAACACTGCGGTCCATGTAAGCACCGGGATCGCCTTCATCCCCGTTACAAATAATAAATTTCTGGTCATCCTGGACTTTGCGGGCAAAACTCCATTTTAATCCGGTCGGATATCCTCCGCCGCCGCGTCCGCGTAATCCGCTCTTTTTCATTTCATCAATGACCTGGTCCGGATTCATTGATTCTAAGACTTTACTCAGAGCTTTATACCCGTCTAACGCCACATAATCTTCAATGCGTTCAGGATCAACATTTCCACAATTGCGTAAAACAATTTTAAGCTGTTTTTCCGGCGGCTTTTGCGCGATATCGGGCGCGGCCTGTCCCATTTTGACAGTTGAATCCACGATCTTTTTAATGTCGTCCATCTTGACATCGATATAAACGATATTTTCCGGGGTGACTTTAACCATAACGCCTTTGCGGTATATGCCCGCATCTGCCAGCCGCACGATCTGCACCTTTTCCACCAAGCCTTCTGCCCGGAGATTGGCGTTTAACGCGTCTTCAAAAGGTTTAATATTTCCGCCGTCCGTATCACAAATAAAAATTCTTTTCTCGTAGCCCATGATAATTACCCTTTAAAAATTATATTTTATGGTTGTTAGTTGATGGTTTATGGTTTTTAGAAAAAATTGGTTTCAAAAAATTATATTTCATGGTTGATAGTTTTTGTTTTTTAAAAAAAGCTTGGTTTCTATTTCCAACACCCAAAAACCATTAACCAAAAACCATTAACCAAAAACCAATAAAATTTATATCATTGCATTTTATAAATATAATCATTTAAAATTTCTTTGCCCATCACATGCTTTTGAATGATGGCCCTGGCGGTATCTTCTTTAACCGCGCCGTACGTGACTTGCGGCACGCCTTCGACGAAAACCTCAACCAGCGGCTCAGCAAAACACATGCCCGCGCACCCGCATTGTTCAATGCGAACACTCACATTATTCTTACGGGCTTCATCTTTAAGCGCAGCCATAACCACATCTGCCCCTGCCGCGATACCGCAGGTGCTCATCCCCACTTTGATCCAGCTTCCCTTTTGGGTCTGCTGAAATTTATTTTTTATTTCATCTAACTTTTGCATGACAAATTCTCCTAACAAACTGGTTTTTGGTTTTTGGTTTTTGGTTTTTGGAAAAAGCGATTGATTTCAACAACCAACAACCAAAAACCATCAACCAAAAACCATTCACGCGAAATTATATTATTTCTCGCGTTTTATTTCGCCGAATATTCCGCTAGAATTTTCGGGACATCATCTTTTTTCACTTTGCCGTACACTTTACCGTTGACCGTCAACACCGGAGCCAAACCACAGCATCCTAAACAACGGACCAGCTGTAAATGAAAAAGCCCGTCCGGCGTAGTCTGGCCTTCTTTCACTTTCAATAAACGCTCCATCTCTTCCAATATTTGCGGCGTGCCTTTTAAATAGCACGCAGTTCCCATGCAGACCGCGATCAAATTTTTTCCCGGAGGATCAATCTTGAAATAATTGTAGAAAGTAATCACTTCGTAAATACGGGCTAAAGGAACATCCAGCATGT
>JADFYJ010000005.1 GCA_015233115.1 Candidatus Omnitrophota bacterium | reverse complement strand
GCAGATGTAAAAGATTATTTAAAAACGCAAACGTTAAGCGGAATCGCGGAAGTAAAAGCGGTTGATTTGGGTGCATTAACGTCTATTTTTAAAATGCCGTTTAAATTAGCTGGAAAGATTAACGGAATGGAGAACCGGCAGGAACTGCCGCCTTTTTGTGATGCGGTTATCCCAAATTATTATGATCCTGAGGAATTTACTTATAGCCAGGATAAAGAAAATTATTTTTTATTTGTCGGAAGGCCGATCCGCAAAAAGGGACTAGAGATCGCGGTTAAATGCGTTGAAGAGATTGGCGGACAATTAAAAGTGGCGGGGCAGAAAGATACGATCTTAAATCCGCGGGTGGAATATTTTGGCGTAGTCGGTTCTGAGGAGCGGACGCGGTTAATGAGTAAAGCCAAAGCGCTTTTTGTGCCTACGTGTTATTTGGAACCTTTCGGCGGGGTCGCGGTAGAAGCGATGATGTGCGGCACGCCGGTTATATCAACGGATTTTGGCGTTTTTCCGGAAACCGTGGTCCACGGCAAAACGGGATTTCGCTGTCGCACCTTCGAGCAATTTGTTTGGGCCGCGAAAAATATTCATCTTATCAAACCCAAAGACTGCCGTGAACACGCCGAGAAAAATTATTCCATAAAGCGGGTTGGTTTAATGTATGAAGAATATTTCGAAATGCTAAAGCGTTTCTCCGAAGGCGGTTGGTATCAAGAAAATCCCGACCGAAAAGAATTGGATTGGCTTAATAAATTTTCCCTCTGATAAAATCCTTCCTTAATATAATAAAAGCAAAAATTTTTCAATCTGTGCTTGAGCTGGTGTGGTGATTTGGTAGTATATAATTAATATATTACTAATATATTTAACCACGGATCCCCGATTCAAGCTCTCGGGGATGACAATTACTATTTTAACATTGTCACATTTTCTTAATGCTCGGGAAAAAAGTTTTTACTTCATTTTTTCGCAATGCTCTGCTGATATTATTTCTTATCAGCGGACTTTCTTTTTTATGTTTTGCTCAGGGCCTAAATATTCCTGCCGGGTCTACTGTTAAAATTAATAATGATACGTTGAATGTGGCCGGGAGTATTGTCAATGCCGGGACGATTTCTACGACGACAGGCACCGTCGGCTTAACCGGGGATTGGACCAACAACGGGACATACACTCCGACAGCGGGTACGTTTAAATTATATGCTCCAGCAGGTATTCAAACTCTTAATCTTCCTAATACTTCGTTTTATAATTTAAGTCATACCGGTACCGGAACCGCGAAATTAAATAATGGTTTGGCTGTGATCGGTGGCTCATTTTTTAATACAGCAGGCACTTTTGACATGAATGGCCAGAATATGAATGTAACCGGAAACTGGACCGGGGCAGCAGCAGCGACATTTATTGGAACCAACGTTACTGTGACGTTAGTTGGAAATAATCAGTCTGTGCTGGGGACAACCAACGCGTTTTACAATTTAAATAAAATTGGGACTGATACGTTGATATTTGACAGTACTGGCATTCAGTATGTGGCGGGGACATTGACGTTAAAAGGAACAGGGGTAGGAACAGAATTGTCTTTAAACAGTAATGATGATGATGGAACTCCGGTGCAGTTTACAGTAAATATGAATAATGGCAGTTCTCAGGCTCTGCAATATCTAAAAGTTAAAAATGGCAACGCAGCGAATTTGGATATGGTGGCGCGTAATTCCATTGATGTGGGCGGCAATGACACTCTTCAGCCCAGTCCGCATTGGGTATTTAATACGGGAACTTTGACCTGGAAGGGAACCACATCTTCAGATTGGAATGTGGCTGCCAACTGGGATTTAGGTATTGTGCCTTTTGTTGGGGACAATGTCATCATACCTAACGTAACTGGCTCTGGGGGTGTCCAACCGGTTTTGACGGGGGATATTAATGTAGGAACAATGAGCGTTCAAGCTGGCGCGACCATTAATTTTAACAGTTTTAAAGCGACGATCATTAATCTGTCGAATAGCGGTAATGTTCTTTTATGGGGTTTTATTGATCAATTACACATTACGACGTCCAATAAAGACGCTGGTACGTTTACGTTTACTGGTGATGGTGTAAATACAAATACCACGCGTACTCTGCCGCAGCCGAATTTTGGCGATGTGAAGATGGATTATTACAATGTGATTATTAATAACGCTGATGCGACCGATACATTCATCATTGACAAGAATCTAAATATTTTCGGTTCTTTGACCTTGACCAAAGGCACGTTTGATATTTCCACGAACGCTAAAACTTTAACAGTAGCTAACGCGACCGGCGTGGGCGGGAATTTGAATATGGGTGGCGGAGTCTTCACGGCTGGTAACGGTAATATTGTGGTGAACAAAGATTCTGCAGGGAATAATGGATCATTTGTGATGACCGCGGGTACCTTTACCGCTCCGGGGTTAGGAAAAACATTTTCTGTGCAGGGGAATTTTACTTCCAATGGCGGGAATGTGACGAGCGACAACTTTAACGCGAATGGCGGTTTAGTGCTCTTAAATGGTGTTAATCAAACTATTTCCGCGGTTAATACGAATTTCTATGATTTGACAAAAACAACAGCAGTCCCAGCAACTTTAACGTTTGATACCACGGTGGCCAAAGCCAATTCGCCATTGATTGCGCATCAATTGACGTTAAAAGGTGCCGCAGGAAATCTGCTTTCTATTAACAGTTCAGCGCCAACCACGCAGGCGTATTTTGAACTTAAATTCCACGGCATCCAGGATTTGGATTTTCTGGACGTGAGAGACTCTAATGTTAAAGGCCGTGCTGACGCTGGTGTTCTTTTGGTGCCGTCGAATTCAACGCAAATTAACGGCAATAATACGAATTGGTTGTTTGGTCCTGCCGAAGATGTCTGGAATGGTTCTAATGGTACGAGCTGGGATGATCCTTTGAACTGGGATCTGGGCTTTATTCCTCGACCAATAGATGGCGCGAAGATTCCGAATGTGCCGAATCAGCCTACTTTGGCTACACCGGTTTCGATCGTAGATTTAAAAGTCGCGAACGGCGCTGTCGTGACTTTAAATGGCATCAACATTATCATGACTGGGAAAATATTCAATAATGCCGCGGGTGTTGATGATGGGACGATCAAAATGCTGGGAACAGAAACTCCGACTATTCAGGTTGATGCCGGATTCCGTGGAACCTTTATTTATACTGGAGACAATAATGGGGTATTGAATCAGCGTACTATCCTTAATATTCCATATTATAATTTAATCCTCAATGACATAAACGCTGTACCGGATAATTACCGCACGACTGCGGATTTGGTGGTTAATCATGATTTAACGATTACCAATGGTTCTCTAGATACTTCAAATGCGTCTAACCTTTTGACGGTGGGCCATGATTTGCTGTTGAATGGTGCGGCTGCGACTAATGGCATATTAAACGCGGTAAACGGAAAAATAGCTGTTCTGCATGATGTCAGCATCACCGGCGGTGAATTAAAAGCGCCGGCCACTATTGACGCGAACAATCATAATACCTTTAAAATCGCCGGAAGTTTTACCAGAACCAATCCGGGCTTATTTACACCTGGAACTGGTGAAATTAATTTTAATACCGCAAGTACGGCGACCATCACCGGAAGCACAACGTTTTATTCACTTTATTCTAATGAACTCACCAAGACGATCAAATTTGCGGCCGGGTCAACTCAGACTATTGCGGTGGGCGGGTCATTTAATGTCCGCGGAACTGAGGGCATCAATGGGGATACAACCGGGTATACAAGTCTGCTTTCAACCGCATCTCCAGGAACTTGGAATTTGAATTTATTGGCGGCAGGTTTGTCTACCCAGAATTTGAAAGTGCAGGATTCGGATGTACTGGGCGCGCCAGGAAATGATTTGATTTGTAACATGTGTACGAATTTGGGAAATAATGACGTGGTCAACCCGAATCCTAAATGGAATTTTGTGAATTTGAATATCAATTATCCTTTCACAGGAAAGACGGTTGGACAGTATGTAACAGTCATCGGGTCAGCAATTGCTGGTACATTGGTGATAGTCAAGGACGGATCAGACAATGAGATCGGCAGAGCTACGACGGATGCAAATGGTAATTTTGTCATCCAGAATGCCCCGAATGACGCTCTTAATATAAAAGATCCGAACAAGGCTTTGTATTCCAATATGCAGTTAGCTGTTGGAGCAAACGCGCTCAGGCTATACGCGCCGGATCCAATTAATCCTGGTGCTTTTATCAAATACATTGACCGTCCAATTGTAGTCGTCGCTAACCCGACTGTTGAGCAAGTGCCGGTCATTGTTTCTCCAGCTATGGCAGACCGCGTCAATAGTCCTAGGCCGGTGGTGTCAGGTAACGCGGATACTCCGTCAGTTTTGGTTGATATTTTGGCGCAAGATGACGCGGCTGCCCATAACTTGCTGTTGCAAAAAGTGGGAAGCTTGGTTAAGAATGCTGGTGGAACAGCATATTCTGGTATATTGACCACAGATTTGACCAGAGGGGCTATAAAATTGGTTGCGGTGAGCGATGGGGTAGCGAGCCGGATCATCACAGTTTCTTTAGTTGATCCATTCGGGTATGTTTTTGATTCTGTATCTGATCATTTGATCAAAGGCGCTGTGGTCACTATTTATAATGCCGCGACGAATCTACCGGCTAAGACTGACAATATAGAATTATCTGTGACGGATACCAATCCGGTCACGACTTTAGCCGACGGATATTATAGTTTCCTGGCTGCCCCTGGTGATTATTACATTAAGGTTGAAGTGAACGGGTATGACTTCCCATCCGTTGAAAAGACATTCCCTGCCGGACGTACTGTGGCAACCGGGTCATTGGGTGAACATTTTACTGTCGGCGCTAATGTGATGCAGTTGGATATGCCGGTGGATTCAGCGGGTACTTTGATTAAGATCGAGAAATCCGTTAATAAAAATCAAATTCACGTGGGCGAAGTTGCGACCTACACCGTGAAGATGGAAAGTATTAGCAGCAATGATATTATTGACCCGTATTTAAAAGATATCATACCTCCTGGATTTAAATTCTTGCCGGGTCGGGTGACTTTAGACGGCCTTCCGACGGCTGACCCGATTGGGAACCGGCCTTTGATGTTTTATATCGGTAACGCTGATCATAAAATGACTCCCGGCATGGCCAGGACTTTAAAATATCAATTAGTGGTTGGTTCAGGAGTGGTTCCGGGAACATATGAAAATAAAGCGCAAGCGGTTTATCGTAATGGTACTAAATTATCCAATACCTCCAGGGTTAATATTAAAGTGGCGATGGATCCGTTGTTCGATATGGGAACTGTTATCGGAAAAGTGTTCTGGGATCAGAATGAAAATGGTATTCAAGATGCTCCGGAATATTCCGCTATGGGTCAAGACGTGATCCGTGAAGAGCCTGTGCCAAATGTGACGTTGGCCATGGAAGACGGTACAGTTATCACGACGGATAAAAATGGACAGTTTAGTATTCCGGGCTTAACTCCTGGACGCCACGTGGTTCGCTTGGATGAACGGACCTTACCGGAAGGCGCGTATTTGACGACAGATAAAGCGGTCATTATTGATGTGACCAACGGCATGATCAATAAAGTGAATTTTGGTGTGAACATGGATTATGGCCGGTTCAAGAGTGACGACGCGCAATTCTTTATGAAAAATGTTACAGTTCAGAAAGACCAGACTGTTCCAGTGCCGTTATTGAACGCGGATATGTTTGGCAATCAAATCGATATTCGTGATGGAATATTCCTTAATAAAGTAGAGTTTAGGATATTCACGAATTATCCGCTTTTTATCAGTCAATGGAAATTAATTATCCAGGATAAATACACCAAGAGTTTGGTCAAGAAATTCGAGGGCGACCGGTATACGATAGATGATCCGATATTTTGGGACGGGAAAGATCAAATGGGCCGGTATATCGATGTGAAAAAAGATTATGAATATTATTTTATCGCGAAAGACGAACATAACCGTACGGATGAAACCAAGATTCGTCCGATTGTGTTTCGTGATGTGGATGAATTTGCCCGGCAAAAGCAAGCACAAGAGGATGCCCGTGATATTACCAAGTTGAGCTTAGATAAAGAAACTCAGGCTGACACAAAACTGAATCCTACGAATTACGCGGATTGGGTACGGCAAGCGTCGGAGACAAATAATCTCGCCAAGCAGTCCATTAGTTTGAATGGAGAGATGGTGGTCATCAGTAAATTGGCTGGTAACTTAAAGTCGATCCAGATCAAAAAAGATGGCAGGTTGGAAATGGATGTGCCTTTAACGACGCGAACAAAAGTTACAGCGCAGGATGTTCTTAATGGTAAAGTCGCGGACGACATCAATACGATCAGATTGATTATGCCTAACGGAAATTATGATTTTCTGGTGCAAGAAGGGATACCCGCTGTACCGGCTGAAGGGGCATCACCCGTAAATGTTATACCAACACTCGGAGCACCGGCTTTGCCGGCTGGGACACTGGTTTCTCCGACTGGAATTCCTTTGGCCGCTGCCCCGGGCGATAATGTTATCGGAGGGAAAACGTATGTCAAAAATGTGCGAGTCGGTGAAAATTATATGTTTCTCGTCGGTATGGGAGATGAAAAAGTCGGATATAATTTTAACAAAGGCAATATGGAAGCGGTCAGCCCGGCGGATCAATATAATACCGGCTTGTATAGTCAGGGACGGGCTGCGTACTATTTGAAGGGAAAAATTCTTGGGAAATATTTGATCACATCAAGTTTAGATACCGACCGTCAAAACAGCGCTTTATTCAAGAAATTGGATCCGGATAAATTCTACCCGGTTTATGGGGACAATTCATCCATCAATTATTCAGCGACGGATACGCAAGGGCCGTTATATTTATTGGTGGAATGGGATAAATCCAGCGCCCAATGGAGCAATTACTCAATTGATTTTAAAGATACCGATTTTGCCCGTTTTGCCCGGAGTTATTACGGCGGCAAGGTGGATCTGGAATCTTTAGGAACGACCAAATTCGGCGAGCCTGATACCAAGGCGGTGGTGTTTTACGCACAGGCACATCAAAAGACCGCGCATAACGAATTTTTGGCCACTGGCACATCATTGTATTATCTAAAAAATAAAGAAGTCGTGGAAGGTTCAGACAAGATTCGCGCGGAAGTCCGCGATCGCGTGACGGGTGTTGTCGTCAGTACTCAGGATTTAAAGGAAGGGTCAGACTATGATATTGATTATCCGAGCGGCCGGGTTATATTCTGGCGGCCGGTGCCGCAGATTGTGACCTCAACATCGATTGTGTCGAATAATATTCTTGACGGAAACCTGGTGTATGTAGTCGCGGATTACGCGTACAGCGTCTCTGGCACGATGAATGAGGCCAGCGAAGGAACCCGTCTGGCTAAAGCGATTGGAAATCATTTGATCATTGGGGAAACATATGTCAAGGAAGAACAACAGGGCGGCAATTATCAATTGACCGGCACAGACGCGACCTTGCATGTCGGCGATAACGCCAAAGTTAAAGCGGAGGTCGCGGAAACGACATCCAATGCCCAGGATACATATTTATCTACGGACGGTGGTTTATCCTTTACGAGCGTCAGCGCTCCAGCTGGATCTAAAAATAAAGCGTATGGGATTTCCGGCGACGCGACGTTGTTTAACCGTCTAGGTCTGACGGCCGCATATCGGTGGATTGATAATAATTTCTCGACCACAGATTCGACGGCCCAGCAAGGCAAAGAGTTGGTTTCTTTAGCCGCGACGTATGATATCACGGATCATACCCGTTTAAGGTTACGGCATGATATTCAGACTTTACTAGACGGAGGGAGCACGCAAACCAAACTGCAGGTCGGAGGGCAAAAGACTACGACGACCTTGGCGCAAATTGTGCATGATGTCAACAGCAAACTCCGTTTGACGGCTGAGTTTTCTAACCAAGCGGCCAATGCTTTAAGCCCAGGAGATACCACCTTTGCTTCTCCGGGCCAAGGGACCCTGCTGGCGTTTCAGGCTGATTATCAAGTCAATGATAAGTTGAGTGTGATGGCCAGACGACAACAGACCTTATCCGGAACGCCTAATGATCAAAACACTGTCGGCGCCACGATTAAACCCACTGATAAAACCACCGTTGATCTAAAATATACTAATGGCCAGATGGGCGCTTCCGCGCAAATGGCGGCCAAATATGATGTCAACAAGTCGGTCACAGCAGGCAAGCTGGTCTTAAAAGCTAATTATGATATCGCGGCTAATCCGTCTATATCTACGTCTACCGGTGCCACTTCGCAAACGTATAATACGGCTTTGGGCCAGAATCAGGCCACGGTCGGCGCGGAATATAGTCCGAATGAGAAAAACAAAATCGAAACAGATGTGGGGTTAACAGATTTGCAGGATAAAGAACCCAAAAAATTAGTGAGTTTTGGAGGCAAGTCTCAAATCGATCGAGACAGTGCGGTTGAGTCGAAATTATCCTACGCGACGAATTCATTGGATCAGGATATGGTGATGACCTTTGGCGGGCGGTCTCAAGTGGATCCTAATACGACGACGACCAGCGGGATATCGGTGGCCGATACGACGCGTGACGGCAAAGATACTAAGTTGACGTTTGGAACAGAAAAGAAATTAAACAGTGAAGTATCTATGTTGACGACGCGGTCTTTTGGTCAAGCCGGCAGTCAAAAGTCGACGGGTGATGAATACGGTTTGGTTCGGGAGAAAGACAATGTGCGTTTAAAGGGAACGTTAACCCGTCAATTAGCGGACGCGCCGGATTCCATTACTCAGTCTAATATTTTTGGTTTAACCGGGGATATTGGTGATCGCTGGGCGCTGTCGGGCAGTTATGAACGCGGCAAAGTGCAGAATTACAACGGAACAATCACGGATCGTGACGCGTATACCCTCGGTGTTGGATACGCGAAGGCGGATGAACAGACCGGAGAAAAAGTGCTGACCTCGTCGGTTAAAGCGGAATACCGCAAGGATACGGGAAGTTCGGATATGAATCAATATTTGGTTTACGCCTCCGCGCAGGGTAAAGTGTCGCCGGAATTGACCCTTTACGCGAAAGGGCAATATACGAATTCCCAAAATATGGATCAGGAAACAACTTTAACCTCAACGGGTATCCCGTCAATTGGTACGGGAACGATCGCCATGCTGCATCAAGTGACCTTAGGCGCGGCCTATCGTCCTTTGATGATGGATAAATTAAATTTGATTGGTGAAGTGACCCACAAAGAAGAACAGTCTCCGGCCAGTCAGGCGGACGCTACGAATTCGGATATTCAACAGAGCATCGCGGATATTTTCTCCGCCGAAGGTTTGTATGATATTGACGAACATTGGCAAGTGGGAGAAAAATTCGCGTACCGGATGGCCAAGGAAAAAGTGGCCGGATTTGATTTTACTAACACCCATACGTGGTTGATGATTCACCGTATTAATTATAAGATTGACCGCGACTGGATGATCGGCGGAGAATTCAGGATTTTAGCTCAACATGAATCACGGGATATGAAATCCGGCTTCTTGATCGAGGCGGCACGCCGGTTGAACGATTTCGCGCAATTAGGCGTTGGCTTTAATTTTACGGATTATAATGATGATCTTACGTCATTAAGCTTTGCGTCTCGCGGCCCGTTTGTCCGTCTGACAGGTAAATTTTATGACCGGACTCCGGATGAAATTGCCCGCTCCAATGACCGTTGGGTTGAGGAAAAGATTAGTCATTGGGCCTGGGCCATGGTTGAACAGGAATTGTCTAATCCGCAAAGTCCTATTATGCAGGAGCTCAACACCTATTATAAATTAGCGCAAAAATCTGCCAATCGCGGCAGTTGGGAAGAGTCTTTCGATATCTATCGCGACATTGTATTAACCGGGCAGATGATGTATGAAGAGGCCGCTTCCTATATTCGGACCCGTGTTGCGCAGGAAAAACAATTGGTGGATATGAAACAAAAGGCAGACGATTATTACCGCACTGGGCAATATGAAAAAGCTAAGAAAATATTAGAGAAACTTCTGGAAGATGCTAAGAAGGGTGTGATAGAATAAAAACAAAATTGGGGGATCCCATCTTTTATAATAATAAAAAGAAGACACTAAATAATAAATGAGAGGTCTCAACCGCACTTTATTGATCGTTTCATTGGGGTTTGCGTTTACGCTCTCGGCGAGGATAGTTTTCGCCGCTGGGCCTGCCGCGAAAACCTCGACGTCGGCTGTTGCCGATCTGACCCCTGCCGGAGTAGTCCAGCCGCAAGATTCGTCTATTGAAAAAACAACTCTGCCCGCGTTAGCACCAGCTCTTATCAATAAAGAAAAAACTTTGCGCGAAGAAAAAACCGAAGATGGTTTTGTTGTAAATATTAAAGATTTGATTAAACGTTCTAAAGCGAAGATTGAAAAAGTTAATGTGAAGCTGGAAGAACAGGCTAAGTTCCGGCGGAATCAACAACGCGAAGAAAAAGCCCGCGAGTATTATCAAAAAGCTATGCAGTTTTATGAGGACGGCAAATATGATCAGGCACGCGAATATTGGGATAAAGCGATTAAGATTACCGAACATCCGGAAATGAAGGGATATATCGGGATCAGTTCGAGCCGTTTTAAAAAACAAGAAAAAGTTTTGGCTGAAGAAGAAAATACCCGTATAAAGCAACTTGAACAAGAACGCGGTTTTAGTGCTAAGGAAGTGGATAAAGTTTATGAAGCTGCTGTAAAGCTTTTTCAACAAGCCAAATATCTCCCCGCGAAAGAACAATTTGAATCCGTCGAAGAAATGTTTCCGGATTACAAAGCCGCCCGCAGTTATCTCATGGTTATTGATCAGGAGATCCAAAAAGATCAAGCCCAGATCATCGAGAAAAAATTAAAAGATCAGACGGATGCCGCCCGCAAGAAAAAAGAAGAGTGGCGTAAAAAAATAGACTCAGAAGAAAAAGACCGTCAGCATAAATCCGTGGTTCAAGCTGAAAAGTTTTATACGGAAGCGATCCGTTTATATAAAATCGGACAATATACTCAGGCCTTAGAACGGTTTAAAGAAGTGGAATGGATCGTGCCGGATTATAAATTTACTCAGCGGTATCTGGCCAAATTAAACGCGCAAGGACCGCAGGATGGAAAAATTCTGACGAATGATGAGAAGGTTACCTTCTTTTCAAAGCAAGTCCGTGAAGAGCGGCTTGATGATAAGCAGGAAGAAGCGACTAAGGAGAAGCAAGAAGCTTTAACTGACGAGAAAACTCAAAAACGTATTTATGATGAAGCCCAATTTATTTATGAAGGGGCTGTTGCCTTGTTTAATTTGCAGCAATATACCAAGGCCAAAATTCAATTTGATTCTGTAGAAGCGATTGCTCCGGAATATAAAGCGACACGTTCGTTCCTTAAAAAAATTCAAGATTGGGAAGATAAAGAATCGCTGCGGACTAATGGGGAAGAAATCAAAAAGCTTTATATTGAGGCTCTGCGTTTTTATGATCAGAAAAAATATGCTCTGGCGCAAGAAAAATTTTTGCAGGTTAAGGAACTTTATTCTAATTATAAGGCCACCAATAATTATCTTAACTTGATCAGCAAAGCGACAGGTGTGCCGGTTCCGGTTAAGCCAGAATATAGCCTGAAAAAAGCTAGATATGAGCCTAACTTGCCTGAGGTTAAGACGAATAAAGCGGTCGGCCAAAATAAAAAAGCTTTAAAAGGCGGGAAAGGGCTGGAAGTTTCTCCCGTTTTGACCGGCGCGCAAGCAGAGAATATGTTTGTACAGAAAGCTATCGAGGAACGCAAGTTAAAGTTCACTGAAGAAGCGGAAACAAAATATCAATTAGCGTTAAAATTTTTTAAAGAAAATAATTTTTCCGAATCAAAAAGGAAATTTATTCAGGTTGAAGCGGTTTACCCAAATTATAAAGATACCGCTGATTATCTAAAAAAGATCGATGAGGAATCGAATCAATTTCAACCTGAGGTTAATAAAGGCGCGTGGGAAAAAAATAAATTTGAACAAGGCGTTAAAGCTAAAATTCCCTTAGCCATTCAAAAAGAGATAGATGAGATTTATACGACCGCGGTTTCTTTGTTTGATAATAAGAATTATCCTTTAGCCCGGACCCGTTTTAATCAGGTCGAGCGTTTAAGTCCGCAGTATAAACAGACCGCGAAATATTTGAAGAAGATTGACGATACCATTGGAAAAGAAAAAGGCGTTAAGCCCGTGATCAACCAAAATTATCCTGTTCCACCGGTTGCTTCATCCTCTCATTCCATTTCCGAACACGATGATTTTACTAATGTTGATTCGCAGTCATTGAACAAGGTTTATCAGCACGGTATTGATTTATATCGGGCTAAACAGTACGAACGGTCAAAGAAAATTTTTGAAGATGTGAATACGATGAAACCGAATTACCGGGATACAGAAAAATATCTTCTCAAAATTGATAAGCTTCTTGAGAAACAAAAGAAGTATATAGAGAAGGCACGGCCAGGGGAAAATCCGGTGGTCTTGCCTCCAGTATCTGTTCCAACCAGTGCTCCGTCGGTTTTGTCTGAACCTCAGGTCGCGCAATCGTTAAATGACAAAGATATTGAGAATATGTATTTTGAAGCTGTTTCTTTATATAAAGCTCAAGAATATGAAATCGCTCGTGAAAAATTCAATCTGGTTGAATTTAAAAGTCCCGGATATCGCTCGTCACAACGATATTTAGAATTGATTAAGGTTGCTTTAGAACAGCAAAAAGTTAAAAACCAGATCGTGGAAAATAAGAGGGGCAGTCTGGAAACGTCGGAAGTCATGGACTCAGATAAATTATGTGATAAATATTTTGATCAAGCGGTTGAATTTTACAATGCGTCACAATTTGTTCAAGCGAAAAGGAAATTTTATTTAGCTAAAGCAACAGTCCCGGGCAGACATAAAAATATTGATGAATATATTAGTAAAATAAATCAGGCCATTCGTGCTGAAGCACAGCAAATCAATGAAGCAAAAACCAAGGCGACTGAAGAGCATCGGTTGGATCGTGAACAATTAGATGGATATGTTTCAGGATCTGTGGCTCAGATTGCTTCACTTAAAGCGAAAGAAAATGCCCGGGAACATATCCGGGATATGCAGTATGCCCAGTTCCGAAAGGAAATTGACGCCAAAGAACGTAATAACGGGCAGGTTGCCAAGTTGCGATCTAAAGAGGAAAATCGTTTAACCAAAGCGCTTGAGCGCGATATTTTAACTAATGCTGTCCCAGATATGGCTGAACCACCGGAGTTGATAGAAGAAGATATGAGCGTGGAATTAGATGCATTGACAGAATTTTGTGCTGAACAACAATTAGCAATAGCTGAAAATGAGCGCGAAGCTGTCCATTTAGTAGAAGAAGCGAAAAAAACAGCTGAAGTTGAAAAAATTGTCCCAGCCAGAAAAGAGGAAGTGGTTAATTCTCCGTCATCTCAGATCTCGAAATCACAGCCTCAGGACAGCGGTAATCAGGTAACACAAAGTGAGATCCGACGTGCTGAAGCGCATGATCGAAGTGAAGAGCGCAGAAGACTGGCGGTGGAACTTGAAATTTATAAAAAGAAACAGATTGAAACTGAGGCTAATCAGCAAAGAATATTGCGGCAAGAAAAAAGTAAAGTTAACTCGTTGTTAGAAAAAACCGATTTTGTTGAATTAAAACGTTGGCAGAAAGACGCGGGTGTTTTATATAGAGAAGCTATGTCAGCCTATAATGCGGGTGACTATAGAAGTGCCCGGATTAAATTTAATTCAGTAGAAAAAATATATCCTGGATATAAGTCTGCTTCGAAAATGATCCGGCGTTGTGATGACGTATTGAAAGCTGTTGAAGCAGATGAAAAATATAAAACTCAAGAAATAATTACTAAACCAGTCAGCAGGCCGGAGGTTAAAAAAGTTGTTCCTCTAAAACCATCAGGTATGGCATCGTTTGCTGAAACCAAGATGGCGGCTTCGGAACCAACGGTAGCGGATCAGTCCGATGCTGTCAAAATGGCTGTTGTCCAAAACAATCTACAAAATGATGTGCGCCAAGAGTTTGACGAAGTTGTGGATTCGGTCAATGAACAAAAGCTCGAATTAGCATCGAAAAAAATTAATGAAACGGAAAAGATGCTGGCTAACCCTTCTCTTGATAAACGTTTTGTTCATTCTATCCGGGGAAAATTAGCGGCTCAAAAGATTAAGTTATCTGAGGCTGTGAATATGGGAAAAGCTCCTATAGCTAAACATGCTGAAGAAAAAGTAGATCTTCAAAAAGACTTACAGGCCAATGTGACAGATGCATATAATGATTTGTTGTCTTATGTTGATCAAAAAGATGTGAGGTTGGCAGAGAAAAAAGTTGGGGTACTCAATGCTCTTTTAGCCGACGGTAATTTGGATCATAAATTCACCGTGAATATGCAGCGAAAAGTAGATCAACAATCTCGGCAAATTCGGAAAATTGTCAAGGAAGCGAATAAAACAAGGATTAACGAATATACAGCAAAAGCCCGGAAAGAGGATAAAAATAACCAAGGCCGGATAGACAAAGAAGATCAGGATCTTGATCGTCTTGAAAAACAAATCAATCACGAAGAAACTCAACTTCAAAAAGACCGGGACTCTTTACGTCAATTGGAACAATCGGTAAATTTAAAAGACGTAAAGATTCAAAAGTCAAACGAAGCCCTTGCTGCTGGCGAGCCCAAAGCTAAACGGGAAGATATTCAAAATCAAAACAATTTGCAAGACGCCCAAGATCAACGGGATCAATTATTGGATTTAATGAAGAAACGTCAGCAAGAAATTGACGTAGACCGCAAACAGGTTCAAATGGATTTGTCTTCCCAATTAGACCGCATGTATCAAAGAGCCCTGGATTTAAACTCCAAAGGCAACACCGCTGAATCCCGCCGCATTTTCTCCGCCATCCGCGAAATCGACCCGACTTTTAAAGATGTCGGGAAATATCTTAAATAATTTTTTTTCTTGACGCTTACCCTTAAAATGTTAATAATTATCTTTTATGCTTTGCAAATATAGTAAAAAAAGATTGGGGAATTTTATGAAAAAATTATCGATGGTTTTACGGGTTTTGGTCATATTGGGTGTTGTTTTGGTTGCCGGCTTGTTTGTTTTTTTTAAGTGTTATAATTTTGATCAATTTAGACCGGTGATTGTGGCTAAGGCTCAGGAAGCGGTTGGGCGTAATATTGAATTGTCGAAGATTGAATTGAATTTTAAGCTTAAAGACGGGTTTGTGCTGGCGTTAAAGGGGATTAAGCTGCCCGATGATAAACTGTTTGATAATCCATTTTTAGTTGAACTAGATTCAGTTGAAGTGGGTGTTAAAATTTGGCCTTTGATTGTTCAGCGTCAATTAGTTGTGACGCATTTGGTTTTAAGTAAGCCAGTTATCCATTTTATTATGCTGGCAGACGGTTCGAATAATTTTACTTATTTGGCGCAACAATTGAATAATAAGCCAACTACACCAGTACCGTCGCAGGCACAGTCTCAGGGCCAGCCACAGCCGAATACCAAACCTTCTACAAATGTTTCCAATGCTCCTGCCGCGATGCCTAATATCGTAGTTACTAATATAAGAGTAGACAATGGGAGTGTGTTGTACGCGCAAAAACAAACCGCCGGTCCTTTGGCGCTGGCGATTAATAATATTAATGTTCAGGTTAATGATTTTGGTTTGGATAAGTGGGTACCATTTAAAGCGAGTGTGGATATTTTAACTAAGGGACAGCCTTTGGTTTCGGCGGAAGGCGGGTTTAAAATTGATTTAAAAACGAGTCAAATCAGTTTACATAATATTAAAGTTAAAATTGATTCGAGTCAATTGGATATGGACGGTGTAAAAAAATTGTGTCCACAAATCGACGCGGCTAAGCTGAAAGCAAGTCCCAAAGTGATGACCCTGGTTGATGTGGATTCGTTGGATTTAAGCCCGCAGGGTTTATCCCAATTGGTTAGCCGGGCTACTATTGATGATGGCAGTATTGCGACTGAATGGCTGAAAGATCCTATTTCAAATATTAAATTAAGGGCAGAAGTGAACGAAAAAGATGCCTTGGTTAAAGAAGTATCCCTGGATTTAGCTCAAGGTCATGTGACTGTTGACGCAGATGTAAAAGATTATTTAAAAACGCAAACGTTAAGCGGAATCGCGGAAGTAAAAGCGGTTGATTTGGGTGAATTAACGTCTATTTTTAAAATGCCGTTTAAATTAGCTGGAAAGATTAACGGAAAAATGACCATGAGCGGGGTAGGAATTGCTAATTTGGGAGCTAACGGCGACGCGCGGGTGGATGGCATGAAAATATTGGATTTCAATTTATTAAAATTCGTGTTGGATCAAGTTTCATTTATTCCTAATTTGGGCGCTAAAGCAGAAGCTAACCTTGCGGAAAAATATAAAAACTATCTTGGTTCAAAAGATACGGAATTTGAAATGGTTTCTTCAGATCTACAATTTGCCAATAATAAATTGGTTTTCAGCAAAGGTTTGGTCAAGGCTCAGGGCTTTGAAGTGAATTTTAACGGAGATATGGATCTCACGCAAAATTTAAATTTTGCCATGGATATGTATATGGATGCGGAATTGTCAGGAGAATTATTAGGATCGTCTCCAGATCTCAAATATTTATTGCAACAAGATGGACGCATGCATTTTCCATTTAAGCCTTATCAGGGTCCAGCGGTTAAATTTAAAATTTTTCCAGATTTGAAAGATGTGGCTAAAAACTACATTAATAATAGAGGGAAAGAGGAAATTAAAGGCTTGATATATAAAGCTTTAAAAATAAATCCTCAAGAGTCCTCCGGCCAGCCTGCTCAACCAGCCGGGACAACTTCAGAGCCGCAAAATGAAAAGCCAGGCAAAGATTTAATTAACGGATTGTTAGATAAAATTTTAAAATAAGAGAAAAGCCAAAAAACTTGCCATATTGAAAATAATAGGATATACTTAATCACCAACTTTTATTTTTATACGAAAATTACTTGACAATTAAAAATAATCTGTTTTTGTCGACCCTGTTTGTTAATGGGGACACGCACTTAATCTGAGAGGTTTTTGGAATTAAGAACATGTCCTAAGTTCAATTAAGGAGGTTTATTCTATGGCAAATCGTGTCAGTACTATTTTAAACGAGTCGCGTATGGATGTGCGCGTAAAAGAAAAAAAAGATATTCTTTGGTCGCAAGAGGGCGGGGCGGCTCAGGGAAAAGGCAGTATGCGCAACATTAGTGCGTCCGGCATGTTGTTAGAGACTGATGCCCCACACGATTCAAGTATGAACGGGAATTTTAATTTTCGTGCCAAGGAAGGGGATTTTGGTGTTGTTCCATCTCAAGGACGCGTGATCTGGTCAAAACCTAAAAATGACAGCAAACATTATTGGGGCATTAAGTTTGAAAATGTTTCTGAAGATTTGGCGAATGCGTTACGCCGCCGAGTTCAAGATGGTATTGAAAAAGAAAAGAAAATGCGCGGCTGGCTGATTGTTTTAAATGTTGCTGCGTCAATTTTTTTAGCGTGGATTGTGGTTTATTCAGTATGGACCAGCGGTTCAATTTACAACAGTTTGAACAAGACGACTCAAAATTTAACAGTAGCGATTGATGGTCAGACAAAATTAACCCAAACTTATCATCAATTGTATACAGAAACTAAACAACAATTGGAAGTGGTTACTAAAGAGCTGGCAACAACGAAAGCGGCTCTCGCGGAAACTCAAACCATGTTGGCGCAGGCCCAACAGCAATTAGCTCAAGAAAAAACAGCAAATACTCAACTGCAGGAGCAAGTCCGGCAAATGACCGAGCAAAATGCTAAATTAACAGAAGAATTTAACCAAAATCTGGCATTGTTAAATGAGAAAAACGCAAAATTAACGACTGAAGTTGAAACATTAAATGGAAAAGTCCGTTATTACGAAGGTGAAATCAATAATATTCCTGAAGGAAAAGAACTCATTCGCCTTTACAAAGACCGGATGAGATTAGTTAAATCAAAGATCCACAAATTTCAGCAAGATGCAGACGAAATTCAACATAAAGCCTTACGCGAACGCGATCATGCTCGTACGGTTTTGGGAAATAATGGATTTTTGTTTAAAGGTGGGCAAGCTGTCAAGGTTGATGAAGGGCGTTACAAGTCAGGGGATTTAAATCAATCACAAACAGAAAGCGGCAAAAAAGTTAATATTGATGTGCAGGTTGTAAAGTAAAGCGTGACAGTGTGACAATGTAACAATGTGACAATGAAAAAGCGATTGTTTATGGGCGGTTTACGAACCGCCCTGATAAAATAAAAAAACCAAAAAGTTTTATTACTTTTTGGTTTTTTTGTTTACGGTTTCTGGTATGTTACAGATATGCGAAAATATTTTCGTCCGGTTGCCAAACTGGCTTGTTGTGTTAAAACGCCTCAGGGAGAACTGAATTATACTTTAGCTCGTTCCCCCAGACGCAGGAGTCTGTCTATCAGTGTTGATTCTCAATGCCGCGTTAAAGTGTCGGTACCCGTATCTGTTTCATTAGACGGGGTCCATGAATTCATACGCGAACGGTCGGATTGGATATGGTCAAAATTGACCGAAGTTCAACAGCGTGGCGCGGGTTGGAGCAAAGAATTCAAGCATGGGGAAGAGTTTTTATTTTTGGGTTCAAAATATCCATTGTCGATTATCGAGATAGCTGAAGGTCGGTCTGTTCTGTTCTTCGATGGTGTAAAATGGGATATTAAGGTTGCGGGAGACGCAAAAGACGCGGTTCAAGGGGTGATCCGTAATTTATTGATTGATTGGTATAAGGCGCAGGCTAAAGAAATTGTGGGGGGAAGGATATTTCATTATAGCCGGATTATTGGGGTCGAACCTGAAACCATAGCGGTGCGTACTCAGAAAAGAGTATGGGGAAACTGCCATAAGGGAAACCGTTCTATTAATATAAACTGGCAAGTTGTTTTAGCCCCTCTGGCAGTTATTGATTATGTGGCAGTGCATGAATTGTGTCATTTGATTGAAGCTAATCATTCTCCGCGTTTTTGGAAGCAAGTCGAAACATTTATGCCCGATTACCGCGAACGGAAGAAATGGTTAAGACAGCATCAGGGGGAGATGGTGATACCGGAATTGTAAGCGGAGCTGAACTCCTGCCTGCCGGCAGGCAGGCGCTCGGTGATTCGGTTTAAACACAAACCTTGTGTTGGGCACGCGGATTAAATTTATGATTATAAATATTAAAGTCACCCCTGGTGCTAAAAAGAATTTGTTGAAGGACGAGAATGGACAGTTGAAATTACATTTGACTGCGCCGGCTGTGGAAGGCAAAGCTAATAAAGCAGTCATTGATTTTTTAGCGGATTATTATGATGTCAGGAAGACAAATATCGAGATCATAAAAGGATTGAAATCACGAAACAAAACAATTAATATAAATGAAATTAAAAATGGTATGTAGTATGTCGTATGTCGTATGTGGTGTGAATTGAAGGACTGGGAAACTATTAATTGTTGGGTAATTAGTAAATTATCTATTAAAAAACGAATAAATTTTTGTGAAATTTTTTTATCAGTCATCGCTTTTTACAGCGGTTGTTATGGCATAATATAAGCGTGTTTTTCTGGTTTTATTTTTTACGGTTTTATCGTTTTTGCTACATACGACAGACCGCATACTACATACTTTTAAAAGGAGTATAAAATGCTTTTAGAACAGCAGATACAAAAAGATTATGTTCAAGCTATGAAGGATAAAAATTCTGTCACGTCTTCATGCTTAAGTTTTTTACGGGCCCAGATTAAAAATGTCATTATTGATAAACGGGTTGAAAAGTTGGATGATTTGGAGGTCGTGGCTATTATTAAAAAACAGATTAAACAACGTCAGGATTCGATCGAACAATTTAAACAGGGTAACCGTCCTGATTTGGTAGATAAAGAGACGGTGGAAATGGGGATATTAAAAAAATATTTGCCTCAGGAGTTATCTGAAGATGAGCTTAAAATCATTGTCGCGGAAGTGGTTAAAGAAATGGGCGCGGTGACGGTGAAAGATATGGGAAGAATTATGAAAGAAGTCGTAGCTAAGGCCGCTGGGCGTGCGGATAATAAAATGATTAGTGAATTGGTCAAAGCGGCGTTGTCTGCAGTTTAGGAATAAAATGAAAAAAGTAGTTAAAATTATTTTGTTGGGGATTGCCGTATTATTTATTTCTGTATGCGGATTTTTTATTTGGGTTTGGGATCAATATACTGTCCCGGTTTTGATGTATCACAATGTTGAGGTGTTGGATCATCAAGCGCCCAATTGGGTTTCTCCAGAAGAATTTGATTGGCAGATGTCTTTTCTCCGCAAGCATCATTATAATGTCATTACTTTAACTGAATTAGTCGACAGGATCAAGGCGGGGAGCAAGATGCCGCATAATACAGTGGCCATCACTTTTGATGATGGAAACTATAATAATTATCAATATGCTTATCCGATTTTGAAAAAATATAAAATTCCGGCTACCATTTTTTTGATCGCGTCCGCGTTTGAAAACAAAAGTTTTTTATCTGAATCTAACATCAGGGAAATGGCTAAAAATGGCATTGCTTTTGGAAGCCATACCGTTAGTCACGCGTATTTACTGGATTTTGATATTGCTGGACAACGTCGGGAAATTTTTGAAAGCAAGAAGATAATTGAAGAGCGTTTAGGAGCGCCGATAAATTTTCTGGCTTATCCTATAGGAGGGTTTAGCGATCCGATCAAACGTATGACTCAAGAAGCGGGGTTTAAGGCCGCGTTCGCGACTAATCGGGGATCAGACCGCTTTAATCATGATGTGTATGAATTGAAAAGAATCCGTTTAAGCAGCCGTGACCATACTCCTGTTGAAATGGTTGTTAAATTGTCCGGATATTATAATTATTTCAGAATGCTTAAGAATCCAAATTAAGATAACAGTGAAAGGGCGAAGGATGAGTGAAGTGATCAAACAGAATAGAACTGCACGGTATTTTTTAAACCAGGATAATGGCAGTTTTTTGATTGAAAATTATAATTTTAGTAAAACTTTCAGTAATTTTTTCCCAGGAATTTCCGGACTTTGGGGAATTCCGATGTGGGTTTTTTATACCAACCGCGGACAGGGGATCGCTAGTTTTGGGATTGAATCAAAAGACAAAGCGATCATGGAATTTCAGCCCGCGAATAAATCTTACCGTCTGACTTCGTTGCAAGGCTTCCGAACTTTTATTAAAATTAAAGATGCGGATAAAACTATTTATTGGGAACCTTTCCAGACTTTTTTACCAGGGACGGATTATAAAACCACGCAGACCATGTCGATAACGGCCCATGATTTGACACTCATTGAAAAAAATGAAGATTTGGAGATGACTGTAACAGTTAATTATTTTACACTGCCGGAAGAGCCGTTTGCTGGTTTAGTCCGCCGGGTTACCATTCAAAATACGGGTTCAAGGCGCCGCGAAATCGAAGTGGTGGATGGTTTGCCGGTTATTATTCCGTATGGGATTAATGATTGGGTTAGTAAAAATATGTGCCGTACGGTTGAGGCTTGGGTGAAAGTGCAAAATTTAGACAATAAAGCACCTTATTATCATTTGAATGTGGAAGTGGCAGACCGTCCGGAAGTTAATGAGATTAAAGAAGGGAATTTCTTTTTTAGCTTTAAAAATGAAAGCGGGAAAAATGTATTGTTGCCGCCTTTGGTTGAGTCAGCCATTGTATTTGATCATTGTAACGATTTCATCGCGCCCGCGGAATTTTTAAAGGCTGATTTTAAAGTTCCAGAGGTACAACAGACTGCCAACCGGACTCCGTCGGCGATGAGTCATTGGGTCACGGTCATTGAACCGGGAGGAGAACAAACGATTAGTTCTCTGTTTGGATATGCTCATGAAGTTGGGCAATTAAACAGCATTGTTCAGCAGGTTGTGGGAGGAGAAAATTTTATCAGTCAAAAAGCCGCACGGAATAAAGAGCTCATTGATCAGATAAAAAATTTCGCGTTGACCAAAAGCTCATCTCTTGAATTTGATCTTTATAGCCAGCACACATTTTTGGATAATATTTTACGAGGCGGATTGCCCGTTTCTTTAAAAACAACGGACGGAGACGTGGCTTTCAACGTCTATAGCCGGAAACATGGTGATCTAGAACGTGATTATAATTATTTTTTTGTGGCGTCGACATTTTATTCTCAGGGAAATGGTAATTACCGCGATGTGAACCAGAATCGCAGGAATGATGTATGGTTTAACACGGACATTAAAGACAGCCATTTGGTGAATTTTCTTAATTTGATCCAGCCGGATGGTTATAATCCTTTGATCATTAAAGGGACGACTTTTTTGGTTAATGATGTTGAAAAAATAAAGACGGTGTTAGCCGGAAGCGCTGCGCCTTCGGATCAGGAGAAGTTACTCGAATTTCTAAAAAAATCTTTTTTACCAGGAGAGCTTCTCCGGTTTATTTATCTGCATCATATTCAGTTGACCGTCGACAAAAAAGAATTTTTAGGTAAGGTTCTTGAAGTTTGCCATAAAAATGAAATGGCTGACCATGGCGAAGGATTTTGGATTGACCATTGGGCTTATAATCTTGATTTGGTTGAAAGTTATTTGAGTGTTTACCCGGAAGATCTCAAAGGTGTTTTGTTTGATCGAAAAGAATTTTCTTTTTATCATAGTGATCACTATGTTTTGCCTAGAGATAAACGATACGTGCTGACAGATAAAGGGGTCAGGCAGTATTCGTCTGTGGCCAAAGGTGGAGTGTCTGAAGTCGGCGATGTCGCTGAACATAAGATCAAAACTATGAATGGGGGCGGTGTTGTTTATCGCACTAATTTGTTTGTAAAAATGCTTTGCCTGTTAGCCAATAAAGTTGCGACGTTAGATCCTAGTAACATAGGAATTGAAATGGAGGCAGATAAACCGAGTTGGTACGATTCGTTAAATGGTTTGCCGGGCTTATTAGGTTCATCAATCTGCGAGACCTATGAAGTCAAACGCTTCGCGCAATTTTTAATCAATGCGGTGAATGAGTTAAGTATAGCGGATACAGTCAAAGTGACGGTTTTCGAAGAGCTGGCCACATTTATTTCAGGTTTGACAAATGTGTTATCACTAGAACCAAACCCCTTGGCGTTTTGGACCAAAGCGAATGATATTAAAGAGCATTATCGTGGGAAAGTCCGCAAGGGTATTCAAGGTCATGAGCAGGAAATGACTTTAAAAGAAATCAAGACTTTTTTGAATGCGGTTGTAACAAAGACCACTAAAGCCGTTGAATTGGCAAAAGATGAAAAAGGATTTTTATCCACTTACTTTTTTCATGAAGTTAAGGAATATGAGCTGATCGATAAAACTAAAAAATTAATTCGGCCCAAAAAATTTGAATTACACCGGCTGCCTTTGTTTTTAGAAGGCTATGTGCATGCGTTAAGAACAGAGGGAGTAGGTGACTCAGCCCGGAAATTATATGAGGATGTCCGACGCAGTGACCTGTTTGATAAAAAATTGAAGATGTATAAAGTGAACGCGGATTTGTCTTCCAGCTCGACGGATATTGGACGTTCCCGGGTCTTTCCCGCTGGTTGGCTCGAAAATGAATCCGTCTGGCTACATATGGAATACAAGTTGATGCTGGAGTTATTGCGCTGTGATTTAGCGGATGATTTTTACGCTAATTTTAAACAGGTGTTGGTGCCTTTTATGAAGCCGGAGGTATATGGCCGTAGTATTTTGGAAAATTCATCCTTTTTGGTTTCGAGCGCCCATCAAGATATTAATCTTCATGGCCAGGGGTTTGTGGCGCGTTTATCGGGGAGCACGGCGGAGTTCCTGCATATTTGGATGTTAATGAATGTTGGAAAAAAACCATTCTATCTTGACAATAAAAAAGGTTTAGTGCTAGAATTTAGTCCTGCTTTACCGGGTTGGATTTTTACTGAACAAAAAACTGAGATGACTTATATTGACAGTTTAAACCACCAGCGGATGGTGGAAATTCCTAAAAATGCGTACGCGTTTACATTGTTTGGATCCATGATCGTGGTATATCATAATCCGGGCAGAAAAAATACCTATGGGAAAGACCGGGTTGTAATTAAAGAAGTCCATTTGACGTATATGAATAATAAAAAGCCGATCGTTGTAGAATCAGGGGTGCTCACTGCTCCATATGCACTAGATATTCGTTCCCGTAAAGTAGAACGGGTTGATGTATTTTTTAATTAATACGTAACAAAGTAACCGAGTAACAGAGTAACAGAGAAAAAGCGCTTGATGGTAAAGCGATGTTGGTAAGGCGTTGATGATATCGCAATAATAAAATTATGTTATTTATTTGAAAATATTTTGAAAATATATTTTTTAACTTTTATTCGTTTTATTAAATATTTTATTGGTAACGTCATATCTATGTTTTATTTTTTTAAAATTTAATGTTTTTGTATTGTCAAAATATTACGATGTTGTTCTGTTTTTTTGTTACGCGGTTGCTTTGTTACTCGGTTACTATTTAAAAGGAGAACGTATATGTCTTTTATGGATATCACGGCATTAAATGAGAAGGTGCGGCATGAAAGCGCGTTTGTCAGAAAAATTTTGTCTGAGTGTCAAAAGGTTATTGTTGGGCAAAGTTATTTGTTGGACCGTCTGTTGGTTGGATTAATGGCGAATGGGCATGTGCTGATTGAAAGCGTACCGGGCTTGGCCAAAACAACGGCTGTTAAAACTCTCGCGTCAACGATTCAAGCAAAATTTCAGCGTATTCAATTTACTCCGGATATGCTTCCAGCTGATTTGACTGGAACTTTGATTTATGACCAGAGAACTACGGAATTTAGGATACAAAAAGGTCCTTTATTTGGAAATTTGATTTTGGCTGACGAAATTAACCGTGCTCCGGCTAAAGTTCAGAGTGCCTTACTCGAATCTATGCAGGAACGTCAAATTACCCTGGGCAACAACACCATGAAGTTAGACGATCTATTTATGGTATTGGCGACTCAGAACCCCATTGAACAAGAAGGTACTTATCGATTACCTGAAGCACAAGTTGACCGTTTCATGCTTAAAGTCAAGCTGACGTATCCTACAAAAGAAGAAGAATTGGAAATTCTCAAAAGAATGAGTTTTACATCCCACACGATTGAGGTGTTGCCGATCATGACGCCGGAGCAGATCTTACGCGCCCGCAGTGTCGTCGATGATATTTATGTGGATGATAAAGTGCAGAAATATATTGTGGATATCGTCGACGCGACCCGTTATCCGGAAAAATACAAATTAAATGATCTTAAAGGATTGATTCAGTACGGCGGATCTCCGCGCGCCACGATCAATTTAACCATTGCTTCGAAAGCGTATGCTTTTTTGCAGGGCAGAGGCTATGTGACTCCGCAGGATGTGAAGTCTATTGGAATGGATGTTTTGCGCCACCGCGTGATTGTCACGTATGAAGCTGAAGCGGAAGAAAAAACTTCTGAAGATGTGGTGACGCGAATTTTTAATGAAGTGCCGGTTCCATAAAAACAATGAGTGGGAAAGAATCGTCCAGTAAAGCGCGCGGTTAGGCGGTTTGCATTTAAACCAAATCATTCGCTCAAACAGCAGCTCCTAAGCGGAGCTGAACTCGCTCGGTGATTCAGTTTAAACACAAACCTTGAGGTTGGGCACGCGGTTATAGTTTTTAATTTTTCATATACTGTTTTTATTATGATTCCAAAAGAGATATTTAAAAAGATACGTCGGATCGAGATCAAGACTTCGCGTTTGGTCACGGATCTTTTTGCCGGTCAATATCACAGTGTTTTTAAAGGGCAGGGTATTGAGTTTGACGAGGTGCGTGAATATCAGATCGGCGATGATATACGGACCATTGATTGGAATGTGACCGCGCGTACGGGAAAGCCTTACGTAAAAAAATTTGTGGAAGAACGCGAATTAACGGTTATGATCATGGTCGACATGTCCCGTTCGCTCAGGTTTGGATCAGTCAATAATCTCAAGAATCAGATCGCAGCAGAAATATCCGCTGTGTTAGCATTGTCCGCGATACAAAATAATGATAAAGTCGGGTTGATCATTTTTACCGATAAAGTTGAAAAATTTATTCCACCGCGTAAAGGCCGAAGTCATGTCCTTAGGGTCATTCGTGAGGTTTTATATTATGAACCCCAAGGAAAAACTACCGATATTGTAGCGGCATTGGATTTCCTAATTCTTACCATGACCCGCAAAGCCATTGTTTTTTTAATTTCTGATTTCATAACAGAAACAGCTAAAGTCCAAAACAAAAAAACTGAAGTCCTTCAAAAGACTATTTCAATCGCCAATAAACGACACGATATCGTCGCTATTACGCTGAATGACCCGCGCGAATTTAATTTACCGGACCGGGGATTGGTTTATTTAGAAGACGCGGAAACCGGAGAAATTTTTACCTTGGATTGCAGTAGTCAATCTGTCAGGGAAGAGTATCAGGCCTGGAATGTTAAACGGTTCACTGAGAGGGAAAGGATGTTAAGACGCGCGCGGGTTGACATGATTGATATATTCACGAATAAATCGTATGTTGATGAAATTATAAATTTCTTTAAAAAGCGTTCACATAAGAAGTGATAAAGGTGATAAAGGTGGTAAATGTGAAGCGAAAAAATATTATTTCATATTGTTTTCTTTTAGCTTTTCATCTTTTGCTTATTCCTGGTCTATCTTTTGCTCAACAACCGGACGGGGATATTCGTGATGTTAAGCCGACGATCACGGTGGGGGTTTTGGGCGAAGTGACTTCTATTATCCCCTGGATTATTGTGTTGCTGGTCGTGATCGGAGGGGTTATTTTTGTTATATTCTCTTTAAGAAAGAAAAAAGAACCGGTTGCCGTGCCTAAAACTTTATGGGAAAGAACTTTTGAGCGGATTGATGCTTTAGAAAAACAACGCTTGCCTCAACGAGAAGGATATAAAATATATTTTTCCGAGTTAAGTGATATTTTACGGCAATATATTGAAGAGCGGTTTTCTATATCCGCGCCAGAAATGACGACAGAAGAATTTTTGTTAGCGCCTAAAACCCGCGCGGTGTTAACTGAAGATCACCGAAAAAATTTGGCGGATTTTTTAACGCATTGTGATATGGTTAAATTCGCGCGATTTCATTCAAATGTGACCGATGCTGAAGTGAGTATGGCGCTGGTACGGAGATTAGTCGGAGAAACGATGACTCATGGACTTTAAAAATTTTTGGATTTTATTTTTTATACCCATCGCCGTTATTGTGTTATGGGTGCAGCGGAATATGTCGCGGCCTAGCGGCATCAAATTCCCCTCGAAATTTATCGCGGGCTCTGCGGGGAAAAACTGGCGGATCCAGGGTGATACCAGTATGTTTATTTTGAGATTGGTATCAATAGGATTATTTATTTTTGCGCTGGCTGGTCCGCGTTTGTTATTGGATAAGTCCAATTCACAAATGGAAGGTATTGATATTATGCTGGCGTTGGATGATTCCGGCAGTATGGCGTCGTTGGATTTTCAAGTGGATGGGAAACGGATTTCCCGTTTAGATACCGTTAAAAATCAGGTCAGCGACTTTATATCCAGACGGGTTTCAGACCGGATCGGGTTAGTTATTTTTGGGGGAACCGCGTATACGGTTTGTCCTTTAACGACGGATTACACCTGGATCGCGAAATATTTAGATGAAGTGAAACTGGGAGGAATCGATGATGGAACGGCGATTGGTTCAGCCATTGCGTCGGCAACTTTGCGTTTGCGTGATTCTAAAGCTAAAAGTAAAGTGATTATTTTATTAACAGATGGATTGAATAACCGGGGGACAGTGACGCCTATTGACGCGGCGTTCGCTGCCAAATCATATGGGATAAAAATTTATACGATTGGTGTCGGAGTGAGAGGTATGGCTCCGTATCCAGTACAGGATCAGTATGGCCGGGTTTTTTATCAAAATATTCGGGTGGAAATTGATGAAGAAATGCTTAAAGCCGTGGCATCCAGCACAGGCGGGAAATATTATCGGGCAACAGATACGCAAGAATTAGCGGCCATTTGTAATGAGATTGATTCATTAGAAAAAGTAAAGATGGAAGGGAAGCAGTATTTTCAATATAAAGAACTTTTTCAAATATTTTTGCTGGTGGCTATGGGGGTGTTAATTGGAGAAATGATTTTGCGGAATACATTGTTTTTAAAAATACCGTAAGATAAAATTTTTTTAGTTTATGGTTGATGGTTGATGGTTTGTAGCTTTTGGAAAAAAGAATGTTTTCAACAACCAACAACTAAAAACCAACAACCAAAAACCAACAACCAAAAACCATAGAGTTATATATTATGCATTTTGCTGATTTATATTTTTTAAATTTGATTTGGATTATTTTTATTGTTGCAGGGTTGTTTGTATTTTTCGACCGTGCTTACCAGAGGACTCTGGAAGCATTCGGGCAGACAGATCTTTTGCGGCAATTAATGCATCCCTCTTTGATATTACTTCGCCGTGTAAGTATGGGGATTATCCTTATTGTTTTATCGTTTTCTATGTTTGCGCTCATGCGGCCGTTGTGGGGTTATACTTGGGAAAAATCTAAACGAGTGGGTTTGGACATTGTATTAGTTGTGGACGTATCAAAAAGCATGTTAAGTACAGACGTCAAACCTAATCGTTTGGAGCGGACTAAATTGGCTATCCGCGATTTATTGGAAAATTTAAAGGGAGATAGAGTTGGTTTAGTCGCGTTTGCGGGAAGCGCTGTATCTATCTGTCCTTTAACTGTGGATTATAATGGTTTTATAATGGCCATGAATAATTTGAATTATGATGTTATTTCGCGTGGAGGAACAAATATTGAACGCGGATTGTCTGAAGCATTAAAAGGATATAACCAAAGCCCGGGAAAATACAAAGCCGTTATTTTGATTACAGACGGGGAAAATTGGGAAGGCGATCCGCTGAAGGTGGCAGATCTGGCCAGCAGTCAGGGAGTTAAGATTTTTTGTATTGGTGTCGGAACAAAAGATGGAGATTTGATTCCGATCAAAAATTCTGAGGGAGGTCAGGAATTTTTAAAAGATGATAAAGAAAATTTTGTTAAAACTCGTCTCAGCGAAAATATTTTAGAGTCGATTGCGTCAGCCACTCAAGGGACATATATTAAGGCCAGCGGCGTTGAGTTTGGATTAAATCTTATCTACAATCAATATTTATCCGGATGGGATAAGAAAGAGTTTGAAGCGAAAGTGGAGAAGCGTTATTTTGAAAGATTTCAGATCCCCTTGTTGATTGCTATTTTGTTTTTAATTTTAGATACTGTTTTATGGATTAGGCCGGGGATGTTTATTAAAAGTGGTAAAGGTGGTAAAGGAAAAAACGATTTATAAAAAGCATAGGGTAACCGTTGTTTATGGCCTTTACTTAAAACACGGCTAATAATTAAAGAAATCAAAAGCAAAAAAACGTTAATGCGATCATGAAACAATATTTTATAATATTCACAATATTTTTTTTCCTGGCAGGTGTAAGCGTGAACGTTTTTGCCAATGAAGAGACCAAGGATCTCCGCAAAGGGAATAAGCTTTATCGGCAGGGGCGGTATGAGCAGTCGGTTGAGTATTTCAAAGACGCGGTCGCGAAAGATCCGGAATCTGCCATGGCGAATTATAACACGGCAACAGCGTTGTACAAAATTTCCGAGTTTGATAAATCAAAAAGTTATATTGATAAGGCTTTATTATCGGATAATTTTGCAATAAGGGAAAAGGCTTATTATAATCGCGGTAATATTTTTTATCGGATGGCCCGTGTCAAAGAAGCAGGGTGTGATCTAGATGCCGCGAAAAAATTGGTTAATGACGCTATCGGATCATATCAGGAAGCTTTAAAGATTGCGCCACATGATCAGGACGTGGTTTACAATTCAAGTTTGATGACACAAGAAATTGAACGGTTGAACAAAAAAAAGAAGATGCCGTCTAAATATTGGAACGAGGATGGGTCTTGTGAGCGTGATTCAGGTGGCGGCGGTGGAGGGGGAGGTGGAGGCGGAGGCGGAGGTGGTGGCGGTGGGAGTAATGGTGGCGGGAAGGATAAAAGTCAGCAGGATCAGAATGGCGAGGATAAAAATAAGGATGATAAAAACGACAGGAATGGCCAGGATAAAAATAAGGATGACAAAAAAGACAAGAATGACCAGGACAAAAATAATGATGGAAAAAGTGACAGCAATGATCAAAAGAATAATAATGATGGTAAAAATGGCAACAATGATCAAAATAAAAATGATGATGGTAAAAATAATTCTAATGACCAGGATAAAAATTCTGGGAACGCTCCTCAGAGCCAGAAAAGTCCTCAGTCATTGTTAAATGACTACCAAAATAATGAAGAGCCTAAAGGAACACTAAATTTAAATCCGGGCAAAGGTTTGGGGCAGCCGGAGAAGGACTGGTAAAATAATGCAGGCCTCCGCGTCGGTGGATCCTGGTCCACCGACGCGGTGGTCCAACGGTTAAGACTATGAATAAAAAAATAACTATATTATTTTTTCTAATTGTGTTGGGCATTGGCCAATTGGCTTTCGCGGAGATTAAGTTTTTTGCTGAAGTGGATCGGACTACGGTGGGATTGGATTCGGCGATTCAATTGAGTTTGACGGTTAATGGCGCGCAGAATGCAACTCCGGTTGAAGTGAAAGCTATTGATGGGTTTGATGTAAAATACGTTGGCCCCTCCCGCAGAGTGTCGATAGTTAATGGACAATACAGCTCGTCGATTACTTTTAATTACGCATTGTACCCCAAAAAAGTTGGAGTGTTTACGATTCCGGCGTTAACGGCTGACGCGGATGGGAAACAATTTTCGTCTATTCCTATTAAAGTCAATGTTCAAGCAACGTCTGCGGCAAAGCCTGCCGACGGGGGGCAAGTAAAGAACTTAGAGGATAAGATATTTTTAGCTCAGCGGTTTGAAAAAAATGAGGTTTATGTCGGAGAAAAAGTTAAAATCCAGATTGGATTATTTGTCGCAGATTTAAAAGTGGGTGACATTGAATATCCTAAACTCGATGCGGCGGGGATTAATTTTGAAGATTATTTAGAGCCGAAGCAGGGCCAACAAGTGATCAATGGGGTACGGTACAATGTGGTGGTTTTTGAACGCTATTTTTATCCTAAAAAATCCGGAACAATTATTTTTAAACCTGCGACCACGACTTGCCAGATTTTAATCGCCAAGTCAAGCAGTAATAATCTTCAAAATCAATTTGGGGATGTTTTTGATCAGAATTTTATGAATGATTTTTTTAATCTTCAGGATAAGCGGCCAATAACACTGAACTCCGGGATAATTAATTTGACGGTCAAAGATTTACCTGTTCAAGGACAGCCAGACCATTTTTCTGGAGCGGTTGGAAAATTTGATTTTGATGCGACCGTGTCGCCGACCGCAGTTAAAGTGGGAGACCCTTTAACTGTTAAAATGTCGGTCACGGGAGAAGGCAATTTGCGCGATTTAAAATTCCCTGAAATTAATCGATTTGATCAATTTAAAGATTATGATCCGACGGTTAAGATCCAGGATAATACGAAATCGTTAGAGCAAGTCGCCATTCCGAAGGATCAAAATATCAAGGAATTCCCGGTTTTGACATTTTCGTATTTCGATCCGGCGATCGGGCAATACCGGAGTATTACCAAAGGGCCTTTTAAATTAGAGGTCACTCCTGCGGAAGCTGGCGATCAGTTAAAAGTGGTTGAATTTGACAAAAAGATCAAACGCCTTGAACCGGAAAAATTAGGTGAGGACATATTGTTTATTAAAGAAGATTGGGGGAGCGTCCATCGTTTCGGGGATCATTTTTACTATCATTTTGGTTTTTATTTATTATGGTTTTTGATTTTAGGAGTATGGGGATCAGCGTATTATTATTTTTTCTACAATGAGCGGCTGAGGACAGATTCAAAATTCGCCAAGAGTTTAAAAGCTCCGCGACATGCTCGGCAGGGTTTTGCCAAAGCTATGGAATTTTTAGAGCGGCAAAAGGTTAAAGAATTTTATGATGTTTTGTTTGAAACCGTAGCTCTTTATATGGTCAATAAATTTGATTTGCCGCTTGGAGAAATAGCCTCAGTTAAATTAAACGAACGGTTTAAAGGGGATACGCGCTGGCAAAATGTTTCTTCAGCTGTTGCCAGTTTATTTGATGAATGTGACGCGGTGAGGTTTGCTCAAGCGAAAATTGATGGTCACCGTATGCGGGAGGCTTATATAAAAGCGGAGAAGATAATAGATTATTTAGAACGTAATTATTAAATGGTTGATAGTTGATAGTTTTTGGTTTTTGGAAAAAAAGAATAATTTTATACCCAACAACTAAAAACCAACAACCATGAACTAAAAAATGTTATAGATTTTCGAAAGGATTTTGCATGAAACGGTTTTTAAATGGTTTGGTTTTTTTATTTCTTGCCTTATCCGCGGCGCGGGTCGGGGCGGATGTTATCGTGGATATGGCGCAAGATGATTTTAAACAAGCCACGGACTTATACCGTCAAGGGAAATATAAAGAAAGCATTGATATTTATGAACAAATTCTCAGCCGGGATATGGAGAGCGGACCAATTCATTATAATTTAGGCAACGCGTATTTTAAAAATAATAAGTTAGGTAAAACAGTTTTAGAATATGAAAGAGCCTTGCGGCTTACGCCATATGATCGGGATGTTCAATTTAATCTGCAGCATGCATTGGACACGGTTAAAGGGCCTAAAATAGCAGAAAAGAATTCCTGGGTCGCGGATACGGTTAATAGATGTTCTTTTGATGGAATTATAGGACTGTTAGGCTGGATTTTATTTTTGAGCGGGAGTTTATTTGTGGGGTCGTATTACATGAGGTGGCTTCCTATTGGACGGAAGGTTCTTATCGGGATAAGCGTTATTTTGATATTGTGTTTAATGTTTGGATTGGGAGTAAAAATATATTTGGATCGGGGATTGTCCGTTATTATGTCCCAGAGTGACGCGCGGTTTGAGCCTAGAAAAGATGCAACCACATATTTTACGCTTTATGAAGGCACAGAAGTGCGGGTTAAAGAAGAACAGGATGGGTGGAGTAAGATCGAGCGCATGGACGGGAAAAGTGGATGGGTGGAGACGGGAGTTTTAGAAAAGGTTGATAAAAGTAAAGTAACAATGTAACGCTTTTTCCCTGCAGAACGTTTTTGCATTGTCACACTGTCACATTGTCACATTGTCACATTTTTCGGACAAAATTGTCTTTATTACTATATCCGCCGCGCGTTCGGCTGCCCCGCCTTGATCTAACTTATGTTTTAGATTTTTAAGTTCCGATTTTATTCCGGCAATTTTTATTTCATCGGTTACGATTGAACGGATTTCAGCAGCTATGCGGGGAGGATTGGCCTGGTTTTGAATTAATTCAGTGACAATAGATTTTCCGGCAATTATATTGGGAAGGCCCAGGAATTTGATATTAATGAGTATTTTACCCAGGATATAAGTCAGAAAATTAGTTTTGTAGATAATGACCATGGGTTTTTCCAGTAAGGCGACTTCCAGCGTGGCAGTGCCCGAGGCGACCACGCACACGTCACAGGCATTGATGGAATTGTAATTGCCTTCTTCCGAAATTTTGGCGTGTAGATCGGAATAGTTTTTTAAATGACTCTCTAAATGTTCCCGGGATATCGTTGGCGCTTTGACCAGGACAAATTGTATCCAGGAAAAATTTTTTTTCAAAATTCGACAGGCGGCCAGCATCGGATCCAGCAGAGATTCAATTTCTTTGTGGCGGGATCCGGGTAATAATCCTACTGTTAAACGGTCGCTCAGTAAGGATAATTTTTGACGGATTAAGTCCGCTTTTATGGCGGGTTTCACCATATCTACGAGGGGATGTCCCACATAATCTACCGTTATGCCAAATTGGGCGTAAAAATCTTTTTCGAAATTGAAAAAAACCATCATCCGATCAGTATATTTTTGTATAAAAAAAACGCGTTTCTTTTTCCAGGCCCAAACCTGGGGGCTGATGTAGTAAATTACTTTGATACCCATCTTTTTAATTTTTTTAGCTAAGCGGAGGTTGAATCCTGGATAATCAACTAAAATCACCGCATCTGGTGCTGAACTTTTGATGCGATGAATTGTCCGGTCGAATATGGCTTTGATTTGGGGGAAATGGATCAGCACGTCCCAGACGCCAATAAAGGCCATTTGGGTGAGATCTTCGTAAATTTGCACACCTGCATTTTTTAAATGTTCTCCGCCCAGTCCAGAAAAATGCCAGGATGGCTGTTTGCGTTTGATCGCTTCGACCAAATGGCTGGCATGGATATCGCCTGATGCTTCGCCGGCGATAATAAATATGTGTTTAGTTTTCTGAGGGTCGCTTGTGAATGGCATAAAATATATTTTGATGATTATAGAAAATAGAAAAATAAAAAAGCGAATTCGTAACATAAAATCAACGGAATTTTAAAAAATTGTTTTATGTTGTTTTGGTTTTATTTTTATGTTTGTCTATTTTCTATCGTCTCTTTTCTCCCTTCTTTTTTTACTGACATTTATGGTAACAAAGGGCTCGACAAAAGTCAATCCGTGTGATAATATCGCCCCTTAAATATATAATAATAAGTAACAGAGTAACAGTGTAACAGAGTAACAAAGAAAAGGCCTTGATGGCAAAGCGATTTTTGATAAAAAACTTTTCTTTAAAAACTAAAAATCATCAACCAAAAACCGTATAAATTTTTTTATGAATAATTATATAAAATTATTAAAGTTTCTTAAGCCGCATCTTAAGATTTTTATTATCGCGATCGTGGCGATTTTTTTTGGGAGTATTTTTCAGGTTTTTCAGTTTTCCATGCTGGTGCCCCTGATCGACCGAATATTTACTGACCAACAAATGATCCTTCCCAATCCTCATTTGCCAAAATTTATTACTGATTTGGTTCATATGATTAATACGATGGACCGTAAGGTATTGTTAAAGGGAGGGTTAACTATATTTTTGGCCGGGTTCTTTTTAAAACAGATTATGACCGTGACATACGAATTTTTAATTAATGCTGTTTCGCAAAGGGTCATGCGGGATATTCGCTACCTTTTATATTCGAAGATTCAGGATTTATCCATGGAATATTTTAGTAAAAAACGAACTGGAGAATTGATTTCGCGGATCACCAATGATGTTAATGTCGTTGAAAACGCGGTATCGTACGCGTGTATTGATCTGTTCCGGCAGACTTTTATGATTATTTTTTGTGTGATCACAGCGTTTGGTCTTTATCCGCGCGGAGCTATGGTGATATTTTTTGTTTTTCCGCTTATTGCCATTCCTCTTACTGTGATAGGTAAAAAACTACGCAAGATATCAAGGGGTACGCAGGAAAAAATGGCGGATATTAATTCTCATCTTCTGGAAACAATTTCCGGCATTCGGGTGGTTAAAGCTTTCTGTTCCGAGAAATATGAAAAGGAACGATTTCGGGTCAGAAATCAGGATTTTTATAAACTAAAGATGAAATCGGTCCGCCGGTTGATTGTGATCTCGCCTTTGATTGAAACTATTGCTGGGCTTTTTGTGGTGGGCGTCATTTCAGCGCTGGCCGCCCCGGTCATGGAACATAAAATGTCATTTGGTATATTGGGGATGTTTATCGGTTCTATCATGTTGATCATCAGCCCCGTAAAAAAACTGGGCAATGCGGTGGCGTTGATCCAGCAGGGTTTAGCGGCAAACGTGCGTATTTATGAAGTTTTAGACGCGGAAGTTGTCGTCAAAGAAAAATCGGACGCGATGGACCTGCCTAAATTTTCGTCTGTGATCAAAATCGACCAGGTGGATTTCTCTTATCAACAGGAATCTGGGATGGTGTTAAAAGGGATAAATTTGGAAGTCAAGAGCGGCCAAGTGGTCGCTATAGTAGGGCCGACTGGCACGGGGAAAACAACACTGGTTAATTTGATCCCTCGTTTTTACGATTCGACCAGCGGACTAGTGAGCATTGACGGCATTGATATTAAGGATGTGACATTCAAATCATTGCGTGGTCAAATTGGAGTTGTTTCCCAGGAAGCGATCTTGTTTAATGATACCGTGAAAGCTAACATTGCTTATGGGATGCCGGGAGTTACACAAGAGCAAATTGAGGATGCGGCAAAAAAAGCTTTTGCTCATCTATTTGTAATGAAGATGCCGCACGGATATGACACCATCGTTGGGGATCGAGGATTTCGTTTATCCGGCGGGGAAAAACAACGGATCACGATTGCCAGAGCCATATTAAAAAATGCGCCTATTCTTATTTTAGATGAGGCAACGTCGCATTTGGATTCTGAATCTGAGCAATTTATTCAGACCGCGCTTTATGAATTTATGAAGGGCCGTACTGTGGTAGCTATTGCGCATCGGTTATCAACGATTAAAAAAGCCGATATGATTGTTGTTATCGAAAAAGGTCAGATTGTTGGGCAAGGAAGACATGAAGAGCTCATAGAAAATTGTCCTCTTTATAACAAATTGTATACCATGCAGTTTCAGGCATGAAAAAATAACTATTGAAAAACCAAATAATTTTGTATATACTATCGCCCACATCAGATTATATTTTCAATTTATAACAATTTTATACTGGAACAACGCTGCTAAAAGCTTGGAGAAGGTATAAAGTTGAAACAAATCAAATGGAGGTTTTATGATTGATGAAGTGATCAAAAAAATGTTGGAAGCCGGTGTGCATTTCGGACACCAGACAAAACGTTGGAATCCGAAAATGAAGAAATTTATTTTTGGTCAAAGAAGCGGCATTTATATTATCGATTTAGAAAAAACTTTAGCCTGTTTAAATCAAGCTAAAGATTTTGCCCGTGATATTGCTTTAAAGGGCGGGAAAATTATGTTTGTCGGGACAAAAAAGCAAGCCCAAATGACGGTTGAACAGGAAGCAAACCGTGCGGAAATGTATTATGTAAAGAACCGCTGGTCAGGTGGTCTTTTGACGAATTTTCAGACGGTTAAAGGTTCTGTAGCTCGTTTACGTGAAATTGATAAAATGAAAGAAAATGGGGTTTGGGATAACTTAAAGAAAAAAGAAATTGCCCGTTTGACTAAAGAACGTGAAAAATTACTTTTTAATTTTGGCGGAATTTTGGACATGAAAGATGTGCCCCAGGCGATTTTTATCGTAGATCCTCACAAAGAGCAGAATGCGGTTCGTGAAGCAAAAAAATTAGGTATTCCGGTTATTGCGATCATTGATACGAATGGTGATCCGGATGATATCAATTTTCCGATTCCTGGTAATGATGATGCATTAAAGTCCATCAGTTTGATTGCCAACATTGTTACTGAAAGCATTGTACAAGGAAGAAACGAATTTAAAACCGCGCATACCATTAAAGAAAAGTCTGCTCAAGAAGATAAAAATTAAGGAAGGGAAAGATATATATGGCTGTTTCATCAGAGGATATTAAAAAGCTTCGGGAAATGACTTCATGTGGAGTCATTGAATGTAAAAAAGCGCTTGAATCATCGAATGGTGATTTTGAAAAAGCAAAAAAAGTTTTAATGGATCGTGGGCTAGAAATTGCAGCTAAAAAAAGCGGCCGCCAAGCTAAAGAAGGACGGATTGAAACTTATATTCATCCGGGAAATAAATTAGCAGTTATTTTGGAAATATCCTGTGAAACTGATTTTGTGGCGAAAAGTGAAAATTTTATCGCTTTGACTAAAAATATTGCTATGCATATAGCGGCATTTAATCCGAAATATATCAACCGTGAAGATGTGCCGGAAGCAGAAGTTAAGGCCGCCGCGAATGCTGAACAATATTATAAAGAAGTGTGTTTGTTGGATCAGCCGTTTGTAAAAGATCCCAGCAAATCCGTTAAAGATTGCGTTACGAATTTAATAGCGAGCATTGGTGAAAATATATTTATTCATCGTTATGTTCGTTACAAGATCGGCGAATAAAATAATAGCATGTAGTATGTGGCATGTAGTATGTGGTGAAAAGCGATTTGTGCAAAACAGCGAATAAATTAATATGTAAAACATCTGGACAAGTTGCTTTGTTTGTTTCATAACATACGACATACTACATACTTAAAAAATTTGGACCAGACATGAGCGAAAAACCAATTTACAAAAAGATTCTTCTTAAGCTGAGCGGCGAAGCATTAATGGGGCCGTTGGAACACGGGATCGATGCTGATACTTGTGTGTCTTTTGCAACCCAAATAAAAGAAGTGGCTGATCTTGGTGTAAAAATAGGGATCGTTGTAGGCGGCGGAAATATTTTTAGAGGGCAGGTCGCTTCAAAATCATTCGACTTAGAGCGTACAGTCGCAGATTCAATGGGTATGCTAGCTACGATTATGAATGGTTTGGCTTTGCAAAATGCCTTGGAGCATTTAGGATTGGCTACACGGGTGATGTCTGCGATTACCATGACTTCGGTGGCTGAGCCGTATATCCGTAGACGAGCGGTGCGTCATTTGGAAAAGGGACGCGTAGTTATTTTTGTTGGCGGAACAGGAAATCCGTATTTTACGACCGACACAGCTGCGGCGCTGCGCGCTAGCGAAATTAACGCTGACGTGATCATGAAAGCAACAAAAGTTGATGGCGTTTATTCAGATGATCCGGTTAAAAATAAAAGCGCGGTCAAGTACGATGAAATACAGTTTATTGACGCGCTGAAACAAAATTTAAAAGTGATGGATGCTACGGCGATCAGTATGTGTATGGATAATAAAATGCCGATTGTGGTGTTTAATTTGTTACAGGTCGGAAATATTAAACGCGCGGTTTTAGGTGAAAAGATTGGGACGATTGTACGATAAGGAGGAATTATGCTGGGAAAAGAAATGATTAAGCAGACTGATGATAAAATGAAAAAAGCGGTGGAAGCAGCTAAACGTGAATTTAATGAGGTGCGGACCGGCCGCGCTCATCCCGGGCTTATAGAAGGCTTACATATTGATTATTGCGGCACGCATATGACTGTCAAACAAATTGCTTCAATTTCCATTCCTGATCCCCGTACAGTATTAATTCAGCCTTGGGATCCAGGCGTTATTCCTGAAATTGAAAAATCGGTAAATTCGTCTACTTTAGGGGCGACCTGTTCTAATGATGGAAAAGTGGTGCGTTTAAATATTCCGGCTTTATCTGAAGAACGCCGCAATGAGATGAAAAAAGTCGTCAAAGACATGGCGGAAAAATCACGCGTGTCATTACGGTCTATACGCCGCGAGATTAATGATAAGATGAAAAAAATGGAGACAGTTGATAAATCCATGACGGAAGATGAATATTATCGTTCTCACGAGGAGATTCAGAAAATCACGGATCGTTATATTAAAGAGATTGACGAGCTTTTAGAGCAAAAAAGTAAAAGTTTGATGGAATAAAGAATTAAAATTTAATTGTTTTTTGTGTTGACGTAACGGGTTATTTTTGCTAAAAGATACGTTCTGTTAAGTGAGCATTTTATGAGCCACTAGCTCATCCGGTAGAGCACAGCCCTTTTAAGGCTGGGGTGCCGCGTTCGAGTCGCGGGTGGCTCACTTTATATTGTTATTCTGTTCAAGTAACAGAGTAACCGAGTGACAAAGTAACAGAGTAAAAGCTGTTGATGGCAAAGCGATGACATCGAGTAGCATTGAAAAAAGATGGCTGGGAAAAGGGTAACGGACTGAAAAAGGTTGCAAGACATAATTAACGATATCCAAAAAGCGTTTGCGACAAAATAAGAAAAAACGGTTTTAATTTTTTAAAGTTTTTTTATTTTTTGCTTATGCTTTACTTTAGTTATTTTTTAGTTTTGTTAGTCTTTTATAAAAATTTTCTATTTTTTCTCTGTTACTTGGTTACTCTGTTACTTTGTCACTTTTTTTCGGGCGGATGGCGAAATTGGTAGACGCGCTAGTCTTAGGAACTAGTGGGGCGACTCATGGAGGTTCAAGTCCTCTTCCGCCCAGTAGGTTTACAAATTTAACGTTTTTGGTTCTTGGTTTGTGGTTGTTGGTTATCAAAACAATTGTTTTTTCTAAAAACCAAAAACCATCAACTATCAACCGTCAAAACAATCTTTTGCGGCGGTAATTCAGTTGGCTAGAATGCGTCCTTGCCAAGGACGATGTCGTGGGTTCGAATCCCATCCGCCGCTCCAAATTATCCCCTGAACTACGTTGAGTTCAGGGTGCAACCCTGAACCTCACATGGTTCAGGGTTTTTTGCTTATATTTTATTGTTGTTTTTTTTTAACTTTTATACTACACTCTTAAATACTATTTTCACTGGAATACGGGACATTAAACTTCGATCTACTCATTCTAATATATAATAATAATTTAAGGAGGTTGTATGAAAATTTCTGATTTCCTCGACAAAAAGGCCGTATGCGCGGACCTTAAAAGCGACACTAAACCAGCGGTCATCACAGAATTGGTCGAGCTTTTGTTAAATGCCGGTTTGATTGATAAAAAAAATAAGAACAAAGTGATTGACGTATTAATGGCGCGTGAGGAACTTGGGTCAACCGCTATTGGTCAGGGAATCGCGATTCCCCATGCGAAATGCGACGCGGCGAAGGAATTAGTTGGGTGTCTGGGGATCAGTAAAAAAGGTGTTAATTTTGATTCTCTAGACGGAGAATTGGCGCATATTTTCTTTTTGTTGGTGGCGCCGGTTGATTCAGCTGGCCCGCATTTAAAGGCTCTCGCAAAAATTTCGCGTATTTTAAAAGATAAATTTATCCGCGATAGTTTGAAGACCGCCAAAGATGAAACAACGATTATGAAGATTATTGAACAAGAAGATATCCGTTTAGCCGCTATTTAAAATATGCCGAACGACCGTTTTAAAATACTTTATCCGGGGATGCGCGTGAAACGCTGGCTATTTACTGTTTTAGCCGGGGTTGTCGTCGTGGGGATTGGTGCGGCTTTAAGTTCAAAGTTTGATTATGTTTTTGTGCGGGTGTTAGGGACATTATGGATTTTATGCGGAATTGTATTGATTGTGTTGGGTGTTTCAAAAACGATTGTATCGCTTTTGACATTGTTTTTGCCTAAGGGCGAGCAGGATTTGGTGAGCATTTTGTATCAGCGACGATATTTGGAACGAGGGCCCAAAATTGTCGCGATAGGCGGAGGACATGGCCTGTCCCATTTATTATCGGGCTTGAAAGAATACACCTCTAATATTACTGCGATTGTGACAGTGGCCGATAGCGGCGGGTCATCCGGACGTTTAAGAGAAGCTTTTGATATTGTCGCGCCAGGAGATATCCGGAATTGTTTGGTGGCTTTGGCAGACGCGCCGGCTTTGATGGGTGAATTATTTCAGTTTCGGTTTGCGAATGAATCAGAATTTAAAGGGCATAATTTTGGGAATTTATTTTTGACGGCCATGTTTCAGGTGACGGGCCGTGATTTTGAAAGAGCGGTTAAAGAAACCAGCCGGGTCTTGGCGATTAGGGGCAAGGTGGTGCCTTCAACTGTAAATAATATTCATTTGGTAGCGGAATATGAAGATGGTTCGGTGACACGCGGAGAAGCGGATATTCCCAACACCAAATCACGGGTAAAACGGATTTATTTGACGGGTGAAGAAGCGAAGCCGACTCAAGATGCCTTAGACGCGATTGCGGACGCGGACGCGATTATTATGGGTCCGGGAAGTTTGTATACCAGCGTTATTCCTAATTTAATTATCGATGGAATGAGCCAGGCTTTGGTCAAGTCAGCGGCGTTTAAGATTTATGTGTGCAATATGATGACCCAGAATGGAGAGTCGGATGGCTACTCCGCGAGCGACCACCTCAAAGCTTTAGTCGATCACGCTGATGTAAAAGTGGTGGACGCGTGTATTTTGAATAATAATTTAGATGCTCCATCTGACGCGTTAGGACGGTATAAAGCGCAAAATTCGTATCCGGTTATTCCGGATTGCGACAAGATCCGGGAAATGGGATATATTACCTATGCGACGGATCTTTTGAGTGTTACGGATTATTTGCGCCATGATTCTAAAAAATTAAATAAAGCTGTTATTAAATTAATTGAACAATATCGTGTGATTAAAAGATAAAAATGGTAAAAATACAAAAAGAAATCATAATTCGTAATCCTCAGGGGTTGCATGCGAGGCCTTCGGCCATGTTTGTGCAGATCGTATCCAAGCATGAATCGATTGTCACTTTGCGCAAAGGCGATGAAGAGGTGAATGGCCGGTCGATTATGGGTATTTTGACCTTAGGCGCGCAATTTAATTCATCTGTGGTGATAACCGCGGAAGGTGTCGACGCAGAAAAAGTCATTTGTGAGTTGGAAGCGTTATTGAAAAAGGAAACTCCAGAATGAAAGAAATTGTTTTAAAAGGTGTTCCAGCGGCACCAGGCATTGCGTCCGGTTTGGCTTTTATTCTTGATAAACAGGAATATTTGGTCACGCCGCGGGCTATTCTGGAAAAAGAAGTTCCTATCGAAATCGCGCGTTTTGAAGAAGCGTTGATCCATACCCGGCAGGAAATCATTGAGATTAAAAAGAAAATGAGTAATGAGCTTTTGGGTGAACACGCGCAATTGTTCGATGCTCATTTATTGGTTTTGGAAGATCGCGCTTTAATTGAAGAAGTGGTGAAGCGGATCAAGAAAGAACATTTAGGATGTGAATATATATTTTCTGAGGTGATTAAAAAATATGTGAAAATTTTTTCAAAGATTGAAGATGAATATTTGCGGGAACGCGTTACTGATATCAATGATGTCGGCCGCCGGGTTTTAAAAAATTTGGTGGGCGAACATAAATTGCATGATCTTAATTCAATTACGGAGTCTTTGATTATTATTAGTCATGATTTATCGCCGTCTGATACGGCGAGTATGTACAATCAGAATATTATCGCTTTTGCCACAGATATTGGCGGGCGCACATCGCATACGGCCATTATGGCTAAAACTTTGGGAGTGCCTGCTATTGTTGGTTTGAAAGATGCTACGTTGCAGGTTCAGAACCAGGATTATTTGATCGTGGACGGCCGCAAAGGGCTATTGATCATTAATCCGGCGGCCGAAACAATTGCGTTTTATGAAAAAGAAAAAAACCGCATGGAAGAGTTTCGCGGCCAATTTCAAGATATCAAGAATTTGCCGGCAGAAACCACTGATGGCCGGCGTATCCAATTGTACGCGAATCTCGAGTTAGAGGGAGAAGCGTCCAGCGCTAAGATAAATTTTGCTGAGGGAATTGGGCTTTACCGGACAGAATTTTTCTACATGAACCGGACGGATATGCCGACAGAAGATGAACAGTTCGACGCGTATAAACGAGTTTTGGGAATTATGGCGGGGCAAATTGTCACGATCCGAACCTTAGATTTAGGCGGAGATAAATTTATTTCCAGTTTGCAGATCCCCAAAGAGATGTACGCCTATTGGGGATGGCGCGCGATTCGATTTTGTCTCGCCTGCCCGGATATTTTTAAAACACAGTTACGGGCGATTTTGCGCGCCTCGCATTTTGGGAAATTGCAAATTATGTACCCTATGATCAGCGGGCCTGAAGATTTACGTAAAGCGAACGCGATTTTGGATGAAGTACGGGCGTCTTTAAGACGGGAAAACATTCCTTTTGATGAAGCCTTAAAAGTTGGGATCATGATAGAAGTTCCATCTGCCGCCATGACTGCTGATTTGTTGGCAAAAGAAGCGGCGTTTTTTAGCATTGGAACAAATGACTTGATTCAATATACTTTGGCTGTTGACCGGGTTAATGAACAAACCGCGGACATGTACCAACCCGGACATCCCGGAGTCCTGCGTTTGATTAAACTCACCGTTGATGCGGCGCACGCGCAGGGGAAAGAAGTGAGTGTTTGCGGCGAAATGGCTAATGAGCCGCATTTGGCTTTGCTTCTGATCGGTCTGGGCGTGGATTGTTTAAGTATGTCGCCGTTGAGTATTTTGCAGATTAAAAAGATGATTCGCACTGTTTCGTTTGCTAACACGCAAAAAGTGGCTAATGAAGCATTGCAATTGTCTACCGGACATGAAGTCGAAACTTTGGCGCAAAAAGCGTTGAAAGAATTCGTGCCGGATTTATTCAATGCGAAGAATGAATAAATCATGGTTGATTGTTGATGGTTTTTGGTTTTTGGAAAAAACGATAGTTTTTATAACCAACAACTAACAACCAAAAACTAAAAACCGCATTTTTGAAAGGATCGAGCATGAAAGTTTTGGTTCTGGCGGCTGGTTATGGCACTCGTCTTTATCCGATTATTAAAGATACGGCTAAAGCGCTTTTAGCGATTAATGGGAAGCCGTTGATCAATTATATTTTGGACCGGATCAGAAATTTGAATGGTTTGAATGAAGTGATTGTGGTCACGAATAATAAATTTTACAACCAGTTCGTGGATTGGTCAAAAAAATTAGAGGTTCCTTACAAAGTTACTATTGTCAATGATAAAACTGACACGCCGGAAACCCGTTTAGGGTCAATCGGAGATATACATTTCACCTTAGATAATTATCCTATTAAAGATGATCTCTTGGTGGTTGGCGGCGATAACTTGTTTGATTATAACGTGGAAGAATATGTCCTGTTTGCTCAAAAGAAAAACGCGGCGGCGATTGGTCTGTATGATATCGGAAATTTAGAAGAAGCGAAATTGTTCGGGGTAGTCGCAATTGATGCTGACCGAAAAGTGACATTATTTGAAGAGAAACCGGCTCAGCCAAAATCAACGCTGATCGCGATGTGTTTTTATTATTTGCCGGCTCATTTATTAGGATCAGTCGCGCAGTATTTGCATGAATGCAAGACCGCGGATAAAGCGGGTGATTATATCAAATGGCTTTATAAACAGACGGATGTTTTTGGTTTTAAATTTACGGGAACATGGTATGATATCGGCAGTGTTGAGTCGTATTATGAAGCCCAGAAGAGATTTGGAGTGACAAAGTAACCGAGAGCAAAGAGTAACCAAGTAATCGAGTAACAGAGTAACAGAGAAAAAGGCGATTGGTGAGAAAAGGCGATTGATGAGAATAAAGCGGTAAGTTAGAGAAACGATGTAAGTTTAATAAGATAATTTTTTTTAACTTTTATTGTTTTTTTGCTTTTTAAAAATCATAATATTTTTTTTGACCAATTTCATTTTTTCTGTTAGTTTGGAGCGTTGTTATTTTGGAGTTTTATTACTTAGCTGCTTTTACTCAGTAGCTTTTTTATTCAGTTTGTCGTTACTTTGTTACTTAGACGTTTTTACTCATTCGCTTTTTTAGTTTTTTACTCGGTCACTCTGTTACTCTGTTACTCTGTTACTCTGTTACTCTGTTACTCTGTTACTTATTAAAATATTCATAACATGCATCATTAAAGAAAGGCGGGTTGAAGGTGAAAGGAAATTATTTCATTACTTCAGAATCAGTGGGTGCTGGACATCCGGATAAGGTCTGCGATCAAATTTCCGACTCAGTGTTGGATGCGGTTTTAAAAGATGATCCTATGGGCCGTGTGGCTTGCGAAACATTTGTTACCATGGGCTTGGTTATCGTCGGCGGTGAAATTACCACCAAAACGTACATTGACGTTCCAAAATTGGTGCGCGGTCTTTTGGAAGATATTGGATATACTCATCAAAAATATGGTTTTGACGGCAGAACCTGCTCGATCTTAAACGCGATCAATGCCCAGTCTCCGGATATTTCTCAAGGTGTTGACGCCGGCGGGGCAGGCGATCAGGGAATTATGTATGGTTACGCGACGGATGAAACCAAAGAATATATGCCGCTTCCTATTACATTAGCGCATAAATTGGTCAAACGTGTTGAAGAAGTGCGCAAGAGCAATGAGTTGAAATATTTAGGGCCGGATTGCAAGAGTCAAGTGACTGTCGAATATGACAATGGTCAACCAACACGCGTTGATGCGGTGGTTTTGGCTTGTCAGCATACTGAAGATATTTTGGATAAGACGGGTAAAAAAATCACGACTAAAGCGCGTAACGAGATTATCGACGTGATCGCACAGCCGATTGTTGGTAAATTAATTGATAAGAAAACTAAATTTTTTGTCAATGAAACCGGTAAATTTGTAGTGGGCGGCCCGCAATCAGATACAGGTATGACCGGACGTAAGATTATTGTGGATACTTACGGCGGCGTGGTTCCTCACGGCGGCGGCGCATTTTCAGGAAAAGATCCGACCAAGGTAGACCGTTCTGCGGCTTACATGGCTCGTTATATTTCCAAAAATATCGTGGCAGCCGGTTTAGCTAAAAAATGTTTGATTCAGTTAAGCTACGCGATTGGTTATCCTGAACCATTAAGTATTTTTGTGGATACGTTTGGTACTGGTACAGTGTCCGAACAAATTTTAGTTCAGTTGATTCGTAAGAATTTTGATTTAACGCCTAAAGGCATTATCACAAAATTAGATTTACGTAAACCGGTTTTCCGCAAGACTGCTGCCTATGGTCATTTTGGCCGTAATGAGTTTACTTGGGAAAAAACTGACATGGCTTCAATTCTTAAAAAGGGAGTGTAATGAACGACGTTATTAAACGAAAAGATTTTAAGGTGAGAGATCTTTCGTTGGCCGAGCTTGGTCATAAAGAGATCGAATTGGCAGAAATTGAAATGCCAGGCCTTATGGCTTTACGGAAAAAATACGGATCAAAAAAAATCCTTAAAGGCAGCCGGATCATGGGGTCATTGCATATGACGACCCAGACCGCGGTGTTGATCAAAACACTCGTGGAATTAGGCGCGGATGTCCGCTGGGTGAGCTGTAATATTTTCTCGACCGTTGACGCAGCTGCGGCAGCGATTGTTGATTACGGCGTGCCGGTGTATGCCTGGAAGGGTGAGACTTTAAAGGAATATTGGTGGTGTACCAAGAAAGCTTTGATCTGGCCGGATGGAGATGGCCCGGATTTGATCGTGGATGACGGCGGCGACGCGACCTTGATGATGCATAAAGGTTTTGAAGCTGAAGACAATCCAAAAGTTTTAAACGCTAAAGTTTCGACGGAAGATGAACAGGAACTTTACGCGTGTTTGAAAGACATGCTTAAAGAAACGCCGAAAATTTGGCATAAAATGATGAAACGCATGAAGGGCGTGTCCGAAGAGACCACGACCGGCGTTCATCGTTTATATCAAATGAAAGAAGCGGGAATTTTAAAATTCCCGGCGTTTAATGTGAATGATTCAGTGACAAAATCGAAATTCGATAATTTATACGGCTGCCGCGAATCATTGGCAGACGGTATAAAGCGCGCGACCGGCGTTATGTTAGCTGGTAAAGTGGCTGTGGTGTGCGGTTACGGCGATGTGGGCAAAGGTTGTGCCCGCTCCTTAAGTACCTACGGCGCCCGCGTCATTGTCACTGAGATTGACCCGATCTGCGCTTTGCAAGCGTCCATGGAAGGTTTTGAAGTTAAGACTGTGGAAGATTGTTTGGCAGAAGGCGATATTTTTGTTACAGCAACGGGTAACGCGGAAATCATTACCTCCGCGCATATGGCTAAAATGAAGCATATGGCGATTGTGTGTAACATCGGCCATTTTGACAATGAAATTGAAGTGGCAGGTCTCATGCAGGGAAAAGGGATCAAGCGGATTAATATTAAACCGCAAGTCGATCAATTTGTTTTTCCTGATGGACACGCTATTTTACTTTTGGCTGAAGGCCGTTTAGTCAATTTGGGCTGCGCGACCGGACATCCTTCGTTCGTTATGAGCAATTCATTTACTAACCAGACTTTGGCGCAAATTGAATTGTGGACGAATAAATATCCTGTCGATGTTTATCGTTTGCCTAAAAGACTTGATGAAGAAGTGGCTCGCCTGCATTTGGAAAAAGTCGGCGCGAAATTAACGAAATTAACGCCTAAGCAGGCGAAGTATATCGGCGTATCAGTCGAAGGACCGTATAAGCCGGAACATTACAGATATTAAGAAAGTAACCGAGTAACCAAGTAACCGAGTGACAGAGACAAAAGCGATTGATGCAAAAAAACGTTCGTTTTTTGTTGTTTCTTTGTTACTCTGTTACTTTGTCACTTTGTTACTTTTAAAATTTGAACACGGAAAGGACACAGTATGGTTAAGATTTATAATGATAAACAAGCAGACTTAAAGCAATTAAAAGGCAAAACAATTGCTATTATCGGTTATGGTATTCAGGGTCGTAGTCAAGCCATGAACTTGCGTGATAGCGGACTTAAAGTGATTGTCAGCGAACTTAAGGATACGGAAAATTATAAGATCGCTTTGAAAGATGGGTTCAAACCAGTCGATGCGGCAACAGCGGCTAAAGATGGCGACATCATCCAGATTTTGACTCAGGATCATGTGCAAGCGGATATGTATAATAAGTTCATTGCCGCAGAAATGAAACCTGGTAAGTCATTAGTGTTTTCTCACGGATTTAATATTCATTTTAAACAGATTGTTCCGCCGAAGAATGTCGACGTGTGGATGATCGCTCCTAAAGGGCCGGGCGCTTTAGTTCGTCAGCAATATGAAGAAGGAAAAGGCGTTCCTTGTTTGGTGGCTATTTATCAGGATGCTTCAAAGCATGCTTTAAAAGACGCGTTAGCTTATGCTAAAGGCATTGGCGGCACCCGCGCCGGCGTTATTGAAACAACGTTCAAAGAAGAGACAGAAACTGATCTTTTCGGCGAGCAAGTGGTTTTATGCGGCGGATGCAGTGAATTGATTTATGCCGGTTTTGAAACATTAGTGAATGCCGGATACGCTCCTGAAATCGCGTATTACGAATGTCTGCATGAGTTAAAGTTGATCACAGATTTGATTTATTCCAAAGGTATCGACGGCATGCGCCGCAGAGTTTCTGATACAGCGGAATATGGCGATTATTCCCGTGGTCCGAGGATTATTAACAAAAAGACCCGCGCTGAGATGCAGAAAATTCTCAAAGAAATCCAAACCGGCAAATTTGCCAAAGAATGGATTGAGGAAAATAAAAAAGGCAGGCCGAATTTTAATAAATACCGTCAAGCATCCGCCAAACATCCGATTGAGGCTGTTGGCAAAAAATTGCGCGGTATGATGCCTTGGATGGAATAAAAATAGCATGTAGCATGTAGCATGTGGTATGTGGCAAGCGCAGGGGCGATTCACGAATCGCCCTTTTTTAAAAAAAGTAATTGTTGAAGATAAAAACGTGAGGCCACGGTCTCAGCGGCCTATAATAAAAAGACCATAGAATTTTCTATGGTCTTTTTTATGATATCAGGATATAATTTTGACATTATTGTTTTTGTTTTTTATTTAAAAACGATTGATGCGGGCGATCGGGAGATCGCCCCTACGAAATAAAAAAAATATGTATTTAGCTGTTGTACAGCGCGCGGAGTTTCCAGCACTACGCGGACATTGCGTCCTTGGTCGTAGGGGCGATCTCCTGATCGCCCGTTACAAAATTATCGTTTTTTTGTTTTTAGTTTAATCTTTTTTTGTAAGCGGAGCATAATTTATGATAAAAAAAATGGATAAGGTGTTAATTTTTGATACGACATTGCGCGACGGGGAGCAGGCTCCTGGCGCCAGCATGAACCGGGATGAGAAACTGGCCATTGCTTCGGCATTGGAGTATATGGGGGTTGATATTATTGAGGCGGGTTTTCCGGTCAGTTCGCCCGGCGACTTTGAATCGGTTAAACTGGTGGCGAAAAATGTCAAGAAGTCGATTGTGGCGGGTTTAGCTCGCTCGGTGAAAAAAGATATTGATGCGGCTTATGATGCGTTAAAAAACGCCAAGCACGGGCGGATCCATGTTTTTTTGGCCACCTCCAATATTCACATGAAATTCAAATTAAAGAAGTCGCCAGATGAAGTTTTGGCTATGGCGATCGAAGCTGTTAAATATGCCCGCGGTAAAATGGCGGATGTGGAATTTTCTGCTGAAGACGCGTCGCGATCAGACCGGGATTTTTTGTGTAAAGTGATCGAAGCGGTCATTAAAGCCGGCGCGACAACCGTCAATATTCCGGATACGGTGGGGTATACGGTTCCGTCTTTGTTTGGTCAGTTAATTGCTCATGTGAAGAATAATGTGCCTAATATCAACAAAGCTGTTATTTCCGTTCATTGTCATGATGATTTGGGGCTGTCCGTATCTAATTCGCTGGCCGCGGTTGAAAATGGCGCGCGTCAGGTGGAATGCACAGTCAATGGCATAGGTGAGCGGGCCGGCAATGCGGCTATGGAAGAAATTGTTATGGCGTTAAAAACACGTAAGGATATTTATCATTGCGAAACAAATATCAAGACAGCAGAGATATGCAGGGTTTCCCGTCTGGTGAGCAAAGCGTCAGGTTTCGCGGTCGCGCCAAATAAAGCCATTGTCGGTGGTAATGCTTTTCTGCATGAATCGGGAATTCACCAGCATGGCGTTTTGGCTGAACGTTCGACGTATGAAGTGATCCATGGGGAAGATGTCGGGTTTACCGGAACTGGGTTGGTTTTGGGCAAGCATTCCGGCCGCCATGGTTTTTCTGAACGTTTGAAATTGCTGGGCATCAAATTGACTGAAGCTCAAATTGATCAGGCGTTTGAACGTTTCAAGATTGTGGCAGACAAGAAAAAAGAAATATATGACGAGGATCTTTTCGCGATCATTGAGGATGAAGTCCGTATTGTAAAAAATATCTGGACTCTGCACAGTCTGGAATACAAAAGCGGAACCCAGGTTGAACCTATGATGACCATTGCGTTAAAATCCAGCGGTAAGGTTGTCACGAAAACTTTGACCGGTGACGGGCCTGTGGACGCGTGTTATAAAGCCATTGATTTGATCACAAAAGTTAAAGGAGAATTATTGGATTATAATATCCATTCTGTGACTCAAGGTGAGGACGCGATCGGTGAGGTCACGATTAAACTGAAAGCCAAACAAGAAACAGTGATCGCTCACGGTGCCAGCACAGACATTGTCGAAGCATCGGCGAAAGCGTATATAAATGCGGTGAATAAAATATTATCGGTAAAAAAATAATGGATGACCAACAATCTACTTATGGACTTATCGGGAATCCGGTAGCGCACAGTTTTTCGCCGGCTATGCTGAATACGGCGTTTGAGGCTTTGGAAGTGGACGCGGTTTACAAACTTTTTCCGCTTAAGGACAATGAATTGGACGGATTTTTTCAATCATTGAAAGAGGTTTCGTCGCCGATATTCGGGTTAAACGTTACTGTGCCGTATAAAGAGAAAGTGATTCCTTTTTTGGATGCACTATCGCCGTTTGCTGAAAAGGCTGGCGCAGTAAATACGATTATGATTGACGATAAACGGAAACTAACCGGCTATAATACAGATGGACCTGGGTTCATTTGTCATTTGGCTGAATTGGGAGTTTCAACTGCGGATCAGCGTATTGCCATCCTTGGCGCGGGAGGGGCTAGCCGGGCGATTTTAACGTCTTTATGTTTGGATATTGAACGGCCCGAGTCTATTAAAATAATTAATCGCACGCCTCAAAAAGCAGTCGATTTGGTGGCGGATTTAGGCCAACGGATGAATGTGGATAATGTTTCAACTGTTACTTCCGTTGAAGATTTGAATATTGAATTGTGCGATATTTTGATCAATACCACAACTGTTGGGATGAAACCAACAGATCCACTTTTGATTAATCCAAAATTATTACATTCGCATATGCTGGTTTATGATTTGATTTACAATCCGGCGCAAACTTTGCTTCTTCAGGCGGCAGTTCATGCCGGAGCCAGGTCTGCCAATGGATTGGGCATGCTGTATTATCAAGCGGTGTTGGCTTTACAGCATTGGGCAGAGCAGGAGATCGATGTGGGCGTGAAACTTTTGATGCGGGATAAACTCGAGGAGGTTTGTTATGGTAAGCATTGATGTGATCGGCATCTTTCTTTTTATATTTGGCGCCATGGTGGGCAGCTTCTTGAATGTGTGTATAGTCCGCATGCCGCTTGAACAATCGATTGTTGTGCCGCGGTCACATTGTTTTAAGTGTCAGAAAATGATTCCCTGGTTTGACAATATTCCCTTGATCAGTTATTGGATACTGGGAGGGCAGTGCCGTTATTGCAAAGAAAAGTTTTCCATCATATATTTTTTAGTCGAATTATTAACGGCTGTGGTTTTTTATTTGATGTATGTTTATTTCGGTCTTTCTAAATTTTATTTACCCTATGTGTTTATGATGTCCTGTTTTATTGTGGCGACTTTTGTTGACTTTGCCCACCGTATTATTCCTGATGAAATCAGCGTGGGAGGGATGATTTTCGGTTTGATTTTCAGTTTTTTTATACCAGAAATGCATGGGTTACAAGCCATAGCGGGTTTTGATTGGTTAATTCATTTGAAATCATTAGGATGGTCTTTGGTTGGAGTATTGGCCGGTGGTGGTTCAATTTATTTAATGGGATTGCTGGGTGATATGTTATTTAAAAAAGAATCTATGGGAGGCGGTGACGTAAAATTACTCGCCATGGTGGGGGCGTTCTTAGGATGGAAACTGGCTATATTAACATTTTTTTTGGCCCCATTATTTGGCGCTGTGTACGGACTTGTAGAAAAAATCAGGACGAAAGACAGTACAATTGCCTATGGACCATTTATAGTTTTAGGAGCAATAATTTCTTTATTTTTTGGCCCGCCGATTATTGTGTGGATATTGAATGGGTATAGGTTATAAAGAAGTACAGAGGGAAAGATAGTCGAGAAAAAAGTAAAAGAAAAGAAAGCTTAGATTTAAAAAGGACTTCCGTGGCCCAGTAGACCACAAATTATAGCGTCAGCAGCAGCAGTGCCTCCAGCCCCAGCCGTGCAAGTGATTAAGCCAGTTGTGCAATTCATGGTTAACCCATAGCCAAAACCAGACGCCGCATCTCTGGTAATCGAAGCGCAAGAGGTAGCAGTCACCCCTACACTTTTTGCGGAGAAATTATTTACGGTATAAAGAAGATCCACATCAAGATCAGCAAAGGCACCGGTATAGATGTCATTTGCAACAAAAAAAGCTCTTTGGGCTCCATAAGCGTTTCTAAGCCAATCAATACCATGTTGGGCGCGGCTGATTTCTGTGACTCGATTGAAGCTGGGCAATGCGACCGCGGCAAGGACGCCAATCACTATAACTACAATCATTAATTCCATTAAAGTAAAGCCTTTAGTATTTTTCATATTAATTTCCTCAAAGTTTTTGTTTCGCTTAATTAAAGTATGGCATATTATAAGTTGAGTGTCAAAACCATTTGAAATCAAATGTGTATTTTAATTATGATAAGAATTCTTTGAATTCAAATTCGAGTTTAAATTTGTTTTTAAATTATGATAAGAATTCTCCGATTTCAAATTCGAGTTTAAATTTGTTTTTAAATTCGAATTTGACAAAATATCAAATAATGTGTTATGATTTAAAAATTAAAAATTAAGGGGATTCAAATATATGTTACGCAAAGTAATCATTTTAATTGGATTCATGGGCGCTGGTAAGTCAACTGTCGCTCAATGGCTGGGAAAGAATTTAGGCTGGCCGGTTGTGTCAACAGACCGGATGATTGAAGAGCGGGCGAATAGTTCTATTAAAGATATTTTTGTCAAAAACGGGGAAGCGGTGTTTCGAGGGTTGGAAAAAGCCGCTGTTGAAGAATTAAAGGATAAACTCGAAATTGTGATTGATTGCGGCGGTGGCGTAGTTTTGGATCAAAAAAATGTTGAGGTGTTGCGAACGTTAGGTTGTGTGGTTTATTTGTCTACTCGTCCTGATACGGTTTTAGAACGAGTCAGGCATTATTCCCATCGTCCTTTACTTAATGTGCCGGATACTCTAAAAACAATTCAGGATATGCTTTCTACGCGTGAAATTTTTTACAAACAGGCGGCGCATAAGGAAATTCTGACCGATGGCAAAACAGCAGAGAAGATCGGTCAGGAAATTTTGAAATGGTATGATGAATATCAATGATAGAGATGCGGTATTAGTGTTAAACGCTATAAATGGTTTGGGCCCTCAGCGGATTAGAAAACTCGTTGATTTTTTTGGCGCTCCGTCTGCCGTTGTTAATGCCAGCGAAAGCGATTTAATTCTTTCCAATATTATTCCCAAGAGTGTTATCCAAAATTTTTTGAAATTTGAAATACCACGTTTTTTAGACGAGGAATATCAGGCGTTATCAAAATTCACCGTTAGTTTTTGGGTTTATCAAGATGAGAATTTTCCGGCTCGGCTTAATGGCATTTCAGACTGCCCAGCCGTCCTTTATGTAAAAGGAGCGCTTAAAAAAATTTCTGAATTATCTGTTGCTTTAGTAGGTTCGCGTCATGCTTCCATGTATGGTTTATCTATCGCGGATAAATTCGCTTTGCGGCTGGCAGAGTTAGGAATTTCAGTCATATCGGGAATGGCGCGCGGTGTTGATACTGCCGCGCATAAAGGCGCGCTTAGAGGCAAAGGCGCTACTGTCGCTGTGCTAGGTTCAGGACTAGCCAACATATACCCGCCAGAAAATAAAAAATTAGCAGAAGAGATCGGAATAAATGGTTTAGTTATTTCAGAGTTTCCCATGCATACCGAACCTATGCCATATAATTTTCCACGAAGAAATCGAATCATTAGCGGATTGTCGTTAGGTGTTATTGTCGTTGAAGCAGCGCTACGCAGCGGCGCATTAATTACGGCAGATACCGCTCTTGAGCAGAATCGGGAAGTTTTTGCTGTTCCGGGAAAAGTGGATTCATATACAGCCAGCGGCACTAATCAATTAATCAAACAGGGCGCCCGATTAATTACCTGCGTGGAAGATGTGCTGGAAGAATTATCTTTGCCTATATCCGCATGTTTAGAAAATAAATTATGCGTAATCCCTGGATCATTGCCGCCAAACACCGTCGATGATTTGAAGCAGGGATTGACAGATTCACAGCAGTTAGTATATGCTCTTATCAAAAAAGGAACCGAGCATATTGATGAGTTAGTAAAAAATATTGATATTCCGGTTTCCCAATTGAATTTAATTTTGCTAGAATTAGAACTCAAAAAGTTGATCACACAAAAACCTGGAAAAATTTTTGCAATAAAATAATAGGACGATAAATGGCTAAATCGATTGTGATTGTGGAGTCTCCGGCTAAAGTTAAGACGATTAATAAAATTTTGGGCAGTAAATTTAAAGTGGTGGCGTCGATGGGACATTTGGTTGATTTGCCGAAATCAACTTTGGGCATAGACCTTGAGCATGATTTTGCTCCGCATTTTATCGTGGTGCGTAGTAAATCTAAAATCATGACCAAACTTAAAAAAGATATTGAAGGCGCTGATACCATCTATTTCGCGACTGATCCTGACCGGGAAGGAGAAGCGATTGGTTGGAATTTAGTTGAGCATTTGGGTGAAGGGAAAAAGAATTTCCGTGTGACGTTTCAGGAAATCACTAAAGAAGCGGTTTTAAAAGCTTTTGAACATCCGCGCGATTTTGATCATAAAAAAATTGACGCGCAGGTTGCCCGCCGGGTATTAGACCGATTAGTCGGTTATCAGATCAGCCCTTTATTGTGGAAAAAAATAGGGTCACGTCTAAGCGCCGGCCGCGTGCAGTCTGTCGCGCTTAGAATGATTGTGGAGCGGGAACGTTCTATTTTAGCTTTCAATCCTAAAGAATATTGGCAAATCGCCGCTGATCTTCAGAAAATCGGGCGTACGGATATTTTAACGGCGAATTTGGATAAGATTGATGGGGAGAAATTTGAATTAGGCAATCAACAAATCACGGAAGATTTGGTGGGTAAATTAAAGACGTCTGATTATTTGGTGACTAGTATTTCCAGCCGTTCAGTCCGTAAAAAGCCGAATCCTCCGTTTATCACCAGTACATTACAGCAAGAAGCATTTAATAAATTACGCTACAATGCGGCAAAAACTATGTTGCTCGCGCAGCAATTGTATGAAGGTGTGGAATTGGGTGGAGAGACGATTGGTTTGATTACCTACATGCGTACTGATTCTGTGAATTTGTCGCTGGAAGCCGTGGCCCGTGTTCGTGCGTATATCGGGGAAAAACATGGCGCAAAATATTTACCGGAAACACCCAATGTTTACAAGTCTCGTAAGTCCGCCCAAGAAGCGCATGAGGCTATCCGCCCGTCTGATGTCTATCGCACCCCGGAAGAAGTGAGGTCATTTCTTGATGGCGATCAATTTAAATTATATCAATTAATTTGGAATCGTTTTGTCAGCTGTCAGATGGAATCCGCGGAATATCAATATCGCAGGATGGAGATTCAAGCGGCTAATTGTTTGTTCGCGGCTTCAGGTTCGACTTTAATTTTTGACGGACATTTGACTGTATATCCGCAAAATGAGGAAGAGGAAGGTAAAGCGGATTTTTCCCACTATGTTGAAGGGGATAAATTGAATTTAATGGAATTGAAGCCGACTCAGCATTTTACCAAACCGCCGCCCCGTTTTTCTGAAGCAAGTTTGGTTAAATCTTTGGAAGAAGAAGGCATTGGCCGCCCAAGTACTTACGCGGCGATTATTCAAACCATAGTTTTGCGTAATTATGTTTTGCGGGAAAAGGGAGGCTATTTAGCGCCGACGGATCTGGGGATGAAAGTCATTGATCTTCTTGTGGAGCGTTTCTCCAAAGTTATGGATATAGGTTTTACGGCGCAGATGGAAGAAGAGCTGGATGAAGTTGAGGAAGGCCGCATGACGTATTTAAAACTGCTCCAGAATTTTTATGAGCCGTTCAAGAAAGAATTGGTTCTGGCAGAAGCGAATACGGAAAAAACTATCCATTATGTTGACCAGAATTGCCCGGATTGCGGTAAGCAAATGGTGATCAAGTGGGGACGCCGCGGTCGGTTCTTAAGTTGTTCAGGATTTCCGGAATGTAAATTCGCTAAACCTTATACGACTGGAATCAAATGCCCCACGTGCCAAGAAGGTGAAATTATCAAGCGTCATTCTAAAAAAGGTGAGTTTTACGGATGTTCCAAGTATCCGAAATGCACCTATGTCAGCAATGAATTGCCGGAAGAAAATAAACTTGCAGATGAAAAAAGTGCGACAATATAAATCTGTAAATTTCAATTTTGATTTATATTACGTGGGCCTATTGCGGCCACATTGCAATCAAATCCTTCGCTCAAACAACCGTGGCGAGGCGCCACGGAAACTCGCTCTGGGATTTGATTGCAATGTGGCGTTTGTACGGCCCTAGTTTTTTTAGATTGATTTTAGCTTCATTTATTCTTCTTATATTTCTATTTCAAAATCTATTAATTAATATAATTTGTAGTATAATGCTTCTTTTAAAAGAAGGATTGCATATGAACCGGTTTGTGGATAAGTTTATTTCGTATTTACAGGTTGAAAAGAATTATTCTCCGCACACGGTATTGAATTACCGGATTGATTTAGTGGAATTTTTTGGATTTATTGGCGAGGTTGCGGTTGATAACGTAGATTATCTTTTGTTGCGTAAATATTTGGCACATTTGCGAACTTTGAATTTTAAGAGCAGGTCTTTGTCTAGAAAATTGTCGAGTTTAAGGAGTTTTTTTAGATTTTTGGAACGTGAGGGTTTGGTTAAAAGTAACCCGGCGTCTTTACTCATGTCGCCTAAAAAAGAAAAGCTGCTGCCGAAATTTTTAAGTGAAGAAGATATGACGAAATTCATTGAAAGCGCGCCTATAGCGGCTATCGATGATAAACGCGACCGGGCTATTCTTGAGGTTTTATACGGATCAGGCATGCGGGTGAGTGAGTTAGTAGGGCTTGATGTGGAGCATGTAGATATGATCGGCGGCGTGGCCAAAGTCGCGGGTAAGGGTAAGAAAGAAAGGTTGGTTCCGTTAGGAGAGACAGCCATTTTAAGCATCCGGGATTATTTAAAAAGCAGGGTTTCAGCGGCAAAAGCGATTTTTTTAAATAAGCAAGGGACTCGCTTAACGGATCGGAGTGTAAGGAATATAGTCAATAAATATGTGGTTAAAGCAGCCTTGAATTCACATGTATCGCCGCATGTTTTGCGTCATTCATTCGCCACGCATTTGCTTAATCGGGGCGCGGACTTGAGGGCGGTTCAAGAGTTGTTAGGGCATGTTAATCTATCAACAACTCAGATTTATACCCATGTTACAACTGACCGTTTAAAAAAAATTTATGATTTGGCGCATCCGAGAGCTTGAAAAAAGTATGTAGTATGTGGTATGTGGTGAAAAAGCGATTGTTGTGCAAGCAGTGTGTCGTAAAAAAATGTTTAGATGCAGTTTTAATGTATAGAGATATAAATGATTATTCGAAAAATTATTCGGGATTAGATAAAAATTAATATTTAATGTGTTTCAAACAAAAACGATTTAATGTTTTTTAACAAAGGTTTTTTGCGTGGTTAGAGTTTTATCATCGATTTTTTTGTTTTTTGTTTTTGCTACATACCACATACTACGTACTACATACTATTAGCTTAGGAATTTTATGTTTATTCTTTACGATTTTATATTTTTGATATTTGTGATTGCTTATATTCCGGTGCTGTTTATTAAGAAAAAATGGCATGCGGATTTTAAGATGCGTTTTGGGGTTATGCCAGTGGATGTCAGAAATAAAATTAAAAAGACGAATAATATCTGGATTCACGCTGTCAGCGTTGGAGAGGTTTTGGCTGTCTGCGATCTTATTGTCCGGGTTGGGAACCGTTTTCCTGAGCATCATTTAATTGTGACGACTGTGACGAAAACCGGAAATGATTTAGCAAAGCAAAAATTGATCGGAAAAAATGTGACGGTTTTGTACGCGCCGCTTGATTTGAGTTGGATTGTTAGAAAATTTATAAAAATTGTTAATCCAAGAATTTATATTTCGGCTGAGACGGAATTTTGGCCCAATTTGTTTTATGCTTTAACGAAGAAAAAAGTTCCGATTGTTTTGGTGAATGGAAGAATTTCTGATCGTTCTTTTAGCCATTATCAATTGGCGAAGTGGTTGATGAAACCAGTTCTCAATTGTGTGGCGCGGTTTTGTATGCAGTCTCCAACTGATGCCCAACGGGTATGCGATTTGGGGGTTGACCGCGGTCGGGTTGAAATATGTGGGAATTTAAAATTCGATTTAGCTCCTATTACGGACAATGTGGCAGAAGAATACTTGAAATTGCCGGTTAAATATCAATTTATCATTGGCGGCAGCACGCATGATGGTGAAGAAGATATTTTGTCTGATGTGTATAAGGATTTAACTTTTGATTTTCCTGATGTTCGATTAATTATCACACCGCGTCATGTTGAACGCGCGGATGAGCTGGTTGATTTAATGAAACGTAAGGGGTTTGTGCCAATTAAATATTCCAGTTACAAGGAAGGCGAAGACCTTCCGGCAAATTCAGTCATAATCGTCGATGTAATTGGAAAATTGCGGTCTTTATACCGTTTGGCTACTTTGGTCTTTATGGGGAAGTCTTTAACCGCTAAGGGTGGGCAGAATATGATCGAACCCGCAGCGTTTGGAAAACCGATTTTAGTCGGGCCTAATACCCAAAATTTTAAAGATGTCATGACTCTTTTTTTGTCTCAAAAAGCGATTATCCGGGTTAAGAATCCAGAAGAACTTAGCGTGCAGATCAAATACCTTTTAAAATCTCCCAAACTAAGGGCACAATTAGGCGATGCGGCGAAAAAAACTTTAGAGATTGGACGCGGGGCGACTGACCGGACTATGGCGGCGATAATTGACTATTTGCAATAGCATATAGCATGTGGCATGTAGCAAGTTTTCACTACATGCCACATGCTATATGCTACATGCTTATAAAATTGGACTATTATGAATGAGAAATTAAAGATATATTTTTGGACAGTGATGCGAGGGGAAAAACGCGGGATTGTGCCGACTATTTTGGTTTTGTTTTTATTTGTGTTATCGATTTTATACGGTTTAATTATCAAGGCACGTAATGGGCTGTTTGACGCGGGGCTTATGCCAACTTACCGTCTGCCTCGGCCGGTCATTTCAGTTGGAAATATTGTAGTGGGGGGTGTAGGAAAAACACCCATTGCGATATGGCTGGCTGAGACATTTAAATCCATGGGATTAAAGCCAGTGGTGCTCATGCGTGGTTATATGGACAAGGATCATCACGGCGGTAAGGTGTTAAGTGATGAAGCTCAGGTGGTCCAGCAAATGGTAAAAGATGTGCCAGTTTTAATCGGTCCTAACCGTTATTTGAATGCTAAAAATTATTTAAATGAACATCCGGCGGATGTGTTTATTCTTGATGATGGGTTTCAACATCGTCAGTTAAAGCGGGATCTTGATTTGGTGGCCGTTGACGCGACGAATCCCTGGGGTAATGGCTCTTTACTTCCATCAGGAATTCTGCGTGAACCAGTAAAAAGTTTAAAACGTGCTCACGTCGTTGTTTTAACAAAGACAGATTTAATGAGAAAAAATTCGCAAAGCGTGCTTAAAAGCGTTTCTGAAAGTGGGCCGAGTGTGTTAGTTTGCCAGGGAGTGCATAGACCAGCTGGGTTTTATGATGTGCGACATCCTGGTTCTTTTTCAATAGATTTTGTGAATGGGCAAGTGGTGGGATATTTTTGCAGTATCGCGGATCCGACTTCATTTAAACATACTTTAGAGCAGTTGGGCGCTTGCGTGATTAAAGGGTTTCATTTTATCGATCATCATTCTTATACTGAAGAAGATTTTAAGAGTATGAACATGGGTTGCAATGTTGAAAAAATTAAAATTTTAGTTACGACGCGCAAAGATGCGGTTAAAATTAATTTGTTTTTGAAATTTTTGTCAGAAGATATCCGATTATTAGTTTTGGATATTTGTTTTGATGTTACAGAAGGAAAGGATCAAATACTTGGTAGAATCGCTTTGTTGTTTCCTCATTAGAGGGTTTGCCGCGTTTATTTGCGCGTTACCTGTTAAAATTGCGTTAATAGTTGGCCGTGGCATGGGCCATGTGGCGTATTGGACAAACTCCAAAAAACGTCGGTTGTGCTATTACAATTTGAAACAAGCTTTTGGAGAGACAAAAACGCCTAAAGAATTGCATGCGCTCGTAAAAGCTTTTTTTATTCAGTTCGGACAAAATATTATTGAATTTCTGCGTTTTCCGATTTTAAATTCAAAAAATTTTCATGAATTGATTGAAATAAACGGGATTGAAGAGGCTCGAAAAATTCTGGACCGCGGCCATGGTTTGCTTTTTTTTGCCATGCATTTGGGAAACTGGGAATTGGCCAGTGCGTTAGCCGGATTTTTAGGCTTTCGCTATAAAATCATGGTTAATCCTCACAAGCGGTATCCAAAATTAAATGCTTTGTTAAATGAATACCGAACCAAACATGGGGCGGTGTCGTTATCGACAGGGATGGGGCCGAGAGATTTTATTAAAGCGCTCAAAAGCAACCATTCAACTGGGATTGTAATCGATCAAGGCGGCGCTGACGGATTTCGTGTCCCTTTTTTTGGGCGGACCGCGTCTATGTCGACGGGTGGCGTCCGTTTGGCGCTTAAATATGATGTCCCGGTCTGTATGGTGAGTATTACCCGTTTAAAGAATGGTCGGAATTATTTTAAGATGTTTCCGGAAATAAAAATGATCAACACCGGAGATTTGCAAAAAGATATTGAGACGAATTTACGGCTATGTGTGAAAACCATGGAAGATTCAATCCGCTCACGGCCGCATGAATATTTATGGACTTATCGAGTTTGGAAACATTCGTCCCAGGCTCATCTGGTAATTTTATCCGATGGAAAAGCCGGACATGTCCATCAGGCGCAAGCGGTGGCTGGGTTAGTACAGCAATGTTTGAAAGAAAAAAATATTGAGTCAACGGTTGAGATCTGTGAAATCAAATTCCGCAATATTTGGGCATCACGCTGGGCATCGCTCGTTACTTTTTTAATGAGTCCTTTGATTCGGGAAGGGTATATTATTTTGTTAAAACCGTTCTTGATGCCTGAGGTCTATGCCCGAATCGAGAAAATTAAAGCAGATTATGTGATTTCGTGCGGGTCTTCCATGGCGGGGATCAATTACGTTTTAGCCCAGGAAACCGGAGCTAAAAGAATTGGCATTCAACGTCCTGGTTTGATGCGGTTTAAATGTTTTAATGCGTTAATTCTTCCTCAACATGATTTGAAAATAGGCCAAACCTATAAAGATGTGGTGATCACCCAAGGGGCACCAAATCTTATTTCTCCGGCTTATTTGAGTGATATGAGGCAAAAACTTTTCGAACGTTATCCACAAGTGAAAGCGGATAAATGTTTAAAAATAGGGATTTTGATCGGCGGTGATTCCAAAAATATGTCAATCACGTTTGAGCAGATCCGGATATTGGTGGAGCAGTTAAAACAGTTTGCTGGTCAACAGAGAATGAAATTGCTGGTCACATCATCACGGCGGACAGCGGCTGATGTGGAAGCGTTATTGCTCAAAGAATTGGAGAACAATGCTCTGTGTCCGGTGCTGGTCATCGCGAGCAAAAATAATTTTACAGAAGCACTGGGAGGCATATTGGGTGCGGCAGATTTATTAGTGGTGTCCGGCGATAGTATATCGATGGTTTCCGAAGCTGTAACATCGGGTAAGCCAACTTTGGTATTTAAGCCTACATTCAAGAAAACGTTTATGCGTAAGCGATTTAAGCATGAAATTTTTGTGGACCGGTTGAATGAACAAAATTATGTAGTCACTGCCAACGTCAATCAAACGGGGGAAATTCTTTCACAAATGGCTGGGAAAAAAATTATCACCCGGCCGATTGATGACGCGGCAAAAATTTATAATAGATTGAAACAAATTATATAACATTTTTAATAAAGCGCGCGGTAGGGCGGTTTGCATTTAAACCAAATCATTCGCTCAAACAGCAGCTCCTAAGCGGAGCTGAACTCGCTCGGTGTTTTGGTTTAAACACAAACCTTGTGTATGGGGCACGCGGTTTGAAAAGATGTTCGCGAAGATATAATAACGCTGCGACCGAGGACGTAATGTCCGAGTAGTGCCGGGAGCACCTGCGGACGGCGTACTCGGTTACTTTGTCACTTAATAAAAAATAGTGCAGGGCACGCGGATTGTTTATTTTTATTTTGTAATTTTTTTTGGAGAGAGCCATATGCGTATTTTACAAATTTTACCTGAATTAAATGTGGGCGGGGTTGAGACCGGAACTGTGGATTTTGCTAAATATTTGGTTCAGCACGGGCATGCTTCGATTGTTATCTCCAATGGCGGCTTGCTGGTTAAGCGTTTGGTGGATGAAGGCAGTAAACATTATCAATTGCCGGTGCATGAAAAAAATCCGATTCGGATGTTTTTCATGATTAAAAAATTGCGGCAGATTATCCTTGATGAAAAAGTGGATATTGTTCATGCCCGTTCGCGTATTCCCGGATGGATCGCGTATTTCGCGTCGAAAAAAACTCCGGCTACTTTCATTACGACCTGTCATGGCTTTTATAAAAATCCTTGGTATAGCAAGATTATGGGGTGGTCCAAATTGGTGATTGTGCCTAGTCGGGTGATTGGCCGGCATATGATTGATACGTATAAAGTGCCCGCGGATAATATCCGCTGCATTCCGCGCAGTGTAGATCAGGATCGGTTCTCCCAATTCAAACATGAGATTAAAATTAAAACGAATCCGGTTATCGCGGTCGTCGGCCGGTTGACGCCGATTAAAGGGCACACGTTTTTTATTAAAGCCATGTCCAAAGTACTGCGTGTTTATCCGTACGCTAAAATTTGGATTATCGGAGATGCTCCGGCGAATAAACAGGAATATAAAAATGAAGTGATTCTTTTGATTAAAAGGTTGGGAATAGGATCACAGGTTGAATTTTTAGGCAATCGGCAAGATGTGCCTGAGCTTTTATCTCAGGTTGATGTATTGGTTGTTCCCAGCATAACCCAGGAATCTTTCGGCCGTACGATTATTGAAGCGCAGGCGGTGGGTGTCCCGGTGGTGGCGACTGAAGTCGGTGGGGTGGTCGATATTATTGAACATGAACGCAATGGATTAATGATTCCGGCCAAAGATATTGACGCTATGGTGGCCGCTGTCAACCGGCTTTTAAAAGACCGGGAGTTATGCGAACGCATGACGGCTGAGGCAAAGAAAAAAATTGATCAGGAATATACGCTGGAAAAAATGGCGGTTAGGACTTTAGCGGTTTATGATGAAATTTTGGGGATGAAGAATATTTTGGTCATCAAATTCAGTTCTATGGGGGATGTAGTTTTGATAACGGCCGCGCTAAAAAGTTTGCGGCAAAAATTTCCAAAAGCTAAAATTAAATGTGTGGTCGAAAAAGACTGTTTGGAAGTTTTGCAATCTTGTCCGTATATTGATGACATTATTGTGTATGATAAACGGCTTAAACATAAAAAATGGTGGGCTTTCGCGCAATTTGCCCGGCGTTTGCGAAAAATGCGGCTTGATATTGTTTTAGATTTTCAAAATAATCACCGCAGTCATTGGCTGGCGTATTTAGCTGATCCCAAAGAAAGCTACGGCTTTTTGAATCAAAAAAACGGTAAATTATTGACGCATGGGTTAAAAGCATACCGGGATGATATTCCTCCGGTTGAACATCAGTTCCAGATTTTAAAAATGCTGGATATCCCCTATCAGGATGATTTATATCTTGAGTTGTGGCCGTCTAAATATAATTTCGAATATGTCCAGGAATTGCTGGAAGCGGAATGGCTAGGCAATTGCAAAACGATTGTGGGAATTAATCTTTCTGCTTCGGAAAAGTGGAAAACAAAAAATTGGCCAGTTAAGTATATGGCTGTGCTCTGCGATTTGTTATCCGCAAAAGGAATTAGGGTTGTTTTAACCGGGATGGATAAAGACATTGAATTAGGACGGGAAGTAGGGCGGCTTTCTTTAGCTAAACCTGCGAATTTTTCCGGAAAAACGGATATGATGCAATTGGCAGCGCTCATCAGCCGATGCAAGGTTTATGTCACTCCGGATTCCGCGCCGCTTCATGTGGCGGCAGCAATGAATATACCAGTCGTGACGTATTTTGGGCCAACGGATGACAAGCGGCATTTACCGCCATGCCGTAAATTAGTGGTATTGAATAAACACGTTAAGTGTTCCCCCTGCTACAGCTCAGCATGTTTAATTAAGACACATGATTGTTTGGAAAAAATTTTACCGGAAGAAATGGCGCAGGTCATATTTTCATTGGTAGAGGGAGTTTAACTTTGAACATTCTTTTTTTAACAACACATTTAAATACCGGCGGTATTACTAGTTATCTGTTAACATTGGGTAAGGGTTTGGTGAGTCGAGGGCATACTGTTTACGTTTGTTCCAGCGGAGGGAATATGGAGAAAATATTTTCTGAGGCTGGAATAAAGTTAGTGAAGGTCGACCTTAAGACTAAATCTGTATTAAATCCCAAATTATATTTTTTATTACCTAAATTAAAAAAAATTATACTGAAATATCATATTCAAGTTATTCACGCGCATACCCGGGTCACACAATTTGTAGGGCAAATGTTATCGTCTCCTGAATTGCCTTTAGTGACAACTTGTCATGGTTTTTTTAAGCCGCGTTTTTTCCGTAGGTTATTTCCATGCTGGGGACAAAAAGTTATTGCGATCAGTCCTGCTGTTTATGATCATTTACGGCGTGATTTTTCAGTATCGCAAACCAATATCGCATTAGTTCCAAGCGGAATAGATCTGAGTGAATTTATCGTAATCAATGATCAGGATCGCGTATTTCAACGCAAACAATTAAATGTGCCTGAGGATGTTGTTGTTTTAGGAATGATCGCGCGGCTCTCAGATGTCAAAGGCCAAGACATTTTAATTGAGGCCATGCGGGAAGTTGTCGTTCCGGGACCCAAAGTTCATCTCCTGATCGCCGGAGAAGGAAAAATGGAGCCAAAATTAAGAGCTATGGTTAAGCAATATCAATTGGACGATCATATCAGTTTTTATTCCGTAGCTAGCCGCACGCTCGATTTATTGGCCGCGCTTGATATTTTAGTTGTTCCGTCAAGGATGGAAGGTCTGGGACTTTCTATTTTAGAGGCACAGGCTGCTGCCGTGCCAGTCGTGGCGTCACGGGTAGGCGGGATTGTTAGTCTTATTGAAGATCAAAAAACTGGATTTTTAGCTGAACCGGGAAACAGCCGGGACTTGGCCAAGGTTTTGATCAATGTGATCAGCCGAGAAGACCGGGGAAAATCCGTTGGTTTATCCGGGCGTGATTTTGTCATAAAAGCAAAGTTTCTGGAGAAAATGATTGAGGAAACAGAACGGGTATATTACGAAGTAATTGGTAAAAAATAAAATGACTTTTAAAAATATTTTAGTCGTTAATGTGAATTGGCTGGGGGATGTGATTTTTTCGACGCCGGTGTTTCGGGCGTTGAAAGAAAAATATCCTGAGGTGAGAATCGCGTGTATGGCTGTGCCGCGGGTTTGTGAAGTATTGAAATTTGTGCCATTTGTCGATGAGGTTATACCACTTGATGAAGACGCTATGAAGTGGCGGCCATGGCAGTGGATTTTTTTCAGCCATAAAATATCTTCTTACAAATTTGACGCGGTGTTTCTCCTGCATGGATCCAAGACCCGCGCTTTTTTGATGAAGTGGGCAGGCATACCAGTACGGGTTGGGTATGAGCGCAAAGGTCGCGGAAAATTTTTGACACATCCCATCAAATCCCAGTCGGGAAAGATCCACCGGTCTGATTTTTATATGGAGGTTATACGTTCTTTTGGAGTTGAAGTTAAAAATGACCGTAATATTTTAACAGTTCCGGAGCAGGGCCGGGAACGTGTTTGCCTCTTGTTGAATGACTCTGGTGTCGATGAACATAAATCTTTTATTGTTTTGCATGTTTGTGGGAATTGGGATTTGAAAGTATGGAGTGAACAAAATTTTACTCTTTTGATTCGACGGTTGATGAATGATTTTAAGATGCAGGTGGTCATTCCTGGCGGAAAAAATGATTTGCCGCGCATCAATCGTATTGTCGCGTCTTTGGAAATAAAACCTGCCATCCTGGCAGGGCAAACAGATCTTCAGCAATTAATCCACCTTTTGTCCATGGCGCAAATTGTCATATCATCTGATTCAGGGCCTTTGCATGTGGCCAATAGCGTGGGAACCAAAGTTGTCGGTATATTTGGTCCAACCCGCCCGGAAATCACTGGTCCCAGAGGAACAGGGCAGGCGGTCATTTTGCAAAAGGACGTTGGGTGCAACCGTGAACCATGTTATTATTTAGATTGTCCGGATAATGTGTGTGTTAAAGCGCTTAGCGTAGAGGATGTGTGTTGTGCCGTTAGACAGATCCAAAATTCATAATATTCTATTGATCACGTTGTCAAATATTGGTGATGTCATTTTGACTTTGCCGGTATTTGATGTCTTGTCTGCGGATTTTCCTGACGCTGATATATCGATTTTAGTTGGCCCCCGCGCGAAAGAGTTGTTTAGTGAAAACCGCTCAGTGTCCAAGCTATATGTTTACGACAAACACGCGCCAGTCTTTAGAAAATTAAAATTAATTGGAAAATTACGAAAAGCCAAATTTGATTTGGTTATTGATTTGCGGCATACTATTATCCCATTTTTGATTGCTTCTCCAACGAGTATCAATCTTTCAAATGTCCAGAAAAATCTGCACATGAAGGATAAGCATCTAAACCAGCTTTGCACAGCTTATGAATTTGAAGAGTTTCCCCGGGAAAAAAAAGGTTTAGATATTGGCGAAAAAGATGTTGCTTATGTTCAGAATTTGTTTAGGGCGCGAGGAGGCGCAGACCGTTATGTGGTCATTGTTTCCGGAGCAGCTGACCATCGTAAACGCTGGAGTGCGGATGATTATACTCGATTAGCTGATCATTTGGCAGAGAAGTATCGTGTCAAAATTATATTTGCCGGAGGGGTCTCTGATATGGATTTGACGGAACAAATTATTCATGACATGAAATATTCAGCCATTAATTTGTGCGGTCAACTGACCTTGCTGCAACTGGCTTATGTTATAAAACAGGCGGTCATGGTCATTGGCAATGATACCGGCCCTTTACATATTGCCAGCTATTTTGATGTTCCGGTTCTGGCGTTATTTGGCCCGACTGATCCATCTTTATATGGTCCCTGGGGAGCCAATGGATTGTTTTTAAAGTCAAAAGCTGTGTGCCTGGCCTGCCAGAAAAAAAATAATAAAATTGAACACGGTTGCATGAAAAATTTGCACTTGGCTGAAGTGATTAAGTCATTTGAGATTAAAGGAAGAGAAGTTAAATTTAGTATGTAGTAGGTGGGAGTAAAAATTTTTTCTGAGAAGCGATGGGTTATATATATTTGTTTTATAATTTTTTGAGTTTTTATTAACTGGCATTTTTACTTTTATCATTCGCTTTTACTACATACGACATACCACATACTACATACTTTTTTAGGAATAGACCTTATGAATTTTAAGAACATTTTAGTCGTCCGCACTGATCGTATCGGCGATGTGATTTTGACGACTCCGGCATTTAAAGCTTTGCGGCTTGCTTATCCAGAAGCAAAGATATCTTTGTTAGTTAGTTCTGTCACATATCCTCTGGTGTTTCAGAATCCTTATGTGAATGAAATTTTGATGGTCGATCGGGAAGGACGGCATAATGGTTTTTGGGGATTTTGGAAATTAGTTTTTGAAATCCGAAAACGTAAATTTGATCTGGCGGTTATTTATCACACAAAACGTTGGACGAATTGGCTGGTATATTTTGCGGGAATACCTGCGCGGTGTGGATATAAAGATAAACATGCTGGATCTTTGTTAACGATACCGGTAGAAGATCATCGTTATTTGGGAGAAGTTCATGAGAGTCAATATTGTTTAGATTTGCTGAAAGTTTTAGGTGTAGAACAGGGTGATTTGGAACTGCATATTTCGATTGATCCTGCGGCACAACAGTGGGCAGAAAAGTTTTGGAAGGATAAGTTTAAAGAGGGGAAAAAGAAGGTTTTATTTCATGTAGGGGCAAGTGATCCGGGGAAAGTATGGCCGGCTGAATATTTTGTTCAGTTGATCAATATGGTTAAACAAGAGTGGAATGCGGTTTGTGTGCTAGTCGGAAATTTTGAGGCACAGCATAAAGCTGAAATAATTATTAAGCAATGTTCTGATGTTGTTGATCTTACTTCTCAGACCAGCGTTAGTCAATTAGTGAGCTTGATTAAACAGTCAGATATTTTGATTTCTAATGATTCAGGCCCGATCCATATTGCCGCAGCCCTTAATGCTCCAGTCGTCGCGATTTTTGTCCGTAATCAGCCGGGTATTAATCCGGAGCGGTGGTATCCGTTAGGTGAAAAGTCGCTTTTTATTGCCCCGCCTAAGGATATGTCTGTGTCGTTTCTTAAGGCCGGAGATGGCGAAAGCGTGTATCTTAAAAAAATAACTCCGGAAGAAGTTTTTCCAATCATTAAAAAATTAATTATTTAGTAATCTAATAGGAGATGGGAACATGAGTGAATTCACTAATGTAACAGTTGTTAAAAAAGCTAATGTGTATTTTGAGGCTAAAGTGGTGAGTCGGACGATTAAATTTGCTGATGGGTCTACTAAAACTTTGGGGTTTATGCTTCCGGGTGAATATGAATTCGGTACGAATGCGCCGGAGATTATGGAGATTATGTCGGGTGAACTTGAGGTGTTATTGCCGGGGCAGACGGTTTGGAAAAAAATTAAAGGCGGCGAATCCTTTGAAGTAACGGGGTCTTCCAAATTTAAAGTGAAAATTATTAAAGGCACAGATTATTGTTGTTCATTTGTATAACATGGTGGAATGCCATGACGGCTTGATCGGTCACTATTAAAATCCTGTCCTTCGCTCAAACAACCTTGGCGAAGCGCCAAGGAAACTCGCTCTGGGACATGATTTTAACACTGCCCTTTTTTTAGTCATGGCATGATCTAAATATAATAAAAAAGCGTATGCCGCATATTAAAATTTTAGAGAAAGATATTAAGGAGACGTTTGTCCGTTCGTCAGGGGCTGGCGGGCAGAATGTTAATAAAGTCGCTACTTGTGTGGTGCTTTATCATATTCCGACCGGTATTCAGGTTAAATGCCAGAAAGAACGAAATCAGGCTTTAAACCGTATTACGGCGCGGGCGATGTTATTAAGTAAGCTTGAGCAGAGGGAGCAGAAAGAGCGGAGTGTCATTATCACCGCTAAAGAAAAAGAGCGCCGCAAAAACCGTAAACTTTCCCAATCCGCCAAGGAAAAAATGCTTGAAGCTAAACATATTAGATCAGAAAAAAAGAAGCTAAGAATAAATTCTCGAGATTGGGAATAAAGGAGAAATAAAAAACGGCTTTGGTCAATATCGCCAAAGCCGTTTTTTGATAATATCATTTTTATTTAATTGTAAAAGCCGCTGATTTCACTTCTTGTCCAAACCATGCGACAGTTTCATGGACCACGTCAACGCCGAGGCGATATGAGGAGCCTTTTTTAAATAATGCGGCATTTTGTCCGGTGGTAGGAATGATTAATGTCATTAAAACACTTTCACCAGGTTTTACATCTTTTCCGAAGTCATTCCCGTAATATTTTTTGTTTTTATCGAGACCTGTTGCCACGTATAAGTCCCATTTTAATAGGTTGCCTTTTGAAGCATAAAGATGGGGGCGGCAATCATAGGCGTTGTCATTAAACTTTTTCGTTACGACATCATAACCGCTTTTCCATGTGTCATAGCCATTATTCGTGACTTTAACATTTAAAGTTACAGAATCGTTTAAAGTGACTGAACCATTTTTGGGTTGTTGGTTGTAAATAACAATTTCCGCGTCATTACTTTTGTAAGAATAATATCCTGTTCGTTGAAAATCATACCCAGGGGTTGACCAAGGTAAAGTTGTTTTATAGGGCGGTAATTCCCAATTAGCAATAGAGTTGCCTGCAACAGCTACGATATCCAAATACCCATCGCCATAAAAATCACCAAAAACCGGAGAGTTTAATACATTACCTTGTGGTAATATGCGCATCGGATTGGGCATTGGATTTTTACCACTTTGAAATGGAACTAAAGTTCCCTCATAATTCCAAAAATATACGTTTCCATCTTTTGCCGTGACAACTATCTCTAATTTTTTATCCTGAAAAATATCTAATAAAACCGGGGACGTGGCAATTTGGCCAGGAATAGATTTCGGCCAACCTGGCATGAGAGAACCATCAGCTTTGAACACATATACTTTTCCTTCACTTCCTGTCGCCACAATTTCTAATTTGCCATCCTTATCCAAATCGCCTATGACCGGAGAAGAATGTGCTAATCCGCCTTCAATTGGTTTTTTCCAGACTAGCTTGCCATCTTTTTTATAAACATAGATGTTACCTACATAGTTGTAGGAATTATTCAAGGTTTGATCACCGAAAACTATTTCATTTTTACCGTCTTGATTTAAATCGGCAACCGCAGGTGCGGTCCCTAACATATAAGTTCCATAATATTTGTGAATTAAGTTTCCATCTTTATTCCAAACATTAATTAATCCGCTGGTAGTTGCTACTATGATATCTAATGCACCATCTCCATCCATATCCGCGATAACAGGGCTGGTACTCACTCCATTCATGCCAATCACACCAGGCCTACCAGTAAATTCCACCGTTTTAGGCCAGTTAGACCGCAACTTCCCATCAGAATTGAAAATATAAACCTGCATATTTGTGGCGACTATAATTTCTTTTTGATGATTATTATCTAAATCCGCAATAGCTGGCGCACCACCAATATAACTTGAGACTTTCTGGGGCCATCCATGAGGAGCAACACCATGTGAATCGTATACACAAACTTCGTTGCCGGCTGTTTTATTGTAACAACCTCCAATAACATATTTATTACCATCGCCGTATAAATCTACGATAGCTAAAGAAGAAGCAGCATTAAAGTATGTATGTTTCCAGGGAAAGCCTGGGATAATTCCGTTTTTATCGTAAGCGTAGACTTGGCCATTTTGAGTGTAGATGACTTCTTTTTGTCCATTGTTAAACAAATCGGCTGAAACTGGATCTGAAGTTTTTTGGGTTGGGTCTAAGCCGATGTTATTAATGACAGATCCAAAAGCAGGCTTAAACGCTACTAACAGTAAAACTAACAGTAAATAAATTTTTTTCATTTTCCAGCTCCTTTGGTGTTTGCCAACATTTATATTCATGTCTAAAGTATATATGGTAATTTGAAAAATAAAAAGAGTGTAAAAGCGTTTTGGGGAAAGCGTTTACTTTAAACTATCTTAAAAAGCCTCCGACGGATATTTTCCGTCAGAGGCGGGTTAATAAGAATTTATTATTCAACTTTAAAAGTTAATGATTTTATTTCCTGTCCAAACCATGCCACTGTTTCTTGGACTAAATCTACTCCAAGTTTATAGGTTCCTGGTTTTGTGATGCTGGTGTTTTTCCCTGTGGGAATAGTAAAAATCATCCAATTTGTTTCGCCTGGTTTCACATCTGCGGGTATGAACGGGTATTTTTTGGTATCTTTGATGTATTTTCCATCATTGGGTTTTGTAAAATCATTGCCAGTCATGAACAAGTCCCAGGTTAATAATTTGCTATTAGCATTATAAAGATGTGCCCGGCAATCATATGCTTTATTGTTGAAATTGCCGGTTGAGACGTCATAACCGCTTTTCCAGGTATCCAGACCATTATTTGTGACTTTAACTTTTACGGTAACGGAATTGCCCAGTTTAACGGAATTCGGTTGCTGGTAAATAATGATTTCCGCGTCATTGTTTTTGTACGAATAAAAACCTGTCCTTTGAAAATCATACCGGGGAATGGACCAAGGTAAATTTTTGGTACAGGTTAATTTCCAACTATACACCTGAGCGTCTGTGACAGCTATGAGGTTAAGAATACCATCGTTATCAAAATCGCCTAAAACTAGAGGAGTCAGGAATGAATTATTGGTAATTTTGGGCCATCCCGATAGCGGTGATCCATTATTCTTCCAAATATATATTTTTTTATCAGTTGAACCGACTGCTATTTCTAATTTGCCGTCATTGTCAACATCGGCGAGCACTGGCGCCGCATAAATGGGGCCTTGGGTCGTTTGCGGCCAGCCAGTTACATTTGAGCCGTCGTTATTTAATAAATATACTTTTCCATTTGAACTCCCTAACGCGATTTCAAGTTTTCCGTCATTATTGATATCTCCGATGGAGGGAGCAGTTAATTCAGTTCCCGCAGAGATTTGCTTGGGCCAGTTAGAGGATAGAATTTCACCATTTGGTTTAAAAACATAGACCATACCATTATTATCGCAGAGCACAATTTCTTTTTTACCATCATTATTTAAATCTGCCACAGCTGGTGAGGTTTTAAAAATAGCATTATAATCGAGTTTTATTTTTGGAAGTCGTCTAGCCCATCCCTCCAAAGCGTTTCCATTGATATCCCATACGTAAATTGGCCCATTAAGGGTTGCGGCAATGATATCTAATGATCCGTTTCCGTACAAGTCAGCGATTATTGGATTTGTCGCCACGCCGCCATCAACACTTTTCGGCCAGCCTTCCATTAAAGTACCATCAGAATGGAAAACATAAAGGTTAGTGGAGGGCGCTCCGGTATAAGCGGCGGCTTCTATGACAATTTCTTTTCGTCCATCTTTGTCCAAATCTGCCACAGCTGGCGCGCTGATATTTGTCCCAGATATTATTTTCGGCCATCCGGAAACCATCATGCCGTTTGTATCGTATACACAAAGACCTTTATCACAGCCTCCAATAATTTCTTTATTTCCGTCACCGTTTAAATCAACGATAGCAGGAGAGGTGGTATTAAAGCGGGTATTCCAAGGAAAGCCAGAGAGAGAAGACCCTTTACTGTCATAAGCATTCATTTGCCCATTTTTAATAAATGTCAATTCTTTTTGTCCGTCATTATTAATATCCATTAAAACAGAATCGGAAACCGGAGAAGTTTTAAATTGGTTTGGTGTTGATCCATTAGGCATGTTATAGGGCAAGTCGTAAGTCTTATTTTTTGGATCGTAGATTCCTAAATACGGCGAATAAAATGATACCTGTATATTATTGGAGGAAGGTTGGAATTTTAAAAGCATCATATACCCATCACCCAAATTTCGATATTGATAATCCACAAATATTTGGTGTATGAGATTACCATAAGTGCCGGCATCAGTTCTTTTTGCTGTGGTTATTGTGTCCGTAAAGTGTCCATTTAAAGTCATGATGATGTTTTTATTTTTTTTAATAAAGGCATCCCACATTTCAGGTCCGTTATTAAAATCAGTTTGTTCAATCTTTCCTTTATAATAATTTAGAGCTCCCAGACCCTCATTACCTTGCCGCTCGCCATTTTGGTTAAGATAGGCGTGTGTTGTCACGATAACTTCTCTATCAGCGTTTGCGTTGGCGTCCAAAATGCCTTGTGCCCAAGACAAGGCTTTAGCGCTGGGGAAAAATTCTAGAGCTAGAACGAGATATTTATGCGTTCCAATGTCAAATTTCATGTAAAAGTTTTGATCACTTCCGTTGTAACAACCGCCATACCACTGTTTTTCACTTTTGCTAAGCTGAGCAGGACCGAAATATTTATCATAGGTTGTAGCTACGCGGTTATAGGCGTCATCATAATCATGATTACCAATTGTGGGGACATAAGGGATAGAAGCACTGAGAATTTTATTGAAGCCTTGTTGGGCTGTTATAAAATCTATTTCTGATTTATCATGCTGATCAGTAATATCACCAACGCCAATGACTACTTTAATATTCAGCTTTAAAGGATCCGCTTTTATCCAATCTGTCATGGTGGTCCAAATTGTTGATGTTTTTTTGGCTTCCCAGTCTACCTCATATTGAGTATCAGGAAGGACTACCATAGTAAAATCCGGGTCGCTTTGGGGTACTCCTACCGCCCCCTTAGGTTGGGATGTTACCGTAGATTTTGAAGCTGCTTGAGAGTCGTAGGACAAAATGAGTATTGAGAGAATCAATGCTAAGAATAATACAGAAAATTTTTGGGGGTTGGTTCTTAACATATTTGCTCTCCTGTGTTGTATTTGATTCATATTAATAAAACTCATGTATTTTTTTAACAATACTGGTTTTATAAGACACGCTTTCCATACTTTAAGTTTGCCATGGCTTTTAATAAAAAAAAAGGGGGTAGGACCGTTTTAGCGAAAGCGGTTACTTTAATTGGCTATAAAAGCCTCCGGGAGACTTTTGTCTACCGGAGGCGGGATGGGAAAGAAACGTTTATTTAACTATAAAAGTATTTGTTTTTACTATTTGATTAAACCATGCTACTTTTTCATGGACCATATCTACTCCTAAGGAGTATGTGCCGGCTGGAATATTTGAGCTTTTTTCGACTGGTACAGAAAAAGAGAGAGTAACAGTTTCGCCGGGTTTTACATCTTTTCCTAAATCTTTTCCACGTAAGAATAAATCCCATACTTTCAAATTGCCTTTAGAATCATAAAGGTGGGCGCGGCAGGCATAGGAACCGTTTTTATCATCATTGTGCTTCCAGACATCAAAACCATTATTGGTTACTTTGACTGTTAATGTTACGGCATTGCCTATTTTTACTGAATTCGGCTGTTGGAGAATAACAATAGCTGCGTCATTATTTTTTTGCACTTTAAAAATGTTGGTTTTAACTTCCTGATTAAACCAGGCTACGTTTTCATGAACAACATCGACGCCAAGCATATAGGAACCTGTTTGAGTAATGCTGGCATTTTTTCCGGTGGTTGGAACTGTAAACGTTAACCAGGCGGTTTCTCCGGGTTTGACATCTTTGGGAAAATCATTTCCCGACATGAATAAATCCCATACTAATAATTTGCCTTTGGCATCATAAAGATGGGCGCGGCAATCATAAGCGTTTTTATTAAGGGTTTTTGTTAAAACATCATATCCGTTTTTCCATACGTCGAGGCCGTTGTTCGTGACTTTAACTTTTAACGTTACGGAAGTACCTATCGCTACTGCGACAGGCTGTTTATAAACAATGATTTCTGCGTCATTTTTTTTGTACGAATAAAAACCTGTTCTTTGCTGATCATACCGAGGAATCGACCAAGGTAAAGTGGTTGTATTGGCAAATTTCCAAGTATTCACTTTGTTATCTGTCACAGCTAAAAGATCAAGTTTGCCATTATTATCAAAATCACCGAATGCCAGAGAATTCAAGCTTTTTTCTGATATTGTTTGCGGCCATCCAGCAAGGAGGTTTCCATTGGCTTGCCAAATATAAACTTTATTATCGGTTGAACCAGCGGCAACTTCTAATTTGCCATCCTGATCAATATCAATTAAAACTGGGGAAGCATAAACCGGGCCTTGTGTTGCTTGAGGCCAACCAGGCATGATTGTACCGTCTGCTTTCCATAGATATACTTTTCCATCAAAACTGCCTACTGCGATTTCTAATTTTCCATCTCCATTCACATCACCGATTGAGGGTGAAGAAAATTGGATTGAATGGCCCGCGGTTTGAGGCCAGCCTTTCAGTATGGAACCATCAGCTTTTAAAACAAAAATGTGACCGGTACTATCACAAACTACAATTTCTTTTGTGCCATCATTATTTAAGTCAGCAACAGCAGGTGAAGATCCATAAATACTGCCAAAGTCCGTTGCTTTTCCTGAAATGAATTTAGGCCATCCCGGAAGATTGTGGCCATCTTTGTCCCATACATGGATTGTTCCATCCAGCGTTGCGACCACAATGTCTAATGAGCCATCCCCGTTAATATCAGCAATAACCGGGTTTGCTGCTACCCCCGCCATAACATCTTTCGGCCAGCCAGTCATTAAGCTGCCATCTTGGCGGAAAATATAAACTTTGGTGGATTTTGACCCGCTATAATCTGTACCAACGACAATTTCATAGAGACCATCTTTGTCTATATCTGCTACGGCTGGTGAACTGACCACATGGCCTGAGACCTTTTGTGGCCAACCATGAAATACTGCTCCGTCTGTATCATAAATGCAAATTTTATTTTTGTCGCATACGCCGATAATTTCTTTTTTCCCGTCACTGTTTAAATCAACGATAGTTGGGGTTGAATAGGGATTTAGTTTCGAAATTTTAGGATAACCTGGGAGGATTCCTTTATTATTGTAAGCATATAATTGTCCGCCCCGATTATATACCAACTCTGTTGTTCCGTCGTTATTAATATCCATCAATGTGGGAGCTGAAACCCAGGACCAGAAAGGACCATCGCTAGCCGCAGAACCGGAATGAGGGGCGAATGACACCAGTAGCATTAATAATAAGCAAATTTTTTTCATTTGAGTTCCTTAATTAAGGGTTTGTTTATATTGTTAGGTAAATTTTATCAAATATGCCACATGTTTTTTCTGTTGTCAAGGCCGTTGACGCTCTTATCAAAGTATGTTACAATTTGGCTTCGTTTTGATTCAATTTATATAATAAAGGCAGGGTATGACTTACGCGGATATCGTAAAACGGTTCAAATCCAAAACTATTATGGTGATTGGGGATGTGATTTTGGACCGTTATATCAAAGGAACAGTGTCCAGGATTTCTCCAGAAGCGCCTGTGCCAGTGCTTTTACAGGAAAAATTCTTTTATACGCCAGGGGGAGCGGCTAATGTAGCGCATAATTTGCGGAAATTAGGGGCGAATGTGATGCAGGTTGGTAGAATTGGGAATGATTTTGAAGGCCAGTTGTTAAAGCGGGAGTTGAAGCGTAAAGATATTAATACCAACGGGATATTTTTGGATAATAAAGCCCCGACCATCACGAAAACCAGGGTTATGGCTCAGCATCAGCAGATTGTCCGCATCGACCAGGAACAAGTCCGCGGTGAGAACCGGCAGGTTCAGGAAAAGATTTTACAGTTTATTGAAAAACATATTGCGGAATGTGATGGGATTATTTTATCGGATTATGGAAAAGGGGTTATTACGTCTGAGCTAGTGGAATTTGTGTGCCATTTAGCTTTGCGCAAGAAAAAGATCATTACGGTAGATCCGAAAGTGGGGCATTTTAGCTATTATCGTAAGGTGACATCCATTACGCCGAATTTAAAAGAGGCAGAGAACGCGATCAGGAATATTAAAATTACCTCTACTGCGCCGACTTTGGATATTACTGTGGACCGGTTAGGTACGGATGAAGAAATCGATTTGGCTGGGCAGGAATTGATGCGTTATTTGGATCTTGAGTCTTTACTCATCACTTTGGGTGAGAAGGGTATGCGGTTATTTGAAAAAAATAAAAAATCGTTTTCTATTCCTACTCAAGCGCAGGAAGTTTTTGATGTGACTGGCGCGGGCGACGCGGTGATTTCGGTGTTTACTTTAGCATTAACTGCAGGCGCAGACAAGCGCCAGTCAGCTAAAATGGCTAATGCTGCGGCGGGTGTGGTGGTGGGAAAGTTAGGCGTCTATGCCGTGTCAGTGGAAGAACTTTTAGACGCTATTAAAAAGTAACCAAGTAACCGAGTAACCGAGTAACAGAGCAAAAGCGAATGGATAAAAGAAGAATCAGAAATTAAAGCATAAAAGCTTGGATAACCGGAATAAAATAAAAATTGTTTGTGTTTCTCAAAAGAATAATTTTATAAAATAAATGTTTATTATATGTTTTTTAGGTTTTATGTTCTTTAGAACCAAGCGTTTTTATGTTTTTGCTTTGTTACTTTATTTACATGTTTACTATTAAAATATATTTTTCCTGGTTTTGTGTTTTTTAAAACCAATAGTTTTTATGCTGTTACTTTGTTACTCGGTTACTCGGTTACTTGGTTACTATTAAATATGAGGATAAGACATGACGGCAATTGGCGTAATTCCTGCTCGTTGGGGATCGACTCGGTTTGAAGGTAAGGTTTTGGCTGAAATCGCGGGCAAGCCTATGATTCAGCATGTTTGGGAAAGAACCAAGCAGAGCAAATATTTGGCAGACGTTTTGATTGCGACTGATGATGAACGCATCATGTCAGCGGCGAAAAAGTTTGGGGCTAAGGCAGTGATGACGGCTAAAGACCATGCGTCCGGAACAGACCGGATCGCGGAAGCGGTTAAAGATGTGGTTTGTGATATTGTGATTAATATTCAGGGCGATGAGCCGTTAATTCAGCATCAGGTGATTGATGATCTGGTTAAAGTGCTGGAGCATGACAAAGCGACACCTATGGCAACAGCCATCAAGTTGCTAAGTGATACGACGGAATTTAATAATCCTAATGTAGTTAAAGTGGTGATTGATCATCAGGGTTATGCTTTATATTTTTCGAGAGCGACTATTCCGTTTAACCGTGACGGCGCGCCATTTAATAAATTGAAAAATTATAAACATCTGGGCATTTACGCTTATCGAAAAGATTTTTTGTTAAGTTTTAATCGTTTGCCGTCATCTTATCTTGAGCAGACGGAAAAACTGGAACAGCTGAGAGTTTTAGAGGCTGGCTACAAAATTAAGACGGTCGTGACGGATATTGAGACGATCGGGGTGGATACCCGAGAAGATTTGGTCAGAGTGCTGAAGGTCGTCCCGTAAAATCGCGCGCGATCACGGGATTAAATTGATAGAGATAATAAAATGCAAAAAATAATATCAGTTAAAAATGTTAAATTTTCAAACCGCTTACCGATCGTGTTGATTGCGGGGCCTTGTGTGATCGAGAGCAGGGGTTTGGTTTTGAAGGTGGCTAAGCAGTTAAAGGCAATCACGACCCGTTTGAAAGTGCCGTTTATTTTTAAGGCGAGTTATGATAAAGCGAACCGTACGTCGATTGATTCGTTCCGTGGGCCTGGTTTGCAAAAAGGGTTAGCCATTCTTAAAGAGGTTAAAGAGACTTTAGGCTTACCGATTTTAACGGATGTGCATTCTGTTGAAGAGGTCGCTGAGTCGGCTAAAGTCGCGGATATCCTCCAGATCCCGGCGTTTTTGTGCCGGCAGACAGATCTGGTCGTTGAAGCCGGGCGTACCGGGAAAGCTGTTAATATTAAAAAAGGGCAATTTTTAGATCCGCACAATATGGGGCAATTAATCCGTAAAGTGGAAAGCACAGGAAATAAAAAAATTATTTTGACTGAACGAGGTGTATCGTTTGGTTATGGAAATTTAGTGAGTGATTTCCGGTCTTTGGCAATTATGGCAGAGACAGGATATCCGGTCGTATTTGACGCGACGCATAGTGTGCAACAGCCGGGAGGGTTAGGTCATGCTTCAGGCGGGTGCCGGGAATTTATTCCGCTTTTGGCGCGTTGTGCTGTTGCGGCAGGATGCGCGGGGATATTTTTAGAAGTCCATCCGAATCCGGAAAAAGCCCTTTCAGACGGGCCGAATATGATTGCGTTAAGTCAGGTTGAAAAATTTTTAACACAATTGAAAAAATTAGATAGTGTTATTAAAAATAAAGTTTAAGAAAAGAGCAAATTTTGCTGAAGACTGCCAAAGATTTAATACATACTGAAGCCAAGGCGATTCAAAATTTAGCCAAGAAATTAAATGATAATTTCTTGCTCGCCATTGAAGTGATTTTAAAATGCAAAGGCCGGGTGATCGTCTCGGGTATGGGGAAGACTGGAATTGTGGGCCGTAAGATTTCTGCAACGTTTTCCTCAACTGGAACGCCGAGTATTTTTATGCATAGCGCGGAAGCCGCGCATGGTGATTTAGGGCAAGTGACAAAAGACGATGTGATTCTTCTGATCTCCTCTAGCGGTGAAACAGAAGAGACCGTGCGTTTATTGCCACTTTTGAAACGGATCAAGGCTAAAACCATTGCTATCACTGGGAATGTTAAATCGTCTTTAGCTAAGCACAGCGATATCGTGTTGGATGTGTCTGTTGAAAAAGAAGGTTGTCCTTTAGGTTTAGCGCCGATGGCATCTACCACCGCGACGTTAGTGATGGGCGACGCGTTAGCATCATGTTTAATTTCGCGCCGGCAATTTAAACGGGAAGATTTTGCGTTTTTTCATCCCGGCGGTTCTTTAGGCCGGAAATTATTATTGCGGGTCAGCGATATTATGCGGTCGGGTGAGCATTATGCCAAAGTCAAAGAAACCATGGCAGTCAAGGATGTTTTATACGCCATTACTCAGGCCCGGTGCGGATCCGCGTGTGTGGTTAATGCAAAAGGGAAATTTGTCGGAATATTCACGGACGGAGATTTACGCCGTCATTTAGAATTGGACGTGAATTTGCTAAGCAAACCGGTTAAGAATGTGATGACAAAAAATCCGACCGTGATTAAGGCCGAACAATTAGCTGCTGAATCATTGCTGGTGCTGGAAGGCCGTAAAATTGACGAATTGCCGGTTATAGATAAAAAAGGAAAATTAGTCGGTTTGTTGGATGTGCAGGATCTTTTAAGGGCAGGTTTAGTTTAAACAAATTAGAAGATAGATGGGAGAGAATAGAGAATAGAAAATAGAAAAAGAAAGAATAACAACGATAGAGATGAAAATATTCGAAGATTTATTGTGTTTTGCGGCACTGTGTTTGCTGTCTTGTCTATTTAAAAATTAATCGATGTTTTTCTATCTTCTATTATCTATCGTCTATTTTCTTTAATGAAATTAATTCATATGACAAAAAATTTAAAACAACGCATCATGAAGATCAAGGTCATTGCCTTTGATGTTGATGGGGTTATGACGAACGGCTCTATTAATTTGGATGAGAAGGGCCAGGAGATTAAAATGTTTAATGTTCAGGACGGCTTGGGTATTGCGGTTTTGCGTAAAGCCGGCCTTAAAACGGCGATTATTACCGCGCGTTCATCCGGTTGTGTGGCAGCGCGGGCTCTTGATTTAAAAATTGACAAAGTGTATCAAGATGCGTATCCTAAGTCGGCCGCGTTTGGGGATCTTTTGAAAAATTTCAATGTTTCTCCAGACGAAGTGTGTTTTGTCGGCGACGATTTGCCGGATATTCCGGTTTTAAAACAAGCCGGGTTCGCGGTGGCTGTGGCCAATGCTTCCTCGGATGCTAAACAATATGCGCATTATGTCACTAAAAAATCGGGCGGAAATGGCGCAGTTCGCGAAGTTGTGGAGTTAATATTGAAAACACAGAGCCGGTGGAAAACCGTGCTGGAGACTTTTGTATGAAAATTTTCCGATCTGTATTATGCGCGTTAATTTTAGTTTTTATTTCTTATATCGGATGGGCGCAGGAACAGGCACCGGAGATTATTCCGACTAAAAAATCTGGACAGCCGCAACCGCAACAGCAGCTTCAGGGATTTAATTTGCAAGGATATTCTAATACCGGAGAGAAGCAATGGGATGTGAAAGGCGATAAAGCGGATATTGTCGGCAATGAGATTAAAGTTCAGAATGTTGATGCCAACACCTTTGGCGAAAATAAAGTTAATGTCACGGCAGAAACCGGATATATAGATCAAACGCAAAACAAAATGCGTTTGGAAAAAGATGTGGTGATTACAGCTCAGGATGGACAGCAGATGATGACCAATTCTTTGGAATGGGACCGCAATAAAGATGTGGTTCAGACCAAGGATGATGTGGCTTTTACCGGGAATCAGATGACTGTAACCGGCACTGGCATGGAAGCGCATACTAAAGAAAAAACAGCGGAAATTAAAAAAGATGTGACAGCTCGGGTGGCTACGGCGCCAAATGAAAAAAATAAACAAATTGTCACGATCACCAGTGATGGGCCAATGGAATTAGATCAGGCGGATATGATTGCTGTTTTTCATGATAATGTCAAAGCTGTCCGGGATACGCAGACTTTGCGTTCGGATATTATGAAAGTTTATTTCAATAAGGAAGAAAAAAAAATTAAGCAATTAGTTTGTGAAGGTAACGTGGTGATCACTCAAGGAGAGAATCAAACCTTTGCGGAAAAAGCGGTTTACGACGCTGGTACACAAAAAATCACGTTGTCTGGAAAACCAAAACTGATATTTGAGACTGAGGGGACTAATGGCCTTACACCTTTTGGAAACTAGGGGACTGTGCAAGGAATACGGAAGCCGGAAAGTTGTTGATGGCCTCAGCATCACAGTGGGCCGGTCGGAAATTGTGGGGCTTTTAGGGCCTAATGGGGCAGGAAAGACCACAACTTTTTACATGGCTGTGGGTATTATTAAACCGAATGATGGCCAGATATTTTTTGATAATGAAGATATTACCCGGAAATCAATTCATGATCGTTGCCGTCTGGGAATGGGTTATTTGGCCCAAGAATCTTCTATTTTCCGTAAATTGACTGTGGAAGAAAATATCATGGCGATTTTGGAAACTTTGGATATTGGTCCTAAAGAACGCAAACGCAGACTGCAGTCTTTGCTGGAAGAATTGAATATCGCGCATCTAGCCAAGAGTAAAGCTTTCACGCTCTCCGGTGGTGAGCGGCGGCGTTTGGAAATTACCCGCGCCTTGGTGACGAATCCATCATTTTTATTGCTGGATGAGCCGTTTTCCGGAATCGACCCTATTGTCGTCGCAGAGGCGCAAGAGATTATTAAAGAGTTAAAGAATAAAGGGTTGGGGATTTTGTTAACAGATCATAATGTAAGAGAAACTTTAGCCATCACGGACCGGGCGTATTTGATCGCAGAGGGAAAAGTTTTGATATCCGGTACAGCCGAAGAATTGATTAATGATCCGGAAGCAAGAAAAATTTATTTAGGTGAAAAATTTAGAATGTAACTAAAAAATGGAAGGATTTTGTTAATGAAAGTTGAAGTTAAAAAAGTAGACCCAACTAGACGTGAATTGAATTTCGAAATTTCCAAAGAACGGGTCGCGAAAAAAATGCAGGAAATTTATGACGACCTGGCTAAAGCCGCGAAGATCAAGGGTTTTCGTCAGGGAAAAGCGCCGCGCAATATTTTGGAATCGCAATATGGCAATCTCGCTAAAGAAGAAGTTTTAAAAAAACTGATTCCGGAAGTATATCAGGAAGCCATTGAAAATGAAAAGCTCATCCCGATTGATATGCCGGACATTGAAGATGTCGCTTTTAACGACGGGAAAATATCGTTTAAAGCCTCATTAGACATCCGTCCTGAGGTGACAGTCAAAGATTATAAGGGCGTGAAAGTCACGCGCAAAAGCGCGCAGGTGAGCGATGAAGATATTCAGAAAACCCTGGAATATTTTAAACAGGGGCAAGGCAAAGAAAAAGAAGAAGTCGTATTTGACGATAGTTTCGCGAATGGTTTAGGTTTTCCTAATTTGGAAGAACTTAAAAAATCCTTGCGCCGTCAATTGGAATTGGATAAAGAACGTCAAAGCCGCACTGATCTTGAGAATCAGGTGATTGAAGCGGTCATGAAGAAAGCTAAATTAGTTGTTCCTCAAGGATTAGTGAAGAAACAAGTAGAACGCAGAGCCGCGGAAGTCAAAGAACGGCTTAAGAAACAAGGGATGTCTGATACGGATATAAAGAAGAAAGAGGAAGATGTCCTCAATGATTTAAAATCAGCGGTTGAGAAGGATATCCGGGTTTATTTAACCTTGGAAAAAATCGCGGAAGAAGAAAAAATTGAAGTGAAGCAGGGGGAAAATCTTCCGGCGAAAGTCGTGGAATTTTTATTAAAAGAAGCTAAATGGGAGGAGGCTAAATAACATGGATATAAAAAACCAGGTTTTAGTTCCAATGGTTATTGAGAAATCCAGTCATGGTGAACGCGCTTATGACATCTATTCCCGGTTGTTAAAAGATCGGATTATTTTTATTGGTACCGCTATTGATGACAATGTGGCGAATCTAATTATTGCCCAATTATTATTTTTGCAGAGTGAAGACGCGGCAAAGGACATTCATGTTTATGTCAATTCTCCTGGCGGTTCTGTGACGGCGGGGCTGGCGATTTACGACACTATGCAGTTTGTTAAACCTGATATTAATACGTATTGCCTTGGCCAGGCCGCCAGCATGGGTTCGATCCTGTTGTGCGCGGGTACCAAAGGTAAACGGTTTGCTTTGCCGAATTCCCGGATCATGATTCACCAGCCCTGGGGCGGCGCGCAGGGCTCAGCCAGCGATATTTCGATTCAGGCCAAAGAGATCCTCCGCATGAAGGAAGAGTTGAACAATATTTTAGTCAAACATACAGGTCAACAACTGTCAAAGATCGAAGCCGATTCTGACCGCGATTTTTTTATGTCCGCGCAGGAATCAAAAGACTATGGTTTGGTCGATGAAGTAGTGGTGACACTGAAAAATAAATAGAAAGGTTTTGGACATGGATAGAAATTTGTTATTGACTCCCGGGCCAACACATATTCCGCCGGATTTATGCGCGGCATTAGGCAAACCGATTATTCATCACCGTACGCCCCAGTTTCAACAGTATTTAAAAGAAGTGGGCGAAGGTCTGCAGTATATTTTTCAGACAAAAAATCATGTGTACCTTTTAGCCAGTTCAGGAACCGGCACCATGGAAGCTGCGGTCGCGAATGTGGTTAATAAAGGGGATAAGGTTATTACCATTGAAGGCGGGAAATTCGGCGAACGCTGGACAGAATTATGTAAGGTTTACGGCGCTGAATCCAAAGTCGTACCTGTTAAATGGGGCACGGCGGTTGACGCGAAACTGATCAAGAAGATGCTGGATGAGGACCCTTCCATTAAAGTTGTGTTCGCGACGCTAAATGAAACTTCAACCGGTGTGACGGCAGATATCAAAGCTTTGGGTGAAGCGGTTAAAGGAACGAATACACTTTTAGTCGTCGATGCCATCAGTGGTTTAGGCGTTGTAGATTTTAAAATGGATGACTGGAATGTAGATGTTTGCGTTGCCGGGGCGCATAAAGGTTTTATGCTTCCTCCTGGTTTGGGCATGGTGGCGGTCAGTGAAAAAGCCATGAAAGTTATTAACGCTTGCACTTCTCCGCGCTATTACTTTGATTTGCGGAAATATGAAAAAGCGTATGGCAAGACAGATACGCCTTTTACTCCGGCGATCAATATCATTGTAGCGATGGTTGATAGTTTACGGAAAATGCGTGCCGAGGGTTTGGACAATATGATTGCCCGTTTTAGCCGTTTGGCTAAAGGCGTGCGTGCGGCCGCGAAAGCCATGAATTTGAAATTATTCGCTGAAGACTATTGTATTTCAACGGCATTAACCCCGATTTTACTTCCTGACGGTATTGAGGCGAAAAAAGTGGTCAAAGCCATGCGCGATGTTTATGGCGTTTCTGTCGCAGCCGGCCAGGGGGATGTGGAAAATAAAATCATCCGTATTTCCCATATGGGCGCGGTTGATGAATTTGATATGCTGGTTGGAATCGGATGTTTTGAAAAAGTCTTGAAACAATTCGGCCATAAATTTGAATTAGGCGCAGGATTAACGGCGGCACAGAAAATCTATAATGAATAAGTGCTAATCATAAGGCGTATGTAGTATGTGGTATGTTGTATGTAGAGAAAAACGATTGATGAATAATAAAATAAATAACAAAGATTATAAACATAATTAGATTTTAAAATTTTCCCAGTAAAATTGAGAAGATGACATTTTATTAATTTATCGGTTTTGTTAATTTTTTTATTGCTCGTTTATTGTTTTTACTACATACGACATACTACGTACCACATACTTTTAAGCAAGTCACAAACTGACATGATCTCTTTCAGGAGATCAGTCTTGGTACTGGTTCTTTCAGGAATCAGACCGAAAGCAGAAAGGTGTTGTAATGAACAAGAAAATTTTAATCACTGACAACCTGTCCAAAGAAGGAATCGAGATCCTCAAAGCTGTGCCGGAATTTGATGTCGACGTCAAAAATGAGATGAAGCCGGATGAATTGAAGGCGGTCATTAAAAATTATGACGCGATCATTGTGCGCAGCGCGACCAAGCTTAAGGCGGATATTATTGAGGCAGCGGATCGTTTGAAATTCATCGGCCGTGCCGGCGTTGGGCTCGATAACGTGGACTTACCTGCAGCGACTAAAAAAGGGGTGGTGGCATTGAACACTCCGGCAGGAAATACGACGTCGACAGCAGAGCAGACCTGGGGTTTGATCATGGCGATTTCCCGCAGTATCCCTCAAGCTTGCGCGTCTATGAAAAAGTTGCAGTGGGAAAGAAATAAATTTAAAGGGGTTGAACTTTACGGCAAGACCATTGGAATCATTGGGCTGGGCCGCATTGGTTCAACGGTAGCAAAATTTGCGAAAACGTTTGGCATGCAAGTCATTGGATTTGATCCGTTTTTACCCGCGGAAGTTTTTGAACAGCGGGGATTGGAAAGGGCTACGCTCGACGATATTTTGAAACGGGCTGATTATGTGACGATTCATATTCCCAAAAGTCCGGAAACGACTGATTTGATCGGCGACCGGGAATTAGGGCTGATGAAAAAAAGCGCGTTTGTTATTAATTGCGCGCGTGGCGGGATTGTGAATGAAGAGGCTTTAGTCCGCGCGTTAGAACAGAAGCGGATCGCGGGATGTGCTCTCGATGTTTTTGATCAGGAACCGCCGGATTTTAATTCCGCGTTATTCAAGTTCGATAATTGCATCACCACGCCGCATTTGGGTGCATCAACCAATGAAGCCCAGATTAACGTAGCGATTGAAATAGCCGAGACCATGAAGAACGCGTTGTTAGGACGGGGAATCATGAACGCGGCTAATTTTCCAACTGTTGACGCAGAGAGTCAAAAAGTATTAAATCCTTATATTAACCTCGCGTTCCGCACGGGAAAATTTGCCGGACTATTAGTCAATGGGGCGATCAAAGGGATTGAAGTGACTTACAATGGGATTATGACTAACCATAAGGTGGCGCCTTTGACTTTGTCATTAGTTAATGGTCTTTTAACGCCGATCTTAGGTGATACGGTTAATTTTGTTAACGCGTTAGACATGGCCAAAGAACGTGCCATTGATGTTAAAGAAGTGATATCTAAAAAAGAAGAAGAGTTTGTTAATTTTATGAGTCTGGTGATTACGACGGATAAAGAAACTTTTACGATCTGCGGGACTTTGTCTGCCAATCAACAGCCGCGTATTGTGAAGATGAACAATGTTTATGTTGAAGCTGTTCCGGACGGTGATATGATTGTGATCAATAACAATGATCGTCCCGGCGTGGTCGGTGTAGTCGGGACTGTGCTCGCTGAAGAAGGCGTGAACATTGCTGGAATTACTTTTGGCCGTGAGACTCGCGGTGGTTTGGCTATGAGTATTGTCAATGTCGATAGCGAAGTTTCCGACGCAACCATCTATAAGCTAAAGAACACCAAAGAAATTCTGTTTGTGAAATATTTAAAAATCTAATTTGGTATGTAGTATGTGGTATGTGGTATGTAGCAAAAAGCGATTGATGAAAAAAAGCGTATAAAAATTATTGTTTTTTTTGTTTTGCTTATATTTTTAACCACATACCACATACGACATACTACATACTTTTAAAAAAGGACACATATGAATGTTGTGGTCATAGGTTCGCAATGGGGTGATGAAGGCAAGGGTAAGCTCATTGACGTGCTTTCTGAAAAAAAAGATATTACGGTACGTTTCCAGGGTGGAAACAATGCCGGTCATACGGTTGTAGTCGGAGACAAAGTATATATTTTTCATTTACTTCCGTCAGCCATTTTGCATAAAGGGAAAACGTGCGTGATTGGGAACGGCGTAGTCATAGATCCGAAAGCGTTATTAGAGGAGATTGAAGATTTGGAAAAACGCGGGATCAAGGTTCCGGCGAAACGTTTGAAGATTTCCGGGTTGTGCCACGTGGTTATGCCGTATCACCGGATCATGGATAGTTTACGGGAAAAGAAACGTCAGAATAAGATCGGGACAACTGGTCGAGGAATTGGCCCGTGCTACGCCGATAAAGTGACGCGCTGTGGGATCAGGGTCATTGATCTGTTGAATCCGCGTATCTTGAAGGAAAAGCTCGAGGATAATCTGCGCGAGAAAAATGAAATTTTTTCAAAGGTATTCGGTCAAAAAGATTTTGATTTTGGCGACATTTATCACGAATATCTTGATTACGGGAAAAAAATCGCGCCCTTTGTATGCAATGTGGCGACGTATTTAAATGATGAGATGGACCAAAAGAAAAGTGTTCTGTTTGAAGGAGCGCAAGGAACATTTTTAGACATTGATTTTGGAACATATCCGTTTGTTACGTCATCCAACACGGGTGTCGGCGGGGTTGCGAGCGGCACAGGCGTGCCTCCGACCCGGATCAACCGGACTATCGCGTGCGTTAAAGCGTATACAACCCGGGTGGGCGAGGGTCCTTTTCCGACGGAATTTGATTCGAAATTCATGGAAGTCATCAGAACAAAAGGGAAAGAATTCGGCGCTACAACCGGACGCCCGCGCCGCTGCGGATGGTTTGACAGTTTGCTGGTCCGTTATTCCGTCATTCTCAATGGCGCGTCAGAACTGGCTATTATGAAACTGGATGTTTTGGACGGGCTAGATGAAATTCAAATTTGCACGGGATATGAGTATAAGGGTGTAACTTATAAAGAATTCCCCATGGATTTTGATGTGATCGCCAATGCTAAACCAATTTATCAGACGGTTAAGGGATGGAAAGAGCCAACTCAGGGGGTTACTTCATATAGTAAACTTCCCAAAAATGCCAAGGCTTATATCGAACGTTTGGAAAAATTGTTAAAAGTAGGGGTGAAGTATATTTCGACTGGGACGAAGAGATCTGAAATTATATTCAGATAGTGCTGTATCTTATTGTTTTTAATAGTTTTAGGTAGAAATAACTTGACTTTAAAAACGGCTTATGTTACTTTTGGGAATACAAAATATTCGATAAAATATACATTTTGTCGTAGGGGCGATCACCTGATCGCCCGCTAACAAAACAGAGAGGGCTTTATGAAAAAATTATTACCATTCGTTCTAGTTATTACCACAGCCAGTCTGCTGAGCGGTTGCACCTTTATATTTCAAAAAGGGCGCAGAGTAGACGTTGAAAAGATCTCAAAACTCCAAACCCAATTATCTGATATGGATCGCGCTAAAAAAGAATTGGAAGATAAGTTAAATAAAGAGATCGGCGATAAAGACGTTAAAGTGGAAATGTTGGATAAAGGGTTGACGATTACCTTTGTGGCCGAAGTTTTGTTTGATTCAGGAAAAGCGGATTTGAAAGAAACCGCAAAGGATAAATTACTTAAGGTTGCGGATGTTTTAAATTCGACAGCTAAAGATTATAGAATCGGCATTGAAGGGCATACTGATAATGAACCGATTAAACATTCAGGTTGGAAATCTAACTGGGAATTATCAGCGCATCGCGCTTTAGGGGTATTGCATTATTTGATTGATAACGGAAGCTTAGAACCAACGCGCGTTTCCGCGATTGCTTATGGTGAATTTCATCCGGTCATGTCCAATGATGATAAAGCCGGCCGCCAAAAAAATCGACGGGTAGAAATAGTTATTTTGCCAAAAGATGTTAAAAAGGTAAAAGCAAATGGAGAATAGCAAAATACGCAGGTTGAGTGCTTTAGTCGGTGGGATAGTCATTTTGAGTATTGTCGTTGTTTTTCAATTTTATCACCAAAAAAAGTTAGCTGAAAAACAATTAAATGATGAACGTTATCAGCGCATGCTTGCGGAAGAATCTTTGCAGCAGGTAAAGAGTAGTGTTTCATCCATGACGACAGATTTAGAACGTATTCGAAAAAAATCTAATAATCTGGAAAAAATGTTGGACGATACCAAGGCGATGAATTCAGACCTTAAAAAACAGGTTGATGAAGTTTCAAAGCAGAAGGATAGTTTACAAGGCCGAATAGCTGACATTGAGAAAAAGCAAAAGGTGAGTAACATAGGTGTGCCGGAACAGCCACTGTCAGCCAAGTAGTTTATTTTGGTGTCTTTCATTTTTTAATTTTAATAAGATTGCGTGGATTCGATATGGGGGATGATATATCCCCCTTTTTATTTGTAGAGGAACGATAAGAAAACGGCAGAAGATAGAGGCGAAGGTATAATAATATGATTGATCGAAAACAAAATTTTAAAATTAATTTAATTATTGCGTTTTTTTTATTGTTTGTAATAACCCCTTTATCTTGTGCTCAGTCGGAACAAAAGGCGGATGAAGGCAAACCTTTAGATGGACCTTATAAAACATATTATGCTGATGGAAAATTGCAACTGGACGGAATTTTTAAAAATGGAAAGTTGGAAGGGCCGTACAAAGAGTACTACGAAAATGGGAAGTTGAAAGAAGAATGGACATTTAAACTTGGTTTACATGACGGACCAATGAAGAAATATTATGAAAACGGGAATTTGCAAGAAGAAATGGCGCTGAAGGATGACCAGCAAGATGGTCCCTTTAAAGCATATTATCCGGGTGGACAGTTGATGACTGACGGAATTTTGAAAATTAAAGGGGAAGGTTTTCGTAAAGACTTTTATTTAGGGGGAGAGTTAAAGCAGGAAGCCCATTATAATGATAGTAAGCTAGAGGGTCTTTTGACGACGTATAGACAAAATGGGATAATAGAATTGCAAACAAATTACAAGAATGATGTGCAAGACGGATTGTTCAGAACGTATTACCAAAGTGGAAAATTGTATCAGGAAGGAACGACTAAGGATGGTAAGTTGGAGGGGTCGTTTAAAACATATTACGAAAGTGGACAGTTAAAAAAAGAAGTCTTTTTTAAGAATGGTATTCAAGAAGGTTTAGAGACAATGCATGATGAAAGTGAAAAGACACTAAACCCGAAATAGTATTCAGTGGGATTAATGATTCAGAAATGATATTTTCCCCTTTTATTTGTAGAGGTTTTTAAAAAATGATTTTTCAAAGACAAAATTTTAATATCATCCTGATCGGCACCATATTTTTGTTATTTTCAACGCGGCTACTTTTTTCTTCAGAAACTATACCAGATGGACCGCATAAAACTTATTACAAAAGCGGGAAGTTGTTTCAGCAAGGGTTTTTCAAGGGTGGAGTTAAAGATGGCCTGTTTAGAAAATACTACGAAAACGGGAAGGTGGAGAGTGAAGTCAATTTTATAAACGGTAAAGCACAAGGGGAAGCTAAACTCTATTACGAAAGCGGAGCCCTTAAAGAAACAGAATTATACATTGATAGTAAAGCGGAAGGTCCATTTAAGGTATATTATGAAAATGGAAAATTAATGGAGGACGGGGTTCTTATCAATAGTCAGAAAGAAGACTTAGTCAGGAAATATTATTACGATGGAAAGCTGCGGAGTGAAGTTATTTACGCCTCTGGAAAGCGGAAGGGCGCATATAAAAAATATCATGAAAATGGTAATTTGCGTGAGACTGGAACATATAAAGACGGCCAAATAGATGGTTTTTTAAAAACCTATCATGAAAATGGAAAATTGCGAATGGAAGGCTTTTATAGTGATGGCAAGCGTGACGGGTTGCTTAAGATATATTTCGAAACTGGTCAGTTGAGAACAGAAATGCTTTTTAAAAAAGGTAAACTGGAACATCCGGTCAAGAAGTATGACGAGAATGGAACGTTGATAGACGAGAGAAAATAATGATGGTTGATTTAGATCCTAAACGAATACCTCAGCATGTGGCGATCATTATGGATGGGAACGGACGCTGGGCAAAGAAGCGCGGGCTGACCCGTCCGCAAGGACATTTGGAAGGCGTTAAGCGTGTTGGTGAAGTAATGGATGTCGCGAGGGAGATGGGGATCAAGGTTTTGACGTTATTCGCTTTTTCCACGGAAAATTGGAATCGGCCGCAATCTGAAGTTGAGGGGATTATGAAGACCATGTGTCTGGTCTTGAATAATCAAATGTCGAAATTGCAGCGGGATAACATCCGGGTGCGGTTGTGCGGTCGGCGAGAAGGCGTTCCGGATAAAGTTTGGAATGAGCTGGAAGCGGTGATACATAAGCTGGATAAGAATACTGGCTTGACCGTAAATCTGGCTTTTAATTACGGCAGCCGAGGTGAAATTGTTGACGCGATTAAGAATATTGCCAAAGATGTGGTCATTGGGAAATTATCACAAAAAACTATATCAGAAGAAACAGTAGGACGTTATTTATATACCAAAGATTTACCCGACCCGGATTTATTAATCCGCACGTCAGGAGAACAACGGATCAGTAATTTTTTATTATGGCAATTGTCATACGCTGAGTTTTTGTTTACTGAAGTTTTGTGGCCGGATTTCACAAAAAATGAATTTAAAAAAGCGATTCTTGATTATCAAAAGCGGGACCGGCGTTTTGGAAAAGTTGTTTCCCATCAACAAGGATAAAACATGTTAAAGAGAATTTTTTCATCATTTATCATTATTCCGCTCATTATCGCGGGGCTCTTTAACAAATGGTTTTTCTTATTGCTTATCTTGATTTTTACGGTGGGCGGGTTGTATGAATTTTTTTATTTGGCGAAAAAGAAGGGTATCCCGATTTATGATTACACGGGTATCCTGATTGGTGTTTTAATCCCTTTGACCACGTTTTTTCGTTTTCAGCCGACCAAGGGCTGGGAGCTATTGTTCATAGTTCTGGTGTTAGGTACAGTTTTTATTTTACAGTTTAGGCGCAAGGATAACAACAACGCGTTAATTGGCATTTCGACCACATTATTCGGCATACTCTATGTGTCCTGGCTGTTTAGTTTTACGATCAAAGTCCGTTTTTTAATGGCAGACGTGAGTGATTGGGCCGGTTTGCGATTGTTGGCGTTTGTTTTATTGGTCACAAAATTCGGCGATGTCGGTGCTTTGTTGATTGGTAAAGTTTTAGGTAAACATCCGCTGTTACCCACCGTCAGTCCCAAAAAAACCATAGAAGGCGGTTTAGGCGGTTTATTAATGAGCGCGTTTATTGCCTTGTTGGCTTTTAAACTAATGCCGCCTGAATTGGGATTAACGTTGTGGCAAGTTGTTTTAATGGGAGCGGCGTTAGGGATCATAGGCCAGCTGGGTGACATGTCCGAGTCGCAAATCAAGCGTGATTGCAATGTAAAAGATTCCGGAAAATTAATGCCCGGTTTAGGCGGAGTTTTAGACATGATCGATAGCCTATTATTCGCCGTCCCGGTTTTCTACTTTTTTATCAGCGCGATATTGCAATAGATATACGAGGGATGAAGGCCGCGGGATGATGGACGAAAAAGCGATTGCTTAAAAATGTTGTTGACCAAAAACCAACAACCAAAAACCATCAACCGAAATTTTTAATATAACATGAAAAATATAGTTATTCTTGGTTCTACAGGTTCAATTGGCGTTAATGCGTTAAAGGTGATCAGCCGGTATCCGGATCAATTCCGTGTCGTGGGCTTAACAGCATATAACAATATTCATTTGATTGAAGAGCAGGTTAGGCTTTTTAAGCCGGATTATGTGGTATTGTCTGAAGAAGGTATTACTCATTTTAAGCAAAAAAGAATTTTGGTTGATAAACAGATTTTGAGTGTGTTTGAAGATTTGGAATGGCTGGTCAGTTTGCCGAAGGTGGATGTGGTGGTGGTGGCGATGAGGGGCAGTGCGGCGCTTATGCCTTTTTTAGCGGCTGTTCGGGCAGGCAAACAGATTGCTCCGGCTAATAAAGAAGCTTTGGTGATTGCCGGCGATTTGATTATGGCTGAGGCTAAAAAATTTGGGGCGAAGATTGTCCCGATTGATAGTGAACAGAGCGCGATATTCCAATGTTTGAATGGGCAGAAGCGTTCTGAATTAAAGATGGTTCATTTGACAGCTTCTGGCGGGGCGTTATTAAAAACACCTAAGTCGAAATTTTCGACTATGACGGTTAAAGATATTTTGGCGCATCCGCGATGGAAAATGGGGCGGAAGATCACGGTTGATTCAGCCATGCTCATGAATAAAGGCTTTGAAGTAATTGAAGCGATGCGTTTGTTTGACTTGACGGCTGATCAGATTAAAGTGGTGATTCACCCGGAAGCGATTATTCATTCCATGGTTGAATATTGTGATGGCTCAGTGATCGCGCAAATGGGAATTACGGATATGCGTCTGCCGATTCAGTACGCGTTGACTTATCCGGATCGTTGGCCGACGCATTTAAAGCGGCTGGATTTTTGTTCATTGCAGCAGTTGAGTTTTTGTGAACCTGATGTGCAAAAATTTCCGGCTTTAAGTTTATGCTGCCATGTCGCTAAAAAAGGCGGAACGTTGCCGGCCGTGTTAAACAGCGCGGATGAAGAAGCTGTAGAGGCGTTTTTGCATGGAAAAATTAGGTTTGATCAAATTTATACGACGGTTGAAACAGTTGTGAGCAAACACAAAAGTATTAAGGCACCAAAATTGCGGGATATTTTATCCGCTGACCAGTGGGGGAGAGAAGCTACCAGAAAGGTATTGGAAAAATTATGAGTTTAGCGATATTGATGACGAATTTATATAGTATTGTCGTTTTTTTAATTGTGCTCAGCATTCTGATTATCGTGCATGAATGGGGTCATTTTATGACAGCTATTAAGTTAGGGGTGCGCGTGGAAAGTTTTTCTATTGGCTTTGGCCCTAAACTTTTTAAAAAAGTTATCGGCGGGGTAGAGTATTGCGTAAGTTTATTTCCTTTAGGCGGGTACGTTAAAATGGCGGGTGAAAGCCGGGAAGATTGTAAAGGCGCGCCGGATGAGTTTCATTCCAAACCGCCGGAATGCCGGGCATTGATCGCGATTAACGGACCGATTGTGAATTTCCTTTTAGCGTATTTGTGTTTTGTGGTGGTTTTTTTGATTGGGTATCCGGATTTTTCGACTAAAGTCGGACAGGTTATGAAGGATTTTCCCGCGCAACAAGCAGGTCTTTTGGTCGGCGATAGAATTGTGAAAATTAATAAACAGCCGGTTACGAATTGGACTGAGGTTAAGAAAAGTATTACGAATCCGGCCTTTGACAAATTAGATTTAGAGATCACTCGTAACGGGAAACCGCTAGATCTTACTTTAGTGCCGCGTTTTGAAGAACAAAAAAATGTTTTTGGGCAAAAACAAAAAACACGTTTGATCGGCATTGTGCCTGCGGATGAATTGGTTTCTTTGAAATATGGCTTGGGGCAATCTTTGGTTCTTGGTTTCACCAAAATTGTTGAGATCACAGAGATGACTTACAAGTCAATTTATTTTATGATTACAGGGTCAATGTCGGCCAAGAATGTGGCTGGTCCGGTTATGATTTTTAAGATTATTAAAGAAGCGGCAGCTATGGGATTTAATCATCTGGTTTTTATTGTCGGCGTGATCAGCGCGAGTTTGGCGATTTTTAATTTACTCCCGATTATTCCGTTAGATGGCGGCCATTTGCTTTTAATGGCTATCGAAAAGGTGAGAGGAAAGCCCTTGCCGGAAAAAATGGATGAAATCGTGGGGAATGCCGGTTTTGTGTTGATTATCTGTTTCGCATTATTCGTATTTTATAATGATTTTGAAAATATTGGTTTGATAGCAAAAATTAAGTCGTTGTTTATAAGATAAATTAGTATCATTCTGTTACTCTGTTACCCTGTTACCCTGTTACTCGGTTACTCTGTTACTTAATGATTAAAAAATTTCTATGAATATATAAAGCGCGCGGGTTGGGCGGTTTGCATTTAAACCGAATCCTTCGCTCAAACAGCAGCTCCGAAGCGGAGCTGAACTCGCTCTGGGATTCAGTTTAAACGTAAACCTTGTGTATGGGCACGCGGTTTGATTAGTTTTTACTTTGTTACTCGGTTACTCGGTTACTTTGTTACTATTAGGAATAAATTATGAAGACTGACGATATAAAAGCTGGGTTTAATCAGTATTTGATTAATCAAACTGATTTTCTCGACCGCAAAGATAAGATGAGTGAAGACGCGATGCGGGCTTTTTTACAAAAATCATTTATTGATTTTTCTAAAGTTGTAAAATTTGAGATTCCTTTAGAACAGCAGGGAGATGTTATCCGGTCATTGATTACGGGATTGGCCAGTTTGGGGCCGCTGCGGCCGCTTATGGAAGATCCTTTGATTACGGAAATCATGGTGAATGGTCCGGATTTGATTTATATTCAGCGTCACGGGAAAATTGAAAAAGCGAATATTAAATTTGATCATAATCAGCATTTGCTCCATACGATCCAGAAATTACTGGCTTCGACCGGAGCGAATAAGCGCTTGGATGAATCATCGGCTTATGTTGATTTTTCATTGCCGGATGGATCCAGAGTCAACGCGATCATTCCGCCGTTATCGCAGATTGGGCCGGTTATGACGATACGGAAGTTCAAGGAAGATATTACCACGGTCGAGAATTTGATTGAGCTGGGTGAATTAGATCGGAATATCGCGGATCTTTTGATTTTAGCCATGAAGGCAAAATTAAATGTCATATTTTGTGGGTCAACTGGTTCAGGTAAGACAACGGCGCTGAATGTTTTTTCAAGTTATATTCCGGAAGATGAGCGGATCATTACGATTGAAGATACGCCGGAATTAAGGCTTAAGCAAGAGCATGTGGTCACGTTATGCACCAAAGATGCCAATATTGAAGGCCGCGGCCAAATAACCATGCGGGAATTGTTTATCAATTGCCTGCGCATGCGCCCGGATCGCATTATTGTCGGGGAATTAAGAGGTGCTGAAGTATTGGACATGATAGAGTCGATTTCGAGCGGCCACAGTGGTTCTTTATCTATCGTACACGCGGAAAGCCCGGAAGATTGTTTTAACCGTTTGGTGACCATGATGCTCATGACCGGGATTCGTTTGAGCACGGATGAAATCCGCAAGCAAGTCGCCCGCGCTATTGATATTGTGGTTCATTTGGAATTATTTAGTGACGGTAAACGCCGAATGACCGCAATGACAGATGTGGTTTTTGATGAAAAAACTAAAGAAGTAAATTTATACGACATTTTCCGTTTTAAACAAACTGATCATGCGTCTGACGGAAAAATCAGTGGATATTGGGAAATGAATAAAAACCAGCCGTCATTCTTTTATAAATTTGCCAAACGGAATGTGGCGGTACCTAATAATTTATTTGTATAGCATGTGGCATGTAGCATGTAGTATGTAGTATGTAGCGAGAAGCGATTGATGGGAAAGCTTAAAAATTTATTTGTATAGCATGTAGCATGTAGCGAAAAGCGATTGCTGGAAAAGCGTGTATTAAAAAAAATTATTTGATAATTAAATGTAGTAAGTGTTATGTGGTTTGGTGAAAAATAAAAGCGATTGTTGTTAAAGCGTTTTTTATTGTTTATTGGTTTCGCTTTTATTAAAACAAATTCGTTTTTACTACATACCATATACCACATACTACATACTAAAAAAATTGGAGTCTTAAATGAAATGGTCTAAATATTTTATACCAACGTTAAAAGAAGTTCCGGTGGGAACTGAAGCGGTGAGTCATCAACTTTTATTAAGAGCGGGACTGGTGCAAATGCTGACTTCCGGGGTTTATTCTTATCTGCCTTTAGGGTTAAAAGTATTGAACCGGGTGGAAAATATTATTCGGGAGGAGATGAATAATGCCGGCGCGCATGAATTGTTGATGCCGTGTCTGCATCCCATTGAATTGTGGAAAAAAACTGGACGAGACCAAGTTTTAGACGGGATTATGATCAAATTTAAAAATAACCGCGGGCATGATATGTGTTTAGGGCCAACGCATGAGGAGATTATAACTGATTTGGTTCGTCAATTCGTGCAGTCTTATCGTCAGCTGCCAGTGACTTTGTATCAGATTCAGACTAAATTTCGTGATGAATTGCGTACTCGTTTTGGCATTGTCCGCGCGAGTGAATTTATTATGAAAGACGCGTATAGTTTTGACCGGGATGTGGATGGCTTGCGTAAAAGTTATCAGATTATGTTTGACGCGTATAAGCGTATTTTTAGCCGTATGGAATTGGATGTGGCAGTGATCGCGGCTGATTCAGGAGCTATGGGCGGCGATGTGTCCCATGAGTTTATGATCGGTGCGCCTATTGGCGAAGATGCAGTGGTTTCCTGTCCGTCTTGCAAAGCGCAAAGCGGAGTGACCGAAAATCAAGATCAGGGAAAAACTTGTCCGCAATGCGGAAAAGGTATTCTTACAAAACAGTCTGCTTTAGAACTTGGACATATTTTTCAATTAGGGACAAAATATAGTTCTGCTTTAGCGGCAGAATACATTGACGAAGACGGTAAACGCAACCCTATGATCATGGGATGCTATGGGATTGGGGTGAGCCGCGTGGTTGCCGCGATTATAGAAAAATACAATGATGACAAGGGAATCAAATGGCCAGCCAGTGTCGCGCCGTTTGACGTGGAAATATTGCCAATTGCAAAATCCGCGGACGATGAGATAATGAAATTGTCGGAAAAATTTTATTCTGAACTTCGGGCTAAAGGCTGTGATGTTTTAATGGATGACCGGAGTGAAAGCGCGGGCCGTAAGTTTAATGACGCGGATCTGATTGGTATTCCTTTACGTATAACCATTGGCCAGCGTAATTTAGTTGAAGGTAAAGTAGAAATAAAATTACGTCAAACCGGTGAAGTGATGCTGGTTGAGGTGAATGATGTGCTGATGAAAATTATGGAACTTAAAAAATGATCGATGAGTTAAAAAGTAAACTGGATCAAATTATTAAGCCTGTTTTAGATGAAATGGGACTGGAAATTTTTTTATTCGCAATGAACGAATACAGAAATGAAATTACGATCGATTTGGTTGTTGACAAGCCGGCAGGTGGAATAACAGTTGAAGAATGCGGACGATTAAATCGGCGGTTGATTCAGGTGATTGACGAGGGCGGGATTATTACTACGGGTTATACGGTTGGCGTTTGTTCCCCGGGTTTGGATTGGCCGCTGAAAGTCCAACGGGATTTTAAACGGGCAATGGGACGTAATGTTATGCTATATTTGTCCCAGCCTCTTGATGGAAAAGTGCAGTATGACGGGAAGATTGTCGAGGCGGGAGAGCAAAATGTCAAAATTGATTTTAATGGTGAAACTAAAGAAGTGCCTTATGATGTGATTAATAAAGGTATGGAAATAATAGAATAGAACCTGTAAGGTCAGAAGTCAGAAGGTCAGATGTCAGAAGAAAAAGCGATTGGTGAGAAAAATAGAAACAAACATTAAAATTTTTAAATATATTAGAATACGACAGGAAAGGGTTGGACAATGGCAAATAATGATTTGTTGGTTATATTAGAACAGTTAGAGCGCGATAAAGGCGTTAATAAACAGGTCTTGATTGAGGCAGTTGAATCAGCTGTGGCGACTGCGGCGCGGAAATTATGGACTGTGGATGACAGCGAAGAAGTGATTGTTAAACTCGATGCTAAGAGCGGTGAAATTAAAGCCTACGCGAATGGGAAAGAAATCCGCTCTAGTGAGTTTGGCCGTATTGCTGCGCAAACCGCTAAACAAGTCGTGATCCAGAAGATCCGCGAAGCTGAAAAAGGTGTCGTTTTTGATGAATATCAATTGAAAATCGGCCAGATAATTTCTGGGGCCGTGTACCGTTTTGAAAAAGGGAATATTATCGTTGATTTGGGAAAAGCGGAAGCGTATTTACCTAAGAAAGAGCAGTCACCTAAAGATGATTTTCGTCAAGGAGATCGGATCCGCGCGTATGTTCTGGAAGTCCGCAGAGATAATAAAGGACCTCAGGTTATTTTGTCCCGCGCCCATGCTAATTTTGTAAAACGGCTATTTGAATTAGAAGTGCCGGAAATTTACGAGGGCATTGTTGAGATCAAAGGCATTGCTCGTGATGCCGGCGACCGGACTAAAATCGCGGTTAACTCTAAAGATGAGAAGATTGATTGTTTGGGCGCATGCGTTGGTATGCGCGGTTCCCGGGTTAAAAACATTGTGAATGAGCTCCAAGGGGAGCGCATTGATATTGTCCGGTATTCAGATGATATTAAAGAATATGTTCAGCAGTCTTTGTCTCCAGCGGAGATCTCACAAATTCAGTTGAATTATCAGCAGAAAAAAGCTAATATTATCGTCGCTGATGATCAGCTTTCGATCGCGATAGGTAAGCAAGGTCAAAATGTCCGGTTAGCCAGTCAATTAGTTGGATGGGAGCTAAATTTATTTTCATTGAAACAATGGAATGAATTAAAAGGCATCACGACACCAGCAGAGGCTATTGAGCCTGCTGAACCGGCAGAAGCGACAGAGCCGGCAGAGAGTAATGAAGATATGAGCGGGGGCTCAACAGAGGAGGGGCTGGAAAACAAGTAGAGAGTATAGAGTACAAAGTACAGAGTCAAAAGAAGATAGACGATAGATGAAAAAGCGATTGATGTGAAAAGCGTTCACTTTTCACTTTTCACTTTTCACTTTTAACCTTTACAAGGAATTTAACTTTTATGAAAGTTAGTGATTTAGCTAAAGAATATAATACGACCACCGATTTTATTTTAGAGACCATTAAATCGTTTAAGTTGAAAGCCAAGGATGCAGATCAAGAGCTCAATGCCGTGGTTTTGTCTGTTGTGCGCGGCCATTTGAATTCTCTGGATAAAAGAAAGATTCCTTTTCCTGGGCAAAAATTGGCGCGAATATCTCCTCAGGTTTTGGAAACGATTATGAAAGGTCAGCCTAATTTAGATGAGGAGGAAGCGCCGGTCAAGAAACCTGCCCGTAAACGCGTCGTGAAAAAAACCGATGGAGAACCAATTTCTGTTGTAGCTGTGCCTGTTGTGGAAGAGCCTAAAGCTGCAGCGAAACGGGTTTCTAAAAATATAAGTGAAGACTCTTCTATTGAAAAAGTAACGCCTGGTATAACAGCTGTTAAAGTAGAAGCTAAACCGGAAATTGTTCCTATAATCAAACAGGAACCCAAACCTGAAATTAAACCAGAAGTTAAGCTAGACGCCCAAGCTAAAAAGAAACCGGCTATTTCGATTGGTGATGAACCGTTAATTACTTTAACGCCTTTGAGTCGTAAAAAGAAACGGCCAGTTGGTTCCAAAGAAGCTGATGACGCGGCAGCAGCACGCGCATTTTTAACAGATGAAGAACATTCTGCCGCCAAGCCAGTTGTTCCTTTAGCGGCGTCTGCTGAAGGCGCCAAGGAGTTGGTTGGGGTCGAAATGAAGGTTCCAATCACAGTTAAAGACTTAAGCACGCGTATTGGGCAAAAATCCAGCGCGATTTTAAAAATCCTCATGGATATGGGGTTATTTTGCCATATCAATCAGTCTTTGGATAAAGATGTCGCAGAAACTGTGATCCAAAAATTTGGTTTTAAATTGATTGAAATAAAAACTGAAGAAGAGCAATTAATTTTATTTCATGAAGAAACGGATGATCCCTCGTTATTAAAGCTGCGAGCGCCTGTTGTTACTTTAATGGGCCACGTTGATCATGGTAAAACATCCTTGTTGGATTCGATCCGCAAAAGTAATGTTACAGACTCTGAGCATGGCGGGATCACTCAGCACATGCGGGCTTATTCTGTTAAAACTCCCCGAGGAATGGTAACATTTTTAGATACCCCTGGCCATGAAGCGTTTACAGCCATGCGTTCACGCGGCGCGCATATTACAGATATTGCTATTATTGTAATTGCCGCTGATGAAGGAATTATGCCTCAGACTTTGGAAGCTATTGATCATGCCAAAGCCGCTAATGTGCCAATTGTGATTGCTTTAAATAAAATGGATAAATCAACTGTAGATCCTGACCGGGTTAAGAAACAACTGTCGGATATTGGTTTTATGCCGGAAGAATGGGGCGGTAAAACGATTGTGGTTCCGGTGTCTGCAAAAACCGGAGCAGGTATCGATCAGTTATTAGAAATGATGCTCTTGGAAGCGGAATTGCTGGAACTGAAAGCAAATCCAGATCGCCATGCGTCAGGAATTGTTGTGGAAGCGCATTTAAGCCAGGGCCGGGGTTCGTTAGCGACTTTGATCGTCCAGAACGGGACGTTAAAAGAGGGCGATTATATTGTGGTTGGACCATATTATGGAAAAGTAAAAGCCATGGTGGATGATTATAATCGTCCGGTCAAATCGGCAGGGCCTGCGACGCCGGTTGAAGTTTTGGGTTTACCGGAAGTTCCGTCTGCTGGAGAGAAATTTTATGTTGTCGAGGATGATCGTAAAGCCAAAGAGATCGCGTCTCAACGGCAGGAACAAATTAAAAAAGAACGTTTGAACGCGCAGCAACGCGTGACGTTGGAAACTTTGTACGCTCATTTAAAAGCCGGAGAGATGAAAGAATTGAATGTGATCTTGAAAGGCGATGTGCAGGGTTCAGTCGAAGCACTCAAAGATTCATTGATGAAATTGCCTAGTGATAAAGTGCGAATCAATTTTATTCATGCGGGTGTAGGTGTGGTCAATACATCTGATGTGGTTTTGGCCCAGGCTTCGAGCGCGATTATTATTGCGTTTAATGTCGGGATAGATTCCCGGGCGCGTGCTGAAATGGAGCATTTAGCCGTTGAAGTTCGTGAATACCGCATCATTTATGACGCGGTGCAGGACATGCATAATGCTTTGGAAGGTATGTTAGAGGCTAAAACGGTTAAGAATTTTCTGGCTCGTATTGAAGTCAGAGAAGTGTTTAAGTTATCTAAGCATGGTATTGTCGCCGGATGCTATGTTTTAAAAGGCAAAGCGCCGCGCAAAGCGAAGATTGATGTCATGCGTAATGGAGAATGTGTGTTTTCAGGATCAATCAGTTCGCTCAAGCGTTTCAAGGATGATGTGAAGGAAGTGACAGAATCTATGGAATGCGGCTTGACGATTAATGGTTTTGACAAATATGAAGTCGGAGATATTTTAGAAATCTACGACGAACAGAAAGTGGCTCAGCGACTATGATGAAACGGGTTTATAGTGCCATGCGGCCGACCGGCAAATTGCATTTGGGCCATTTAGTTGGAGCCCTCAGTAATTGGCGGGAATTTCAGGATAAATATCACTGCGTGTTCGGCGTAGCTGATTGGCACGCGCTCATGGGTGAATATGAGAACAGCAAAGTATTAAAAGAAAATACTGTCGATATGGTGATTGACTGGCTGGCTTGCGGCTTAGACCCGGACCGCGCTATTTTTTGCGTTCAATCCCATGTGCCTGAACATCTGGAATTGCAGATGATTTTTTCTTGCATCACCCCATTAGGATGGCTTGAACGTAATCCGACCTATAAGGAACAGTTACGTGAGATCACGACGAGAGATCTGCAGACTTACGGATTTTTAGGTTATCCGGTTTTGCAGGCCGCGGATATTCTTTTGTATAAAGCGAATGCGGTGCCGATCGGCGAAGATCAACTGCCGCATTTGGAATTGACCAGAGAAATCAGTCGCCGTTTTAACCATATTTTTAAAACAGAATATTTTACGGATTGTGAAGCGATTCTGACTCAAACACCCCGGTTATTAGGATTAGACGGCCGGAAAATGAGCAAAAGTTATCAGAATGCCATTAATTTAGCGGATACTCCCGATGAAATACGCGCCAAAGTCAAAGGCATGTTCACGGATCCACAACGATTACGTTTAAAAGACCCGGGCCACCCGGATGAATGTAATGTGTTTAGTTATTATTCCATTTTTGCTCCGGAGAAAACATCAGAAGTGAGAGAGTGGTGCGTGAACGCTCAAAAGGGCTGCACGGATTGCAAAAAAATATTGGCGGAAGTGCTGGTCGACTATTTGAAGCCGATCACCGAACGCCGTGAAAAATATGCCAAAGACCGCGCAAAGGTTTGGGATATTTTGGAGGAAGGTCGTAAAAAGGCGTCTTTAATCGCGAAGCAGACAATCGCGGAAATCAAAGAGGTTATTTTTTGATGGGATATAAAATCCGTCTTGACATTTTTGAAGGCCCATTGGATCTGTTGCTTTATCTGATCCGGAAAAATGATCTTGATATCCAGAATATTCCTATTGCGTCGATCACTGAGCAATATATGAGATTTATAGAAGTAATGCAGATTCTTGACCTGGATCTGATCGGCGATTTTTTGGTTATGGCCGCTACTTTGATGCATATCAAATCCCGCATGCTCCTGCCGCTGGAAAACAATGAAGAAGAAAAGAATCCTGACGATCCTAAAGAAGAGCTCATCCGCAGATTAGCTGAATATCAAAGATTTAAAGAAATAGCCGGAGAACTGGAACAGAAAGAAAAAGCCCGCAAAGATTTATTCCCACGTCCGCCGGATGATGAACAAAAAAGACAGTGGAAGGAAGAAGCTAAAGAAGTTTATCATGATACTAATCTTTTCGACCTGATCAGCGCGCTGTCCGAGGCTTTGAAAAAGATCCCTGAAGATTTGGTTCATGAAATCATGAAAGAAGAGTACACGGTTGAATCAAAAGTTCAATATATTACAGAAACTTTGCTGGATCAGGAGCGTATGTATTTAAACGAACTATTCGGCCATTGCCGGTCTAAGATGGAAATTGTAGTAACATTTTTGGCGATCCTGGAGCTCATCCGGCTAAAACAAATTAAAGCTGTTCAAAAACGCGCGTTTGAAAATATTGAAATCATTCGTGTAGTGGTAGAGGTGGTAAACGCGGTAGAGGTAGTAAAGGAAAATGCGTTTGATGGAAAAATTAATGATTAAGATTTCTGATTGAAAAAGCAAATTGTTTTATGAAATGAATATTATATAAGATGATAATTTAAATTAATTTTTTTAGCAATTTTTGATTTATTGTTTGCATATCGGCTTGTTTAAATTGTTTAGGATTGCATTTTTATTGTGAGGGTTTTTAATATGAGTTTTTTGAACCTTTATACATTTATCACCTTTACCCCGTTTATCACTTAACAAAATTATGGAAGAAGAACGTAAACGCATAGTTTTTAATCAGGAAAATGAAGAAGACCGGGTTTATAGTTTGTCATTGCGTCCGTCATCTCTCGATGAATTTGTCGGGCAGAAAGATGTTGTGGCTAATTTAAAAGTCGCGCTTGAGGCGGCCAAGCACCGCAATGAACCGGTTGAGCATATGTTGTTTTCCGGTCCCCCGGGGTTGGGAAAAACCTCATTGGCCAATATTGTCGCGCATCAGATGAGCGCGAGAATTACTGTTACCTCCGGACCAGCTATTGAACGTGCCGGAGATTTAATCGGGATTTTAACGAATTTAGAACAAGGGGATATATTATTTATTGATGAAATCCATCGGCTTTCGAAAACCGTGGAAGAGTTTCTTTACCCAGCCATGGAAGGGTTTAAAGTCGATTTTATCGTTGATAAAGGACAATTCGCTAAGACGATCAATTTTAGTTTAAAACCTTTTACATTAATTGGGGCAACAACACGTAGCGGGTTATTGGCTTCGCCGTTACGGGACCGGTTTGGACTTTTTTATCATCTGGAATTTTATGAGCCGCAGGAATTAAAAGAGATTGTCCTGCGTTCTGCTAAAAAATTAAATGTGTTGATGGCTGATGACGCGGCTTTAGAAATTGCCCGGCGCGCTAGAGGAACACCGCGCATCGCGAACCGTTTGTTCCGCCGGATGCGGGATTACGCGCAAGTGAAAACTGGTAAAGCTGAGGTTGAAATCAATCTGGTCCGCAATGCGATGGGGACTTTAGGCATTGATGAATACGGCTTGGATGAACTCGACCGCCGTTTATTAAAAATTTTGCACCAGCAATACAAAGGCGGACCGGTCGGTATTGAAACTTTAGCTGCTACATTGAATGAAGAAACAGATACGCTGGTCGATGTAGTTGAGCCGTTTTTATTAAAAATTGGATTTTTACGGCGGACTTCGCGAGGTCGAGAAATTACAGAAGAAGCGGTGAAACATATTAAAAAAGCGTAGAGTTGAACTGTAAAGCGCGCGGTAGAGCGGTTAGCATTTAAACCAAATCATTCGCTCAAACAGCAGCTCCGAAGCGGAGCTGAACTCGCTCGGTGATTCGGTTTAAACGCAAACCTTGTGTCTGGGCACGCGGTTTGAAAATTAACGCGAAGATAGAATTACTCTGTTATTTAATAAATAATAAAACAGCGTACGCGGTTAAGAAAATGCAAAAATTATTAATTTATTTAGGGCTAATCGTTGTTCTAATCGGAGTAGCTTGGCCTCTGATAAGTAAAATAGGCCTCGGCCGTTTGCCCGGCGATATTTTGATCAAAAAAGAAAATTTTACGTTTTATTTTCCTTTAGCAACGTGTATTTTAATAAGCGTTATAATTACGTTGATCTTAAAAATTAAACACCGCGCCGGTGGCCTTTAGGACTCCGACGCGGTGTTCCATGGGTTTATTATGAAAAAATTTTTAATTTTATTTATATTGTTATTTTGTAACACGTGTATCGTGCGCGCTATCGAATCGCCGGACATCCGTGTTTTGGTCATGGAAAATCTGGATAACATTGTGGTATCGGCCAGTGGTCATTATCGGATTATTGATCAAAAGGCGAAGGCCACGATATTTGAAGGAGATGCTCTTCATAAATCCCGCGTTCTTTCCCGTGGTAATTTTATTTATATTGGAAAACGATTTTTCCGTGGCAACCGCATCCGCATTGATTCCAGTCAAGACATTACTATTTACCTCGACAATGGAGAACGTAAACGATACCGGGGAGCTGTCGATATAATCATCAAGGATAAAATTAAATTCAATCTGGTAAATCATCTGGATTTGGAAACATATATCAAAGGCGTTCTATATCACGAAGTGACGGACCGCTGGCCGATGGACGCCATGAAAGCCCAGGCTGTGGCCGCCCGTTCTTACGCTGTTTATCAGGCGCATGAAAATGTCAAACAGGATTATGACGTTAAAACGGATATTTATTCTCAAGTATACGGTGGACGCAATGCGGAAAGGTTCCGCACCAGTTTAGCGGTTGATGGAACCAAAGGTGAAGTATTAACCTATCGGGGCAGTATTCTTCCCGCGTATTTTCATTCCAATTCCGGCGATCATACAGAAGATGCCGCGGAGCTGTGGAATCATCATGATTTGTCTCCGTTGAGGGGCGTGCCTGACCCTTATTCGCGTTTTGGAAAAAATTATACTTGGAAGAAAAATTTTAAATCAGCTGATGTTCAAAAACGCCTGAATGCCAAAGGGTATCCGGCTGGTCCGATTGTCAATATTGAAGTGGTGGAGCGCAATGATAGCGGCCGTATCCGCAAGATCAAAGTGATAGACAGTGACGGGAAATTTGTGCTGTTGACGGGTAAGGATTTCCGGGATATTCTTGGGCCTAATGATATCCGCAGTAATAATTATGATATTGTTATGCAGGGATTTTATTTTGATGTGGTAGGAAAAGGCTGGGGCCATGGCGTAGGGATGTCGCAATGGGGCGCGTATGAAATGGCTAAAGAAGGCTTTGATTATAAAAAAATATTAGAACTTTATTATCCCGGCGCGGATTTAGAACAATTAGATAAAGTAGAGAGCACAGAGTACAAAGTAGAGAGTGGTAAAGTGACAGAGTAACAGAGAAAAAGCGATTGTTTTGTGAACTGTTTACCAAAAACTAACAACCAAAAACCATCAACTAAATTTTTGATATTATTATGAAACTAAAATTTTGCGGAGCAGATCAAGAAGTCACGGGCAGTTGTCATATGCTGGTTTTAGACAATGGCTATTCCATTTTGGTGGACGCCGGTATGCATCAAGGCGCAGAACAAGACACGGAAAAGCTTAATCGTTCGTGGTTGTTTGATCCGGCTAAAATTGATTGCTTATTGCTGACACACGCGCACATTGATCATTGCGGCAGAATTCCGCTTTTGGTCAAAAACGGCTTTCACGGGCGGATTATCTGCACCTCCGCGACGAAAGATTTGGCTGCGCTCATGTTGTTAGACAGTGCCAAGATTCAAATGCGCGACGCTGAATATGCGAATAAAGATCACCGCCGCCGGAACGCGACTGAACCCGCGGTAGCGTTATATTCTGATAAAGATGTAGAAGACTGTATGAAATTGTTTGAAAGCGTGGATTATGAACAGGCCGTAGTATTAAATGACCATGCGACAGCAGTGTTTAAGGACAGCGGTCATATCATTGGCAGCGCGAGTATAACCTTAAAAGTCAAGGTTGAACTTGACCAGGAAAAAGTATTCGGATTTACCGGAGATATCGGCAGGCCTAACCGTCCGATTTTAAAAGATCCGGTACGTATGGATCAGCTGGATTATTTGATTACTGAATCCACCTATGGCGGACAGGAACATGAGAATATTCATTCAGATGCAGATCGGCTGTTAGAAATTATTAAACAAACGTGCGTAGTTAATAAGGGTAAATTATTGATACCTGCTTTTAGTGTCGGACGGACACAAGAAATTATTTATCTTTTAGATCAATTCGCGAATGAACGTAAAATGCCGAATATTCCTGTTTATGTGGACAGCCCTTTGGCAGTCAGCGCGACGGATATTTTCAGGAATCACCCGGAATGTTTTGATAAAGATATGGTTGAATATATAAAAAAAGACCCGGATCCGTTTGGTTTTAATGGTTTAAAATATATCCGCGATTTGGAAGATTCAAAAGCATTAAACGCCCTTCAAGGGCCGGCTATTATTATAAGCGCGTCAGGCATGATCAATGCCGGACGGATTAAACATCACGTGGCTAATCACATTGAAGAAGCGAACACGACTATTTTAATTGTTGGATACTGTGCTAAAGGAACGATCGGCGCTGAATTACGGGATGGGGCGAAAGAAGTGTGGATGTTTGGAGAAATGAAACAAGTCAAAGCCAAAATTGAAGTCATGGATTCGTTCAGCGCGCACGCGGATCAAACCGAAATAATGGCTTACATTTCTAACCAAAGTATTAAAAAAATTCAAACCATTTTTTTAGTTCACGGTGAAATCGACCGTCAGCAAGCACTCAAAACCGCGTTAGAAAAATTTGGTTTTGCAAATATATTAATACCAAAGTTGGGACAAGAATTTATTTTTTAGTATGTAGTATGTGGTATGTAGTATGTGGTGAAAAAACGCGATTGGCTGAAAAAAACACAAAGTTGATTTACGGATTGTTTTTTGAAAAAAATTTATTTTTTATTTTCGTTTTTGCTACATACGACATACTACGCACTACATACTCTTACAGGAGAAACTTATGTTTTCTTTGCAGACTCGCATGATGATGTTATTGGGCGTTTTGTTCGCGATTGTTTATGCCATTGTGGTTATGGTGGGGACATCCATGGGCGTGACGAATTTTTATTTTTATCTGGTCATTTCTGTGGGGATTATGCTGGTTCAATATATGATTGGTCCCAAGATGGTGGAATGGACCATGGGCGTGAGGTATATTCAGCGGGAAGATTTTCCTGAATTATTCGCAATGGTTGAAGATCAGGCTACGCGTGCCGGCATTCCTATACCGCGTGTTTGTGTGTCCCAATCTGAGATTCCCAATGCTTTTGCGTTTGGCCGCGGGCAACGTGACGGCCGGGTTTGTGTGACAAAAGGGATTGTGGATCTTTTGGAGGAAGATGAATTAAAAGCCGTGATTGGTCATGAAATTACCCATTTGAAAAACCGGGACGTGCTCACGATTACCATACTGTCCGTTATTCCTATGATTTTGTACCGTATTGCCTGGAGTTTTTTATTTTACGGAGGAAGAGGGAGAGAGCGCGGCAATGCGGCTTTTGTCGGCTTAGCTGCGTTTATATTTTATTTTATTACGAATTTATTGATCCTTTATGCGTCCCGTATCCGTGAGTATTTTGCGGATAAAGGGTCAGTCGAATTAGGCAATCCTCCGGCGAAATTAGCTTCCGCGCTTTATAAATTAGTTTACGGAGCTGCCCGCCTGGATAAAGATGTTATCCGCGAAGCAGAAGGGATGAAAGCTTTTTTTGCTAGTGACCCGTCCCGGGCATCAGCAGAGATCCGTGAATTAAAAGAATTGGATCAGGACGGGAGCCATAGCATTGATTCGGCTGAACTCTCAGCATTACGCAATAGAGAGATCAATGTTAGTTTTACAGATAAAATGATGGAAATCCTCAGCACGCATCCAAATATGCTCAAACGCATTAAACATTTGTCAACATTAGAACATTGAGAAGGAGAAAATATGGATCGATCTCAAATACGCATTATGGTTCTGGATGATGAAGAAGGAATCGTTTTTTTTGTCAAAAATATACTGTTGCGTAAGGGATATAATGTTTTCGCGACGACTAATCCTAACGAAGCGTTAGAATATTATAAAAAAGAAAAAAGTGAAATTTGCATTTTGGATGTCTTTTTAGGAAGCTCATACGAAATTGATGGATTAAAAGTTTTGGAAGAAGTTAAAAAAATGAATCCACAGGCAGTTTGTTTAATGGTGTCCCGCATGGAAGAAGACGCCATTATCGAGAAAGCCAAAGACTTGGGCGCTGAGAAATATTGTCATAAACCCATTGAACTCAAAAATTTTATGGAAACTTTGGACGCGTGTGTTGAAAAAGTTTTAAAGTCAGCTAATTAATCGTAAATCTAGAACGAAAAGTTTATCGTGGCTAATATACACCCGAAAGAAAAAGAATTATTCGCGGAAATTGAAGCTGCTCATGTGTCGCTTTCAACAGAAATGTGGGCGTATATTTATAGTGTCATATCTGAATATCTTACCTCAACCCGCTTTATCTTGGAATATTATCAAGACCTCAAAGAATCGGTGAGCAGGGCAGACCTTGAAAAAATGGGTATTTATGTATCAAAGATGATTGAACATTTCCGTAAGATTTATTATCCTGAACATTTGCACAGCCATGATGTTAAATTAGTTAAAATCATTCAGGAAAGCAAAGGCTTGCATTTGGCTGTTAAAGAATTGATGGGGCATTATTTGGGAAATGATTTGAATATCATGAGTCTTATCATTGGCAGTTATTTGGAAAGGGATAAGGAAGCGGTGATTACCCTGGAAGATATGCAGCGGATTTCAATTTCTTTAAATTCTATTTCAGAATTTTTGGAAAAACTGCGTTACGCCACCATTAACATTGAAACTATTGTGGACAAAATTCGCAATAAACTTCAATTTCCGGTTGTGTATCTTTCTCATTTAAGCCTTCATAAGAATGTTTCTGAAATTAATTTTGATAAAATTTCCCGTTGTTGCGATAATCTTCAAGAAATTAAAAATTTGCTGGATAAGTGTAAATAAAAAATATTTTTTACACTTATTTATTTCCCTAAAGTCTTACTCCCGTCGATTACGCTACTTAACATAAAATAGGCATCTCAGTACAAAAAATAATTTCTTTGCAAAATTGATTTCATGTGTTATATTTTCCATATCACACAGAAATATATAAACTTGGAACACATATAAATTTAAAAAATTTGTGAACCCGGGTGCCAAGGTCTTATTATGAAAACCGCAAAAGAATCTACTTTAAATAACAAGAAAGCGATTTCACGAATCACAATGACTGAGGAAGTTCTTGAAATAAAACAACTTCCAGAGATTGCTGACCATGAAACTGTGGATAGCGCTTCTGCCATCATAGAAGATTTGCTCAAAAAGCAGGATGAAACGATCATTGAAGAAATGATCAGCCGCATTGAAGAAGCACAGCCGCAAGCTCCTCAAATACCTGAAATAGTTGAAGTTAAGCCAAAGGTTAATCCGCTACGTGTGGCTTTATTGTCTTGGGAAACTCTGCATTCGATTAGTGTTGGAGGGGTAGCTAACCATGTGACTGAATTAGCTTGCGCTTTAGAACGCAAAGGCCATGAAGTTCACGTTTATACCCGTATGGCTTATCCTGGTCATTTGCAATACCAATTGATCGATGGTGTTCATTACCATAGGGTTCCGTATGGCCCGCATAGTGATTTTATTGAAGATATTAATAATATGTGCCGGGCTTTTGTGGGCTCTGTTTTTCATACTGAAGATTACATGGGTGCGCATTTTGATATAGTTCACGCACATGATTGGCTAGCATCTAATGCCATGGTATGGATTAAACAAGGCCGCGGCAGACGGGGTATTATGACTATGCATTCAACTGAATATGGACGCTGCGGTAATAATTTTTATGCCGGGCCGTCAGCTCGAATCCGGGATCACGAGCGTAATGGAACATTTTGTGCGGACAAAGTCATAGCTGTATCCTATGCGACTAAAGGGGAAGTTCAGTGGATGTATAATTTGCCAGACCATAAAGTCAATGTGGTATATAATGGAGTAAATCCTACATTTTATGATGTTCACGTTGATGCGGGTGGAGTTAAAATGCGCTATTCTATTGCTCCGATGGATCCTATGGTGCTCTTTGTGGGACGTATGACCCAGCAAAAAGGTCCGGATATTTTAGTTGAAGCTATTCCCATGATTTTACGTTCTTATTCAAACGCTAAATTCGTTTTTGCGGGTGATGGTAATTTACGTGGATCAGTGGAACGCAGAGCGCATCAATTAGGAGTTGGCCATGCTTGCCGTTTCTTAGGACAGCAAAATGCGTGGGGCTTAAGAGATCTTTACAAAGCCTGCGATTGTGTTTGTGTGCCTAGCCGTAATGAACCTTTTGGTATTGTTATATTGGAAGCATGGAGTGCTGGCAAACCAGTTATCGCGACCAATATTGGTGGGCCTTCAGAAATTGTATGGCATGATGTGAGCGGATTTAAAATTCATCCTAACCCTGATTCAGTGGCGTGGGGCGTTGGATCATTATTCGCTGGTTTTGAACATGGCAGGTGGATGGGAAAAAATGGCCGCTATGCTGCAGAAAAAGATTTCTCCTGGGATGTTATAGCCGATCACACCTTAGGTGTCTACAAAAGCTTAATGTAAAAAAATAGAATTTTATTTGGTAAATGCAATTTACCATATATAATAAAAGCGTATTTCACTTTTGAACAAAATAACAAGGGGGGGAGAAAGTGAACAAGGCGATACTGTTTGTTCTTTTTTTGTTGGGTGGGATATTATCTATGGTAAGTCCCGCAATGGCCGCAGGATCAGGCGGGTATAATGCGCAAGTGGTTGATCCAAAAGCCGAAAGCATGGGTTTCGCGTTTGCAGGCGAAGCCGACACTCCATCCGCAGTTTATTACAATCCCGCAGGTTTAACTCAACTCAATGAAGGCCGTCATATACAGCTAGGTGCGACTGCTTTACAATTGCGCCAACATTATCATTCCTCTGCTGCTGGTCAGGAAGATTCTGCCGGAAAAGTAAAAGAGTTCACCATTCCGCATTTCTTCTTCGCGGATAAAATGAAAAATGACCGTGTGGCATTCGGATTTGGGGTTGTTTCAACTTGGGGTCTGGGAACAGAATGGGCAGATAACAGTTTTGCGAAATATAAAGCAATAAAAACTGATATGGTTGACTCTACAGCTATTGCCGCTATAGGGGTGAAAGTTACGGAACGGTTTTCTCTGGGTGCTGGATTTGATTTTGAAATGTCCAGAATCAATAAAACTGTAAAGTTTGATAATCTTGCAGGTGGAAATGGCAATATTGAGGCCAAGGGAAAAGATAATGACGGGATGGGGTATCACATCTCTGGCTTATTTAAAATTAATGATCAGAATCAAATTGGTTTAGTTTACCGTAGTCCGATTCAATTGGATATGCACGGTAAATTGTACTTGGATAATTTAGGTGGCTACGCAGGTATGGCTCTTTTTGGCGGTAAGACAAATTATGAAACGGAAATATCTTCAAAAATGAAATTACCGCAAAGTGTGACGTTAGGTTATAGCTTCCGTCCCACAGAAAAATGGAGAATCAATGCGGATGTGGAGTGGATGAATTGGTCGTCTGTGCGTCAAAGCGCGATAAATTATGTTGACCCCAATGATTATTCTAACGGGCTTTTAAGCAACATTGGCGCTTCGACTTCTTTGCATTTTAAAGATACAATATCCGGCGGAATCGGTACGGAATATTGGGTAACAGACCGGTGGGCTATGAGAATGGGATATGCGTATTTCCCCAGTCCGGTTAATAAGACAAATTATCCTTTATGGCTGGCTGATTCTAATAGCAGTTGTGTAACAGTTGGGACGGGAATTAAATTGACCAACAATTTATCTTTTGATTTAGCATATGTTACGAGAATCTTCCAGCCGAGGAAGATTACAGATACCGATGCTAACATAGCAGGCACATATAAGACCTTTGCCCAGTTTGGCATGGGTTCTTTGACTTGGGATTTTTAATCAGAGGCAATAGGGTTAAATCAATAGTGACAGGCATCGATGCCTGTCACTATTGATTTATAAAAGAATAGGGGACAGCGCCCTATTTCGTCTCCTCTGATCCCGTAAGAAATCCCAGCCGGCAACACTACCAGCTATACCATTCAAGGCCTTGACGAAAACGCCATTTATTTTTCATTAGTTTGTCAATTAAGGTTTGCATGTCCTCCTTGTTTAGGTTCGAAAAATTCGCAAAAGTTATAAGAAAAATTTTATATATTGTCGAATAATATTATTTTATTTCCGAACCTTTATTGGTGGTTCGGAAAGTGAAGTGTGGGGCGCGATGTATTGGTTCGGAAAGTTCGGAATATTTATAAAATTTCTATTTGCATATCGACGATAATGTGGTATATTATTTCCGAACCAGCTGCGGGGGTTCGCAAATAGGAGATGGTGTTTATGGATGAAAAGAGTCTGAAGAAAGCTATTGCTGCGCTTCGGTCCGGCGATGGACGGCTTGTAACGGTCCAGAATGCAGAATGGTATTCGCTGTTCCGGGAGGAAATTCGTAACTCTATCGCTATGGAAGGGGTTTTTGCCAACCGACAGGAGTTGATTGATGTTCTGGAACATAATAGCCGGACCAATAAGGAAAAGGCGGCCGCTATTCTGGGATATTTTGAAGCGGCGAGCACGATCTACGAATATGCCTACAATCAGTGGCTTGAGGGTGAGTTTTGCCTGAGGATGGCTGACGTAAAACAGATCCATACGCTCCTCATGCGGTATGAAAAGGAGCTCGGGAGTTATATAGGTGAGATCGGGGATTTTCGCAAGATGACGGCCGAAGTCACGCAGTCGAAGTTTAAGCCTGTTGATCACTTTTATATTCGTGAAGCTGTAGACTTGATGGTTCGCTGGACTAATAGGCATTTGAAACTGTCCAAGTATTCGCCTATAACAGTGGCAGCTTTAACGCATACCTGGTTTGAAACAATTCATCCTTTCAGAGATAGTAATGGCCGTGCTGGTCGTATTTTACTAAACTACATTCTTATAGGTAGCGGGCATCTGAATATTGCGATCAAGGGTTTTTCAAAGTTGGATCGTGACCTTTATTACAGTGCCTTAGAGCAGGGGGATGATTGTTTTGAGGAGATCAGCCGGAGGATTGAAAAAGGGAAGAAGTTGTCGCTCGAGCAGCTTGATGCTATTGTGACTGATAAACCGCTCTCCGAGCTTAAAAAAATTGTTCTTGGGCGTTTGGTTGAAAGTATCAAGCGCATGAAGACAGGAAAGACAAAAAGTATAAGCAAGGATGCAGTTATTCCTTTGCGTGATTTGGCTCAGCTTTATGATTATTCCCAGGATTACCTTCGCAACTTGATAAACCGTGGCGAACTCAAGGCTCTAAAAAAGGGGAAGCTATGGTATGTTCGTGTTAAGGACATGGCACAGCATATTTCAGCGGTAACGAAATAAGTAATCAACAGTGTTAGAAATTCGGGGGACACGAAATTTGCATATGGTACAGATAAATAATGAGTTAAAAATTCTATCGATTAATTCAGTAAATTTCCGAAAATATGGGCGGATCATTGATTATCCCCTTAGAGAAAAGAAGGGTGATAAGCGGAATTTATGGCGGATTGTGCATACCTCAGAAGCCAAGACTGGCTGGCGGGTGGCGTATTTGGTTTTGCGCGACCGCACGATCGGCAGAATGGAATGCCATCCGGATTCGGACGAGACTTTTGAACCGGTAAAAGGAAAGGCATTATTTTTTGTAAGCCGTGAACAGGATTTTAAAAAAATTGAGTGTTTTTCTTTGGATAAGCCAGTTATATTGTTTAAAGGAATATGGCACGGGCTGATTCGCGAAGATGACGAAGTAGATATCAAGATTACCGAGAACGCAAAGGTAAAATGCGAATACTGGCAATTTGGATTTAGAATAGATAAACAAGGCCTCAAAGGATAAATAATATGAGTTTTAATTGGGATATGGTTAATGAATTTGGTTTGAAATACGGAGTCAATTTAGTTTGGGCGCTGGTCATATTTTTGATCGGTAAAATTTTGGCCAGAGTCATTGCGCGGTTTTTAGAAAAAGTTATGCGTCGCTCTAACCTGGATGCCACGCTGATTTCATTTTTAAAAGAATTGGTTTATTTTGGTATTTTAGCATTTGTGATTATCGCGGCTTTGAATCAATTGGGCGTGCAGACCACTTCGATCGTCGCAATCGTCGGTGCCGCAGGTTTAGCGATCGGTTTAGCATTGCAGGGATCATTATCCAATTTTGCGGCTGGTGTGATGATTATTATTTTAAAGCCTTTTCGTCTCGGGGATGCGGTTCAGGCTGGCGGGGTTACCGGTGAAGTTAAAGAAATAAAAATTTTTAATACCTTGATCGCGACAGCTGATAATCAGCATGTCATGGTACCGAATTCCAAGATTATTAATGATAATATTGTGAATTTGAGCGCAGTTCCTTATCGTCGTATTGATATGGTATTCGGGATTTCGTATAATGATAATATAAAATTAGCTAAAGATATTTTAATGCAGGTTATGTTGTCCAACCCTAATGTTTTAAAAGATCCGGCGCCAATGGTAGCTGTATCAGAATTAGCGGAAAGCAGTGTAAATCTCGTGTGCCGTCCTTGGGCCAAACCCAGCAATTATTGGGCGGTTTTGTTTGATATAACGGAACGGGCAAAAATCGAATTAGAAAAAAATGGAATCACTCTGCCCTATCCGCAGAGGGAAATACATATAAAAAATAAAAGTGAGAAGTGAAAGACTCGGTTGTAGGGGCGATCTCCTGATCGCCCGCACTATAAAAGATTTATAAATTTAATATTCAGGTGTTTTTCGTTTGTTATATAAAAATAAAAAAGCGAATATCTTGTAGCGGGCGATCAGGAGATCGCCCCTACAAAACGATATGTTATTTTTTAAAAAATCAGTCAAGATAGGGGATAATTATGGGCACTCAAATTACTTTTAAAGGCGGGCCGTTAAATTTGGACGGGAATTTAGTTAAAGTGGGAGATGCGGCGCTTGATTTTGCGGTGGTTAATGGCGATCTGCAGAAGCGTTCGTTAAAAGATTACGCGGGGAAAATAAAAGTTATTACGACTTTTCCGTCAATTGATACGCCGGTGTGTGATTTGCAGGTTCGTGAATTTAACAAGCGGGCGGCTGGTTTATCCAAAGATGTGGTGATTTTGGGGATTAGCAAAGATTTGCCGTTTGCCCAAAAACGTTTTTGCGCGGCACAAGGGATCAGCGGCGTGGAGGTATTGTCTGATTATCAATCATCGGATTTTTCTATTAAATATGGTTTGCTGATTAAGGAATTGGCTTTAACCGCGCGTTCTGTTTTGATCGTTGATAAAACGAATAAAGTCCGTTATGTGCAATTGGTTAAAGAATTGACGGATTCGCCGAATTTTGATACGGTTTTTGCGGAACTGAAAAAACTCATTTAGACCAGGATCATATGCGTTTAAGTGACTTTGATTATGATTTGCCGGAAGAATTGATTGCCCAGCATCCTTTGCACAGACGGGATCAGGCTCGTTTAATGGTCGTTGACCGTAAAGCTGGAACGATTCGGCATGATTATTTTTCCCACATAGAAAAATATCTCCCGCCTAAGTCAGTTTTAGTGCTGAATGACAGTAAGGTTATTCCTGCCCGTCTTTTGACCAAGAGGCAAACCGGCGGTGAAGCGGAAATATTTTTGCTTCATCAAGTTGATGACTGGACTTTTGAAGTATTAATGCGCCCGACTCGGCGATTGAAAGAAGGCGAAGAACTTTTTTTCAAAGATGGGATCATCGCGACTGTAGTCAATAAAGACAATCGCCTGGTTCGTTTTAACTTCCCCCACATCATTAAACGGCTGGAGAAAATTGGACACATTCCACTTCCGCCATACATTCACCATGAAGACCGGGCTGAAGATCGAAAATATTATCAAACAGTTTATGCGAAGCATGATGGATCATTAGCCGCGCCGACTGCCGGATTACATTTTACGAATAGACTTCTAGAACAGCTTAGAACGCAGGGGCACAGCTTAGAACGGGTGACTTTGCACGTCGGATATGGTACATTTAAACCCGTAGATGTCGCAGATATCACACAACATAAAATGCATATTGAAGAATATTTTTTAACACCTGCCGTTTGGAAAATGATTACTGCTAAAAAAGCAGAGGGGCATAAAATTATCGCCGTAGGCACAACTAGCGGACGAGTACTTGAATCTGTAGCAAGATGTGGTAAACTTACTGGCTCAACAGATATATTTTTGTATCCCGGGTGTGAATTTAAAATACTGGACGGTTTAATTACGAATTTCCATTTACCCAAAAGCACATTATTAATGCTAGTCTGCGCGTTAGCCGGAACCGACCTGATTCGTCAAGCATACCAGGAAGCCATCAAAGAGAAGTACAGATTTTTCAGTTATGGGGATGCTATGGTAATTTTGTAAAGAAGGCAGAAATGTTTAAATTAATTAAGATCGATAAGAATACTAAAGCTCGACGCGGAGTTGTGACTACGGCGCATGGGGAGATTCAGTCTCCTTTTTTTATGCCTGTGGGCACGAACGCGTCTGTCAAGAGTTTGACGTTTGAGGACGTTAATGACACGGGCGCAGAGATTGTGTTGTGCAACGCGTACCACTTATTTTTACGTCCTGGGTTGGAGGTTTTTGAGGCTGCCGGCGGTATGCATAATTTCATGAACTGGCATAAGCCGACTTTGACGGACAGTGGCGGATATCAGGTTTTTAGTTTGGCCAAACTCCGAAAACTCAGAGAAGACGGCGTGGAATTTCAGTCGCATATTGATGGAGCGTATCATTTCTTTACTCCTGAAAAGGTGATGGATATTCAGCAATCCATAGGCGCGGATATGATTATGCCTTTGGATGTTTGCGCACCCTATCCCTGCAGCCGCGAAGAAGCCGAGCGTTCCGTATATTTGACAACATTGTGGGCCAAGCGCGCCAGGAAATATTTTTTGGAAAACCGCAGGAGCGACCGTAATCAATTTGGATTCGGCATCATTCAAGGAGCGACTTATAAAGATTTGCGGGAACGATCAGCCAAAGAAATTATTGACGTTGATTTTGACGCGTATGCCATCGGCGGAGTTAGTGTAGGGGAGCCGGTTAAAGATATGTTTGAGGCCTTAGAATGGGTCATGCCGTTTTTACCGGCTGATAAGCCGCATTATTTTATGGGCATCGGTCTCCCAGACCAGATTGTCAAAGCTGTTGGTGAAGGCATAGATATGTTCGATACGTGCCTGCCAACCCGGTTTGGGCGCCATGGCACAGCCTTTACCAGCCGCGGCCGCATCATTGTCCGTAATGAAGAATTTAAAACGGATTTCGGCCCAATTGACCCGGACTGTGACTGTTTAGTCTGTAAAAAATATTCTAAAAGTTATATTCGCCATTTATTAAAACTCAAAGAAATCACCGGCCTTAAGCTCGTGACTTACCATAATCTCTATTTCTACATCAGTCTAATGCGCCGCATCCGCCAAGCCATAGAACAAGATCAGTATCAGAGTTTTATGACTGAATTTTTGACAAAATATGGTTCAGAATTAAAATAGACGCATAATCCGTTATACGATATTGCTCTTGATTTCCTTTTCCTCTCGTTATATACTTATTTCGTGAAGTTACTATTTAACGTACTTTCACGAAATGCTATGAGATACCTGGATTTTCATAATTTGCTTAAAGATTTTACGGTTTTCTCGCTGAACGACATCCGACGCGTTGAACAAGATTTTTATAGGCCCCGACTCATTGAATGGCAAAATAAGGGTTACATTAAGAAATTGACCCGAGGTTATTACGTTTTTTCTGATTTACAAGTAGATGAAGGCGTTCTATTTGAAATATCCAATAAGATTTATGCGCCTTCATATGTTTCTTTACAAATGGCTTTCGCTTATTACGGGCTCATCCCTGAAAGCGTTTATGAGGTTACCGCAGTTGCCACACGAAGAACCTACCAGTTTCAAACACCATTAGCACAATTTAGTTATAGGACCATCAAGCCGGACATGTTTTTTGGCTATGATCTGATCGAACACCGTGGAAAGCATTTTAAAATGGCTTCACCGGAAAAAATGTTTATCGATCATTTATATTTGAATCCATCTATTCGAGCCGAGGAAGATTTCGAAGGGATGAGAATTAACAAGGAGTTGTTCTCCAAGATTATTAACAAGCGGCTTATTCACAGATATGCGTTGCTTTCCGGACAGCCCGGCTTGTCCGAACGGATAAAATTACTTTTGGAGGTCATGAACCATGCTTAGTTTAAAAAACATTGAATCATTTTATCCAACAAACCTGAAGCCGTTTAAACGGAATATTCTTAGAGAGTATCTACAATACAAAATTCTGGAAATTATTTTTGATTCTCCATATGGCGCAGGACTTTCATTTATGGGAGGGACGGCTATCCAAATTGTTCACGGGAATACGCGGTTTTCTGAAGATTTAGACTTTGACAATCTTTCTCTCAAGCCTAAGGATTTTGAGAAAATGACACAGGAAATCATGAAACGGTTAAAACTTTCAGGGTACACGACCCAGGTTCGTATTAATCTCGGAGATGTATGCAGAGCTTATATCAGATTTTCTGATGTTCTTTTTGATCTGGGATTAACCGGCCACAAGGAAGAAAAAATTCTAATCCAAGTCGATACCCAGCCGCAGAAATTCAAGTATTCATCGGATAAAATTATTCTTAACAAATTTGATGTTTTTTTGAGAATTAATGTTGTTCCTGTTGATATCCTTTTGTCCCAAAAGTTGTTTGCCGCTTTAAATCGACCGCGTCCGATGGGTCGTGATTTTTTCGACATAGTTTATTTGTCTGGGAAGACCACGCCAAATTATCCGTATTTGACTGCTAAACTGGGGATAAAGAATGCCCAACAATTAAAGACCAAGTTGAATGATCATTGTAAAAATTTTAATTTTAAACAATTAGCTTTAGACGTAGAGCCGTTCCTTTATGCTCCCGGTGAAGTGAAGAAAGTTGTTTTGTTTAGGGAATTTATAGAACAATCTTTGTAAATTTTAGAAAAAAATTATTCATTGACAATGCGTACGCTATATAGTACGCTTAGTCTTGGGAGAAACAAAAATGACAACTATTACTGCGACTAAAGCGAGAGCCAAACTCTATCAATTGGTTGATGACTCCGCCCAATCACATGAACCCATTCAGATTACCGGCAAAAGAAATAATGCTGTTCTTATTTCTGAAGATGATTGGCGGTCTATACAGGAAACTCTCTATCTCGTATCGATTCCAGGCATGCGGGAATCCATTATAGCTGGCGGCAAAACTTCACTAAAGAATTGTTCAACGCATCTCAAATGGTAAGCAAATGGCTTGGAAAGTAATCTTTACCAAACAGGCTCAATCTGACGCAAAACGGCTTCTCAACGTCGGATTAAAGCCAAAAGCTTTAATGATTCTCAATATCTTAGAACAAAATCCTTTTCAAAATCCGCCTTCGTATGAAAAACTAGTCGGAGATTTAACCGGTTTTTATTCCCGACGTATTAACATCCAGCATCGCATAGTTTATCAAATATATAAGAAAGAGATGGTCGTTAAAGTTGTACGGATGTGGACTCATTATGAATGAAAAATTATTACTTATAAAAAAGATAGATAATTTTAATATAAATTTTACTTTGTTATAATTAATTTATTCCCGGGCATCAACACCAAGTGCAGGATCGTGCAATGATTTTATCTGGCCTTCGTATCTTTTATATTTTTCCGCAACAAATATTCTCTGCACGGAAAGGACGAATTTATGCCTAAGAAAATGACTAATGTAGACATCTGGGTTGTAAAGGAAGACGGACATATCCGTAAGGCTCTTGAAAATGCGTCAACTTATTTTGATGATAAAGATGTGTTGAATGTAAATACACTTGAGGCAATTTATGCTAAAGAAAGCAGTTTTGGAACTAAGTTGAATAATCGGGGTATTTCGGCCGCTGCGGGTGAATTTCAGCTGCAGAAGTCCTTGGCGGAACATTATGGATTATACGTTTCTAAAGATAATGATCAACGTTTTGATATTGATTACTCTTCAATAGCCGCTGCACGATATTTGAAAGATATTGACTACGCGTTTTCTAAAAGAACCAATCTTGGTACCAAACTATTTACATACCCAATAATTGACCCTGTCGAACGTGAAAAATTTGATTTTGCCGCTTATACGGGAGGGCAGGGTACTATTGGCAAAGCACAACAGTTGGCGTCCAAAGCAGGAAAAGATCCGACGAGATGGGATGCTGTTAAAGATTTTTTGATGCCATCCAAAGATATCAGTGCCGATACTATTAATAAAATAAAAGGCTATGTTCCCCGGGTTTCTGAATATGAAGCTGAATTCGCGAAGAAATCTCAAGCAGATAAGAAAGCCAAAGACAAAAAGTTCATCAAACCAAAAATTCAATGCACCAAAGGTCATTGGATTACAAAAGATCATCTCCATATTTTTATATGCAAGTAGGTTTAAAAATTATATTTACCATTGTTTTTGTACTTTCTGTTTGTAATTTATCAGGAGCCGATGAAAATTCGGTTTACATCTGGCAAAGGAGCTGGCGGTCTGAAATAGAAGCGGCAATCGGGAAGTTGAATAGTCAAAGCACTCAGTTCAAGGTTTTGGCAGGTGATTTAACGGTTGAGAATGGCCATATTAGTTTTTCAAAAGTAGCTGTTAAATGGGAATATTTAAGGTCAAAAAAGAAAACTGTCATAGATATTCGCATGCGGACGGATTTATCCCGATATTTAAAAGTGCAGGATCAGCAGCCAATTGTTAGGTGTCTTGTTGACGGGATCCACGGCATTATTGAGCAGGCAAAGCAGTCAGGCGTTGATATTACAGGTATTGAATTAGATTATGATTGTCCTACGGCAAAATTGAATGATTTTGCAAGATTTCTAAAACTTTTTCGATCTGCATACAAAGAGAAATCCGTTTCAATCACGGCTTTGCCGACCTGGCTGGAAAGCAAAGACTTCTTATCGCTTTTAAATTGGGTTGATATCTATGTTCTTCAGCTGCATTCTTTTGAACTTCCCAAAAATAAAAACACGTCGCAGTATATTTTTCAAAAAGATAAGTCCATTGAATATTTTAACCGCACGATTAATTTAAATAAGCCTTTCTATGTTTCTCTCCCCACATATGGTTATGAGGTTGCTTACAGCAAAGTTGATGAATTTATAGGACTTAGAGCAGAAGGCGGCGTACAGTATTTTGCTGAGGGAATAAAAAAGAAAATGGTTTTTGCTGACCCTCAAGAAATAATTGGTTTTTTAAAATATCTTGATTCTGTCAAGTCACAGAATTTCCGCGGTGTTTGTTGGTTCCGGCTTCCTTTATCTTCAGATCGGTTCAACTGGGATTTGAAAACATTTACGCGTGTCATTAAACGGGAAATACCTGCCGGTCATCTGGATGTTGAATTGGTTCGCAAGGACGATGGAATAACAGAGGTTTATCTTGTAAACGATGGGGAAATAAATTTTTCAAATAATGCGTCGTTTGAAATTTTTTGGGATACGGGAAGCCCTGTTTTTGATGTTTTAGGCGATTTTGATTATTCGACACTTCCTGATGGAAAAGGGATGCGGATTACGGGCCGGCCGCCGCGTGTTTCTCAAAAAAAGATGGCTGCATGGTTTAGGGTGTCTGATAATAAAGATTTATTTATTAGGAAAAGTGAGGCCAAAGTCGATGAAACGAATTAATCTTTATTTTTTGATAATAGTTTTTTTGTTTTCATTCGCGTCATTGGCGCTGGCCTGTGCGCCGGAATATGATGATGCCTATTTTGTCCGAAGTTCCAAAGAAAAATTTTTAGCTATTCCTGAAGGGAATTTTTTGTTTGAATTAAAACGAACAGGCGGAAATAAACTGCCGTTTGAAATAAAAGCCCCACAGCCTAAACGTGTTTCTGATGTTGATGAGGGTGATTTGAGAAAATCTTTAAAAGCTTCCCAAATTACGGAAAAAGAATTCCATGATGCTGTTATGTCATATCAAAAATCGCGCGACGAAATAAATTCCTATCTTCAGACATTTTTAGTAGAAGACCATTCGTTATGGTACGGGGGAAGATTTCGCAGTCACGAGCGGGTTAAACTCAATTTGTTAAAGAATAAACTAAGTATTATTTTGACGTCAAAGGTGCCGGAAGAATTTAGATTATATTTAACTGGTGCTGGAAAGTATCACATCAATGATTTTTTTGCGTCCATCAACGAATGGTCAAAAATATTTAAATTGCCGGAATCTGAACGTAAATATAAGAGCACCTGGGCTTCCTTTATGATTGGCAAAGCGTATTTATCTTTGCGTGATCAGAAACGCGCGATTCCATTTTTTGAACAAACCAGAAAAATGGCTGAAAATGGTTATATAGATTCATTGGGTCTTGCGAAGGAAAGTTTAGGCTGGCAAGCGCTGGCTGAGTATGAACAGAAAGATTATGTTTCAAGTCTTAAACATTATTTAGAGCAGATGGATATTGATTCATTGAATTGGGTTTGCAGTAATGTTTCTGAGACAACGGATAACACTATCGCGACGATTGTAAATGATAAAACAGCGAGGAATATTCTTTTGGGATGGGCCATTTCCCGGCCATATTGGGAAGAAATGGAATTGAATGACGATAAAAAGCATAAAGATTTTTTCAGCAGGCTTTTGTCCGCGATCGAGGGATTAAAGAAAACAGATCCGATTGATTACGCAGACCGAGTAGCATGGCTATATTATATTAAAGGTGACAGGGCGTTGGCAAAGCGCTGGTTGACATCTTCGAAACTCTCAACGCCTTTGGCTCGGTTTATTGATTTTAAACTGTCATTGCGAGACGAAAAAGTTGACGAGGCTATTGGAAAATTGTCGAAAGTCATATCTTCATTTGAAAAAAGTCCTGATAAAAACATGTTTTTTCAAGAAGACATTGGGCGCGAGCTCAATTCAAATATGGCGGTTTTAAAATTAAGTAGAAAAGAATACACCATGGCTTTTGATTTTCTTCTGAAAGGAAAATATTGGGAAGATATCGCTTATGTGGCAGAAAAAGTATTAACTGTTCAGGAGCTTGAGGATTTCTTGAACAATAACAAAGGGAACTCTGTGTTAGCTAACAAACAAAAAATATATGAAGGCGAGTTCGCCGAAAATATTGATGACGGCGGACTTACTTTGCGGGAAGCGTTGGAATATCTTTTGGCCAGGCGGTTGGTGCGACAAGGAGAGTTAGAGCCTGCCGGAAAATATATGCCAACAAAAATAAAAATTGACCGCGGATATATTGAAAAGAAAAACAAGTCAGGTGATTCGGAATATGAACAGGTGAATGAAAATATTAATCCGAGAGAGACATTAGGCAAACTTCACGTTTTACTTTTGAATGCGCAGAATCAAAGGATAGCGAAAAAAGATCGGGCCAAAGCATATTATGATGCGGGAATTATAGTGCGACGTTATGGAATGGAATTAATGGGAACAGAGTTGGATCCGGATGGTTTTGTGGATAGGGGAGCCTTCCCAAATTATGAGTCCATAAAACATAGATTCGCGCATCGCGGTTTTTTCTATGGGACTGGTGATGAGGAAAGTCGTGCGTTGAGTTCTCTGCCTTCACCGGATAAAAGATTTCACTATCGTTATAAGGCGGCGGATTTAATGTGGCAAAGCGCCCAGCTTCTTTCGGACAACGATGAACTTAAAGCCAAGGCATTATGCCAGGGAGGACTTTTTCTTGCCAGGTGCGACCTTATGCTTGCGGATAAATTTTATAAGGCGTTGATCAGGACGTGCGGGAAAACGGAGTTAGGTAAGCAGGCAGATAAGTTGAAATGGTTCCCTAAGATAGGTCAGTAACTTTATTGCCTTTTGAATCGGGCGGAGCAGAAATCTTGACATATAACGTTACGCGTTATATACTTTCATTATGATCAAATTGTTTAGGTGCAAAGAAACAGAAAAAGTATTTAATCGAATTTTTTCTAAACAATTGCCCGGAAGCATCCAGCAGATTGCTTTGAGGAAGCTCCGGATGCTTGACAGCGCGATTGACTTAAGAGACTTGACGGCTCCCCCAAGCAATAGGCTTGAAAAATTAAAAGGGGCGAGGAAAGAACAGCATAGTATTCGCATTAATGATCAATGGAGAATTTGTTTTACATGGCGCGAAAATAACGCGTTTGATGTCGAAATAGTCGACTATCATTAAGAATAAAGGAGAAATAATCCTATGAATAAAAAATTAAGCCCTATACATCCCGGTGAAGTGCTGAATGAGGAATTTTTAAAGCCATTATGTATCAGTCAAAACCGGATAGCCCGGGATATTAAAGTTCCTCCGCGGCGGATTAATGAAATTGTGTTAGGCAAAAGACGGGTCACAGCGGATACGGCTTTACGCTTAGGAATTTATTTTAAAACATCGCCGCAATTTTGGATGAATCTGCAATCAGCATATGACTTGGATATTGAATTAGAAGAATTAGGAAATAAAATTTCTCAGGAAGTACATGCTTGCAGTCTTAATTGATGGAGTCAAATTATGAAAATCGACATTATTACCATTTTTCCTGAAATGTTCCGCCCTGTGCTTGAGGAGTCTATTATGAAACGGGCGCAGGAGAAGAAGCTGTGCTCGATCACTGTCCATGATCTTCGGGATTACACGGATGATAAGCACCGCAAGGTAGATGACCGGCCGTTTGGCGGGGGGCCGGGGATGGTGATGCTGGCTCAGCCTTTGGTGGACGCGGTCAAAAAGATTAAAGGCCGCAGGAAATGCAAGGTTTTGCTCATGTGCCCTAGCGGAACGGTTTTGAAACAAAGTTTAGCAAAACACTTGTCAAATGAAAAAAATTTAGTTATTATATGCGGTCATTATGAAGGCATTGATGAACGGGTGCGTGACCTCGTCGTGGATGAATGCGTTTCGATTGGGGATTATGTGCTGACTGGCGGCGAACTTCCGGCTATGGTTGTGGTCGATACGGTGGTGCGGCTTATTCCCGGAGTATTGGGAAAAGAAGCGTCGTTGGAAACCGAGAGTTTCGAGCATAATTTGTTGGAATATCCGCAATATACGCGTCCGGCAAATTTTCGTGGCAAAAAAGTTCCTGATGTGTTATTATCGGGCAATCATAAAGCCATAGAAGAATGGCGACACCAGCAGGCGGTGGCGAAAACTAAAAAATTTAGGCCTGATATTATCAAAAAGTAAGAAGTAAAAAGTTAAAAGGATAAAGTAAAATGATAAAGAACGCAGGGGAAGCACTTAAGAACATTAGCGCTAAAAGTATCCGCACCAATCTTCCTAAAATTACAGTGGGCGATACCATCAAAATGAAATTTAAAGTTCAAGAGGGAGAAAAGACCCGCTTGCATCCTTTCGAGGGGACTGTTATTAAGCTCAAAGGCACGGGCATCAATTCTTGTTTTACAGTCCGTAAGATTTCTTTTGGTGAAGGCGTAGAAAGAATTTTTCCCATCAATTCACCTTTGATTGATAGTTTGACTGTGGTGAGCCAGGGTGTTACCAAGCGTTCCAAATTGTATTATTTGCGCGGACGAACCGGGAAAAAAGCAACTCTTACCAAAAAAGTGGATGCATAATTACGAAGCTGAAGCCTGTGCAAAGGGCTTTGACATTGTTATAGGTATTGACGAGGCCGGCAGGGGACCCCTAGCCGGCCCTGTTGTTTCATCCGCAGTGCATTTAAAATCCCATCAATTTTCTTGCCGTATCAATGATTCCAAAAAATTATCTGAGTCTCAACGTGAAAAAGCGTTTGAGGAAATTTGCGCTCATTCGGTTTATGGGGTAGGGATGGCGGATGAAAAAATTATTGATCAAATCAATATTTTAGAAGCCACGTTTGTTGCTATGAATAAAGCGGTGGAGGATTTGTTGTCCAAAATGAATATGGATTGGCGGACAGATCAGGTGTTTCACAAACGTGTTTGTTTATTGATTGACGGGAATCGTTTTAAAACGAAACTCCCGTTTGCGTTTGAAACTATTGTTAAAGGGGACAGCCTGGTGCCGGCGATTTCCTGCGCGTCGATTATCGCGAAAGTGACGAGAGACCGGATGATGCTTGAGTATGATAAAATTTATCCGGAATATGGTTTTAAAGGCCATAAAGGGTATCCGACGGTTGAACATAAAGCAGCCGTAAGAAAATTTGGTTTTTCACCAATACATAGAAGAACGTTTAAAATATAAAATAATGGTATGTAGTATGTGGCATGTCGTATGTAGTAAAAAAGCGATGGATGGGTAGGGTTTAGGCAACCAATTTCAGATATGTCATTCTCGCGAAAGCGGGAATCCGGGAAAAAATACTTTTTCATTATGAATCACAAAGATTTTGGCAATCACGGAGAAGAATTAGCGGTCGCGCATTTGATCGACCAGGGGTACGATATTATTCAAGTCAATTACCGGATACGTACCGGAGAAGTTGATATAGTTGCTAAAGATGGGGAATATCTGTGTTTTGTTGAAGTTAAGACCCGTCATAATGATGAATTCGGTTCTCCCTTTGAAGCCATCACTCCATCGAAACAAAGACGTATTATTAAACTTGCTAAATTATATTTAATGGAAAATAAATTAACAGATATATCTATCCGTTTTGACGTCATCGGAATTATGGTTGAGTTTGAAGATAAAGCCAAAATCGAACTAATAAAAGACGCTTTTTGGGCATAACCGTTGGACCACCGCGTCGGTGGACTAATGGTCCACCGACGCGGTGGTCCAACGGTTATTTTTTAAGAAATAAAATTGTAGCTTTTCCTGTCTACCAGCAGGCTGGCCCGAATTGTTTTTATAACAAAACCGGAATCTGTAGTAAGATTCCGGTTTTTAGGATGTTATTAGGCATAAAGTGTCTTTATGGGTTAGTAATACGAAAAGCGGCTTCTGCACTAATGTTAACTGTGCCGAGTTTAACTCCGTCTTTTACTTTTCCGAATTGAGTCGCGCTTATAAAAATTCGATATGTCCCTGGTTTAAGCGGTTTTTTATTTTTATCTATCAACGGAATGGTCCCAATACCAAAAGCGGCAGTGCTGTTAGGCCCTACATATGGCACATTGGAATAAGGTAATTTTCCTGAGATACCAGTATTTACATCCTTGGTATTAAGGATAACATAAGTATAGGCGTATCCGGGTTCCCAGGGGATCGTCCAAAAAGCATCCGTATAGTTTTCAATGTTAAAAACAACAGTGAGGGTTGATCCAGAATTTTTTATCATGTTATCGATAACGAGTTTGCCAATGATTTGATTTTGATCTGCCCACGCCATTGATGACATCAATAAAACACTGCACAAGATTAAAAAAATTTTTTTCATGATGAGCTCCTTGGTTATAGTTTTTTTAATTTTAATTTATTGATCTGCACGACAATGCTATTGAATTCTTTTTAAATCCGAATAAGTATAAAAATATGTGCTGTAATAAATGTATTTTCCGGTATCGGTTAATTTCATGCGAACATTAATCGAATATCTTTCATTTGGCTTCAACCCTTTTCCTCCTATTTGAATTGTAATAGGCGCGGAAGAATACCATGCGGAATTAAACGTGTGTGGTAATAATTGAAGGCTATGGGGCGCAACTGTAAATGAAGGAAATGAACCGGGCATGGTGCCTGTTGATGAGAAAGTTTTAGTCTCACCAGTTCTTAATGATGTAAAAACAACAGTTGCATCATCGAGATTTAATTTAACTGGCTGGTCGGATGAATTGTCTAAGCTAAGATATAGTTCAACGTATTTTGCGCTGTTAGCTGGTTCCTTGAAAATATTAATAGTTGGTTTTAATACAAAATCTGCCCACGCCGTAGAACATAAGACCATGCAGGCAACAAACATTAATAAACAATTTTTTTTCATTGGAAGTCTCCTTTTGTAGATTGAAAAATTTAATGTTAATACGGGTTTTCCAGCAAGAGTAGTTTTATAGAAATTAATTTGTTCCGTGGCAACTAAAGTATGCCATACAAAAAATACAATGGCAAGAGATGTGTCAAAAAATAAAAAAACATTTTGAATATTTATTGCACAATGTTTGGCTTTTGGTTAAGATGATGTCGGTTTTAAGGGAATCCTCGAATATAACTAACCCATAAATTTTATGAAAAAATTTAATCATTTTACATTATCTGAATATTTGGATGTGTTGGGCGAACGTAAGCCTGCGCCGGGCGGCGGGTCTGCGTCTGCGTTAGCAGGAGCTTTGGGTGCCGGATTGATTGAGATGGCAGCTAACTATTCTTTGGGTAAAAGTTCGTCCAAAAGTGTTGAAAAAAAGATCAGCTTGATTGTGAGAAAAATCAAAGCTGTTAAGCTGGGATTATTGGCGCTGGTTGATAAAGACGCGGAAGCATATGAGCTGGTCGTTAAAGCCCGGCAGGGGACAGCAGCGGAGAAGCGGGTCGCGGATCGACAAAGTAAAGCTATTCCAAAGCTGATTATGAAATTATGCTGCGATGGAACGATTTTGGCCGCGAAACTTGTGCCGGTTGGAAATAAAAATTTATTTCAGGATGTTGAGATCGGCGTGGAATTATTATCAGCCGGTTTTCATGGGGCAAAGGTTTTATTATGATTTTAGATGGCAAAAAATTAGCACAGAAGATCAAGGAAGGTTTAAAGGCTGAAGTTGTTGCCCTTAAAACCAAATATGGCGTTGTACCTAAAATTGTCAACATTATGGTTGGTGAAAATCCGGATTCTTCGGCGTATATGAATTCACAGCGCAAGGCCGCGGGGTTTGTGGGTATTGATTATGAGCTTATGTCCTTGCCTTTGGATGTCACACAGGAACATTTGTGTTCTTTGATTTTAGCCTTAAATGAAGACGACCGGGTAACGGGTGTGATGATTACCAAACCGGTGCCGGCGCATATTCATTTTAGTGATGCGGCCAATTTGATTGAATTAAATAAAGACATTGAAGGCATTAATGCTGCGAATATCGGCAATCTTTTATTGGGCAATCCGACTTTGATCCCCTGCACAGCTGCGGCAGTCATGGAACATCTTAAGTCTACCGGCGTGGATTTATCAGGCAAGGAAGTGGTTATTATCGGGGATAGCCAGATTGTCGGAAAACCTTTGAGCTTGCTGTTATTGCGTGAGCTGGCAACTGTGACTGTGTGTCATATCGGCACGAGCCGGGCTGGAAAACTGGCTGAACATGTAGAGCAAGCTGATGTATTAATCGTTGCTGTTGGAAAAGCTGCGTTAGTCAAAGGATCATGGATCAAACCAGGCGCGATAGTGATTGATGTGGGAATTAATGAGGTGAATGGCAAGATTGTTGGTGACGTTGATTTTGAGGACGCGCAAAAACGCGCGGCATTTATTACGCCAGTTCCCGGCGGAGTAGGGCCAGTTACGTCAGTCATGCTCATGCGCAACAGCATTGAAGCTTTTAAACTGATAATCGGTGTCTGATCTCAGTTTGGAATAGTACGGTAGCTAATTTTCCAGCGCAAGGCTTTAACCTGAAGCAAACTGTTTCGCGACTGAGATCTGACACCATTTATTTAAGCGCGTGGGTTGGGCGGTTTGCATTTAAACTAAATCCCTCGCTCAAACAACCTTGGCGACGCGTGGGCATGATGAATCTGGGGCGATGGCCAAACCGCCAAGGAAACTCGCTCTGGGATTCAGTTTAAACGTAAACCTTGTTTATGGGGCACGCGGTTTATTTAGTTTTTACTTTGTTACTTGGTTACTCGGTTACTCTGTTACTCGGTTACTCTGTTACTCTGTTACTTCAAAGGGGTTTTATGTCAAAAGTAGTGATCTTGGGTTCTTCTCCGGTTGCTGTTAAATTAATCGACCAACTTCGGAAAAAAAATTACGCGGGCGACATCAGTCTGATTTTGTTCGACGGATTTTTGCCGTATGAGCGCCAATTTTTATCTCACCAAAAAAATATAGAACAGGCTGAATGGCCGGCTATCCAGCCTGCTGAATTTTTTGAATCACAAAAAGTGAATGTTTTTTTTGATCAAGAGATCAGCCGCATCAATACCTCACGGAAAAAAATATTTACAGAAAATAAAAACCAGTTGGATTATGACTGGCTTATTATCACGGAAATGCCGAAAAATAAATTTCCTGATATTAAGGGAATTACTAAGACCGGCTTATTTAACGCCCGTAAGAAAAAAGCTGTCGCAACAGTGATCGAGAAATTTTCTTTTGCGGAAAATATTACGATTGTATCTGATGATCTGATGGGATTTGATCTGGCGTGTTATTTTAGTCAAAAGCGCAGTGATGTTTTGTTGGTCCAATCTGACCAAGGTTTCTTGAATCGTGTATTTAGTGATGAAGTAAGTGATTGGTTTTTCGCTCAGCTTTTACATCAACGGATTAAAGTGGAGACGGCTAACCCGATCAATGAAATTTTGGGTGATGCGGAAATAAAAGCAGTACGCCTGGATTCCGGTAAAGTTTACGCAACCGATTTAGTTCTTTTTGATGGTCAGCCTGAAGATCTTCGTTTATTTTATGATAGTGCTATGGAAATGCATGATCAAATTATTGTCAATGAAATGCTGCAAACGGGAGAAGATGGGGTTTTTGCGGTAGATCCGGTTGGTATGATTCGCGGCCATTTAAAATTCAGTCAAAATCAGCAGGCAGAACTTATGACTGAGCAAATTATAGCGAAAGAAAATAACTCGTCTTTTGAACCGAGCGAGCTAGGAGCTGAGGTTATGCTTATTCATGATCATTTTGACTTGGGAGAATTAACGATCGATTGTATTGGAGAGTTGTTAACGCGTCCGCAGGTTGAGACTAAGGAATATTTTGATAAGGATAAAAACGAGTTTAAAAAAATGTTTATTTTAGAGGGAATTATTGTCGGTTGTGTGCTGGTTAATCTACGAAAAGAATTTGATAAATACTTGAACTTCATAGGAAAAGACGTTAATGTAACATTATGAAATTAATCGTTCGTGCTTTTCTAGTCTTGGGTGTATCTTTTTTATTTTCCGCTCATGTTTGGGCTGATTTAAAAGAGTTATCTATCGATGAATACCGTGTCAAAGGTTACGCGGCGATGCAATCTCAGGATTATCTGGAAGCTTTAAAAAATTATAATAAAGCCGTGTCGCTGGGTGCAGACAATCCGGCGCTTTACAATGATCTGGGTATTCTCTATGAAAAGGCGGGCAATGCGCCAAAAGCGGAAGAATATTATTTAGAATCAATCAAGGTTGGCCCGAAATATTTACCTGCCTATATGAATCTAGCCTTGCTTTATAAACAAACCGGAAATATATTAAAGGCTGTTCATTATTTGAAGCAACGTTATGCGCTGTCTGGTCGGGAAGATTCTTGGGCCAAGAAAGCCAAAGAAGCGTTGTTGGTTTTAGATCCCTCTCAAGATATGTGGGTGCGTCAAGTACAGGCGCGTTGGCTGGAACAAGAGATGGCGACTCCGCCAGTTCCGGCTATTCCGAAAGAATATCAAGGGAAGACAGCTAAAGATTTAAGCCTGATCGCGTTGAAATTTTATAATGACAAACAATATGATAGGGCGGTGCAGGTTTTTGATTATACTCTAATTTTAGAGCCGGCAAATCTGAATTATAAAACAGCCAGGGATGAAGCATATGCCCAATGGCAGAAATTGTTAGTTCCTGATGCGTTACAGCCTGGGATCAGAGACCTCGATTCCGAAACTAAAGCCGTTATTTTTAGACAGACGGACGAACATGTTTTAAAGGCGATTGAGCATTATTTTAAAGGAAAAGACGCATTAGCTCAGGGAAATCTTGAGTCGGCACGGTCTGAGTTGGATGCTTCTTTGCAATTAGTCCCAGCTAATCCTGCAGTCATGGAAGACCGGAAAAAAGTCGAGTTTGCTTTAGCCCAAAATACGGTCAAACAAGCGGCAGATTTAGCATCAAAAAAAATTCAAGAAGGGGATTATGCTTCAGCAAAAGCCCAGTTAAAGCAGGCCATGAAAAATATTCCTAATAAAGATTTTATTGATACCAGTAAAGCGGCGAAGATCCATCCATCATGGAATGAAGCGGATTATCAGGAATTTGAAAATCGTATTAAATTTAATCAAGAGCATTTTGATAATGGAAAAGCCGCGATGGATGCCGGAGATTTTAAAAAAGCGGCCAATGAGTTTAAGTGGGCTATCAAGTTGATCCCTAGCGATAGTAAAAGCGCTCAGCTTTTGAAACAGGCAGAAGAATCCCAAGCTAATAAAACTGTTCAAACTTATTCAGGAGAAGCAATTAAAAAATTAGAATCAGGGGATCCTGATTCAGCGAAAAAAGAGTTGGAAGATTTACTCACCACGTTATCTGATACAAAGAAATAACCACCCTTGACTACATTACGTAAAAAAGTTTATTTAATTGATGGGCATGCTTTATGCTATCGGTCGTTCTATGCAATCCAGGAACTGACAACCAGTTCTGGTCAGCCGACCAACGCGGTGTTCGGGTTTGTAAATATTTTAAGAAAAATTCTAAAGGATTTTAAGCCGGAATATTTGGCTATCTGTTTCGATTCCAAGAAAAAGACTCAGCGTCAGGAAAAATTCGCGGATTATAAAATTCAGCGTCCGCCGACTCCGGAAAAATTGTTAGAGCAAATTCCCATTATTAAAAAGGTGGTTGGTGCGTTTAATATTCCCTCATTTGAGCTAGGCGGCTTTGAAGCCGATGATATTATCGCAACCTTGGTTAAAGACGCGGCTAAACAGGGGGTTGAATCTGTAATAATTTCAGATGACAAAGATATGTTTCAATTAGTGGATGATGTGGTCAAAGTTTTTAGCCCGCGCCGAGACGTGTTGTTCGGCAGGGAAGAAGTTAAGGAAAAAATGGGAGTTTATCCGGACGCCATCGCGGATTATATCGGGCTAGCTGGTGATAGTTCAGACAACATCCCAGGAGTGAAAGGTGTCGGTAAAGTCACGGCGGTTAATTTGTTGACTGAATTTGGATCTTTGGAAAAAATTTATGAATCCGTGGATCAGGTTAAAAGTGAGAAATTGCGGGAGAAGCTTTTGACCCAAAAAGATCAGGCACAATTAAGCAAAGAATTGGCGGTCTTAAATACTCAAGTTCCATTTCATTTGGATTTGGGACAAATGAAAATTGAACCACCCAATAAAACGGAACTGTACGAAATTTTTAAAACATTAGAGTTTCGTAAATTTGCTGAAGAATTCTCTGTCGAAGATGCCGTCGAGCACCAACCATCCAAGAAAATCCGCATTATTGAGCTAGCAGGGAAAAATGAAATTTTGACTTTAATAGGTAAATGCCGGGATGCCGGGGTTGCCGCAGTGATGCTTTCAGGGGAAGACGATCAAGCGGATGTTTTATTCGCAAAACAATTGATGATTTCTGCGGGTGGAGAGCAGATTTTTAACCTGTCTGTTGAACGGTTTGAATTGTTAGCACCTCTTTTAGAGGATGCCGGAGTGGTTAAAGTTACGTATGATATAAAACGTTTTCATCGTTTGTGTTTGACCCAGGGTCAAAGATTAAAGGGAGAATGTTTTGATATTCTTTTGGCCTCTTATCTATTATCTCCTGCGCAAACTGTGCATACCATGGATGAATTAGTCGCAAAATATTTAAAAATATCCCTGGATGAGAAGGCAAAATCCGCGTCTATGACTCAAGCCGCGTTTGATTTATATCTTCCGTTGAAACGGGAGTTGGAAGAAAAGACTTTGCTTAAGTTGTTTAACACCATTGAGATGCCTTTGGCTGAAGTATTGGCGGATATGGAGAAAGAAGGGATTTGCATTGATGTGGATTTTCTCCATGATTTTTCTAAATCTTGTGAGCAAAAGATTGGTGAACTGCAGAAAAAATTATACACCATTGCGGGTGAGGAATTTAACTTAAATTCACCCAAACAATTGAGCCAAATATTATTTGAGAAATTAAAATTACCGGCGGGAAAAAAGACTAAGACTGGATTGTCGACGGATGAAGAAGTGCTTTTAAAATTAGCCAAAGATCATGAATTTCCGGCTTTGATCCTGGAATACCGGCAGATCGCGAAATTGAAATCCACTTATATTGATGCTTTGCCAAAGCTGGTCAATAGCGTGACCGGGCGGGTCCACGGAGAATTTTTTCAGACGGGAACTGAAACAGGCCGTTTTAGCTCGCGTAATCCGAATTTACAAAACATACCCATTCGGACAGAGTTGGGGAGGGAGATCCGGAAAGCTTTTATTCCGTCGGATAAAAACCGGATTTTGGTTGCGGCTGATTATTCGCAGATTGAGCTTAGGATTTTGGCACATTTGTCTCATGATGAAGAATTAACGCGTTCGTTTAAGGAAGGCCTGGATATCCATCAGCGGACCGCCGCTTTAATGTTTGGAGTGAAAGAAGATCAAGTGACGAAAGACATGCGGTATTCGGCTAAACGGGTTAATTTTGGCATTGTCTATGGCATGAGTGCGTATGGTTTAGCGCGGGACTTGAACGTCAGCTTTAAAGAAGCTCAGGATTTCATCGACCGATATTTTGTGACGTATCCTAGAGTTAAAGAATATATGGACGCGACGATTAAAGAATGTGAAGAAAAAGGATATGTGGTCACTTTACTGAACCGCCGCCGGTATATTCCGGAAATTAATAATACCAATAATTCAATCCGTCAATTTGCCCAGCGGCAAGCTATTAATACCCCCGTACAAGGGTCAGCCGCTGATTTGATCAAAATGGCTATGGTGCAGATTTTTTATGAGTTGAATAAAAAGAAATTAAGTTCCAAAATGATTCTTACAGTTCATGATGAATTAGTATTTGATACGGTCAAATCAGAAAAGGAAGAGCTTACAAAAATGGTCACCGAATTAATGGAAAACCCTTTAAAATTATCTGTTCCCATCGTCGTCACTGTTAAATCAGGACACAATTGGGCAGAAATGTACTAAAAAGGTATGTAGTATGTGGTATGTCGTATGTAGTAAAGCGATTGGTGTGAAGAAAACTTGATAATGAAATAGTGTATTATTGTCACCGTGAAAAGCGATTGTTGGAAAGAAATACAAAGAATGTTACATATAGTATGTTAGGAATAAAAAATAGATATTTGATAAAAATGTTTTATAAATTTTAATTTTTGTTTTTTATTTTTCGTTTTTTAAACGTTTTTTTGTGACATACGACATACCACATACTACATACTTAAAATTAGGATATCAAATTATGCATATTGTTTTTTGCGCTTCTGAAGTTTTTCCTTTTGCCAAGACCGGCGGGTTGGCGGATGTTTGCGGTAGTCTGCCTTTGGCGTTAGAGCGGCTGGGGCATGAGGTGAGTATTTTTATGCCTTATTATAAACAGGTTGCTTCACAAAATTTTCCGATGGAACAGGTGAAGCCGGATATTTTGCGGACTACCATCGGCAAAAATATTAAAGTCTATTTCTTAATTCATGATACGTATTATATGCGGGACGGGATCTATTCGGATAGCCGCGGCGATTATGGAGATAATCTGGATCGGTACCAATATTTTTGTCAGCGGGCTTTAGATACGTTTCGTGATTTTGAAAATCCCGTCGACATTTTTCATTGTCATGATTGGCAAACAGCGTTAATACCTGTGTACTTGAAACATTGGTATAAATGTGATACATTTTATACGCAAACTAAAGCCCTTTTAACGATCCACAATATCGCCTATCAGGGAGTTTTTCCAAAACAACTTTATGGGAAATTGCATTTAGGTTCTGAATTGTTTCACCCAAATTTGTTAGAGTTTTACGGAAGTATTAATCTGCTTAAAGCCGGCATCATTTGCGCGAACGAAATTACAACCGTTAGTCCTCAATACGCTAAAGAGATCCAGACCAAAGATTTTGGTAATAATTTGGATAATGTCCTGCGCCATCATCGTCAAAAGATTATGGGCGTGCTTAATGGTTTGGATTATGAAGTTTGGGATCCTGCGAAAGATAAGTATTTAGATCATCCATTTTCTCCTGAGAATTATAAGGAAGGAAAAGCGGCCACGAAATTGGCATTACAGCAGAGGTTAAATTTGCCTCAGCGTTCTGATGTTCCGCTTTTGGGTGTGGTCAGTCGTCTTTCTCACCAAAAAGGTTTTGATCTTATTCTGCAAGCTTTGCCGGAAATAATGGGAATGGATATTCAGCTGGTTATTCAAGGTTTAGGACAGCAGGACTTGATCAACCGTTTAAACGCAGAGTCAGGCCGCTATCGTAATAAATTCGCGGTAGCTATCGAATTCGCGGAAGATCTGGCGCATCAGGTGTACGCGGGCAGTGATATTTTTTTAATGCCTTCTTTGTTTGAGCCTTGCGGTTTAAGTCAGATGATCGCGTTAAAATATGGAACGATTCCTCTAGTTAGTTATACTGGCGGGTTGGTTGATACTGTGACCCATTATAATAAGGAAATCGGAGCGGGCAACGGGTTTTTATTTGAACGGAACAATAAGGCGTCATTTGTCTGGAATCTGCGGCAAGCTGTTGATCTTTTTCACCAAAAAGAGCATTTTGAAAAATTGATTGGGAATGCTTTTAGTTCAGAATTTCCCTGGGATAATTCAGCAAAAAAATACGTTGAGATATACCAATGTTTGTTATCGGTGTCACCGGCAGTTTAGGCACAGGAAAATCCACAGTCGCGGCTTTGTTAGCGGAGCTGGGTGGAGATATTTTGGACGCGGATAAAATGGCCCGGCAGACGCTACATCGTCGTGGAAGTTGTTTTAAAGCCGTGGTGGGTTTGTTGGGGGCAGAGATATTGAGAGATGGTACGATTGACCGTAAGAAAGTTGCGGGGATCGTATTTAATGACCCTAAAAAATTAACCGCGTTAGAAAAGATTATACATCCCGCTGTTGGCCGAGTCATCAGGGAAAAAATTAAAGCTGCACAAAAGAGTACAAAAGTTTTTATTTTAGATGTGCCGCTTTTGTTTGAGGCCGGAATAGATAAAATATGTGATCTGGTTGTGGTCGTAGCCGCAAAAAAGGATATTCAAGTCACCCGTGCGATGAAATCATTGCGGATATCTGAAGAGGAAGCTAAATTGCGCGCCGCGGCACAAATGCCTTTAACTGAAAAAATCCGTCGAGCTGACGTTAAAATATATAATAACCAAACAATTAACCAATTGAGAGTTGACGTAAAAAAATTATGGAAAAAGATACAACCCGAACTAGGCGAGTAATTAAAGATGATAAAGAAGAAAATAAAAAACCTGTGAAAGAGGGAGAAGTTAGCATGGCTGAAAAAACTGCCAAAGACAGACCGGAAAGATCAGAACGTTCACCGAGAGAAAAGGATATTATTCCTGACTCCGTGAATCAAATGGACATTACGAAATTAAAAAATATGAAGATGTCTGAGCTCACCGATTTCGCGAAGGGCGTGGGTTTAAGCGGCGTCAGCGGTATGCGTAAGCAGGATCTGATCTTCCGTGTCCTCCAGGCTCAAGCGGAAAAGGCCGGTATGATGTTTGGCGAAGGGACGCTCGAGATCCTTCCTGAAGGTTTTGGTTTCTTGCGCAGTATGAATTACAATTATCTGCCTTGTCCGGATGATATTTATGTTTCTCCGTCGCAAATCCGCAGGTTTGATTTAAAGACCGGTGACACGGTCAGCGGGCATATTCGTCCTCCTAAAGAAGGCGAGAAATATTTCGCGCTTCTTAAAGTTGAAGCTGTGAACTTTGAAAATCCTGAAGATTGTAAAGATAAAATATTTTTTGATAATCTGACGCCATTATATCCATTCGAGAGGATCAAGCTTGAAAATGATCAAAGAGAGCCTTCAACCCGGATTATTGATCTTTTGATCCCGGTCGGAAAAGGTCAGCGCGCATTGATCGTCGCTCCGCCGTACAGCGGTAAAACGGTTTTATTGCAGAAGATTGCTAATGCCATGACGACCAACCATCCAGAGATTCATTTAATGGTTCTACTGATCGACGAACGTCCGGAAGAGGTTACGGACATGCAGCGTAGTGTGAAGGGTGAAGTTATTGCTTCCACATTCGATGAACCGGCAGATCGTCACGTTCAGGTCGCGGAAATTGTTTTGGAAAAAGCCAAACGTTTAGTTGAACATAAACGCGATGTGGTTATTCTTTTGGATAGTATCACCCGTCTAGCTCGCGCGTATAATACGGTTGTCCCGCACAGCGGTAAAATTCTGACCGGTGGTGTGGACGCTAACGCGTTACATCGTCCGAAACGCTTCTTCGGCGCTGCCCGGGCATTGGAAGAAGGCGGCAGTTTAACCGTCATCGCGACCGCCCTGGTTGATACCGGAAGCCGCATGGACGAAGTTATTTTTGAAGAATTTAAAGGAACCGGTAACATGGAATTGCAGTTAGATCGTAATTTGTTTCAACGCCGTATTTATCCAGCTATTGATATCAAACGGTCGAACACCCGTCATGAAGAAAAGCTTATGCCGGATTCTGATTTACAGCGTGCCTGGTTATTGCGTAAGGCCATGAATGATCTTAATTCCGCCGAGGCCATGGAATTATTAATCGATCGTATTAGCAAATATAAGACGAACGCGGACTTTTTAGCCAATTTAAACCGTGAATCATAATAGTTAATAAAAAGTATTGGCAAATAAAATAAGTTAATGTATACTTGTGACCTCTTTTAAGACAAAAATTATCAAGGGAGGATTTAAAAAGATATGAAGAGTGCTATTCATCCTGATTACAAGGAAACCACCATCGCGTGCGCTTGCGGTAATGTCGTTCATATTAGTTCGACCTTACCCAACATTCGCGTTGAGATCTGCGCTAATTGTCATCCGTTTTTTACGGGTGAGAAGAAGTTATTGGATACAGCAGGCCGTATTGAGAAATTCCAAAAGAAGTTCGCAAAAGGTAAAAAGTAATTTCTTATGTTAGATAAGCTTGAGAAAGCCGCACAACGTTATCTTGAGCTCGAGAAGTTTCTTGCTGATTCCGCGATCATTAATGATCAGGAACAATATCAAAAATTAGCTAAAGAATATTCAGATTTAACGCCTTTAGTAAACTTAGGCAAAGAGTTCCAGACCATGCTCCAGCAAGAGCAAGACCTGGAACTTTTGCTTAAAGACAAGCAAGATCCCGAGTTTGAAGCCCTGGCTAAAGAGGAATTAAATGATCTTCGCGCCCGTCAGGAAGATATTCGCGGCCGCATTGACGCCATTTTAAATCCTAAAGCTGAAGAAAAAAACCGCAACATGATTGTCGAGATCCGTGCGGGAACCGGCGGGCAGGAAGCGAGTTTATTCGCCGCGGATTTATTCCGGATGTACACCCGTTTCGCGGATCGCAAGGGATGGAAAGTTGAGATGATGGATTCTCATGAATCCGAGACCGGCGGGTTCAAAGAAATTATTTTTAGCGTCAGCGGTAAGGGAGCGGAAAAACGGTTAAGATTTGAAAGCGGCGCGCACCGGGTTCAGCGGGTACCATCGACAGAAGCGTCTGGACGCATTCATACCTCCGCCGCGACTGTGGCGGTTATGGCCGAAGCCGAAGAAATTGAAGTGCAAATTAATCCGTCTGATCTTCGTATCGATATTTTTCGTTCGTCCGGCCCGGGAGGGCAGAGTGTTAATACCACGGACTCAGCTGTACGCTTAACTCATATTCCGTCCGGATTAGTGGTTATTTGCCAGGATGAAAGGTCTCAACTTAAAAATAAAAATAAAGCCATGCGGGTCTTGCGCACGCGTTTACTGGATAAATACAAAAGTGATCAGATGGCCAAGGAATCTCAGGACCGCCGGTTAAAAATCGGAACCGGAGACCGGAGCGATAAAATTCGTACTTATAATTTCCCTGATCATCGCATTACGGATCATCGAATTGGTTTTACCAGCCATCGTTTAGATACCATGCTAGACGGTGATTTAGATGAATTGACCGACGCCCTGATTCAAGCGGATGCTGAGGATTCGCTCAATGAACGCAAATGAGCAAATTTTAACTCATATTTTAAAGTGCCGCAGACAAGATCTTTATACCCAACCGAAAAAATTAAATCCTGATCAACAAAAATTATATGATGACCTGCTTGGTCGTTTTAATAATGGCGAACCCCTGCAATATATTTTAGGTTCTTGCGATTTTATGGGAACGAATTTATTGGTCAATCCCGCTGTTTTGATTCCCCGCCCGGAAACGGAAATTATGGTGGAATCAGCCGTAGAATATTTAAACTCTCTGCAGAATCAAAACATTACGGTTTTGGATTTGGGAACGGGTTCAGGAAATATCGCGATAACGCTAGCTAAACTATGTCCACGCCTGAAAATTTTTTCCGTTGACCGGTCAGCGGACGCATTGTCAGTAGCGCTGAAAAATATTCAGCTGAATGGCGTGAGTAAGATGGTTGAGCTCATTAACAGTGATATGCAGGAATTTTTGTTATCAGCATGGCAACATAAGCGTTTTTTTGATATGATTATTTCTAATCCTCCGTATATTCCGACTGGTCATATGGCGAGTTTACCACATGATGTTCAGCAAGAGCCTGCACTGGCGTTAAACGGGGGAATAGATGGTTTAGATTTTTATAGAATTATCGTCGATGGATCACAAAAAATTTTAAGACCTGGCGGCCGCTTGATTATGGAATTGGGAGATGGCCAGTTCAACGATGTTGCTCAAATAATAAAAAATATAAAATGCTTTTCCGAACCGCAATCGATTTTAGATTATACAGGTGTAAAACGAATTGTTTATACGGATTATAAAAACCGTATGTAGTATGTGGTATGTCCTATGTGGTAAAAGCGATTGCTAAGAATTTAAATAAAATAACAATTCAAAAAGATAATAATTAAATGTTTAATTTTTTTACTAAAAGAAGTTAAATGTTATTTTAAATAAAAATTATTTTTTGTGCTTTTCATCCGTTCATTAGTCGTTTATTATTTTTTTGTTGTTTATTACCAATTTTTTTGCCACATACGACATACCACATACTACATACTTTTTAAAAGGAGTCATTAAATGGATGTTTTAATGCTAAAAGGGGGGAACACGCTGAAAGGCGAAGTTAAAATCAGCGGATCAAAAAATTCCAGTCTGCCGATTTTGGCAGCCACGTTATTGACGGATGATCCAATCATTATTAAACGAGTGCCGAATTTACGCGATACCCGTACCATGATTAGATTATTGCAGTCTCTCGGGAAAGAAGTCGATTTTACCAACGGAACTTTGTCAGTTAAAGCTGGTAAAAAAGCCAGTTATATCGCGGATTATGAATTAGTGTCAACGATGCGTGGATCATTTTGCGTGTTGGGTCCGTTGCTGGGAAAATTAAAAAAAGCCAAGGTTTCTTTACCCGGCGGTTGTGTTATCGGGATCCGCCCGGTGGATTTGCATATTAAAGGGGTTGAAGCTTTAGGCGCAAAAATTGAAGTTGACGGCGGGTATGTTATAGCGACAGCGAAGAAATTAGTCGGTAATAATATTTTTCTCGGCGGTGTTTTTGGCTCATCCGTTTTAGCGACCGCGAATGTCATGATGGCGGCAGTTTTAGCCGAAGGCGTGACTACAGTTGAATTCGCGGCATGTGAACCAGAGATTGAAGATCTTACAAATTTTTTAATTGCTATGGGCGCGAAAATCGAAGGTAAAGGAAGCCCGTGTTTGAGAATTACCGGAGTTAAAAAACTAAAAGGCGTCACGTATGAAATAATCCCAGATCGTATTGAGGCCGGGACCTATATTCTTTTAGCCGCGGCAACGCGCAGTGATTTAACAATTAAAAACACGGATATTAAACATTTATCGTCATTAGTTGACCGTTTAGCTCAAGCCGGCGTCCGCGTATACGATGAAAAGGGAGATATTAAAATAGAACATAACGGAAAATATAAACCAGTCAGCGTAACGACTTATCCTTACCCGGGATTTCCAACAGATTTGCAAGCCCAGTTTATGGCTTTTATGGCGACAATTGAAGGGGTGAGTATCATTTCGGATAAAGTGTATCCGGATCGTTTTATCCATATCGCTGAATTAAACCGTATGGGTGCGGATATCCGTCGTGAAGGGACTGCCGCGATTGTGCAGGGCGTCAAATGTTTGCATGGCGCTCCAATTATGGCTTCTGATTTGCGCGCTTCCGCCGCATTATTAATCGCCGGTTTAATGGCCAAAGGCACCACCGAAATCCACCGTATTTACCATCTGGAACGCGGTTATGAAGATCTTGACGAGAAATTAATAAAGGTAGGCGCGAAGATTTGGAGAGAGAAGGAAAAGTAAAACACGGCTGATTCATGTCATTCCCGCGAAGGCGGGAATCCAGTTTTATTATTAATGGATCCCCGACTTAAGCGCTCGGGGATGACAACTTTTTATATAACATTTAATAGGGAATATTGTGAATAATTTTTTATCAGATATCGTCGCGCATAAAAAAAAACAAGTTGAAGCTTCCCGCGAATTTTATGGGCGTATCAAAGCGCGGATTGATTTGGCGCAATACAAACGGTACTCTGTCTTTAAGAATGCCATATCAAAACCCGGGCGCATTAATTTAATCGCGGAAATTAAAAAAGCTTCGCCGTCGCTCGGTTTGATTCGGGAAGATTTTAAAGTTTTAGATATTGCTAAAATTTATTCTGACAACGGCGCTGACGCATTTTCAATTTTAACAGAAGATAAATATTTTTTAGGCAAACCCGCGTATGTGCGGCAAGTCGCTGACCAGTTACGGACACCGATCCTGCGCAAAGATTTTATTATAGATGAAGGTCAGATCTATGAGACACAGTATATCGGCGCCAGTGCAATATTATTGATCGTTGCGATATTAACGGACATTGAATTAAAACATTTTATCTTTGTGGCGCATCAATTAGATTTAGATTGTTTGGTTGAAGTCCACGACGAATCTGAATTGGATCGGGCGTTAAAGTGCGGCGCGGAAATCATCGGAATTAATAACCGTGATTTAAAATCTTTCGTGGTTGATTTAAATGTCTGTGAACGCCTGATCCCGAAAATTCCAAGAGATAAAATTATCGTTGCAGAAAGCGGCATTAAAAATTATGAGGATGTATTACGCGTACAACAAGCCGGCGCTCACGCCGTTCTGATCGGCGAAGTCTTTATGCGTGCAGCGGATATTGGAGCAAAGGTAAGAGAATTAATTGATAATAAAGAATAATTGCGGCTGTAGGGGCGATCTCCTGATCGCCCGCACCATAAAAGTTTTATAGGTTTACCATTTCAGGGTTTTTTGTTTGGTTTTTTTGTTTGTTTTTTAAATTTTTTTACTTTGTTACTCGGTCACTTGGTTACTCGGTTACTTTAAAAGAAAGGCCTTAAATGAGAATTAAAATTTGTGGTATTACAAATCATGAAGACGCGCAAAAAGCGGCGTATTATGGCGCTTGGGCCGTAGGATTTATTTTTCATAAAAAAAGTCCTCGCTACATTAGTCCGAGTAAGGCGAGAAAATTGATTGAAGCTTTGCCGCCTTTTATCACGCCGGTCGGAGTTTTTGTCGACTTAAGTGAAAGAGCAGTCCGAGAAGTGTGTAATTTTACCCGTATTAAAACCATTCAATTGCATGGCAAAGAAACGCCGCAATATTGCAAACGTATGAAAGATTACAAAATCATTAAAGCGTTCCGCGTTGACCCATTATTTAACTTTACAGCGATCAAAGAGTATGCGGTTGACGCGTATTTATTTGATTCTTATAAGGAAGGCGTCGAAGGCGGGACCGGGGAAGTGTTTAATTGGGATTTGCTCAAGAATATAAAATTCGAAAAGCCAATCATTTTGTCTGGCGGTATTAATGCGGATAATGTGCGGCAAGCGGTTGACTCTGTGAATCCGTATGCCATTGATGTGTCCAGCTCATTAGAAAAATCACCAGGCGTTAAAGACGCGCGCAAAATCCGCGAATTTTTTGATGCGCTTAATGGCAAGACTAGTGAAGAGAGTACAGATTAAAAAGTCAGAAGGTCAGAAGTCAGACGTCAGAAGTAAAAGCGATTGATGTGAAAATTTAACAATCAAAAATCTAAAATAATTTTATTAAATTAATTTTTTGTTTTTCTTCTGACTTTTGACGTCTGACTTCTGACTCATATTCTTAAAGTAAACGCTATCTTCTAGTCTGTCCGCAGGCCTTGTTTGTGCATTTTTATGTGATATAGTTTAACTAGCCGATAAAGGCAAACCTGGAGAAATCCAGGGGCGCAAAACTTCAGGCCTAAGTTGTCGAAGACCGAGAAGCCCGCCGGAGGCGCTGGTCGCCCGGGGCAGTTAGACAGAACGAATGACAAGGTTGTTAGACAATATGGTAGCTGGGTTGCCGAAGTGAGGGAATGGCTTTTGGGCCGTTTCCTGCGATGTGAAAACATCCTCGTGATGTGGAACCATCGCCATGTGGGTCTCCTGTGTAGGCTCCGTGCTTTATCGGCTCTTTCTTTTTTCCAAAAATCTAATAGACATAGGTCACAACGACACAAAGTCACAAGGTCACAAAGGCTCATAAATCATTTATAAAAAAATAAACAACGAACACTTATCAGGATAACTTTTTCTAACCGTCTTATTATAATTCTTGCCAAACATCCTAATGTATATAAAATATGCACGTCTTAATATGTTTTTACTCTTTTTGATTTGTCTGATATTTTGACTATTGTTTTTTAACATTGTGACTTTGTGACCTTGTGTCTTTGTGACTTTAAAAAAGGATAGAATTATGAGTTTCGAATACATACGAAAAATTCCATCACCTGAGGAAATCTTACGGGATATTCCTATGGGTCTTAAGCTTAAAGCCATTAAGGCTGAGCGGGATCAGGAGATCGCGGATGTTTTTACGCGCCAAAACAATAAATTCCTTCTGATTATCGGACCCTGTTCTGCTGACGACGAAAATTCGGTTTGTGAATATGTCTCCCGTTTGGCTAAGGTACAGGAAAAGGTTAAGGATGTTCTCGTTTTAGTCCCGCGCATTTATACCAACAAACCGCGGACGACCGGTGAAGGCTATAAGGGAATGGCGCATCAGCCAGACCCCAATGAGGCTCCGAATATTGTAGAAGGCATTAAAGCTATCCGACGTATGCATCTGCGTGTGATCGAAGAGACAGGTTTAACGGCGGCTGATGAAATGTTATATCCTACGAATTATCCGTATTTGGCGGATCTATTAAGTTATGTCGCTGTGGGCGCGCGTTCCGTTGAAAATCAAAATCATCGTTTAACCGCAAGCGGTTTGGATATCCCGGTAGGCATGAAAAATCCGACCAGTGGCGATTTAACCGTCATGCTGAATGCTGTTCATGCGGCTGTATTGCCCCATGTTTATATTTATAACGGTTTTGAAGTTAAAACGTCCGGCAATCCTTTGACCCATTGTATTTTGAGGGGAGCGGTCAATTTGTCTGGCCGCTCAATCGCGAATTATCATTTTGAAGATCTGACGCGGGTGGCAGAATTGTACAAAGAACGCGGATATCCTAATCCCGCGATTATTGTGGATACGAATCACTCGAATTCAAATAAACAATTTAAACAACAAACCCGTATTACTCACGAAATTATGTGGAGCAGAATGGAATCACCCCTGCTAAAAGATATGGTCAGAGGCCTGATGATCGAAAGCTATTTAGTCGAAGGGGCAAAACCCATAGGCCAAAACGCCTACGGCCAATCCATCACTGATCCCTGTCTAGGCTGGGGCGATTCAGAAAAATTAATTCACGAAGTCGCCGATTATATAAGACGTAGTACTCCTCTCCAACCTCAGGGGAGAGGGCAGGGTGAGGGGTAAAGTTTTTAATATTATTTTTTTTATTATATGGACGAGCATAATTATTTATTACAACAAAAACAACAAGCTGAACAATGGGAAGCCATCTGTAAAAACTGCGGCGCTTGCTGCGGCCTGGCCGAACATGACCCCTGTGAAAATTTAAGACCCTCCAAAACCGAACGCGGCAAATACTTCTGCAGTGATTACACCAACCGTTTCGGCCCCCATAAAACCATCCATGGCAAAAGTTTTATCTGTGTCCCCATCCGGGATATCCTCAATGAATTCTGGCCCGGCGATCGCAAGTGCGCGTATAAGAAAAATAAAGATAATACGGGATTTAAAAAATAATTTCCCAAAACGGGAAGTTATGCTATACTTTAACCGTGAGAATAATTGCGCGATCAACTTTAAAAAGTTTTTGGTCTAAACCTGAATATTCGGACAGCGAACAGGCGTTAAAAGCGTGGTTTGAAGAAGCCGAAAAAGCTGAATGGAAAAGACCAAATGATATAAGAATACACTATCGTTCTGCCAGCATTATTGGAAATGATAGAGTGGTTTTTAATATTTGTGGCAATAAGTATCGGTTAGTTGCCGCCATTAAGTATGATTTTCGAATCATCTATATCCGATTTATCGGAACACATAAACAATACGATAAAATTAACGTTAAGGAGATATAAATATGACGATTAAACCTATAAAAACAGAAAAAGATTATCACGCGGCTTTAAACGCGATTGAGTCTATATGGGATGCAAAACCAAATACAAAAAATGGAGATTTACTGGATATTTTAACTACTTTAGTAGAGGCATATGAACGAAAAAATTATCCAATATGTCCGCCATCTCCGGTTGAGGCCATAAAGTTTCGGATGGAACAAATGGGATTAAAAAATTCTGACATTGCTCCTTATTTGGGTGGACAGAACCGGGTGTCCGAAGTGTTTCGAAACAAAAGAACGTTGACTGTAGGCATGATAAAAAAATTACATGATGCGTTACGCATTCCGTACGAATCTTTAATTCCGGCACAATTTTAAGTTTGGCCCGGCGACCGCCGCTGTGCGTATAAAAAATTAACCTTGCCAAATCCATAAATATATTTTATATTTACTTATCTTTCAGAAACATATTTCTCTAACTTCTATGATGAACTATAAAAACATCTTCTTAAGAATTTCACTTATTGCTTCCTTTTTAATCTTATTATCGTCCAGTCCTGCTATTACCCAAGCGCAAGATAAATCAGGCAATGCTTCTGGCGCAAAGCTTACCGATACCCAATTGAAGGCGCTATCAGACACAACCGCTACGCCGATTGTTTATGGGCAGACAGTAACGTCTTCCATTGCAACACCTTCGACTATAAATAAATATAGTTTTGTAGCGAATGCGGGAGATGTGATATATCTGGCTATCAGGGATACAACACTAAAACCCAATTTTGAAATACAAGCCCGGATATATGATACGGCTGGAAACCAAATTGTTCAAAACTGGTATTCTGATACAGGAACTTTGGCGGCAAAACTACCAACAACA